>CAMCFT010000003.1 GCA_945874225.1 Flavobacterium psychrophilum
CAACGTACCTTTTTCGAAATTTATTCTATAGAAAGTGCTGTCAATGGGTTTGTCATTGGCGTTAAGCAATTTGAAAAAACTTGGGTTCAGGCTTTCATTTTCAAGGTGAATGGTATCACGAGTTACTTGAATTTTCTTGGTTTTGTACGACGAGTTGATTTCCTGCGCCTTTAGCCCAGAAAAAAATAGTATTGCCACCAAAATCAAGATGTTTTTTAACATAAATACTTTAACTCGAAAGTATCAAAAGTAGTATTTATATTTGGGAAATTGTAATGCTATAATTTTAATGATGTAACCGATAAATCAAAAAACCGCAGATTGACAAATTTTATAATTTGTCAATCTGCGGTAAATTTATTTGATATTCAGATTAACTTTCTATCGTCACAATTTGCATTGTTTCACGGCTCACTTGTTTCAATAAAACCGTTTTGTTGTGTTCAACTGTTTGCGCGGCTTTGTCGTTAAAATGTCTAATGGTGTAAAGAGTTACGTTTTCGTTATAATCGACTTTAAATTTTTTGGCCAAAATAGGATTCAAATCTTTAAAATTTCCAAATTTGTCCTCCACACATACTGAAAAACTAATGGCAGAATTCTGAATCAGATTTACTTTCAATTTAAATTGGTGAAACAAAGCGAAGATTTCGCTGATGTTTTCTTCCATAATAAAGGAGAAATCTATCGAGGAAAGTGAAATTAATAGTTGATTTCTTTTGACAATAAAACTAGGAATTTGCCATTCTGAATCAGAACCTTTGGAAACGCAAGTTCCAGGTAATAATGGATTTATAAATGATTTTACATACAAAGGAATTTCCTTTTTCTGTAGTGGTTGCAATGTTTTTGGGTGGATAACTGTTGCGCCATAAAATGCCATTTCAATCGCTTCACGATAGGAAATATGGCTTAGTAAACTCGCATTTTCAAAATATCTTGGGTCGGCATTCATCACTCCGGGAACATCTTTCCAGATAGTCACACTTTCGGCATTGAGACAATAAGCAAAAATTCCAGCAGTATAATCGGAACCTTCACGACCTAAAGTTGTAGTGAAATTATTTTCGTCAGAACCCAAAAAACCTTGGGTAATATTCAACATTTTTCGCTTTACGTTTTTGGAGATATTTTTTTGAGTTAAATCCCAATCTACTTCGGCATCTCTATAATTCGAATTGGTTTTTATGAAGTTTCTAACATCAAGCCATTGCGTTTTAATGCCTTTATAGTTCATAAAATGACTTAAAATCGTAGTCGAAATCAATTCACCAAAACTCACGATTTGGTCATAGACAAAATTATAATTGGGAGATTTGTTATGTGCTAAAAAATATTCTAAATCTGAAAATTGGGTGTTTACTGCTGCAAAAACGCCATTTTTGTCATCTTCGAATAAATCCAACAGGATTTGGTTGTGGTATTTTTTTACTTCTTGAACCGATGAATTCAATTCTTCCGATTTCTCGAAATAGTTTTTTATCACCTCTTCAAGGGCATTAGTTGTTTTTCCCATTGCAGAAACCACTAACAATACATCCTCGTAACCCACTTTTTGTAAAACGTCATATACGTTTTTAATTCCTTCGGCGTCTTTAACGGAAGCGCCACCAAATTTGAATACTCTCATTTTAAATTAAGATTTCAGATTTCAGATTTCAGATTTATAGGTGAAATATGAAAGCGATTTATTTTTATTTTTCTAATTATTTTCCATTTTCGGCTCCCTCTACTTTGGAGAGGGTTGGGGTTAGGATTTTTATTTCAATTTATTTTCAATTTATTTTCAATGAAATAGTTGATTGCCGCCTCGTCCATTTGTGCAACTCTCCATTCATCCAGTACTTTTGCACCTGATTTTTCATAGAATTCAATTGCTGGCGTATTCCAATCCAATACATTCCATTCGATTCTTCGAACTTTATCTTTTTTTGCCTGTTTGATAATTTCAGAATATAAGGCATAACCTAGTCCCGTGCCGCGCATTTTGTCTTTCACAACCAAATCTTCCAAGTGAATTGTTTTTCCTTTCCAGGTAGAAAACCGGTAATAATACAAAGCAATACCAACAATTTCCTTCACATGTTCGTCCCGCAAACTAGCGGGACTCGTGTCACCTTCTACTTCGGCAACAAAGACGTGAAATAACGGAACTGAACCAAAACCATCCCGAATTAAATCTTCTACTGTCACTAAAACGGCATCTGGCTCTTTTTCAAAATGGGCCAATTCTTGAATAAGACCTAAAACGGCTTCCATATCTTCTGGATTTCCTTTTCTAATAGTCATAATATTTTATTTATAATTGTTTTTTGGCATAGAAAAATAAGCTTTTCTTCGAATAATAGATGCTTTAAATGGCAAATATACAATTATGATAATCGAACTAAATAAAATTATATCATTTTCACAAAAAACCCGATATTTGTGACTTCAAAACAACTACAACGATTTCGTAATGGAAGTACGCAACAAAACTTTAGGAGAATATATTATCGAAAACCAAACCGCCTTTCAATATTCTTCAGGCGAATTATCAAGAATCATCAACTCGATTCGGTTAGCGGCCAAAGTGGTCAACTACAAAGTGAACAAGGCTGGATTAGTTGATATAGTTGGCGCTGCAGGAGCACAAAATATTCAAGGTGAAGATCAGCAAAAATTGGACGTTTATGCCAATGAAGTTTTTATTCAAACCTTGATAAATCGCGAGATTGTTTGTGGCATTGCCTCCGAAGAGAATGATGATTTTATAACCGTACAAGGTTCAGATAACAGCCACAACAATAAATATGTGGTATTAATGGATCCACTGGATGGTTCTTCAAATATTGACGTGAATGTTTCTGTGGGAACCATTTTTTCAGTTTATCGAAGGATTACCCCTGTAGGGACTCCGGTGACTTTAGAAGATTTCTTGCAACCCGGAATCAATCAGGTTGCAGCAGGATATGTTATTTACGGCACATCAACTATGCTTTTTTATACCACAGGACACGGCGTAAACGGATTTACATTGAACCCAGCCATTGGAACATTTTATCTATCGCATCCTAACATGCAATTCCCGAAAGACGGAAATATTTACTCCATAAACGAAGGGAATTATGTCCATTTTCCACAAGGTGTGAAAGATTACATCAAGTATTGCCAACTTGAAGAGGAAGAAAGACCCTATACTTCAAGATACATAGGAAGTTTAGTTTCTGACATTCACAGAAATATGATTAAAGGTGGAATTTATTTGTATCCAACCAGTTCAAAAGCACCAAAAGGTAAATTGCGATTGCTTTATGAATGCAATCCAATGGCGTTTATTGTGGAGCAAGCTGGAGGAAAAGCATCTGATGGCTTTACCAGAATAATGGAAATTCAACCAACAGAATTACACGAAAGAGTTCCGTTCTTTTGTGGCAGTAATAATATGGTTGAAAAAGCCGAAGATTTTATGCGATTAGCTAAATTGAGTAAATACTAAAACAATTAATTTACAAATTTAAACCATTAAGAATTTAAGGAAATTAAGAGTAAAACTTAATGAAACTTAATTTCTTAATGGTTAAAACCTTTTCAAAACAACAATTTTCCATCATCAACTCCCTCTCCTTTGGAGAGGGTTGGGTAGAGGATTATCTATTCATATTTTGCATTTCGTAAATAAAGGTGTCTAAATCCACTTTTTTATCAATTAATGCGAGTGCTTTATTGACTATATAATTAACATTGCTTGTTGTAAATCCTAGCGCTACAGCAAATTTTCTCAGTAAGACTTCTTGTTTATCGCCCAAATGATGATCGTGGTGAACCACTCTGGCAATGTTATACAAACTTTCCAATCTTTCAATGTGTAGATATGGAGGATTAAGTTCATATTTCAATGGGTTCTCTAAGATTTCTTCGTATTCTTCATTCGAGAGTTCTAGTTTTGTGGCTAACTTGTCTAAAAATTTCTTTTCATCGGGATCAAATTTTCCATCGGCAAACAAGACACGAACGACAGCAGCAAAACGGCCTTTCATTCTGCGTTTAAATTCATTATCAAATAATTCTGCTATTGACATAATTTTGAGTTTTAAATTGTCATATAAAGATAATACTATTTTCGATTTTAAGGAAAAGCAATTCCTAATATTTTTTCATTTTAATAAAATTAATGAGACAAGAAATGCTTTTATCAGTATCGGTTCAAACTAATTTCAAAATTAATTGTAAGTTTGACAACCCCTAATCTTTAAAACTATTTACCATGTCTGAATTTTGGATTTATTTTGAAAAAGGGTTGAGGCACATTCTTGATCAATTTGCTTACGACCACATCTTATTTTTAATTGCATTGACGGTTCCGTATGCATTCAAAGATTGGAAAAGACTTTTGCTTTTGGTGACTATTTTTACTGTTGGGCATACATTGGCTTTGCTTTTGTCTGTTTTTGGTGTGATTATTATTAAGGGCAACTTGGTTGATTTTTTAATTCCAATAACCATTCTTATCGTGGCTTTTTTCAATCTTTTTACTGCTGGAAAATCATCAAAACAAGAAAGCATCAGCATAATAGGTTTTGTTACTTTGTTTTTTGGAATTATCCACGGATTGGGTTATGCCGCTTATTTCAAGACAATACTTGGAGGCTCGCCACAGTCTAAATTATTGCCTTTGACTGAGTTTTCATTAGGAATAGAAACCTCTCAAATAATTGTTGTTTTAATTGTGTTAATACTTTCGTATATTGTTCAAACCTTCTTCCGATTTTCAAAACGCGATTGGACATTAGTGATGTCGTCTTTTGTAATTGGGGTTGTTTTGCCAATGATTATCTCAAGCGAAATTTGGAATAGATAAAATAGAATATGGAGAAGAAAAAATTAAATAAATACGACAAAGCTTATCTTCGAATTGCCAAAGAATGGAGTCTTTTGTCTTATTGCAAACGCAAACAAGTGGGTGCCATAATTGTCCGGGACAAAATGATTATTTCTGACGGATATAATGGAACGCCTTCTGGTTTTGAAAATTGCTGTGAAGACAAAGAAGGCTTGACTAATTGGTATGTGCTTCACGCAGAAGCAAATGCAATTTTAAAAGTTGCCCGTTCTACACAAACTTGTGAGGGGGCGACGCTTTATATTACACTTTCACCTTGTAAAGAGTGCAGCAAATTAATTCATCAGTCAGGAATAAAAAGAGTCGTTTATCAATTAGGTTACAGAGATACTTCGGGGGTAGATTTTCTTGCTAAAGCTGGTGTAATCGTAGAACAAATAGAAGTTTTAGAATAAATGAAAATTAGTCCTAAATATTTTCCAATACTTATTTTTGCCACTCTTGCCCTTGGAATTCTTCTGGGCGGATGGCTCAATTTTCCTAACCAAAATCAATTTTTGGCTAAAAACAATTCGAAAAACAAACTCAACAAACTCATTGATTTCATTAACACGGAATATGTCGATAATGTAAATACGGATTCTATTGTCGCTCATACTGTTGATAATATTCTGGCACAACTTGATCCGCATTCGGTTTATATTCCACCAAGTGAACAAACTGAAGTTGCTGAAAGTATGCGAGGTGATTTTGTGGGAATCGGAGTGAATTTCTATATGTATAAAGATTCGTTAGCGATTATTAAAACAGTCGAAAACGGTCCTTCAGAAAGAGCAGGAATTAAATCAGGAGACCGAATTCTTTATGCCGACAAGACCAAATTATTTGGACGAAAATTACCAACAGACAGTCTTTTTTCAAAATTAAAAGGAAAAGAAGGTTCTGAAATTGTAGTCACCATTTATAGAAAATCGGAACGGAAAAACATTAAGATTAAAATAAAACGAGGCGTTATTCCAATAAAAAGTGTTGACGCAGCTATACTTTTGAATGCAACTACTGGCTACATAAAAATAAATCGATTTGCCGAGACTACATATGACGAATTCAAAATTGGTTTAACCAAATTAAAAGAACAAGGAGTAAATTCACTTGTTATTGACCTTCGAGAAAACGGCGGAGGTTATATGGAACAAGCGATTGCCATTGCTGATGAATTTTTGAAAGACAAGCAATTAATTGTTTTTACAAAAAATAAAAAAGGAACTATAGAGAAAACCTTCGCTACTAAAACTGGAAGTTTCGAAGCCGGAAATTTATTTGTTTTAATTGACGAAAACAGCGCATCAGCAAGCGAGATTTTGGCAGGAGCCATTCAGGATAATGATAGAGGAACAATTGTAGGTCGCCGATCTTTTGGAAAAGGATTGGTGCAACGCGAAATGGATTTTGATGATGGTTCAGCGGTGCGATTGACCGTTGCCAGATATTATACGCCTACAGGCCGTTCGATACAAAAACCTTATTCTAAAGGGAACGAAGACTATTTTAAAGAATCAGAAGCGAGATTTGTTAATGGGGAATTGTATAATAAAGACAGCATAAAAACGCCTAAAACACCAAAATTCAAAACCCCAAAAGGTAAAATTGTCTATGGTGGAGGCGGAATTGTTCCCGATATTTTCGTTCCTCTTGAAGTAGAACAAGGAAAAGAACATGCTGCTTATTTATTGCAATCGGGGATTTTGGGTCAATTTGTGTTCGAACAATTGGATCATAACAGAACTATTTTTAAAGGAATGACTTTCGAACAATTTAAGGTCAAAATTGACGGAACGGATTTGTATTTCAACGCTTTCCAAAAACATATTTCCAAAAATGGAATAGATATTAATTTAGACAAAAATAAATCTTTGATAAAACGATATTTGGCTGCAGAATTTGCCCGACAATTATACAGTGAAAGTAAATATTATGAGATTGTGTTGAAAGACGATACAATGCTTAAGGAGGTTTTGAAGTAAAGAGTAGTTCTGCAATCTTTATTTTTACTGTAATATATCAGTATTAATTTGTCATTTTGACGAAGGAGAAATCTCTGTTAGTTGCTCACGTTTGTTGGGATTCCTCCTTCGTCGGAATGACAAAACACAGCTATTATTTCTTAATACTATCGTGTGATTGTGTTTGAATTCCTCCGTTCCATAAAGTAAGAATATCGGTTGCTACTGCTGCGCCACTTCCGGCGGCAATTGCCACTTGGCTTCTCCAGCCAGCAAGTGTTCCGGTCACATAAATGCCTTCTGCTACTCTGTGGTCTATATTTTTGAGTTGGATTCTTTGTTTTTCGGCGAGTGTTTTTTGATGCGGCTCGACATATTCCATCAAACCTTCAATGTCAAAAGTATTCGAATAACCAATTGCCATAACAATCGTTTTGGAATAATAAGTATTCTTGTTTGTAGTAATTGTAATTTCTGGTGATTCTCCCTCGATTTTCAGGATTTTTTCACTTGGAATCTGGGTGATATGCGGATAAGTTTCTGACAAATGCCGGATGCTTTCAATCAATAAATCAGAACCTAATTTGCCTGAAGCAATTCCGTAAGCATTATTAATAATGGCTTCCTGAAGAGAGGAGGCTTTTTGATGTGTTATAATGCCAATTTTTTTATCAATGACAAAGGGTTTGTTTTTTGCCGAACCCAAAACAAGAGCGCAAGACATTCCGGAAACGCCACCGCCAAGGATTAAAACATCAAACACAATTAGAATTTATCATTCATTTTTTCTTCGATACTTTTTGACATTCTAAATATCAAAAGAATTAAAACCGCACAAAATGAAGCCGCAATCCCAATAAAAGCAATCATACTGTTTCCTTCGAGAGGATGTTTGAAGTCGAGCAGACTAATATTGAATATGATTAGCCCGATTGCCAAAACTACCAATATGTTAGTGAAAAGTTTCATATGTAGATATTATTTTGTAAAATGATGCGTAAATTTATAAAAATTTATTTTAAGCAAACAAACCTTTAACATTAGCGGCGAATAATTTAACAGCAATTGCCAAAAGAACGACTCCAAAAGCTTTTCTGATTACTCCCAAACCATTTTTTCCAAGCATTTTTTCGATTTTTGATGATGATTTCAAAACGATATATACTATAATGATATTAAAAATAATGGCAATAACAATATTTATGGTTTGGTATTGGGCTTTCAACGATAATAAGGTGGTCATCGTTCCGGCGCCTGCAATTAACGGAAAAGCAATTGGCACAATGGATGCAGAACCTGCTTCTTCATCGCGATAAATGCGAATCCCTAAAATCATTTCAAGTGCCAAAAAGAACAAAACAAACGAACCAGCAACGGCAAATGAATGAACATCAATTCCTATAAGATTCAAGAATTCTTCACCTATGAAAAGAAAGACAATCATAATAATTCCGGCTACTAACGAAGCTTTTTCGGATTCAATATGACCGTGTTTTGTTCTCAAGTCGACAACAATAGGAATCGTACCCACAATATCAATTACGGCAAAAAGTACCATCCCGACAGTAATTATTTCTTTAAAATCCAATTCCATAATTTCTTAAATTTATAGGGCAAAAGTAGTATTTTCTATAGGTTTAAAAGTCAAATTAAGGTTATTTTTTGGTATGTTGTAAAGAGTTAGTTTGCTGCCAATGTTTATTTTTATCCAATAATTTGAATATTTACCAACTGTTTTTGACTCAAAAAACTCAAAAATTACCTTTCGAAATTCAGAATTGCAAAGTATCTTTGCAAAATGTTTCAACTAGGAAAAACCATCGTATCGGAAGATATTCTCGAAAAAGAATTTGTTTGTAATTTATCAGCTTGCAAAGGTGCTTGTTGCGTCGACGGCGATGCTGGAGCACCATTAAATGAAGCTGAAACCAAGATTTTGGAAGAAATTTATCCAAAGGTAAAACCATTTCTTCGCAAGGAAGGAATCGCTGCCATTGAAGCGCAGGGAACCTGGACAAAAGGCACCGATGGTGATCTTGAAACTCCTTTAATCAATAATAAAGATTGTGCTTACGTTATTTATGATGGAAAAACAGCGCTTTGCGGAATCGAACAGGCCTACAATCAAGGGGAAGTTACTTTTAAAAAACCAGTTTCCTGTCATTTGTATCCTATTCGTGTAAAAGATTTCACTGAATTTTTCGCCGTGAATTATGACAAGTGGGAAATCTGTGATGATGCCTGCTCTTTAGGCAAGGAACTCGAAGTTCCCGTTTACAAATTTGTCAAGGAAGCACTCATTCGAAGATTTGGCGAAGACTGGTATTTAGAGCTCGAAAAAGTCGCCGAGGAACTTAAAAAATAATTTCAAAAAAATTATAATTTTCCTATTTAGTATTTTTTTAAATCCTATATTTTACAGTGTCTTACGATATATTTTATTTTTTAAAATATTGATTTTCAATGATTTATAATTTGTATGAAAAATATTCCAATAGCTTCTATTTGTTAAAAACTATAGCCAATTGTGAATAAGTTTGGCTTTTTATAACCGTAAGAATTCACAATCTTTGTAATCTACGAAAAACATAAAAATTCGTTAAAATTTCAAAAAAACAAAAGCAATAATGTCAAAACTTGAACCAATCTTACAAGAAAATAAAAATCGATTCGTGATTTTCCCTATCAAACACCACGATATTTGGGAATTTTATAAAAAAACGGAGGCAAGTATCTGGACTGCCGAAGAAATTGATTTGGCTCAGGATTTGAACGATTGGAACAATAAATTAAGTGAAGACGAAAAATATTTTGTAAAACACATTCTTGCATTTTTTGCTGCTTCTGACGGAATTGTAAATGAGAATTTAGCTCAAAATTTCATCAATGAAGTACAATATGCTGAAGCAAAATTCTTCTATGGTTTTCAGATTATGATGGAAAACATTCATAGCGAAACGTATTCGCTTTTGATTGATACTTATGTAAAAGACGAAGCGGAGAAAGACGAATTATTTACAGCAATTGAGGTTTTTCCGGCAATCAAGAAAAAAGCAGATTGGGCTTTGAAATGGATTGAATCGGATTCCTTTGCTGAAAGATTAATTGCTTTTGCAGCTGTTGAGGGCATTTTCTTCTCTGGAAGTTTTTGCTCTATTTTTTGGTTGAAAAAACGTGGTTTAATGCCGGGATTGACATTTTCGAACGAATTAATTTCTCGTGATGAAGGAGTTCACTGTGATTTTGCGGTGCATTTGCACAACCATCATTTAAAACATAAAGTCTCAAAAGCACGTATCAGAGAAATCATCGTTGACGCATTAGATATCGAAAGAGAATTTATCACTGAATCGATTCCGGTGAGTTTGATTGGAATGAATGCAGTTTTGATGACGCAATATTTAGAGTTTGTAACGGATAGATTGTTGGTGGAATTAGGCTGTAAGAGAGAATACAACACCGCAAATCCTTTTGATTTTATGGATATGATTTCGCTTCAGGGAAAAACAAATTTCTTTGAAAAGAAAGTTGCTGAATATCAAAAAACGGGAGTAATGAATACAGATTCAGATGCCCAAAAAATTAGCTTTGATGCCGATTTTTAAATCTTTGCCACGAAGTCCCCAAGTCGCAAAGAAAATAATATAGTAGCTTAGTTTAATCTAAAGCTAAAATCTTACTACGAATACCCAGACCAAAAACATTTGTGTCTCGGGTCTTTGTGGCTAAATAATCACAATTAATATCGGGATTAGTTTCCCAAATACAATCACAAATACCCCGAAATAGAGAAGGGATTGTCTATTTCATAAAACCAAAAAAGTATGTACGTAGTAAAAAGAGATGGCCACAAAGAGCCGGTAATGTTTGACAAGATAACGGATAGAATTAAAAAACTATGCTACGGACTAAATGGTTTAGTCGAACCTGTAAAGGTGGCGATGAGAGTGATTGAAGGTTTGTATGACGGAGTTTCGACTTCAGAATTAGATAATCTTGCTGCCGAAACTGCGGCTTCAATGACTATTTCACATCCAGATTATGCACAATTAGCGGCAAGAATTGCGATTTCTAACTTGCATTCCAATACTAAAAAATCTTTCTCGGAAACAATGAACGAAATGTTTCATTATGTGAATCCGAGAACGAATCTTGAAGCGCCATTACTTTCAGAAGAAGTGCATAAAGTAATTATGGAAAATGCCGAATTCTTGGATTCGCACATTATATACAATAGAGATTTTAACTACGATTATTTTGGTTTCAAAACTTTGGAACGTTCTTATTTGTTGAGAATAAACGGAAAAATTGTAGAGCGTCCGCAACATATGTTGATGCGTGTTTCTGTTGGAATTCACTTGGGAGATTTGGATTCTGTGATTGAAACTTACGACTTAATGTCGAAAAAATTCTTTACTCACGCCACGCCAACATTGTTCAATGCTGGAACCCCAAAACCTCAAATGTCATCTTGTTTCCTTCTAGCAATGCAGGACGACAGCATCGATGGGATTTATGATACGTTGAAACAAACAGCCAAAATTTCACAATCAGCCGGTGGAGTGGGTCTTTCTATTCACAATGTTCGTGCAACGGGTTCTTATATTCGCGGAACAAACGGGACTTCAAACGGAATTGTGCCAATGTTGAAAGTTTTCAACGATACGGCTCGTTATGTGGATCAAGGTGGTGGAAAACGCAAAGGAAGTTTTGCAATTTATATCGAAACTTGGCACGCTGATATTTTCGAATTCTTGGATTTGAAAAAAAATACCGGAAAAGAAGAAATGCGCGCCAGAGATTTATTCTTTGCGATGTGGACTTCGGATTTGTTTATGAAACGCGTGCAGGAAGACACCTATTGGACGCTAATGTGTCCTAACGAATGTCCAGGTTTATATGACGTTTACGGCGAAGAATTTGAAGCGATGTACATTGATTATGAAACTCGTGGAAAAGGGCGTAAAACCATCAGAGCACGTGAATTATGGGAAAAAATTCTGGAATCTCAAATCGAGACCGGAACACCCTATATGTTGTATAAAGATGCAGCCAACAGAAAATCAAACCAAAAAAATCTTGGAACTATTCGTTCATCGAATTTGTGTACCGAGATTATGGAATTTACTTCGAAAGACGAAATTGCGGTTTGTAATCTTGCGTCTATTTCGTTGCCTATGTTTGTGGAACACGGAAAATTTGACCACAAATTATTGTTCAATGTGACCAAACGTGTAACAAGAAACCTAAACAAAGTAATTGACAGAAATTATTATCCTGTTAAAGAAGCCGAAAACTCAAATATGCGTCATCGTCCCGTAGGTCTTGGTGTTCAAGGTCTGGCTGATGCTTTCATAATGTTGCGTTTGCCTTTTACGAGCGACGAAGCCAAGAAATTAAATCAGGAAATTTTCGAAACCTTATACTTTGCAGCCGTAACCGCTTCGATGGAAATGGCAAAAGAAGAAGGGCCTTATTCTACATTTAAAGGTTCTCCGATTTCGCAAGGCGAATTCCAACACAACCTTTGGGGATTGAAAGACGAAGAACTTTCAGGTCGCTGGGATTGGGCATCTTTGAGAAAAGAAGTGATGGAACACGGAGTAAGAAATTCACTTTTGGTGGCGCCAATGCCTACCGCTTCGACATCACAAATTCTAGGAAACAACGAAGCTTTTGAACCATATACTTCTAATATTTACACAAGACGAGTTTTGTCTGGAGAGTTTATCGTGGTCAACAAGCATTTACTCGAAGACTTGGTAAAATTGGGTTTATGGAATGAAACTTTGAAACAGGAATTAATGAGAAATAATGGTTCTGTTCAAGATCTTGATATTCCTCAGGACTTGAAAGAATTGTACAAAACTGTTTGGGAAATGTCAATGAAAGATATTATCGATATGTCTCGTCAAAGAGGTTATTTTGTAGATCAATCGCAATCCTTAAACTTGTTTATGCAAGACGCCAATTATTCAAAATTGACTTCGATGCACTTCTACGCTTGGCAATCTGGATTGAAAACCGGAATGTATTATTTGAGAACAAAATCAGCAGTTGACGCGATTAAATTTACCTTGAATAACGACAAAAAAGCGGAGCCAATTGAAGTTGCAGCACAAGCAGCAGAACAAGTATTACAACCTATTGCTGTTTTAAACGAATCAGTGGAAATGTCCGCCGAAGAATACAGAGCAATGATAGAAATGGCAAAAAATGCCGGACCGGAAGATTGCGAAATGTGTGGTTCGTAACTCATTGCGAGAAACGAAGCAATCTCATTTAGATTAAGAAAATATAAGCAGCTATCATTATTTGGCAGCTGTTTTTGTTTTACATTTGTAATCAAATGAATACAAAATATACGATACCTAATTATATTCTAGCATCAAAAAACACTCGTTTTTTGAATTTAATTATTGATATATTGATAATGAGATTAACAATATGGATATTAATCATTACTACCGAATTAATTTTTTTTGAATATAAATTAGGAATAATCAGTCGGGTTGATTCTTTTGATAAAATGGAAACCTATCTTTTTTGGTCTATAACTTCATTTTTTTATTACACAATTACAGAGACCTTTCTGTCACGATCTTTAGCCAAATATTTTACAAAAACCATAGTAGTTCTGGAAGATGGTTCAAAACCTAAACCAATGGATATTTTAGCTAGAAGTGCGTTAAGACTAATTCCTTTTGAATATTTCACCTTTTTAAGAGGAAGAAAACCTGGTTGGCACGATGAATATTCTAAGACTTTTGTGGTTATAAAGTCTAAACTAGAAAATAGTAAAAAGGAGTTTTTAGAACTTCAAAATTTTTAAATCGATTGATTTTTTATTTGTATCGGGTTAGAAAAAAATCGTTTCAGATTAAATATATAATGTTTGGTGTCAATTTGTTAAATCTATAGCTTATGAAGAACGAGTTAATAAAAAGTATGACGAATGATTTTGAAGACCATTCTCAAACCACAGAAAACGGAATTGAATTTTGGTTTGCGAGAGATATTCAGCATCTTTTAGGATATTCAGAATGGCGAAATTTTAACAAAGTAATATCTAAAGCAAAAACTTCCTGTGAAGTCTCTGATAATCTGATATTAGACCATTTTGTTGACGTCAACAAAATGGTTGTAATTGGTTCTGGAACAGAGAGAGAAATTGATGATATAATGCTTACGCGTTATGCTTGTTATTTAATAGCTCAAAATGGTGACCCAAGAAAAGAACAAATTGCTTTTGCTCAAAATTATTTTGCGATTCAAACAAGAAAATTTGAATTAATTGTCAAAAGAATCGATGACTGGGAACGGTTAAATGCGAGACAAAAACTGACTTTATCAGAAAAAGAATTGTCGGAACTTATTTTTGAAAAGACAGGTAATGACAAAAATTTTGGGATAATAAGGAGTAAAGGTGATCAAGCATTATTTGGAGGTAAAAATACTTCGCAAATGAAAATGCGACTTGGTGTTCCAGAAAGCAGACCACTTGCTGATTTTCTTCCAACAATTGTTATAAAAGCCAAAGATTTTGCAACAGAAATCACGGTTTTTAATACTAAAGACAAGGGATTGTCCTCTGAAAGAAGTATTTCTTCAGAACACATTAAAAATAATAAAGGAGTACGAAAATTGTTGCTAGATAGAAAAATTGTGCCTGAAAATCTTCCACCCGAAGAAGATATAAAAAAACTGGAAAGAAGAGTAAATTCAGAGACAAAAAACATTGGTAAAAACCCGGATAAATTGACTTAATTTCACTATATTTGAGGGAGTTATCGCCACAAAACGTTTTTCATAGACATTAAAAAATCTTCAAAATGAAAAATAATGTATTTACCGTTACAGATGATTTATTGGCAACGCGAGGACAACGTTTTATGAATTGCATTCTCGATACTTTGATTGTCCATATTATTTTGGTCAGTATCGCCACAACTATTGTCATCATTGGGAATATTACTAATAATTATGACCTGACGAATTGGGCCGAATCGACAACAATTTTCCAAAGATTGCTTTTTTGGGCTATACTATTATTTTTATACTACTTTTTGACCGAAACTTATTTTTCAAGAACTTTTGCCAAGTATTTTACCAAAACTATTGTGGTAGCAAAAGACGGTTCAAGACCAAAGAAAAGGACGATTAGCATTCGAACATTGTCTCGTTTTATTCCTCTTGAATGCCTTACTTTTTTAGGTACAAACGTCAGAGGATTGCACGATTTATTTTCGGATACTTATGTGGTAAAAAAACACGAGTTCAATCATAAAAAGGGAGCGACTTTATTTCCTTGACGAAACGGGAAAAACAGATTCAGCCTTCAATTTTGATGGCTGTTTTTATTTAAAACAACTCCTTTTTATTATATTCGCTAAATCTAAAACAGCACAATGAACTGGGAACAACTTTTATCACTAAAACGTCAAGGCGACACAGGGAAACGATTACGAATAGAGCAAGACGACACTCGTCTGGGCTTTGAAGTCGATTATGACCGGATTATATTTTCGTCAGCTTTCAGAAGTTTACAGGATAAAACACAGGTTATTCCACTTTCGAAAACGGGTTTTGTACACACTCGATTGACGCACAGTTTAGAAGTTTCGGTTGTTGGACGTTCCATCGGGAGATTGGTTGGTAAAAAAATTATCGAAAAATATCCACATTTGGCAGCAATTCATGGTTTTCAGGCGAATGATTTTGGAGCAATTGTAGCTGCAGCTTCATTGGCACACGATATAGGAAATCCGCCTTTTGGACATTCTGGAGAAAAAGCCATTGGAGAGTATTTTTCTATTGGAAAAGGACAACAATACAAAGACCAACTTTCGGACAAAGAATGGCAGGATTTAATCGATTTTGAAGGTAATGCCAACGGATTTTCAGTGCTTACGGCTAGTCGTCCCGGAATTGAAGGCGGATTGAGGATTTCGTATGCCACTCTTGGCGCATTTATGAAATATCCAAAGGAAAGTTTGCCCAAAAAACCAACACAAAATATCGCCGATAAAAAATACGGATTCTTTCAATCAGACAAGGATTTTTTTGAAGATGTAGCTTCTGAATTGGGGATGATTCCCAATAAAGATGGAAATGACATTGGTTTCGAAAGACATCCTTTGGCTTATTTAGTCGAAGCTGCCGATGATATTTGTTACACGATTATCGACTTCGAAGATGGTATAAATCTAGGATTAGTTTCCGAGGATTTTGCCTTGGAATATTTGATTAAATTGGTAAAAGACAGTATTGATACCAGTAAATACAACACCTTAACCACAAAAGAAGACCGAATCAGTTACTTGAGAGCATTGGCAATTGGAAGCTTGATAAATGACGCCGTGAAAGTTTTTATCGAAAACGAAGAGGCAATATTGCAGGGAAGATTTCCACACGCGTTGACAGACAAAAGCAAGTATAAAGTTCAAATGGATGATATTATCAAACTGAGCGTCAAAAACATTTATCAAAGCCGCGAAGTCATTGAGAAAGAAATTGTGGGCTACCAAATTATTCAAACCTTATTGGATAAATTCATTACCGCTTTCAATAATAAATTCAATGGGAATGCGTCTAATTATGACAAATTATTATTGAAAATGTTACCCGAAAAATTCTTGGAAGAAAAAGAAGATTTGTATAAAAGACTGATGCATATTTGCTATTATGTTTCTCTTTTGACTGATGGAAATGCATTGGAATTATACGAAACCATCAACGGCAGAAAAACGAATTAATTTTTAAAAAAGGTAAACCATTCCAACACCCAGTGATTGTTTTAATTGCACTTTTGCTCCTGAAACGACCTGAACTCCGTTAATTTCTTCTATGGTTTTCACATCATCGTCATAAATGGTGTGGGTTCCAATGTTTGCACTTACATATTGGTTTACCACTAAATCAAATTGCAGTTTCCATTCCACATCAATGTTTCCAAAATTATTGATATAATCAGAATATAAACTCAAACGGTTTTCCATCGTGATGTTTTTCCAAACTTCTTTTTTATAGTAGTTGGTTACCAAAATTCCAATTTCGGTTTTAGATTGTTTTCCTTTCGAAATTAAATTTCCTTCCGAATCATAAGTTGCTTTGGTTACCCCAAAAGCGCCTTTATTGGCTAAGATCTCGTCTAAAACCAAGGTATTTTTCAATGTCAAAGGCGAAATGTAGACGTCAAATTTCTTTTCTTTATCGAAATAATCTGCGCCTGTTCCGAGGAATGTATAAGCGGGTGCAAAAGGTTTTGAAATTGGGGAATCAGTGTTTGGATAATTATATCCAGGAGTAAATTGTGTGTTAAAATTGAATTTTGCAGAATGATACCAATTCGATGATGGGTCTTTTCGATAGCCAAAAGTAGAATTAAATCGAAATTCATCATCCGATTTTCTTATTGCCAAACCATCTTGTTTATTAATGCCATATCTGACAATCAATTCATTGACCCATTTGCTATTTTCTGTTGTGTGAATTCTTGTAAAATTCCCTTTTAATAAGCCTGAGATTGAGCTTACTCCGCCAGCATTCCAATTTACAAATGCAATTTCGTTCAGGTCAAAACCTACGGTATTTTTACTTTGCCAAGCAGATACAGGAAATACAGGTAATGGAAGTCCTGTTTTAATTACTCTTGTTGCAGTTATGGTAGCTATTGCAATTGTAGTAACCGGTTTAAGCTCTACTATTAATGGAGTTATTGCTGTCTCTTGAGAATAACTATTTATACAAATTGTTAATGAAAATAGGATTATTAGGCTTTGTAGTAATTTCATTAGTGTCTATTAAGTTAATAATGCAAAATAATTCTTTTCAATAGCCTGAAAAAAGGATTGACAAGCTTTTAACGTCAATTTTGCAATATTGTTGTAGTTCCTCAATAGTTCCTTGTTCGATAAATTCATCTGGAATTCCAAGGGTTTTTACTGTTGAAGTGTAATTGTTTTGTGCTGAAAACTCAAGAATAGTGCTGCCAAATCCGCCTTTTATAACGCCGTCTTCAAGGGTAATTATTGTTTCAAATTCTTTGAAAATGCTATGCAATAATTGTTCGTCCAAAGGTTTTACAAAGGCAAAATCATAGTGAGCTACAGTTTCCGGATGTTGCATTTTGGCTATAGCCAAAGTAACGTTATTCCCGATAGTACCATTAGATAAAATGGCTATTTTCGAACCTTTTTTAAGGCAATTTGCTTTTCCGATTTCGATTTTTTCGTATGGTTTTTGCCAATCTACAATTTGACCACGACCTCGTGGATAGCGAATCGCAATGGGATGATTCAAGCCTAATTGAGCAGTATATAAAATGTTTCGAAGCGCAATCTCATTCAATGGCGAATACACAATCATATTTGGGATGCATCGTAAATAAGCCAAATCGAAAACACCGTGATGCGTCGCGCCGTCTTCGCCAACCAAACCGGCTCTGTCCAAACAAAAAATAACAGGTAAATTTTGCAAAGCCACGTCGTGAATGACTTGGTCGTAGGCTCGTTGTAAAAATGTCGAATAAATATTGCAAAAAACAACCATTCCTTGCGTAGCCATTCCTGCTGAAAGTGTTACTGCGTGCTGTTCTGCAATACCAACGTCGAAAGCGCGTTTAGGGAAAGCGTCCATCATAAATTTTAACGAACTTCCCGAAGGCATTGCCGGTGTGATTCCAATAATTTTTTCATTGGCTTTCGCCAAATCCAATATGGTTAAGCCAAAAACATCCTGATATTTTGGAGGTAAATTATCTTCAAATTTCAAAGGAATTTCCCCAGTAATTTTATCGAATTTTCCTGGTGCGTGGTATTTTACTTGGTCTTCTTCGGCTTGTTGTAATCCTTTTCCTTTTGTGGTAATGATGTGGAGAAACTTTGGTCCTTTTACTTTTTTTAGTCGTTTCAATTCCTTGATTACTGCAAAAATATCGTGTCCGTCTATTGGTCCTGAATAATCAAAGTTCAGGGATTTAATCATATTATTTTTCTTCGGATTTTTCCCCTCTTTTACGGCAGTGAGATAGTTTTTCAAAGCACCAACACTTGGGTCAATCCCAATGGCGTTGTCGTTAAGAATTACCAATAAATTGGCATCGGTAACACCGGCGTGATTTAATCCTTCGAATGCCATTCCTGAGGCGATTGAAGCATCTCCAATGACTGCAACATGCTGTTTTTCGAAATTGCCTTTTAAATTGGACGCAATTGCCATTCCCAAAGCCGCTGAAATAGAAGTGGAGGAGTGACCAACGCCAAAAGCATCGTAAATACTTTCGCTTCTTTTTGGGAAGCCGGAAATACCGCCCAATTGTCTATTAGTGTGAAAATTTTCTCTTCTTCCCGTCAATATTTTATGTCCGTAGGCTTGATGGCCAACATCCCAAATTAGTAAATCTTCGGGTGTGTTGAAGACATAATGCAAAGCAATCGTAAGTTCTACAACGCCAAGGCTGGCACCCAAATGTCCTTCTTTTGTAGCAACAATATCAATAATAAAATCGCGCAATTCCTGGGCAACTTGAGGAAGTTGGGCTTCGTCGAGTTGGCGCAAATCGCTTGGATTGTTGATGTGTTGGAGTAGGTTGCTTTTCATTGTGTGATAAAAAGCAAATTTACGGTTTTTTATATTGAGAATTATTGACTTGAAAAACTAAATATAGAATATGAAAATTTAACATTTCATTAACAAAACGTACGGTAAAACCGTAACAACACTAATTCAGAAACGTATAGGTTTGGTCTGATAAAAAATAATATTAACTTTAACTAAATTATTTATGAAAAAAATTTTAAAGAACATCGCAAAAATTCTGGTTGTATCTGTTTTGCTAACAAGTTGTGCAAGTGAAAATCTTGACATACCAAATCAAGATCCTTCATTGGTAAAGGCGAAAAAGTGGTTTGAAGCAAGCAAACCAAATTTAGAAGTGCTAGATTATACCAATACTATAGATTGGAATAATGCAATTGTAACTAACGGAATCGTAGGAACAGTAGTGGAAGTTCCTCTTATTCTGAAAGAAAATACAACGACAAATATTGGAGATAATGGACCTTATAAAACAAATATCAGGCTTATGTTTATTGAAGATAAGAAAGATATATTCAAACTTTATGACGTCATTTTCTCTTCGAAAGATACCCTATTTGATTATAAAAATAAAAATTTTAATTTTTATAATGTTGACCCAAATTATTCAGGTTTCATTACATTGCACAGTGCTAATAATATAATCATAGATTCAAAGAAATATAATGATGGGAAAAAAATTATGAACCTAAAAAAGCCTAACATTACTGCAAAATGGGTGTGTAGATATATTATCACTGTAGGTACCTCTAGTAGTTGTAATAGTTATATATGGGTGCCGGAAATTCCTAATTGTGTCATTTGTGAGTCTCCAAATTTTGCTTTGGTTATATCGGGAGGTTACGGTGGTGGAAGCACTTCTACTAGTACTAGCATTGAGTCGGGTAAACAAATAGAAAATCAAATAACCCCAATAAATCTAGACCCTTGTACATTGACTATATTGGATAATCTTAAAAACTTGACACAAGCAGATATAGCTAAGATTTTTAGTAAACTTGGTGCAATAAGTGTATATAAAACCGCCATTAAAACAGAAGTGCCAATCAGTGGTAATCCAGCAGCAACTTTTCGAACATCTTCTTTTAATTATACCATACAAATTAGTCCAGACTATACAGGAAAAACTAAATTATTTATTGCATCTTTATTAGTACACGAAATGGTACACGCTTATTTCTTAAGTATTGTTGATGATTATAATTCCAATCCAAGCAATCCAAATATTTACAATCTCAATAGCTTCCCTTCTTTGTTTCAAGCCTATTGCGATAAAAAGTATCCTCCAGCGCCAGGAACATCACAAAATATTCATCATTTAGAAATGGCAAGTCACTATGTGGATGCTATTTCAAGATCTTTGCAGGAATATCAGACAGGTATTGCTATTCCAGATAATCAAACTCCTCAGCAAATATATGGAGATTTAGCTTGGGCTGGACTTAGTCATACTCCTGTTTTTGACGCTACGTTTCCAATAGGGAACCCAAGTAGAGAAAGAATATTAAATAGAGGTGCTTGCGAACAGACTGGTCATACAGTTGGTTCGGGTACTCCAAACGAGCAAACGCCAATAGGACAACCTTGTAACTAAAATAACATAATTATGAAATATCTATTATCTACAGTTTTAAGTTTAATATTGTTTTCTTGTTCTATCCAAAAAAAAGAAAGTAAAAACAGAATAATGCAATTACAAGAACAACTGAAGGTAACGTCAGAAATCTTGTTTGAAGAAAATAATATTGTAAATGATTTTTTGCAAATTGAATTGACATCGGAAAAATACAAAAGTATGGAGAATCTAGAAATAGTTTTAATTGAAGAAGCAAAAAACAGGATTGCGAATCTTGATGCTTACGAATACGCATACAAAAACTGGCATTCATATAACTTAGCGACTCCTGATGACAATGCACGACTCGGATGGATTCTTGATAGTATTCAAATAAGAGAACTAAGGAACAATTACAAAAATGAGGATGAATATCATTGGAAAAGTTCTGATATAAAAAACTATAAAGTTACTATTATGAAACACGATTCATTAACAAATATCATTAAATCGGGTTCATATACTGAAAAGCCCGAAAAATTAATTTTATATATTTCTAGACCATTAATAATTAATAAAAACAATGCTTTTATAAGTTTCGCTTCAGGAAGTAGTCGATTTGGATTTGGTGAAATTACACATTTAACGTTACTTATGAAAAAGGTTAATGGGAAATGGATTGAAGGCTCTGGTTATGATGATGGTGTATTTCACTAAAGAACTGGCTTGTCAAGGTTCACCTATTACAAACGAATTTTCATTCCCTTCAAATCATATTTTTAACGTAAATGATTAAAAAAAACAATTTTTTCAAGACAACTGGGGTGGTACTAATTGCTGCCCTAGTTTTTTTATTGCTTTTAACCTCTTATACTAAGATAAAAAGCAAATGTAAAAATGATATAACACGAATAAAATTAATCTCCAGTCTTCCTTATTTTAAAGATAACAAAGAATTTATTTATTTTAGGGACAGTATAGTTATTTATTATAAAAATCATATTTCATAAGAATTTCCGCTTCATTGGAGTTCACAGGACGCGGGAGATACAACTTCATTTCGTCAATGGTTAAAATATGGTTATTTTTTGTATGATAAAAATGATTTTTACGGTCGCTATTATGATTCGATAAATTCGAAGATTTACAAAAAAAATGGCAGTCGATTCATTCTTAAGTCATCGGGCTTATGGTGGTCAATCTATATTTAAAAAATCAGAAGACATTTTGATGAGTTCACACAAATCAAAAGGTAATTATAATTTAATAGAGAAATATAGATGTAGGGTAAAAAGAGATGAAACCTATCCAGATACAATAATTGTGTATTATACCAATAAGATGAAAGAAGTTGAGCATACTCTATCAAAAGAATTGGATGCGGATAAAAAGGGGAAAGTCAAGAAAATTAGAGCCATTTACAATCCTCAAGTTGTTAAAGGTTTTAATGTTCCAAGCTATGAAATAATGTTTGAATTAAAAGAAGACACTATTACAAATCTTGAAAAATACAAGCTTTTTATTGAAAACCATAAAAAATAAAATTCACAGTAAAATAGCTTTGATAAATCAAGTGGTGTAGTAAATCGGTTGGATTATTGATGTATTGAAGTAAATTGTCTGACATAAAGCAAATGTACGAATTGAATTCTTATTTTTGTAACTATGATAAACCCTTTCACCGACGAATATTTTATGAAGAAAGCCTTGCAAGAGGCAGAAATGGCTTTTGAAAAGGATGAAATTCCTGTTGGAGCCCTAATTGTAATCGATAATAAAATCATTGCCCGAGGTCATAATCTTACCGAAATGTTAGTTGATGTTACCGCTCATGCAGAAATGCAGGCGATAACAGCAGCTGCCAATTTCCTTGGTGGAAAATATTTAACGGGTTGTACACTTTATGTCACGCTTGAACCTTGCCAAATGTGTGCTGGCGCTTTGTATTGGAGCCAAATTTCAAAAATTGTTTTTGGAGCCAGTGACGAACATCGCGGTTTCGAGAAAATGGGAACTCAATTGCATCCAAAAACCACTGTGGTTCGTGGAGTTTTAGCAAATGAAGCAAGTGAATTGATGAAGCGATTTTTTGCTAAGAAAAGAAAGTGATATTTTATTAACGAATTTCCTAGCCCAGATAGTAGTGGAAATCCTTTTCTTTTTTTCTTTAAAAAAGAAAAGATTGCAACGGATAGCTGGATTAAGCTCCTGATTGCTTCGTTCCTCGCAATGACGATACTTCGAAAAATCTCGCAATGACGCATAAAAAAACCGTCTCGTTAATAAAAACGAGACGGTTTTTGATTTATTCTATAATAACATTCTTCTTTTTGTCGTAGAAATGATACTCTAGATACGTGTAAGCGTCACGTGGTATGATTTTCACCCATTTTTTATGTTCAAAAAACCATTTTGAACGTATTGATGGAAAACCTTTGGTAAGGTATGCGGCTACAAATGGATGTACGTTAAGCACAACATCTGAGCTCGTTTTTAATATAGTTTCCAGATCTAAGGAGATTTTGTCAATGATTTGAATTGGCGCTTCAATTTCGCCTTCAATATTGTTGGGATCTTCTTCTCTGGTTTTAATGTTGACTTCCGGTCTTACTCTTTGTCTGGTAATTTGAACTAATCCAAATTTACTCGGCGGTAAGATTTTGTGCTTGGCTTTATCATCGTCCATTTCTTCTCTAAGGAAGTCGAACAACACTTTGCGATTTTCGGGATTGCCCATATCGATAAAATCAATTACGATTATTCCGCCCATATCACGAAGACGTAATTGTCTTGCGATTTCAGCGGCAGCAATCATATTAACTTCCATTGCAGTGTCTTCTTGGTTGGATGCTTTATTAGAACGGTTTCCACTATTCACGTCTATAACGTGCAAAGCTTCAGTGTGTTCGATAATAAGATAAGCACCTTTACTCATTGAAACTGTTCTTCCAAAGGAGGTCTTGATTTGTCTCTCTATATTGTATTTCTCGAAAATTGGAGTGTCTTTTGATTGATAAAACTTAACAATCGATGTTTTTGAAGGCGCTATTTCTTGTAAATAGTCCTTGGTTTGGTTGTACAACTCTTCATCATCTATTTGGATACCACTAAAGGTATCGTTGAAGACGTCTCTTAATATTGATGAAGCTCTATTGAGCTCTCCTAATACTTTTGACGGATGATGAGCGGTCGGTAATTTTTTACACATTGCAGTCCATCTGCCTAGCAGGTTCTGCAAATCTTTTTCTAATTCGGCTGTATTTTTGCCTTCGGCTACTGTGCGAACAATAACACCAAATCCTTTTGGTTTGATGGATTGTACAAGTTTCTTTAAACGATCCTTTTCTTTCTTGTCTTCTATCTTTTGTGAAATAGAAACACGGTCAGAAAACGGAACTAAAACAATAAATCTTCCGGCAAGAGAAAGCTCAGCGCTAATTCTTGGTCCTTTTGTAGATATTGGTTCTTTGACAACTTGCACTAAGATAGATTGATTGGAATTGATAATATCTGTTATCGAACCATCTTTGTCTATCTCTTTTTCAAACTGAAAGTTTTTTAGGGAGAAATCTTTTATTTTACCTGCGCTTACAAGTTTTATGAATTTCAATTGGGAAGCAAGGTTTGGACCTAAATCGTGATAATGTAAAAAGGCATCTTTTTCGTAGCCAACATTTACAAAAGCAGCGTTTAGTCCAGCAACGGGTTTCCTGATTTTGGCAATAAAAATATCACCAACCTGGAAGTTGCTTGTTTCTTGTTCTTTGTGTAATTCAATTAGTTTTCCATCTTTTAATAAGGCAAAATCTACGGCTTCGGAACTAGATCTGATGATTAATTCTTTATTCACTCTGTAAATTTTTATCCGAACTTATAGGTTGTCGGTTGTTGGTTGTTGGTTGTTGGAAAATCCGTCAACTATCAACTACCAACCATCAACTTTTCAGCAAGGATGGATTAAACAATAATTTTAACAGGTATTGAACCCGGGAGGAAATTCAGTTGGCAGGAAACAGTTGTCAGGCTGCAGTTAAAACTGCAATCTGTAATCTGTAATCTGCATTCTGTTTTCCAAATTTCAATGAACGTTTAAAAAGAAAAAAGTAGTTTAAAACTACTTTTTCTTTTTGTGACGGTTAGCTCTCGCTCTTTTTTTGCGTTTGTGCGTTGCTACCTTATGTCTCTTCCTTTTTTTACCACTTGGCATAATCTGGTGATTTTGTGATTAATAAATATTTTTATTTTGCTTCGTTATTCGTTTTAACTCCTTCAACAAACACTTTTGCAGGTTTAAATGCTGGAATGTTGTGAGCTGGAATTTTAATAGTGGTATTTTTTGAAATATTTCTTCCAGTTTTTTCAGCTCTTGTTTTCACAATGAAGCTTCCAAAACCTCTTAAATAAACATTGTCTCCAGTTTCTAATGAATTTTTTACTTCTGTCATAAAGGTCTCAACTGTTGCCTGAACATCTCCTTTTTCTAGACCTAATCTCTCTGAGATTTTTGCTACGATATCTGCTTTTGTCATTTTATTCGTAATTTATAAATGGTGTACTAATTTTTTGAGGTTGCAAATATATGAATTAAAAAAACAATTATTCAAGCTAATTCATTAAAATTTAATAACATAAACTTTTACTTTTGCTAACTAATATTTAAAGATGAATTTTTCCAAAGTGTTGATAAGGTGGTATTTAGAAAATAAGCGTGATTTACCGTGGCGAAAAACGGATAATCCGTATCTAATTTGGCTCTCCGAAATTATGCTTCAGCAAACGCGAGTGGCGCAAGGAACGCCGTATTTCCTGTCTTTTACTGCTAGTTTTCCAACAGTTTTTGATTTGGCTAAAGCCAATGAGGAACAGGTTCTGAAACTTTGGCAAGGATTGGGCTATTATTCTCGTGCACGAAATTTGCATAAAACTGCACAATTTGTTGCCAGTGAATTATCTGGAAAATTCCCTGATAATTATAATGACTTATTAAAACTAAAAGGTGTTGGCGAATATACCGCTGCCGCAATTGCTTCCTTTTCCTATAATGAAGCCGTTCCTGTTGTCGATGGAAATGTTTTCCGGGTTTTGTCACGGTATTTTGATGTAGAAACCGATATTGCTTCGGCTTCCGCCAAAAAGGAATTTGCTGCTTTGGCTTTCGAGTTGATGCCAAAAGACAACCCTGCTTTGTTCAACCAAGCCATTATGGAATTCGGTGCCTTGCAATGTGTCCCAAAAAGTCCCAATTGTTCGGTTTGTGTTTTCAACAGCAGTTGTGCCGCTTTACAAAAAAAGAAAGTGGATCAATTGCCCGTGAAATCAAAAAAACTAAAAGTCAGAAATCGTTTTTTTAATTATTTGGTTGTTGCTGATGATAATGAAAACACCATAATCCAAAAGCGAACGGCAAAAGGAATTTGGCACAATCTCTATGAATTTCCGCTGATTGAAACGGAAAAGGTTGAAGATTTTGATTGTATAGCAGAGCAAATTCAAACTGATTTTTTCAACGAGAATAAAATTGTCAGTATTTTAGAAAGCAATCCGGAAAGCATCATCCATAAATTATCGCATCAACATTTGCATATCAAGTTTTGGAAAGTAAAAGTAAAAGGAACAATCGAAAATGGAATAAATTCAGAAACTTTAAAAACATTCCCTTTCCCTATCGTGATTCACAATTTTATTGAAAAGGATTTTTTGAGCTAACTCAAAATTTACTACATTTGAAAATAGAAAAAACAATATATGAATTCGACCTTAAATAAAGTACTGTTAATTGGCCACTTGGGCGACGATGTCAAGTTGCACTATTTCAAAAGTGATTCTTGCATTGGAAAATTTCCTTTGGCCACAAATGAGACTTATATTAATAAGGAAACAGGCGAAAAAATTACCTCGACAGAGTGGCACAATATAGTGGTGAGGAATAAAGCGGCTGAATTATGTGAAAAATATTTGTCAAAAGGAGACAAAGTTTACATTGAAGGTCGCATAAAATCACGCCAATGGCAAGCCGAAGATGGGTCAACTAAATACATCACAGAAATTCAGGCAATTGATTTTACTTTTCTTACAACAAAAAAGGAAATTGAAGGCAGTAAAGAGAATAAATCGGTCGAACCAACAAAAAACGCTAACTTTGACCCAGAAAATAACGGTTTGCCAGTAAATGATTTACCGTTTTGATTGTTTAACTAATCTCTTATAATTTGGACCCGGAGCCCAGTTTATTTCTTCAATACGCACTAGACACTAATTTAGTATTTGGTTTTATCGCAATATTTGCGTTGCTTTTTTGTTCAGCTTTGGTTTCTGGTGCCGAAGTAGCACTATTTTCCTTGTCACAAAAAGATATTGACGATACTTTACAAAATCATCCCTCGAAAGGGAGAATAATTTCAGAACTTTTAGAAAAACCCAAAAAATTACTGGCTACACTTCTTGTTGCTAACAATTTCATTAATATTGGAGTGGTAATTTTGTTTTCATATGTGGGGCATAATATATTTTCGGCGGTAACATCACCCATTTTAAAATTTATTTTAGAAGTGATTGTGGTCACTTTTTTAATCTTGCTGTTTGGTGAGGTTTTGCCAAAAGTATACGCCAGCAGAAACAACATCAAGTTTGCCAAGTTGATAGCTTATCCTGTTGCGGGACTTGATAAATTGCTTTCGCCAATAAGTTTGCCAATGCGCAAAGTCACAATTTACTTGCATAACAAATTGGGAAAACAAAAAACAAATTTCTCTGTCGACCAATTATCCCAAGCACTCGAACTAACTGATACTGATGAAACTTCGTCAGATGAACAAAAAATACTGGAAGGAATCGTGACTTTCGGGAATACGGATACCAAGCAGGTAATGAGTCCGAGAATGGATATTTTTGCTTTAGAAATAGAAGAATCTTTCGCGACTATTTATTCCAAAATAATTGAAAAAGGCTTTTCCAGAATTCCGGTGTATCGAGACAATATAGACCAGATAGAAGGCGTTTTGTTTGTGAAGGATTTGCTTCCGCATATTAATAAAGAAGACTTTGATTGGAAAACATTGCTGAGAGAACCATTTTTTGTACCTGAAAATAAAAAAATTGACAATTTACTCAAGGATTTTCAGAGTATGAAAAGCCATTTGGCTATTGTAGTGGATGAATATGGAGGAACCTCTGGATTGGTTTCTCTTGAAGACATTATCGAAGAAATAGTGGGTGATATCAGCGATGAATTCGACGGGGATAATGTGAATTATTCTAAAATTGACGATAAAAATTATCTTTTTGAAGGAAAAATAAACCTTAAGGATTTTTATAGAGTGATAGATGTTGAGGAAGAATTATTCGAAATAAAGAAAGGTGAAGCCGAAACTTTGGCAGGGTTTATTCTTGAAGTTTTAGGAAATTTTCCAAAAAAAGACCAAAAAATTACATTCGAAAACTGCCTGTTTACCATTGAAACGGTAGATAAAAAACGTGTTAAACAAATAAAAGTGACCATTGAATAAATATAAAATGCCCAGAAAACAAATTGCTATAATTGAAGCGAGTCTGCAATTATTAAACTTACCAAAATAAAAATATGAAACACATAGAATCATAGAAAAAAGAGTTGGATAGACCAATTCTTGGTTTCCATATAGTCTATGTATTCTAAAATAAAGTGAAACGACTAATTAAAATCAACTTTAACTATGTTTCTATGCGTTTAAAAAATATAAAATTGACATACACACAACGATTTATACTTTTAATAACATTATTTTCTGTTTTTAGCTGTAAGGATGCCGTTTTACCAAAACCATCCGGATATTTGCGATTGGATTATCCTGAAGCCGAATATGTAAATTTTGAAAATAGCGCTTCCCCTTTTGCATTCGAGATGAATTCAGAAGCAATAATCAAAGGGGGAAAAGATTTTGGGTTTACAATTACGTATCCAAAAATGAGAGCCACGATTTACTTGACATATAAACCAGTAAACAATGATATTAATTTGCTGTTGAAAGATGCCCAAAAACTAACTTATGAACACGTAATTAAAGCGGATGATATTTTAGAACAACCCTATTTGAATCCAACCCAAAAAGTATATGGAATGTTTTATCAGGTTGACGGTAATGCAGCTACAAATTCCCAGTTTTACGTTACTGACAGCATCAAACATTTTGTTACAGGTTCTGTTTATTTCTATGCAAAACCCAATTTCGATTCTATTATGCCCGCCGCAAGTTATGTCAGAAACGATATGCAGCGTTTGATGGAGACTTTGAAGTGGAAGTAAATTTTACCCGTGATACACTCTCGAAAACACAATTTTCTCTTCTTTTATTTCTAGAACTTCGGCCACAAGCATATCGCTTTCGCCTTGAACGGTTCTTACATATTCCATAAAAACCCTACTTTCGTTTGCGGTTAGTGAAGTTACTTTGTAATGTAAAGTGGGCAACTGCTCAAAAGCTTCTTGCCACCAATCGTGCAGCGATTGTTTTCCGTTTACCAAACCATTGGTTTCTGGTTTTTTGATTTTTAGTTTTGGACTAAAATGTTCCGCATCTTCATCATACAAAGACAAAAGTTGGTCCAGATTATGGTTGTTGAAGGCTTCAAACCATTTGTGCGCAATCGATAAATTTTTTGTGGATGTCATATTTTGGGGTTAAAAAAGAAAATTCCCGCTTTAAAATAGAGCAGGAATTTTATATTAATAGTTTATTTGTAAAACTTATACGTTTTTCAAATTGATAATTTCTTGTTCAGTAAGCAATCTCCAGTTTCCTCTTGGCAAATTCTTTTTGGTCAATCCCGCAAAAGCAACTCTATCAATTCTCAAAACATCATAACTGAAATTCTCAAAAATAGAACGAACCACTTTAACATTTGCAGATCTTAATTTCAAGCCAATTTCGCTTTTTGCTTCTCCTTCAACATAACTTACATCTTCTACAAAAACACGATGCCCATCAAGAACTAATCCTTTTTGTATTTTTTCTAAATCTTCAAATTTTAGGTTTTTATCTAAAGAAACCTGATAAATTTTTGATGATTTGTTAGTTGGCAAAGTAAATTTACGAATCATATCGGTGTCGTTTGTAAACAACAACAATCCTGTCGTGTTCTTGTCCATTCTTCCAACAGGGCCAATTTTTGCGGTAGTTGAGCCTTTTACTAATTCCAGAACATTACGAAATTCCTGGCCTTCGTCAAGTGCAGTCGTAAAGTTTTTTGGTTTATTCAATAAAATATATACTTTTTTCTCTGGAGTTAAAACGGCTCCGTCAAAATTTACTACATCGCCTGGTTTTACCATATATCCCATTTCTACAACAGGAATTCCGTTTACTTTTACGTTTCCGGATTGAATGTAAATATCAGCATCACGACGAGAACACACTCCAGAATTCGAAATATATTTGTTCAAACGAATTTCGTCTTTAACTTTTGGTCTTTTAGGTGCCTGATTTGGTTTTTTCTCTACTTTGTCAGTTGTATCTGCAACTTTAACAATTGTTTTTACTTTTTTAGGCCCTTGTGCCCTTTTTTGCATCGCAGGTTTTGGCTTATTAGAGCTTGGTCTTGAGCTGTTTGCTCTACCGCCGCTTTTATTGTTATTGCCTTCCTTGTTATTCATAATATTCTATAATTTACTTCGTCAGTTCGGCCTTTAATGGACTCGTGTGCGCAAAGATAGTTTTTTATTGCTTAATAGTTGATTGTTTTTGGATTACGGTTTTAGCCCTGATTGCAGTGGAAATCCTTTTTTGAGGTTTTTCCGAAAAAAAGATTGCAACGGAAAGCGGGAAATAGCTTCAGATTGCTTCGTGCCTCGCAATGACAATCACATCGATTGTAAGAGTTTCTTTCCGTGCCACAATACGCTTGGATTAATGAGGATAATGCTGAAAACGCCTGCCACAATAAGGAATTTCAACACATTATGAAGTAATAAATATTGTTCTTTTGTGTCTGATTTCCATAGGCGTAGTAAGAAAAAAATCAAGATAATCAGACAGAAATAAAAATACATATCCATATATCCCACGTCGAATATTTCAATCAAAACATACACTGGAATTATAGTCATGATAGTCAATGCGGTAATTATTTTTTTTGAAATAGTTTCACCATAAATGATGGGAATAGTTTTGTAATCGTTGGCCAAATCGCCTTTGATATTCTCCAAATCTTTTATCATTTCACGAACCAGAAGTAATAGAAATAAGAATGCTGCGTGACCCAAAATGACTTCGTACAGATTTTTGTAATATAAAAAAATGGCAAAAAAAGGTAAAACAGATAGAAATGCCGAAGTCAAATTACCAATAAATGGGTATTTTTTGATGCGATGTGAATAATACCAAATCAGGAAAATATAAACTGAAAAATATAGAAAAGCGCGCCAGGAAACAAAAATTGCTAAAATAACAACTATAAAATTGAGTACGAAATAGACATTTAATTTTGTGTTTTGGCTTACCAGTCGGTCAAGCATTGACTTGTTGGGGCGATTGATTAAATCCTTCTTGCTGTCGTAAAAATTATTAATAATATATCCCGATGCAATAGTCAAAGAAGAAGCAAAAACAATGATGAATAAATCGAAATCGAGTAAGATTGATAAGGCTCTTTTTTCGGGTGCAAGGATAAATATTGCCGAAAGATATTGCGCGATAACAATTATAGGAATGTTGTAACCTCTAATGACAGAGAACAAACTGATGAATTTCATCACTAAAATTTTGTGCTGTCTGCTTAGCATTTTTTAGAATTGATAAACTACTTCTAGCTTATAATCTTTTAAAGAAATCCTGGCTTTTTCAAGGTCTTGGGTAAAACCTAGAATGTAACCACCACCACCCGAACCACAAAGTTTAAGGTAGTAATCGTTAGTGTCAATGCCGCGTTGCCAAATTCCGTGAAATTGTTCAGGGATCATTGGTTTGAAGTTGTTCAAGACGACTTTTGATAATTTTTTGGTGTTGGCAAACAAGGATTTCATATCGCCACCTAAGAAATTCTCGACACAAGCGTCTGTATGTTTGATGAATTGGTCTTTCAACATTTTTCGGAAACCTTGATCTTTCAGGTTTTCCATAAAAATATTAACCATTGGAGCAGTTTCGCCTACAATTCCTGAGTCCAATAAAAACACGGCGCCATTTCCTTCCAAACTTTGGGTTGGAATTCCGGTTGCTTCAATATTATCTTTGGAATTGATTAAAATGGGAATGCTCAAATAGCTGTTTAAAGGATCCAATCCGGAACTTTTTCCGTGGAAAAAAGATTCCATTTGGGCGAAAATATTTTTTAATTGTAATAATTTTTCACGAGTCAGATTCTCCAAAACCGTGATTTTATTTTGGGCATATTTATCGTAAATGGCTGCGACTAAGGCACCACTGCTTCCTACACCATATCCTTGCGGAATACTGGAATCAAAGAACATTCCGGTTGCAACGTCATTTTTTAAAGTGTCTAAATCGAAAGTAACTAATTCGGATTGCTCGTTTTGTAAAGTTTCTAAGTAAGAAACAAAACGCTTCAAATTCTCGTTGGATTTTATGGCTTCGGCTGATGGATTTTCTTCTCGTTTCAGCGCGCCATTGTAAAAATTATAAGGAATAGACAATCCTTTTGAGTCACGAATAATTCCGTATTCTCCAAAAAGTAATATTTTTGAGTAAAATAAAGGTCCTTTCATAAATTAATTTATAATTGACAATGAATAATTGATAATTATTTAATTTTAGAAGTATTAATTATGCTTGTTAACAATTTTAATAATTCAATTATTTTTGGTTTCATATTTAGAAACTCTGATTCTGAAATATATTTAGTTTCGAATAATAATTCTAACCAATATTCTGTTTCGTTTGCTTCTTTCAAAGAAATGGAAAGTTTGTGAATAAAATCTGCTTTACTTTGGGCGTGTTCAGATTCTCTAACATTTGCTCCAATTGAAGTTCCTGAACGTAACATTTGTCGAGAAAGAACAAACTCTTTTCTTTCAGCTAAAACTTTATATAAACCAACTATTTCAATTGCAAAAAAAAAATATTTTTCTTTAATAATATTATTTTTCTCCATAATTATCAATTGTTAATTATCCATTATCAATTGACTTCCAATTCCAATTTCGTCACAAATGTACTGACCATTTTGACAATAGCCAACTAATTCAGCTTTAATAAATTGCAAAACGCTTTCTTTTACATATTCCGGGTACAAAACGTGGACGTTAGCGCCGGCATCAAGCGTGAAACAAACCGGAATTTTCGTTTCGTTTCTATATTTCCAAATAGCATTAATAATTTCGAGTGTGTTGGGTTTTATCAAAATAAAATACGGAATTGAAGTCATCATCATGGCGTGTAAAGTCAATGCTTCGCTTTCGACTATTGTGATGAAATCATCTAAATTTCCGCTTTCGAATACACTAATTAGTTTATCCAAGTTTTCGTGTGCTTGATCAAATCGCCTTTCGGCAAAAGGATGTCCGTTCATTAAATTATGACCAACGGAACTCGAAACTTGTTTTTCGCCTTTGTCAACTAACAAAATCGTGTCTTGAAAATCCTTGAAATTTTCGTGAATGGCATTTGGAAATTCAACGCCAAATAAATCGGAACTTCCTTGAATATTTTTATGATTGCCCCAAACAACAACCTTACCTTTTACACTTCGGCAAGCGCTTCCTGAACCCAAACGTGCCAAGAAAGAGGCTTTTTGATAAAAGTAATCATCGGTCATTTCAGGATGTAATGCTTTTTCTAAACTCATCAAGTTCATTGCCAAAGCAGCCATTCCCGATGCCGACGAAGCAATTCCTGAACTGTGCGGAAAAGTATTTTGGGTGTCAATAGTAAAATGGTAGTCTTTTAAGAAAGGCAAATAAACCAAAACTCTTTCGAATAATTGCTGAATTTTTGGTTTGAAATCTTCTTTTGGTTTTCCTTCAAAAAGCAAGTCAAAAGAGAATCCAGAATCTGTCACACTGAACGTGTCATCTCGAGCGCAGTCGAGAGACGAAGTGTCTTTTTTGGCGAAAGCCAAACTAGTAATGGTTTTGCAATTATTCAAAGTAAAACTTACCGAAGGATTGGCTGGAATTTGCTTGTCTTTTTTGCCCCAATATTTTACCAAAGCAATGTTGCTTGGCGAACTCCATTGGAAATTTCCTTTTTCTATGGAATGGGAATATTTGGCAGGAATAAAATCGTTTGGTGAAAACATCAATTAAAAAATTTATGCAAAGATACTGATTTCTTTATACTGTTTGTTATTTCAAATTACGGCATTCGTTTTTAAAAATTCCTGTCACAACCCGAGTTTAGAACAAGCGAAGTGATTTTAGTGAACCTTACAGGGCATTATCACATAGGCATAATATTCACCTCTCCATTTGTCACGCTGGAAGCGTCTCAAATCAACAGGAGCAACAAAATTTAGACGCTTCCAGCGTGACAATTAGCAAGAATAACAGTTATAAACGTTATTACTTAAAAATCATTTTAATTGAAATCAGATTAAAAACGATCACCTTTATTGACTAATTTTGTAAAAAAATACATTATGAACAAAATTTCCAAAATTCTCGTTGTGGTTGTCACTTGCTTGGTGATAGGATATTTTTCAGGAATGGTTACTCGTTCGGCAATTACAACTTGGTATCCAACATTGGCAAAACCTAGTTTTAATCCGCCTAACTGGATTTTTGCGCCCGTTTGGAGTATGCTTTATGTGATGATGGGAGTGGCGGCTGGATTGGTTTGGAATCGAATGGAGCACGAAAAAGAAGAGGTTAGGAGTGCCTTGATTTTCTTTGCAATTCAATTGGCTTTAAATGCCTTGTGGTCATTTTTGTTTTTTGGTTTGAAAAACCCAATGTTGGCCGGTCTTGAAATTGTTATTCTTTGGCTGATGATTTTTGAAACTTATACTAAATTTGCTAAAATCAATAAAATTGCAGGGTATTTATTTATTCCGTATTTGCTTTGGGTAAGTTTTGCAACGGTTTTGAATGCTAGTATTTGGTGGCTAAATCGATAGTTTTCAAAAGACATTTAAAATAGAAAAAGCTCCAATTGGAGCTTTTTCTATTTTAAACTATCGGGCTATAAATACCCAGCCGGATTTTGAAGTTCCATCGGATATTTCTGCAACATAAAAATAGGTGCCATCAGGGAGAGATTCTCCTTTGCTATTGGTTCCATCCCATTGGTCGGAATAATTAGTGTAGCTTTTTACTTCCTTTCCATATCTATTGAATAATTTTAGAGAATCAACATCACATCCTTTAAGATTAAAGGTGTCGTTATAGCTATCGTTATTAGGGGTTATTGCATTTGGAAAGATACAGATAGAACTTATCGGTGTTACTTTACTAAATTCACAACCATTGGAGTCTCTAACTGTGACTGTATAACTGCCAGGAGTAAGATCGCTATATATTGTATTCGTTGTAAAGGAGCTATTATTTATGCTGTATTGATAAGGGCTTGAACCACTTGTCACACTAACAATTTCAATTATTCCATCTGGTTTTTCATTGAAAACATCCGTTGTTTTTAAAGCAAGGTCAGTTGGAGAAGGATAAACAATAGCATTCAAAGTTGTTGTTAATGCACATTGACCCGCCGTTGGCGTAAAAGTATAGGTGCCAGAAGTAGTATTACTCACAATTGCTGGATTCCAATTTCCACTTATTGAATTAGTTGATGTTGTAGGCAAAACAGGTTGTGTTGAGCCTGAACATATTGGTGTAATAGCTGTAAAACTTGGAATTGTTTTTTGATTTACCACAATGGTCATCTCTACAGGTGTTGTAGCACATTGTCCTGCAATTGGCGTAAAAGTATACTTTGTAGTCGTAGTGTTATCCATTGGAGGTGACCAAGAGCCAATAACTCCATTGATAGAAGTAGTAGGCAATGGTGCTAAAGCATCACCAGAGCAAATGTCATTCACTGGGAGGAAAGTAGCATCTGTTGGATTGATGGTTATTAACATATTTATTGTGGTAGCACATTGTTCAGCGTCTGGAGTAAAAGTATAAGTATATATACCTGATAAAGAAGTGTCTATAGTTGGAGGCATCCATTTCCCAGTAATTAAATTATTAGAAGTCAACGAAAGTGTCGGAGCGTTAGCATTTTTACAAATTGGCAAGATTGGATCAAAATCAGGAATAATTGTGTTTACATTTATGTTTAATGTCGCTATTGTAGCACAAATACCAGCAGTTGGTGTAAAAGTATAAGTTGTAGAAGCTGTATTGCTTACTATTGCAGGATTCCAAGTTCCAGTGATATTATTATTTGATGTGGTTGGTAATGTTGGTATTATAGAAGAACCATAACATACATCTGGGATTAGATCAAAAGTTGGGACAATATTTGGATTAACAGTTATTGTAATAGGCGGAGCAGGATTGGTACATTGACCACTAGCAGAAGTAAAAGTATAAGTTCCTGTGGTAGTATTGCTTACAGTTGGTGTATTCCAAGTTCCAGTTATACCATTATCAGAAATTGTTGGCAATAGCGGTGCAGTATCATTTTCGCATATTGAAGTAATAAAACTAAAAATTGGTGTAAGGTATGGTTTTACTGTTACCGTAATAGGCGGAGCAGGATTAGTACATTGTCCACCAGCAGAAGTAAAAGTATAAGTTCCTGTGGTAGTATTGCTTACAGTTGGTGTATTCCAAGTTCCAGTTATACCATTATCAGAAATTGTCGGCAATAGCGGTGCTGTATCATTTTCGCATATTGAAGTAACAAAACTAAAAATTGGTGTAAGGTATGGTTTTACTGTTACCGTAATAGGCGGAGTAGGATTGGTACATTGTCCACCAGCAGAAGTAAAAGTATAAGTTCCTGTGGTTGTATTGCTTACAGTTGGTGTATTCCAAGTTCCCGCTATACCATTATCAGAAATTGTCGGCAATAGCGGTGCAGTATCATTTTCGCATATTGAAGTAATAAAACTAAAAATTGGTGTAAGGTATGGCTTTACTGTTACCGTAATAGGTGGAGCAAGATTGGTACATTGTCCACCAGCAGAAGTAAAAGTATAAGTTCCTGTGGTTGTATTGCTTACAGTTGGTGTATTCCAAGTTCCAGTTATACCATTATCAGAAATTGTCGGCAATAGCGGTGCAGTATCATTTTCGCATATTGAAGTAACAAAACTAAAAGTGGGTGTAAGGTATGGTTTTACCGTTACCGTAATAGGCGGAGCAGGATTAGTACATTGTCCACTCGCAGAAGTAAAAGTATAAGTTCCTGTTGTAGTATTGCTTACTGTTGGCGTATTCCAAGTTCCAGTTATACCATTATCAGAAATTGTCGGCAATAGCGGTGCAGTATCATTTTCGCAAATTGAAGTAATAAAACTAAAAATTGGTGTAAGGTATGGTTTTACTGTTACGGTAATAGGCGGAGTAGGATTGGTACATTGTCCACTAGCAGAAGTAAAAGTATAAGTTCCTGAAGTAGTATTGCTTACAGTTGGCGTATTCCAAGTTCCAGTTATACCATTATCAGAAATTGTCGGCAATAGCGGTGCAGTATCATTTTCGCATATTGAAGTAACAAAGCTAAAAGTTGGTGTAAGGTATGGTTTTACTGTTACGGTAATAGGCGGAGCAGGATTGGTACATTGTCCACCAGCAGAAGTAAAAGTATAAGTTCCTGTGGTTGTATTGCTTACTGTTGACGTATTCCAAGTTCCCGTTATACCATTATCAGAAATTGTTGGCAATAGAGGAGCTGTATCATTTTCGCAAATTGAAGTAACAAAGCTAAAGGTTGGAATAATATTCGGATTAACAAGTATAGTCACATCTGTAGTTGCAGTAGCACATTGCCCACCATCAGGGGTAAACGTATAAGTAGTTGTGGCTGTATTATTTGTTGCTGGCGACCAGTTCCCTGTAATTCCATTAGTGGAAGTCGTAGGCAATGGAGTCAAAAAATCTCCTGAACAAATTGGGGGAATAGCAGGAGTGAAAATAGCGAATAATGGATTTATAATAATTTGTACTGTAATAGGTAAAGCACATTGTCCAATATTTGGAGTTGGATTAAAAGTATAATCGCCTGTTGCTGTATTGCTTACAGTGCCAGGGCTCCATGTTCCAACTATTCCGTTATTTGAAATATCAGGTAAAACAGGAGGAGTGTCATTTAGACAAATAGAGGTGGGCAATGTAAATTTAGGAATTACATTGTTTATTACAAATATAGTAAAAAATAATGTATTAGCGCATTGACCCGAGTCCGGTGTAAAAAGATATGTGGCTGTTGAGGTATTGCTCACAACTGACGGATTCCAAGATCCCCTAATTCCATTAGTAGATGTTGTTGATAAAAGAGGTGCAATTCCTCCTTTACAAATCGCGGGTAAAGTAGCATCAAATTCAGGGTCAATTTTTGCATTTATCGTTACGAATGGTGTATTTTTAGTGTCTATAGGAGTATTAGTAATATCGTAAATTGTTAAAGTATATATACCAGTATTTGCTGTGGTAACATTATTTATAACTGGATTTTCATCTGTTGAGATATAGCCATTTGGACCAGTCCACTTGAAAGTATATGGAGTAACAAGAGGTTCACTTGGGTTTGCCGTGAGAGTTAAAGTGTCTCCTTCACAAATGGATGTAGAAGAGGCTGTTGGATTTGATATTGGATCTAATAAAACGGAAACGGTTTTATTTATTAATACTGAATTTGTATTAATTTGAGAAGCAGAAAAGCCCTTTTTTAAATTAAACCCGTTTTCAATGCTAGCAAACGAATCAATAGGGAAAAGACTTAAAAAGATAGCAACTAATAAGTAAATTTTTTTCATTGACTTTAGGGTATTAGTTAATGTGAAACCGTAAAGAAATAACTAAAATAATTAATTTACAATTATTTAAATAAAAAATATCCGACGAAATACACAATTGTTATCAAAAATACAATTAATTTATTTAATGGCTATATAGAATTTGCCAAAATAAAGCCGCTTGTCCAAGCGTTTTGAAAGTTGAATCCTCCTGTGATAGCGTCAATATTCATAATTTCTCCTGCAAAAAAGAGGTTTTCGTGCAGTTTGCTTTCCATAGTTTTGAAGTTGATTTCCTTCAAATCAATTCCACCAGCAGTCACGAATTCTTCTTTAAAAGTGCTTTTTCCGTTGACTTGAAAACTGGAATTCGTCAATTGATTGGCCAAGTTTTGCAGTTGAATCTTTGACAAATCTGCCCATTTGGTTTCTTCTTGAATATTGGAAGCCAAAACCAAACTTTCCCAAAGTCGATTTGGAAAGTCAAAAGGGGATTTCTTTGAAACCGCTTTTTTGGCGTGTTCTTGTTTTAATTCTTTGAGTATTTTTTCGGCATCATCAGTATCAATGTCATTCAGCCAATTGACGAATATGGTGAATTGATAATTCTTTTCGAATAAAATCCGTGCGCCCCAAGCCGATAATTTTAAAACCGCTGGCCCGCTCATTCCCCAATGTGTTATTAACAAAGGACCGGTTGAGGTCAGTTTACAGTCTTTTACTTTTATTGAAACGTGTGCCGAAACTCCTGGTAATTCCTTTATTCTCGTATCTTTAATGTTGAATGTAAACAAAGAAGGAACCGGATTTACAATGGCGTGACCAAAAGTTTGCAACATTTCCCATATTTTAGGGTTGCTTCCAGTAGCAAGAATTAATTTCTCGGCAATATAATTTTCGTTTTGGGTCTCAATTTTCCAGAAGTTGTCTTTTTTGAAAATCGATTGTACGCTTTGTCCTGTCAGGACTGTAATTCCAAGTTTTTGAGTCGCTTGAAGAAAACAATCTATGATGGTTTGGGACGAATTCGAAACGGGAAACATACGTCCATCATCTTCAATTTTTAGTTCCACGCCGTGATTGCTGAACCATTCTACAGTATCTCCAGAGCAAAATTGGTGAAAAGGACCTCGCAATTCCTTCTCGCCACGCGGATAAAATTTTACTAGTTCGTTGGGTTCAAAACAGGCGTGCGTAACGTTGCATCTTCCGCCGCCAGAAACTCTGACTTTTGACAATACTTCACTTCCGCGTTCGAGAATAGCTACTTTTATCTTGGGATTTTTCTCCACAATATTGATAGCCGTAAAAAATCCTGCTGCGCCACCACCTACAATTATAATATCGAAATTCTGGTTCATATTTTAGTTTGAAACAAACTCTGTCAAAGTTAAAAACTTTGACAGAGTTGTATGGATTCATATTCTATCTGGAAAATTCGAAATAATTCCGTTTACGTTGAATGATTTTATTTTTTGAATGTCTTCTTCCGAGTTCACTGTCCAAGGGAAAACCTCAAAGCCATTTTTTTGCATCAAAGCTACATTTTCTTTAGATAACAAAACATAATCGGGATGAATAGAAAAGGCTTTTACTTTTTTGGAGAAAGCCAAAGCGGCTTCAATAGATTCTTCTGTTAAAACTCCAATTCGGATTTTTGGGTTCACTAAATGAAATTCTTCTAGCATATTCCAATCAAAACTTGATACAAGAAAATCGGTAATCTCCCATTTTTTATCTGAAATGTAATGATTTATCAGGTCGTTTACTGGTTTGGTGGTCCCAATGCCTTTGAGTTCAATATTGATGAAGCAACGTCGATGTACCAAATCAAAAACTTCAATCAATGTTGGAATCCCATATTTCTTTAATTCTAATGCAGTAAGTTCTTTAACAGCGCCTTTTCCGTTGAAAGTTCTATCTATTGTTTCATCGTGAATCACAACTAATTGCCCATCTGAGCTCAAATGCACATCGAGTTCAATACCGTCAGCATTAAAATAAATTGCTTTTTTAAATGAAATTAGGGTATTTTCAGGTTCATAACCTGATGCGCCACGATGTCCAATTTTCTTCATTTGCTAGGTTTTTGAATACAAAAAAAAGCAAAATATTTAAGTTAAGTCTTTTATATGATTTTTATTTCTTTAAAAAGATATAGCTATTTAAAAAAAGTCGCATATTTACCTAAGATTTTCAAAAAAAGCAACTCTTTAAATTTAAAATTACATTTATGAAAAAGACCATTTTATCATTCCTATTAACGGTTATGTTGGTAAGTTCAAGTTTTGCACAACTACCAAAATTTGTTACATCAGTCGAAGGCATTAAAGAATATAATTTGCCAAACGGGCTTAAAATTCTTTTAATTCCAGATGCAGCGCAGTCTAATGTTGTTGTAAATATTGTATATAATGTGGGTTCAAGAAATGAAGGTTATGGAGAAACCGGAATGGCACATTTATTAGAACATATGTTGTTCAAACGTTCCTCTAAGTATAGTGAAATAAAAAAAGCAATTGCAGATAAGGGAGCTGAGGCAAATGGAACGACTTGGTATGATAGAACTAATTATTATGAAATTCTTCCTGCAACTGATGAAAACTTGAGTTGGGCTTTAGAAATGGAAGCGGACAGAATGGTTACTTCGGCTATTTTGCAATCTGATTTAGATACAGAGTTTTCTGTTGTTCGAAATGAGTTCGAAATAAATGAAAATTCTCCTTCAAATATTCTGCAGGAAAGAATAATTTCCTCGGCATATTTATGGCACAATTATGGAAATTCAACTATTGGAAGCAAAGAAGATATCGAAAGAGTAAAAGCAACTTCTCTTAAAAATTTCTATAAAAAATATTATCAACCCAATAATGCAACATTAATCGTAGGTGGAAAATTTGATGAAAAGAAAACTTTGGATTTAATTTCGAAATACTTTGCGATTATTCCAAAATCAAAACAAATTATTGAACAAACCTATACGGTAGAACCAGCACAAGACGGAGAGCGTTTTGTTGAATTAAAAAGAAATGGAGATATGCAGTATATAGGAATGGCTTATCATACTCCTAGTTTTTCGGATACAGAATTTGCCGCTAACAATGCCTTGATTTCAATTCTTACTAACAATCCTTCCGGTGCCTTGTATAAAGCATTGATTGAAACAAAACTTGCAACCGGTGTTTATGGTTACACCCAGACTTTGAGAGACCCGGGCTTTAGTTATTTTGCGTGTGAAATTCCAAAAGATAAAGATGTTTCAACGGCACAAAATGTGTTTCTTCAGACTATGAATGAGGTCCCAAAAATGACTTTTACCGAGGATGATTTGAAAAGAGCAAAAAACGAATTGTTAAAACAATTTGAAAACACCTATAATAAAACAATCAATTTAACCATTGCATTGACAGAAAACATTGGTGCGGGTGACTGGCGTTTGTTCTTTATGGATAGAGATAATGTTGAAAAATTGACGGTTGCAGACATTCAAAATGCGGCCAAAAAATATTATTTGCAAAGCAATAGAACTTGGGGAAGGTTTGTGCCTGAGAATAATGCAGAACGTGTAAAAGTAAGCGACACTCCTGATATTGCAGTTTTGACAAACGGTTATAAAGGGAAAGCTTTAGAAGCAAATATGGCCACTTTTGAAACTTCGGTTTCCAATATTTTAAAAACAACTGAAACAGGAAAATTAGCTTCTGGAGGGCAATATGCAATGCTGGAAAAACCATCAAAAGGAGATAAAATAGAAGCCAGATTTTTATTGCGAATGGGCGACGAAAAATCATTGGAAGGCAAGAATTTAATTGCGGATTTAACAGCTAAAATGCTTAAATTAGGAACTAAAACTAGAAGTAAAAAAGATATTAACGATCAATTAGATGAATATAAAACCAGTATTAATGTCCAAGGCAATGTTGATGGATTGTATGTTGGTGTAAGTACTGATAAAAATAATTTAAACAATGCTTTGATACTTCTTAAAGACATTTTGAGGAATCCAATTTTCGATGCCTCCGAATTTGAAAAATTAAAATTGGAAACAAAAAGCGGATTGGAAGCAAATAAAAGCGAACCTCAGGCATTAGTAAGCGAGGCAATCGAAAAGCAAACTGCTTTATATCCAAAATCACACCCCTATTATTCACAAACTACCGATGAAAAATTAGCTGAATTAAGTACAATTACTTTGGATGATTTAAAAAAATATTATGATGATTTTTACAACGGCAGCAATAGTAAAATTGCCTTTGTGGGAGGGTTAGATAAGAAAATCATCAAAACTTTTTTATCCGAAACACTTGATAATTGGAGCGCTAAATTTAATTACACAAGGATTCCTACACAATATTTTGAAATTAATGCCTACAATAATACTATCCAGGTTAACGATAAAACCAATGCTATTGTTTTAGGAAAAATCAACTTGAATATTGGTATGAATGAACCAGATTTTCCGGCAGTTGAAATGGCAAATGAAATGCTTGGTGGTGGTTTTCTTTCTTCCAGAATACCACAGAGGTTGCGTGAAGCTGAGGGATTGAGTTATGGTGCGGGTTCTTTTATTTCAGGTAATGGAATTGATAAAACTGGGGATTGGGGAGTTTATGCTTTCTTTAATCCTTCATTTAAAGACAAACTGGACAATGCTTTGAAAGAAGAAATTCAAAAAGCGTCGGATAAAGGTTTCTCAAAAGAGGATTTCGATGCTGCAGTAAAATCTTGGTTACAACAACGTCAAACAACCCTTGGAACAGATGAGTTTTTAGCCCGACAACTTAGAGAATATTTAGATCAGAATAAAACTTTTAAAAACTTCTCTGATTATGAAGACAAAGTAAAAGCTTTGGATGTAGCTAAAGTAAATGCAGCTATGAAAAAGTATTTTGACTTGCAAAAATTCATCTTGATTTACGCGGGAGATTTTACTAAAAAATAAGATTTTATAATTTAAAAAAATAAGGCTGTTTGAAAGAACAGCTTTATTTTTTTTGTAAAAATTTAAAAAGCGAATACTTATAATTTTTCCAATAATACAATATCAAACTCACTGTCAATACTAACTTTTCCATTCAAGACAACGGTTTCTTTTCCAGAATAAACATCTCGCAATTTTGTTCCATCTTTGAAAATGGTTCCAACCGAAATTTCTTTTGGTCCTTTGAGCAAATCCAATCCAACAACTACATTGTCTATGAAATTATCTTTAGTAAAAGTTCTGCTAAAAACGTAAGGACTTGCCGAAATTTCTTGATGAATTCCAGCTCCAATTGATATATGATTTTTTCTGAAATTACCCAGTTTCTGCCAATGCAAAAGCACTTTTTGAGTTTCGGGATTGGTTTTGACATCATCCCAATTCATCATCGAACGCAAGGTGGCATCGCCTGTGGTTTCAGCAATGTCCAGAGAGCGAGCACTTTCGTCTCCATAATAAACTTGCGAAATTCCTGGAGCTAGTAATAATTTTGTACCGCTTTCGAATGTTTTTTCTCGTTTCTTGTCATAAGGATAACTGTCATCGTGCGAAGAAACATAGTTCATCACCGTATTCCCTTTTAAATCAGTATTCAAAATACTTGAATATTTAGAAAACAAAGGTTCGTAATCCATTTTGGCTTCGTTTCTAAAATCAAAATTGATTAAACCGGTAAAGCCATTTTCAAAATAGTTGACTTTTTTATCTCCAAAATCAAATAACTTCTTTGCTCCAATATTGTAACCATACACTTCTCCAACTGTAAAAAACGCATTGTTGTCTAATACTTTTTTTGGATTATTTTTTTTGAAATCGGCAAAGGCTCCATCACATACTTTTTTGAAATCTGCCCAAACATCTTCATAAGTGTGCTTTGCAGTATCTACGCGATAGCCATCAATTCCATAATCGGTGATGTAATCGGACAGCCATTTCATAATATAATATTTGGGCGCGCGAGGATACCCGGTTTTGGCAAAAAAGGCGTCTAGTTCAGTTACTTCTTGTTCGTAACGACCTTCTTTTTTCCATTTTTCGATTAGGAAAGGCGGCAGAGCTACAGCTTCATTGCTTTCGGTTTTTACATCTGGAAGATTTTCAACCAACGTGCAATTAATATAAGTGTCATAGGATTTGTAAGTGCATTTTGGTGAAGTTCGAGCCCATTCATTTGGATATGCAGGATCTTCAGCAGTAACGGGTCCGGTGTGATTAATTACAGCGTCCAATAAAATGCGAATTCCTTTTGCGTGTGCTTTTTGAACCAATTCAGCCAAGTCCTTTTTAGTTCCAAAACTTGGATCTAATGCCGACCAATCTCTTGCCCAATAGCCGTGAAAACCATACGTAAAGCCGGTTCCTTCATCGACTCCATCGTGAATTTGTTCCACAACCGGTGTCATCCAAATGGCAGTTATTCCCAGTTTTTCAAAGTAACCTTCATCTAGTTTTTGGATGACTCCTCGAATATCGCCACCTTCAAAACCTCGCAATGTAGCCGTTGGTTTATTTCTGTTAAAAGTATTGTCGTTAGTTTGGTTTCCGTTGTTGAATCGGTCAATTAAAAGAAAATACACATTGGCACTTTCCCAAACGAAAGGAGTTGTTGATGTTGTTTTCGATGTTTTGGTTGAGGAACAACTTAAGAACAGTATTGAAACAGTTAAAAGTAAGATTGATTTTTTCATTTGTCTTTTTTTTGAACCATTAAGAGATTAAGGTTCATTAAGTAAATCTTAATTTCCTTAATCTCTTAATGGTTTTGATTTTTATTATAATTGAATTTTGATTTCAACTTCCGTTCTTTTTTTCCAGGAAACTGGAATTTCTATTGAAGTGGTATTTGTTTTAAATTTCACTGTTTTACCATTAACCGTAATGGCTGTTGCTTTTATGTTATGAATAATCAGATTTACATTTTTATCTATAGATTGAAAGGTTTTTCCAATTTCTGAATCCAATTTGACAACTACTGTTTTGCCATTGGCACTGCCTTTGAAATTCAATATTTCAAATTCTCCTTTTTCGAAAGCGTTTGCAGTTAAACCATCATCATTGTATAATTTTCCTGAACTTTGAGTGGTTTTCGCATCAAAATAATAATGCAAATCGAAGTCAGCCAATGAATATTTGGAAGTGTTTTGGATTGTTTTTATCATTGGAATAAAAGCGCCACCACGTACATAAACAGGAATGTGATCTTCAACAACGGCAATTGTAGAAGTCGTTCCCGCCAATTGTTTTTTATCAGAATAAAAATCAAACCAATTATTTTTTTTTGGAAAATAAACAGAGGTTGAAGTTATACCAGCCTTGGTTATTGGAGTAACCAAAAAGTCATTTCCCCAAAGATAGGTTTCGCAAACGGTCAATAATTTTTCATTGTTGGGTTCTTCAAAAAACATAGGTCTCATTAGTGGAGTTCCCTTTTGGTTGTTTTCGAAAGCCAAAGTATAGTTGTAAGGTAAAAGTTGGTAACGCAATTCCACTTGCTTTTTTGCTTTTGCTTTGGTTACAATATCTTTATACACAGGTTCTGCTGCAACATCTTCGTGTGCGTGCGGACGGAAAACAGGTTGGAAAACGCCATACTGTAACCACCGAATATACAATTCATTGTCAAAATAATCACCGGCAAAACCACCTAAATCCGAGTGCATATAGGCCATTCCCTGCATACCCATTTGCAAGGCAATTTCAGTCTGTGGTTGTAATCCACCCCAACTTCTGCTCACATCTCCAGACCACGGTATCATCCCAAAACGCTGTGAACCAGAATATCCGGCGCGCATCAGGATAAACGGACGCTGATTTGCAAAGTCTTTTTTGTAACCATCGGCAATTAATTTTGCCCAATTGTGTCCGTAAACATTATGAATTTCATCGGCTTTACCGCCAGCAGTTATGGCTTCTGACGGAAACACTTCGGGTTCTCCCAAATCGCCCCAAAGACCTCCAACGCCCTGATTAATCAGGTTTTTATAAATATTCCAAAACCAGGCTGCACCGTCGGGTTTGAAAATGTCGATGATTCCGGTGTTTCCAAAATAAAAATCATAGGTAAAAGGATTTCCGGCTTTATCCGTTGCCAAGATTTTTTTATCAACCGCTTCTTGCCATTTGCTGGAAGTGGTGAGTACAAAAGGTTCTGTTATTAGAACGGTTTTAACTCCTTTTGCATTCAAATCGGCAATCATTTTATCTGGATTTGGAAAGGTTTCTTTTTCCCAATCCAAGTTGCCCATCGTTCCTTTCATGTCTTTGCCAAACCAGTACAAGTCGAGAATAATCGCATCGACAGGGATTTTGTCGTCTTCGAATTTCTTGATAGTTTTCTCTACTTCTTCCTGAGAATGATAACCAAAACGAGAGGAAAAATTACCCAAAGTCCATCGCGCTGGCAAAGGTTGTTTTCCAGTTAAATCAGTATAATTCGAAATCAAATCAGTCCAAGAATCACCTACAATTACTTGGTATGTTTTTCGTCCAGAAATGGTTTCGTAAGCCAAAGTATTGTCTTTTTTACTGTCTAAATCTAAATATCCAATAGCAGGATTGTCAAAATGAACGGCATATATTTTTGACGACATTACTACAGGAATACAGAAATTCATCAACTTGGAATAGGTTTCGTAGCCATAGTCTGCTCTGTTGTATAAAGCTAATTTGTTGCCACGACGGTTCATTCCCAAGGCACGAGCGCCACCTCCGTAAAGCATTTCGTCTTGTGAAATACTAAATTCTAAAACTTCGGTTGAATCTGATTTTATGTTGCCTTTGACATTTTCTAAAGGAATATGTTTTTGTTTGAAATATCCGTTTTTTTCGGAAAGGATAAGCTTGCCATTGTGGAAATATTTTATTTGAAAAGGAGCTTTTTGGATAACAATATTTAATTTTTTTGAACCAAATGTTATTTGGTTTTCTTGAAAGTCAAAAATTGAATCGGATTTTTTCGGGTTTAATATTACTGCATCTGATTTTGGGTTTAAAGTTTGATTTTGAGGAACAAATGTTGTTTCAATAATGTTGTCACTATAGAGCTTGAAATAATAATGACCATCTGAAACATTAACAATAAAATATTTATTAGTAAACTCAAATGAATCAAATTTTCTGTTTACATTTTGAGCAAAAGAAAGCGAACTTATAAATAGTAAGAAAAGTATTTTTTTCATAGTTGTTTTTTTTTCGACCATGTAAGGCATTTAAGTCCATTTAAGTTTTGCTTATGTTACCTTAAATGCCTTATATGTTTAATTTTTTTTTATTTTAATTCCAATATCAAAACCGATTTTGGTTCTAAAGTAATTTCGTTGGTAACGTCGATATTTTGCTCTGTAATTACGTCTTTTCCGGTTTTATAATTTCCAATATTTTCTGCGAAACGGATAGTGTTTATGGCTTTGGTTTCGTTGCTGTTGTTGAACAGAACCATCACGCTTCCCGATGAATCATAACGAAAATATACATAAACATTATTCTCCGGAATATAATGCGTCATTTTTCCGAAGTGAAGTGCTGATTTATTTTTTCTCCAATTGAATAGCTTAGAAGTAAAATCAAAATACTGGTTTTGCATTTCGGTCCTTCCTTCTTTGGTAAACGCATTGTTAGCATCACCTTCCCATCCGCCAGGAAAATCTTGACGAATATCGGCATCGCCTTTGTCTTTATTTCCTACCATCCCTATCTCAGAGCCATAATAAGTTTGTGGAATTCCTCGAACGGTGGCTAAAAGGGCCATCGCCATTTTGTATTTTCGGATGTCGTTGTTGTAAACGTGATTTAAGCGTTGGGTGTCGTGATTTTCAGCAAAAATCAGCAAGTTATTAACGTTTGGATACAGAAAATCATTGGCGAAATTATCATAGATTTTCACCATTCCCTTGTCCCAACTTCCGTCATCTTCGTTAAAAACACTTCCCAAAGCACCCAGTAATGTAAAATCCATCACGCTGGGTAAGTAGGAATTGTAATTTTGAATAGCGGCAATTTTACTGTCTTTTTGCCAATAAGCAATTTGCGCCTGATTTTGCATCCAAACTTCTCCTACGATGTTAAAATTCGGATACTCATTGGTTATGGCTTTTGTCCATTTTGCAATTCCCTCAGGATCCGAATAGTTGTAAGTATCTACTCTGAAGCCATCTAAATCAGCATATTCAATCCACCAAATCGCATTTTGAATAAGATAATTCAGCATCAAAGGATTGGACTGGTTTAAATCTGGCATCGTTGGAGCAAACCATCCATCCATACAGATTTTGGTGTCTATTTTTGAAGCGTTTATGTCGTTTATGGTGGTTCTTTTGTGATTGGTTTGGGTAAAGTTTTCAAATTGATGAATCCAATCTTGCGTGGGTAAATCTTTCATCATCCAATGTGCCGAACCCCAATGATTCGTAACATAATCCATTACTAATTTCATTTTTCTTTTGTGCAATTCCAAAGCTAATCGGGCATAATCTTCATTGGTTCCATAACGAGGATCAATTTTGTAAACGTCAGATTGTGCGTAAGTATGATAGGAATATTTTTCTTCATTATCCTCGCAAAGTGGTGTGTTCCAAACTGCCGTAACACCCAATTCTTGTAAATAATCCAGGTGGTTGATGATACCTTCAAGGTCACCGCCGTGTCTTCCTCCCGGCAAACTGCGGTTATATTTTTCAAATGTTAAGTCATTGGAATCATTATTCTTTTTGCCATTCGCAAAACGGTCAGGCATTATCAAATACATCATGTCCGAGGCATCGTAACTTTTGCGTTCTGCTGAGTTATCTCTTCTTTGTTTTAGGGAATAATTTTGGGTAAATGCTTTTTTATTGCTGTCTTTAAAAGTGAAAACACATTCTGATGCCTTAACATTTTTTGTGTCAATGGTAACAAAAAGATAATTGGGATTTTCGGTTCTTTTTACGTTTGTAATTTTAATCAAATTTGAAACGGAAACCTGAAATTGCGCTATGTTTTTTCCGTAAAACATAATTTGCAATTCGGGATTGTGCATTCCGGCGTACCAAAATGGAGGTTCTATTCTTTCGATTTGTGCAAACATTGTTGTGGAAATTAGAAGCAATAAAAATAGTTTTTTCATTTGGATTATTGTTAATTTTTTAAACCATTAAGAAATTAAGGTTCATTAAGTTTTATTCGTCCTTTAATCTTAAAAAATATTCATTTACAAATGGTTTTGTAGATTTTGTAATATTTGTTGTATTGAAATTTATGAGCAGTCCTTGTGGTCTTTCTAGTAGCTTCATATAGGACAACAATTTTGCTTCGTGTATTGGATGAAAGCTTTCAACGGTTTTTAATTCAACAATTACACAATCATTTACAAGAAGATCAATTCTTAAATCGGTTTCTGTTTCCAGATCATAATAATCGATTTTTACGGTAAGTTGTTGTTTTACATCATAACCGTTTCGCTCTAATTCATATTTTAGACATTCTTCATATATGCTTTCCAGTAGACCCGGACCTAATTTTTCATGAACTTTTATAGCAAAACCAATAATTTCATAAGACAATTGAGTTACTTCTTTCTTAGTTAATGCAATTGTCATAGTCTTATATTTTAACCATAAAGGTATTAAGAAAATTAAGGAAAACTTAATGAAACTTAATACCTTAATGGTTTGAAATTATCTAAAATTAATCGTTTATTCTTAAACCGTTACCAAACTATTTGGTTCTACCAAAACAGCTTTGTCATTAACAAAGACAGTCAATTCTTTTTCTCCTTCAAGCGAGAATTGAGTTTCTTTATGAGTAATGGCAACTTTCAAAATCTGATTTCTAAAATTGATTTTAAAGGAATAACCCGTCCATTCTTTTGGAATTTTTGGCGAAAAATGAAGCGCGTCATTTTTTACTCGCATTCCGCCAAAACCTTCGACAATACTCATCCAGGTTCCCGCCATTGACGTAATGTGACAGCCTTCTTCCACTTCTTTGTTGTAATCATCAAGATCTAAACGTGAAGTTCTTAAATAGAAAGTATAGGCCATATCCATTTTGTCCAATTTTGCCGCTTGAATAGAATGCACGCAAGGAGAAAGTGAACTTTCGTGAACCGTAAATGGTTCGTAAAAATCAAAATGTTTTTGCAATTGTTCTTTGGTAAAGTGATCTTCAAAGAAATAAAACCCTTGCAAAGTATCGGCTTGTTTGATGTAAGGCGAACGCAAAACTCTGTCCCAAGACCATTTCTGGTTGATTGGTCGTTGGCTTTTGTCCAAATCTTTTACCAAAACTAAATCTTTATCCAAGAAGCCGTCTTGTTGCAAATAGATTCCAAGTTCTTCCGAAAATGGAAAGTACATATTGCCGGAAACTTTTTTCCAATCTTGCAATTCAGCATCCGATAATTTTACTTTTTCGATGATGCGTTTGTGATCTGATGGATATTCCAATGACACTTTCTGAATTTGCTCGTGTGTATAATCAATACACCATTTTGCAATATAGTTTGTATAGAAATTATTGTTTACGTTGTTTTCATATTCGTTTGGACCGGTAACTCCAAGAATAACATATTGGTTTTTGTCTTTTGAAAAATTAGCTCTTTGATGCCAAAAACGGGCAATTCCGATTAATACTTCCAAACCTTTTTCAGGAATATATGAATAATCGCCAGTGAAACGATGGTAATTGAAAATCGCAAAAGCAATCGCTCCATTTCTGTGGATTTCTTCGTGTGTGATTTCCCATTCGTTGTGACATTCTTCACCATTCATCGTTACCATTGGATACAAAGCTGCTCCGTTTTTGAAACCCAAATTATTCTGAGCATTTTCAATCGCTTTGTCCAATTGATTGAAACGGTAGGTCAATAAATTTCTCGCAACTTGCTGATCTTTGGTCGCCATATAAAACGGAATGCAATAAGCTTCGGTATCCCAATAAGTGGAACCGCCATATTTTTCGCCGGTGAAACCTTTTGGGCCAATATTCAAACGAGAATCTTTTCCGGAATACGTTTGGTTCAATTGAAAAATATTGAATCGAATTCCTTGTTGTGCTTTTACGTCGCCATCAATAGTGATATCTGACATTTCCCAAATTTTTGCCCAAGCTTCGATTTGCTCGGCTAATAATTGATCATATCCTTTTGCCAAAGCCGCTTTGATTACTTTTTCAGCTCCGGAAAGGGTGTTTTCGTGATTTAAGGAAACGGTATAACCACCAATTTTTTGAATGGATGATTTTTGTCCTTTTGCAATAATCACATCGAATGATAATTGAATTTTATCGGTGCCAGTTTTAATATTGGATGGAGAAATGTTACCGTTTTTGCCATTTACAAAAATGCTGTTTTGCATAAAAGTAGTTACCTTGAAATGAGTTTTGAAGGTTTGAGCGGTTACAAAAGCTTCATTTCCACTTCTTTTTACTTCAAGTGGCTCCCAGAATTTCTCTTCCCAGTTGGCATCTTCATTGGTTACACCAGCATCAACATAAGGTTTGTAAACTATTTTGGTATCTTTGTTTATAGCGGTGATTTCATAATTGATAACACCCACTTCGTCCAAATCCATACTAAGGAAACGACGGATATTTACCGCAACTTCGGTTCCGTTTTGCAAAGTAGCTTCGAATGAACGGTGGTACCAGCCTTCCTTCATATTTAACTCGCGACGGAAGTTTTTAACTGCTGTGCAAGCATTCAAATCAAGGGTTTCTCCGTTAATTTCAATATCAATTCCTATCCAGTTTGGAGCATTTAATACTTTGGCAAAATATTTAGGATAACCGTTTTTCCACCAACCCACTCTCGTTTTATCGGGATAATAAATCCCTGCAATATAACTTCCTTGGAAAGTTTCTCCGGTATAATTTTCTTCAAAATTCGCGCGTTGTCCCATGGCACCGTTGCCAATGCTGAAAAGACTTTCGGACGATTTTACACTCTCTACATCAAATCCTTCTTCAATGATGGACCAATTGTCTGGTTTTATATAATCTTGGTTCATTTTTTTATTATTTAAAGATTGAAAAAATCAAAAATTTAAAGATGTTGTTTTAAAACCTTTGTTTTTCAATTATTCAATCTTTTAATTATTTAATCTTTTATTAATTTGTCAATAAAACTTTTATCAATGTGAGTAAAATCTTTAAATAGGTGTTTTGCTTCGTGCAATGTTGATGCTTCGCCAATTCCCACGCTTATCATTCCTCCGATATTTGCGGCTTGAATTCCGGCTACCGAATCTTCGAAAACAATAGAATTTTCTGGTGTTTTGCCCAATAATTTTGCCGCAAGCAAGAAAACTTCAGGATCAGGTTTTGCATTCGATACATCATTTCCGTCAACAATGGCATCAAAATATTTCAATGTTCCCGTTTTTTCGAGAATAGGTCTGGCGTTTTTACTTGCCGAGCCCAATGCTATTAATTGATTTTGTTCTTTCAAATATTTTAAAACTGGCATAACGCCAGGCAGGATTTCGCTTTCGTCCATGTCAACTAAATAGGACAAATAATTTTCGTTTTTCTCAAAAAGCCATTTGTTTTTGTCTTCTTGAGAAGCTTCTACTTTTCCTAATCCTAAAATAATATCGAGTGAGCGCACTCGGCTTACGCCTTTTAATAATTCGTTGTGTTCGTGTGTAAATTCGATTCCTAATTCATTGGCAATTTTAAGCCAAGCTAGATAATGGTATTTAGCCGTGTCAACAATTACGCCGTCAAGGTCGAATATAAATGCTTTTGTATTCATTAAATTCATTGTAAATTATTATTACAGTCTGCTTAAGCAGACTAAAATTTTTATAATGTTTTTTTAAACCATTAAGAAATTAAGAAAGTTAAGTTGTAATTCTTAATGAACCTTAATTTCTTAATGGTTTAAAAGGGAAAAACGACTTTATTTAATAATCACCACACTATTTCTTTTTGGAATTAGTAACGAACGGTTTAATAATTTATTTAGCTGTTGAAATGCTTTCTTTGACAAAAAATACTGCTAGACCAGCAATCAACATTGAAACTCCTGCGATTACAATAATTGCCATTGGAAAACCTCCAAACAAAGCAATGATGGTACTTCCTAATAATCCTGCCGCGATTTGCGGAATAGTGATGGTTGCGTTAAACAATCCCATATAAACACCCATTTTGTGTGCAGGTAATGAACCGGATAACATAGCATAAGGCATTGCTAAAATAGCAGCCCAAGCTAATCCTACTCCGGAAATCGAAAGCAATAAAATAGTTTTGTCGTGTACAAAATACATTGAAGCCAAGCCAATTCCTCCCATTAAAAGAGAAAAACTATAGGTTTTCTTTCTGCCAATTGATTTTGCAATTGTGGGAATTAGTAATGAGAATAGAGCGGCTACGGCACTGTAAAAGGCAAACATAACTCCAGTCCAGTCTCCGGCTTCGTTGAAACCAATTGATTTTGGGTCTATAGCTTCTGCACCCCATACCTGATTCGCAATGGCTCTTGTGGTGTAAACCCACATTAAAAACAAGGCAAACCAGGAAAAGAATTGTACAATTCCCAATTGCCAAAAGATTTTTGGAGCGTTTGCAAGCAATTTGAAAATGCTTGTTTTTTCGGTTACAGTTTCAGACTCTAAATCGATGTCATTGTAAAGTGCGTGTTCTTTTGGCGCATATTCTTTGGTTCTAAAAGCTGTCCAAAGAACAGTTATTAATAAAATAGCTCCTCCTATATAGAAAGACCATATTACTGAGGCTGCAACTTTTTCGCCAGCTGCAGGTACATTTGCAACTCCTGCTTTGGCTAGAATCCAAGGCAATAAGGAACCAAAAACGGCTCCAAAATTGATTAAGGCACTTTGCAAAGAATAGCCAAGATTTTTTTGTTCATCATTGACCATATCGCCAACAAGGGCTCTAAAGGGCTGCATGGTAACATTAAAGGAAGTGTCCATTAAAAGAAGCATCACGGCACCAAAAATTAATGGCGGTAACAGATAGGTAAAGTATTCTGCGTTTGGCATAAAAAACATCGCCAAAGTTGAAACTATGGCTCCAAAAAAGATAAATGGAATTCTGCGTCCAAGACGCGTCCATGTTTTGTCGCTTGAAAGACCAATGATGGGTTGAACAATTAAACCTGCGAGAGGTGCTGCCAGCCAAAAATAACCTATGCTGTGAACATCGGCACCAAGGGCTTCCAATATTCTGCTGGTATTACCATTTTGTAGTGAATATCCAATCTGTACTCCCAGGAATCCAAAGCTTAGATTCCAGATTTGCCAAAAACTTAATTTGGGTTTTTTCATTATCGTATATTGTATTTAATGTACGATAAGCGCCTTGCTTATCAAAACTTAACTTATTTTTCGAAGTAAAAGTAAAAGTTTTGAATGGTGTAAATATAGAAAAGAATTTAGATTTTAATATTTAGAATTAATAATAATTTAAATTACCCACAACTATAACGTAATAGTGTGAATAAATAAATCATTTTTCGCCTAATTTGTTGATTCTCTTTCTATCAGATGCGTTTCAATTACTACGGTTTTGTAAATTTCTTCTTCCTCTTCTTCTAATTCATGTTCCTCCGATTCTAATCTTTCGATAAGGATTTTTGCTGCTATATTCCCCATTTCTAATCCGTTTTGGGTAACTGTAGTAATGGTTGGAGTTGAATATTTTGAAATAATTCCGTCTGTAAAAGCAATAACAGCTAAATCTTCCGGGACTTTTATTCCCATTTTATGGGCAATTTTAATAATAGTTACGGCAAATAGTTCGTTTACTGCAAAAACAGCATCGAAAGCTTTGTCTTCGAGTAATTTGGCTATTGTGACTTCGCAATTGTCGACATTTTCGATTTTAATAATCAAATTTTCATCGAAAGCTAATCCATTGTCTCGCAATGCCTTGGTGTAACCATCGGTTCTGAATTTTCCTACACTAACGTAATCGACTGTTGTTACGAGGGCAATTTTTTTCCTTCCTTTATCTATCAAACTTTGTACAGCTTCATAAGCTGCTAATTCGTCGTTGATGATTACTTTGTCGCAAAGAATATCATTGGTAACCCGGTCAAACATAACTACAGGCATGCCTTGACTGATTACTTCTGAAATATGATGGAAATCACCTTTTTGTTGGGTTTCTTTAGAGAGAGACATAATAAATCCATCAATACTGCCATTGGCAAGCATTTCCATATTTAGCACTTCTTTGTCAAAGGAATCATCTGATAAACAAATGATAACGCTGTACCCGTTTTCATTGGCTATTTGTTCAATTCCGTTGATAACAGTAGAAAAGAAATAATGCACAATTTCAGGAATAATAATCCCGATGGTTTTTGTTTTTCTGTTTTTTAAACTAAGCGCAATATTGTTGGGTTTGTAGTGGTAAAACTTGGCAAAAGCCTGTACTTTTAATCTGGTTTCTTCTCCAATTTCTAAACTGTTTCTCAAAGATTTAGAAACAGTCGAAATAGAGACATCTAATTCTCTGGCAATTTGTTTAAGGGTTATTTTCTTTTTCATATAGTGGATTTGGTAAAAAATCATTTTCGTAATAAAGGTAAGATATTATATAGATTATGGTAATTTTAATCCGCTTTTTTCATCAAAAAACAAAAAGTTTTCAACACTACCACGTTTTCGTAACCTATTTAATTTTTACCTTTGTTGTAACCTAAAAAATTAATGTAATTTTAACATTCGAAGTAAAGGTAAATTAAACAAAAACCAAACTAATTTAAACAAAAAGTATGAAAACAATTTACAAAAAGTTGTTATTTTTATTACTATTCTTACCATTTAGTGCTCTTGCACAAGGTATATTGGGAGGTACGGTGTTAGATTCAAAAACGAATCAGCCAATTCCTGGTGTGAATATAGTAATTCAAGGTTCCTCAAATGGAACGCAAACTGATTTTGACGGAAAATTCAAATTACCTAAAGTTAACAAAGGCGATAAAGTCGTTATTTCTTTTATCGGATACAAAACTTCCGTAATTACTTTTGATAATCAAAAAGAGATTACAGTAAGTCTTGTCGAAGAGTCTAATGAATTAAAAGAAGTTGTAGTTCAGGTAGGTTACGGTTCTGTAAGAAAGAAAGATGCTACTGGTTCAGTTGCTTTGGTAACTGCAAAAGATTTTAATAAAGGAGCAATTACAAATACTGAAAATTTAATTAATGGTAGAGTTGCTGGTGTTGTTGTAACTCAAGGAGGTCGTCCTGGAGATGGAGCAGCCATTAGAATTAGAGGAGGAGCTTCTCTATATGCTTCTAATGACCCTTTAATTGTAATTGATGGTTTGCCAGTTGACAAAGGACTTTCCTCAGTAAATCCTAATGATATAGAATCTTTTTCTATTTTGAAAGATGCCTCTGCTACGGCTATTTATGGATCTCGAGGTTCTAATGGGGTTATATTAATTAAAACTAAAAAAGGGACAAAGAAAGACGAAATTCAATTTTCTTATAATTCATTTACTACCTTAAATACACTTGTTAAAAAAGTGGATGTTTACAATGCAGATGAATTTAAAACAATAGTTGGCACTTATGTACCAGATCGTGTAGGTCTTTTAGGAAATAGTAATACAGATTGGCAAGATGAAATTTTTAAAGATGGAGTTACTTCTGATAATAACTTTTCAGCAAGAGGTAATTTATTTAAAATGATGCCTACAAGATTATCTGTAGGTTACACAAAAGTGGATGGTGTTTTGATGACTTCTCAATTTGACAGAAGAACGTTAGGCGTGTCTATGACTCCTTCCTTTTTTACTGATCATTTAAAATTTGAAATTAATGCAAATTATTCATACGAAAAAAACAGATATGCTGATGAAGGAGCTATAGGAGCGGCAATTGCTTCTGACCCTACACAGTCTGTTTATGATCCTACTTCTCCTTTTGGTGGCTACCATGAATTATATACTCCAGCGGGAAGTGTATATTCCGTTTTTGGAGCTACAAACCCAGTAGCTTTGTTGAAACAAAAAAATAATAGAGATGGGAATGAAAGAATTTATGGTAATGTTCAAATGGAATATAAATTTCATTTTTTAGAAGACTTAAAAGCTGTTGTTAATGTTGGACTTGATCAAAACAAAAAAGATGGCACTGATATAACGGCCACAGATGCTAGAAGTGGAATGTATAATGGCGCTTTATTAGGAGGTTATAAAACATATTGGGAAAATTCTGAAAACCAACTTTTTGATGGCTATTTTAATTACAATAAGCTTTTCGGCAAGGTTAAAGTTGATTTTACAGCTGGTTATTCTTATCAAAATTTTGAAAACGAAAAGTACAACTCTGGAAATACTTTAGAACCAACTCCAAAAGTAGATCTTGCTACAAGTCCAAGTGTGAATTTACAAGCTTTTTATGGTAGATTAAACCTTGATTTAAACGATAGATATTTAGTAACCTTGAATTACAGACGCGATGGAACTTCAAGATTTTCTGAAGAAAACAGATGGGGTGATTTCCCTGGTGTTGCCGTAGCTTGGAAAGTGGCAAACGAGTCTTTTCTTAAGGATTCTAAAACCATTAGTGATTTGAAATTGAGATTAGGTTGGGGTGTAACTGGACAACAGGCTATACCAGCAGCATATGATTATTTTAAAAGATATAATTTAAGTTCTCCAACTGCTGGCGCTTTGTATCCATTTGGGGATACTTATTATTTGTTAGGAAAACCTGAAGGATATAACGAAACATTGAAATGGGAAGAAACCACTACTTATAACATAGGGATTGACTATGGGTTTTATAACAATAGATTAACAGGGTCATTAGATATCTACAACAAAGTTACCAAAGATTTATTTGCTGATGTGACTGAAGGAGCCCTGCAAAATTTTAGAACTAAAGGTCCAGCCAATATTGGTGAATTAACTAGTAAAGGAGTTGAATTTGGTTTGAATTATAAAGCAATTCAAACAGACAATTCTAATTTAGGAATTAATTTCAATATGGCTTACAACAAACAAGAAATAACTAGTTTAGATGGCAATTCATATACAGATATTGGAGGTGTAGGTCTTGATGTTTATACACAAACCTATCAGGTTGGTTTAGCTCCTAATACATTTTGGGTTTACAATCAGGTTTATGGAGCAGATGGACGTCCTATTGATGGAGTTTATGTTGATACCAATGGTGACGGAGCTGTTAATTCTTCTGACAAATATGCTTACAAAAAACCTAATGCTGATTTAACTTTTGGTTTTATGTCGAATTATAGTTACAAAAAATGGGATTTTTCTATGGCTTGGAGAGCAAGTGAAGGGAACTATATTTATGATAATGTAAGTGCTAGTAGAGCATTTTTATCTCAAGGAGTTAAAGATAATAATGTTAATGCGGTTAATAATTCACCTTCGGATTTTAGTAACACGCTTTTCAGTCAAAAAAGACAAGAATCAGATTATTACATACAAAATGGTTCTTGGATTAAATGGGATAACGTAACAATTGGATATTCATTTGAAAATCCGTTAGCAATAAAATCCAAAACATCAAGCCTTAGACTTTATACAGGTATTCAAAACGTATTAGTTATTACTAAATATAAAGGAATGGATCCTGAGATTTTTGGCGGAAATGACAGTACAATATACCCACGAGCAAGAATGTATATGTGCGGTCTAAACTTTAATTTTTAATTTAAAATATCATGAAAAAAATAAAATTAAGTCATATTAGTTTATTTGTAATTTTGGGAATAATATCATTATTTTCATCATGTACAGATGATTTAAATGTTTTCCCAAAAGACGATAACGATTTTACATCCGAAGAGTTTTATGCTGATCCACTTGCATACAAACAATTTTTAGCAAAAATTTATGCAGGTTTTGCTGTAACAGGACAAGCTGGCCCTGCTGGAGCTCCAGATATTCAAGGAATTGATGAAGGATTTGGACAATATTTAAGAGGGTATTGGCAACTGCAAGAGCTTTGTACTGATGAAGCAATGGTAGCATGGGGTGACCCTACATTGCCTGATCTAAATACTCAGTCTTGGAATGCTGACAATCAATTTACTAGAGCGTTTTATTCAAGAGTATTTTATCAAATTGGTTTGGCAAATGAGTATTTAAGAGAAACTACAGATGCAAAACTAGATTCAAGAGCGGTAAGCACTGAGTTGAAAGCAGATGTAAAAGTTTTTAGAGCAGAAGTACGATTTTTAAGAGCAATGTCCTATTATCACGCAATTGATTTGTTTGGTAAAGTCGCTTTTGCAACTGAAGAAGATAAAGTAGGTGTGCCACCTCAAGAAAAAGATAGAATATTTGTTTTTAACTTTATAGTTGAAGAATTAATAGCAATTATCCCTGAAATGAAAGCTGCTAATGCTAATGAATACGGAAGAGCAGATCAAAGAGCTGCCAAAATGCTATTAGCTAAATTGTATCAGAATTCTATTGTATATACTGCAATAAATAGAGATACTGATGCACTTGCATCAATCAATGAAGTAATTGCATCTTCAGTTCCTATTGATACAACTATTCCTTACAGTAATTTATTTATGGCAGATAATGACAGAACGTCTCTTCATAATGAAATTATATTTACAGTTAGAAGTGATGGTACAAGAACAACAAGTTGGGGAGCAACTACTTACTTAGTTCATGCCCCTACTGGAGATTGGTTTGCTGAAACCGGAGTTGATGGTGGATGGTTTGGATTGGTAGGAAGACCAGAATTTGCAGCCAAATTTTCAGATTTAACTGGTGGAGCAGATAAGAGAGCTATCTTTTTTCAAGATACTCCTATAAGCATTCCTACAGCATCAGACTTTTTTGCCAAAGGTGGATTGAAAGTTAAGAAGTGGAAAAACATTACTTCAACTGGAGTTAGAGGTAGTAATGCTTCTATGCCAGATACTGATTTCCCTATGTTTAGATTAGCAGACACCTATTTGATGTATGCTGAATTAGCTGCAAAAGGATTAGGGTCTAGGGCTACAGCTGTTGGATATGTTAATATTTTAAGAACACGAGCACAAGCTGCCCAAATAACAGATGCTGATTTGACATTACAATTTGTTTTAGATGAAAGATCAAGAGAACTTTATTGGGAAGGACATAGAAGACAAGATTTAATTCGTTTTGGCCAATATTCTGGAAGTTCTTATATGTGGCAATGGAAAGGTGGAATTCAAGCTGGAATATCGATTGACGACAAATTCAAATTATATCCTATTCCGCAAGCCGAGTTAAATACAAATACAAATCTTACTCAAAACTCTGGATATTAATGATAATTTTTTTGATGTTACTTAGTTCTCATCAAGGAAATATTAAAATAACAAAAATTATGAAAAAAATATTTATAAATATAATTTTAATTGTTGGCACACTTTTTAGTACAGTGTCGTGCGAGAAAGATTTTATTAATCCCACTGCTTCTATAGTAACTGGAGCCACTTTAGTTGCGCCAGCAGAAGGCGCCACTTTTAATCTGAATCCAGGTGCTTCAACAGCAACAGCTATGACAGTTAAATGGGCATCGGTAGATTTCGGTTATTTAGCCTCTGTGATATACGTTTTGCAGATTGTTAAATCAACAGATAATTTTGACAATCCTCAATTAATTACTTTAGGTACTTTTAATGAAAACACCAATTCGGTTCATGAATTAGCAATTACTACTACTGAAATTAATTTGAAACTTTATAACCTTGAAGCACCACTAGGAGTTGCATCAAGTTTTAAAATGAGAGTTTATGCACAGCCTGCCGGTCAATTAGATACTTCCGAAAATGGTGTTAGATCTTATTCTAAAGAAACCACTATTGAATCGAATGTTTATGACCCTATTGATGAATTACCAAGAATTTATGTTTATGGTAATTTTGGAGCTGCCAGTTCTTTTGCTGATTGGGATATCAACACTAATGGAACTTCAAACTCTCCACCATTGTATGCTCCAGCAAGTGATGGAAAATACAGCGGATTTGTTTTTATGAATGTGGCATCACCTTTATTTAAGTTTGCTAATCCAACCAGTGCAGACTTAAATATTAAAGGTCGTGGAGTTTCTGCAGGAACTTTATTGAGTTCAACTGATGTTTCAACAGGAAATGTTATTAGTGCACTAGCTCCATTAGGCGATTTTACTTATTTTGTAACTGCAGATTGGAACAGCAATACTTACACAATCATAAAGAGAAAATTAGCATTGAGAGGTACTATGACCTCAAACTTACCAGTTTATTTAACGTATATAGTTGATGCCGCTTCTCCTTATTATAGAATGTATGTAGCTACAAATGTTTCATTAATTGCAAACGCTAGTGGATACATTCAGTTGAAAGACAGTTCAACTCTTGCAGATAGAATGGGAATAGATAATACAAACACTGTATTGCAAGTTTCTCCGAATTCATCTTCACGAATAAAAAATAAAATGAAAACGGGCTCAAGTTCTTTTACAGTAAGTACTGCAGGGGTTTACACCGTGGTTTTGAATCTTAAAAATTCTGGGGATTATAACTTACGTGTTATTCCTAATTAATTTCAATTCTTGATTTCAATCCCGTTTGCTTTAGCGAACGGGATTTTTTTTTATAAAACACTACTATGAAAAAAATTATATTATTTTTTATTCTTTTGTTGTCACTGCAAATGTTGTCACTGCAAACTTTTGCGCAAACAACGACAGTTCCGTCGCCTGCTTTGGCGGAAGGTTCAGTTACTATCAATTTTAATAAAACCGGAACTCCGCTATCAACTACAACTGCCATTTATGCTCACATTGGAGTAACGGTTAATGGTTTAAGATGGCAAAACACCAAGGGTACTTGGGCAACTACCAATGCTCCTCTTTTGACGTTAGTTTCTGGAACAACTTATAAATTAGATCTTACACCAGACTTATATACTTATTTCGGTGTTCCTCTCACAAGTTCAATTACTGAAATTTGTGTGGTATTCAGAAATGCTACAGGAAGTTTGCAAACATCACCAGACATTTTTCTCCCTGTAGGTAATTTCCAAGCTACGCTAACGTCGCCTGTTTTATACAATAATATTATAAGCTCTGGTAGTAACTTAACTGTTACGGCAAGTAATACAAATGGGAATGCCAATTACAATTTATTGGCAAACGGAATAAGTATCAATACTTTTACGGGTTCTTCTTATTCTTTTACCGATGCAAATATTAGCACCAACAAAAGCTATGATTTACAAATTACACAAGGAACTACAATTTTTTCAAAAAAATTCACAGTAATTGTAAATCCAATTACTATTTCTGAAACAATACCAGTAGGTTTAGTTGATGGAATAAATTATAACTCTGGCGATAAAAGCAAAGCTACTCTTGTATTAGATGCGCCAGGAAAAGATTTTATTTATGTGGCTGGAAGCTTCAATAACTGGCAACCGGGATCAACTTATGCAATGAAAAAAGATGCTACAGCAGGGTCAACCAAATTCTGGTTAGAACTAACTGGATTAACTTCAGAGCAAAATGAAACCTACCAATATTGGGTAATAGATGAAGTGCCTACATCAGGTTCTCCAATTTTGGTTAAAACTGCCGATCCCTATTCTACCTTGGTTTTGAATAAGGATGAAGACCCTTGGATTCCTATCGGAAACTATCCAAATCTTCCCGCTTATCCAGTAGGACAAGACAGAGAAGTTACTGTATTGCAAACTGGACAAATACCTTATGCCTGGAGTACAGCAACCACTAATTTTGTAAAACCGGAAAAAGATAAACTGGTAGTATATGAAGTTTTAGTTAGAGATTTTGATGCGAACAGAAGTTATCAAAACCTGATTGACAGAATTGATTATTTCAAAAATCTGAAAATAAACGCAATCGAATTAATGCCGGTAATGGAATTTGATGGCAACGAAAGTTGGGGATACAATACCTCATTTCACATGGCTTTAGACAAAGCGTATGGACCAGCTGCCAAACTAAAGGAGTTTATCGATTTATGCCATCAAAACGGTATTGCAGTAATTCTGGATGTGGCACTAAATCATGCTTTTGGCAGAAACCCAATGGACAGAATGTGGATGAACGATCCTGATGGTGATGGTTGGGGAGGTCCGGCTTCTGATAATCCGTATTTTAATGTTACAGCAACGCATAGTTATAGTGTGGGAAATGATTTTAATCATCAACAAACCAGAACAAAAACCTATGTAAAAAGGGTTGTTAAACAATGGATCGAAGAATTCAAAATTGATGGATATCGTTGGGATTTAACTAAAGGATTTACTCAAAATTGTGCCAGTGGTGATGTTTGCACGAATACATATCAACAAGATAGGGTTGATGTACTTAAAGAATATGCTGATTATTCTTGGAGTTTAGACCCAACACATTATGCTATTTTTGAACATTTGGGCAATGACAATGAAGAGCAACAATGGGCAAATTATAGACTTAGTGGTGACGCAGACGGCATTAGTAAAGGGGTAATGATGTGGGGCAAAATGACTAATGAGTACAACCAATTGTCAATGGGGTATAATTCATCGAATAATATTGAAAGAATGGGTTATGATGCTCATGGTTTTTCTGGAAAACGTGTTATGGGGTATGCCGAAAGTCACGATGAAGAACGATTAATGTACAAAAATCTGACTTATGGTGTAAATACAAACCCTTTACATAATGTAAGAACTTTAAATACTTCCTTGTCTAGAATGTCAGCTATTGGGGCGGTTTCTCTACTGGTTCCTGGACCAAAAATGATTTGGCATTTTGGAGAATTAGGTTGGGAAAATTCGATTTGGACCTGTAATAATGGCACTGTCAATACTGATTCTGATGGAGGAGTTCCTGCTGGCGATTGCAAATTAGACACTAAACCGCAACCACAATGGGTAAGTAATTGGTTGGGTGACGTAAATAGAAATAAAATCTATTTTGATTGGGCAAAAATGATTGCCTTGAAAACTACAGAGCCTGTATTTAACACTAACAGTACAGCGAATAGCGGTTTTGACATTCAATCAGGAACTTTAACGCCTAGATTATTTATTTGGGATAATACGATGCCGTCTACTCAATTAAAAAATGTGGTGGTATTAACAAATTTTGATGTAAACACACAAAATGTAATTCCTAATTTTCCATACGTAGGAACTTGGTACAACTTGATGGATAATTCAACTATTGATGTGACAAGCACAACAGCAACAATTGCCATTGAAGCGGGTGGATTTAGAATTTATGGAAACCAAGCGTCTACATTAGGAACCGATAAGTTTGAAGTAAACGGTGAAATTTATTTATATCCAAATCCAGCTTCGAATTATTTTACACTGAATACTTCTGTTTCAAAAGTGGAAATTTATTCCATCACGGGGCAATTAGTAAAAAGTTTTAACTCTAAAATATCAGAGGAAAATAAGTATCCAATCAGTGATTTGAAACAAGGATTGTATATCGTAAAAGCTTGGAACGATAATAATCAACTTAAGTCAATCAAGTTGCTAAAGCAATAATAATCTTTTCATCAAATTAGTAAGGCTGCTCCAATAGAGCAGCCTTATTTTTTTCTTTTTATTCTCTATTTTTTTGGTTCATATCTATTATTTGATTTAGATTTGTTAAAAAACACCAATAATTAAAATCTTATCAACACGAAAACGTGGTAGTTGTTTTTTTTTTAAAGCATTCGTTTTTTATATGCCTATTTTTTATACTTTTATAAGATATTAATCTAAAAATATTATTAATTATGAAAACAAAATTACAATTATTATTTGTAGCTATTTTATTTAGCTTTAGTGCTAATGCACAGTTTGATAGAATTGCTATTATTGGAGCTGCGAGTGGGGGTTGGGACACTGAACATGAAATTGTTTTAACAACAACTGATGGTGTTGATTATTCTTTGTCAAATTTTCAACTTGTGGCTGGAGAATTTAAATTTAGACAAAATTCTAAATGGCACGAAGATCAAAGCGTACCTCCAGGAAATGACTGGGGAACTGACGGAACTGTTGCCTATGATGGCTGGCCATCAGGAACTGGGATATCTCTGTTAACCACTCCCGATGCAATTGTTAAAAATATGACTGCACCTTCAGGATATTGGAATGTAACCTTTAATAAACTTACAGGAGTATATGCTTTCACTGAAGGGGTTAGCCCATATGCAACGATAAATTATACTGGAACCTCAGTAGGTGGATTAACAATACCTATGACAACAACAGATGGAATTAATTATGTTGTGAATAGTGTAAATACTGTTGCTGGAAATGGACAAATTGTAAGACCAGCCACTGCTAATCCAGTATTTTCAGCTGCAAATTGGTCTGATATTGCTTTTCCTGCAGGATTAGGAGTTCAAGACGGTACATTAATTCCTGTTCCACTAGGAGCGTACAATATTACTTTTAATATGACAACTGGAGATTATGAATTTTTCAATGTAGTTGTTGGTGTAATTGGAAATGTTGCTGGGTCTACCTGGGGAACTGATTTTGACATGACAAGTACGGATGGTATTACCTATACACTTACTGATCAAGCATTTTTAGTGGATGGTGCTAATCCTACTCCTGATCCTGAAGCTCGTTTAAAAATTAGAGACAATCACACTTGGAATGTGAATTTTGGTACTTCAACAGGAACAGATGGTTCAAACTATCCTGATCTAACTGGTACTTCTCAAAACGGTGTAAATGGTGGTGGAGGTAACATTTTTATTGATTACGGAACTTATGATGTTTCTTTCAATAGGACTACTGGTGCTTGGGCATTTACTCTTAAATCTTTAGCCGTTAATAAATTCGATGCAGGAAGTTTCAAAGTATATCCTAATCCAGCAAAAACTAGTTGGAATATCTTATCAAATGATGATATCACTTCAGTACAAGTGTATGACATATTAGGTAAATCAGTTTATGCAAAAACGGCTTCTTCAAAAGAAGTTTCTGTTAATGCTGCTGAGCTTTCAAAAGGAGTTTATTTTGCAAAAGTTTCAACTGCAAATGGTTCTTCTACTGTTAAGTTAGTAAAAGAATAAACTAAGTTTTAAATTATAATTAATCCCTTACTGCAATTGCAGTAAGGGATTTTTTTGTCTCAGATAGACTTTAAGTATTCGAAAAATTCCCCTCCACTGGAGGGGTGTCCGCAGGACGGGGTGGTTTTTAAATTTTACTACACCTAGGTTTTTTTCGATTAATCCTAAACGGAAAAATTCTTATTTTTTTGTCATTTCAACGCAGGAAGAATCTCAACAAACTTGAGTAACAAGATGAGATTCTTCCTGCGTCAGAATGACAAAAGCGAGTTTATTTTCTTCGCTTATCACATTGTGTGCGCGAACTTAGAATTGGACTAATGTACAAATCGGATTGGTGTAAAAGCAAAAAGGCTGTCTAATTTTAGACAGCCTTTTTTGTTTATTATTAAAAATTTTTACAATTTTCCGTCTTTAATTTCATCCACAACTTCAGGATTCAATAAGGTCGAGGTATCTCCAAAATTAGAGAAATCACCTTCGGCTATTTTGCGAAGAATACGACGCATAATTTTACCGGATCGTGTTTTTGGTAAACCAGAAACAAACTGTATTTTATCTAATTTAGCAATAGGTCCAATGTGGTCAGAAACGTGTTGATTGATCTCTTTAGTTAAGTTGACTCTATCACGATATTCTCCAGATTCTTTCAGGATTACAAAACCATACAAAGCATTTCCTTTGACATCGTGTGGAAAACCTACAATAGCACTTTCTGCAACTGCCGGATGTTCGTTTATCGCATCTTCAATAGGAGCAGTGCCTAGATTATGACCGGAAACAATGATGACATCGTCAACACGACCCGTAATTCTGTAATAACCAACTTCATCTCGCAAAGCTCCATCTCCAGTGAAATATTTCCCTGGAAAAGCACTGAAATAAGTTTCTTTATACCGCTGATGATCGCCCCAAATGGTTCTTGCGATTCCCGGCCAAGGAAATTTAATACACAAACTTCCGGTAACTTGATTGCCTTCAATTTCATTTCGTTTTTCATCCATCAGAACCGGTTGAATTCCTGGCAATGGCAAGGAAGCATAAGTTGGTTTTGTAGGAGTCACAAACGGAATTGCCGAAATCATAATACCGCCGGTTTCAGTTTGCCACCAAGTATCCACTAATGGACAACGTTTTCCGCCAACGTGGTCATTATACCAGTGCCAAGCTTCCTCGTTGATAGGTTCTCCAACAGAACCAATAACTTTCAAAGAGGCTAATGGATATTTTTGTACATATTCTAATTTTTCTTTTGCCAAAGCACGAATAGCTGTTGGTGCAGTATAAAATTGCGTTATTTTATGTTTTTCGATAATATCCCAAAAACGGCTAAAATCTGGATAGGAAGGAACACCTTCGAATATTACAGTTGTAGCGCCATTTAATAACGGGCCGTATAAAATGTAGGAATGTCCGGTAATCCAGCCAATATCAGCAGTACACCAGAAAACATCATTTTCTTCATAATTGAAAACATTCTTAAAAGTATAAGCAGTGTAAACCATATATCCTGCCGTGGTATGAACCATTCCTTTTGGTTTTCCGGTTGAACCTGAAGTGTAAAGGATAAACAAAGGATCTTCGGCATCCATAATTTCGGCAACACAATTGTCCGAAGCTGCATCAACTAAGGGTTGTAACCATTGGTCACGACCTTCTTTCATAGCAATGGAAGTATTAGTTCTTTTAGCAACCAAAACGGTTTCTACACCTGGACAACTTTTTAATGCTTCATCAATAATTCCTTTTAAATCTATTGTTTTTTCGCCTCTGAATCCACCATCAGAAGTGATGACCATTTTACAATCGCTGTCATTGATTCTGGTAGCTACAGCCGAAGCTGAAAATCCTGCAAAAACAACGGAGTGAATGGCGCCAATTCGGGCGCAAGCCAATACGGCAACTGATAATTCCGGTATCATCGGTAAATAAATACAAACCCGATCTCCTTTATTGATGCCTTGTTCACGAAGTACATTTGCCATTTTACAAACTCTCGTATACAAATCGTTATACGTTATGTGTTGCGCTTCTTCATTAGGATTATTGGGTTCAAAAATGATAGCTGTTTTCTCGCCTCTTTTAGCAAGATGTCTGTCAAGGCAGTTTTTGACGATATTTACTTTGGCGCCTTTGAACCATTCGATTCTGGCCTCGGCCATATCAAATTCCATTACTTTTTCACATTCCTGATACCAGGTGAAGTTTTCGGAAGCTATTTTATTCCAAAACTTCCTTGGCTCACGAACAGATTTGTTATAATGTTTGAAGTATTGTTCTAAATTTTCAATTTTGTAGTAACTCATAACTATTCTGATTTTTTTTAATTCTTATTTTTATTATATACACCGATTTCATATTTTTTTAAAACTTCAATAATTTCATCTACAATAGTTTCATCGTCAATTGTAGAAGGAATTTGAAAGTTTTCGCCGTCAGCAATACTTCGCATTAGTTTTCGAAGTGTTTTTCCCGAACGTGTTTTTGGCAAACGTTCCACAATCACGACGTTCCTTAAGGAAGCTACTGCACCAATTTGCTGACGAACTAATTTAACAATTTCCTGTTCTAATTGGAAATGTTCGATTTCTTCTCCAAGTTTGGTTACAACCAAAGCTAGCGGAGTTTGACCTTTCAAATCGTCATTAATCCCTATTACGGCACATTCAGCAACCGAATGATGTGAAGCAACAATTTCTTCCATTTCGGCAGTCGAAAGGCGATGTCCGGCAACATTTATCACGTCATCAACCCTTCCGGTGATGTAAATGTAATCATCTCCATCTTTAAATCCTCCATCACCAGAAAAATAATATCCTGGGAACTTGTTCAAATAACCGGCATTAAATCTTGAATTGTCATTCCATAAATCGAGTAAAGTCCCCGGTGGCAAAGGTAATTTGACAACTACATAGCCTTCTTCATTTGGACCTAACTCTTTTCCGTTTTCGCTAAATATTTTAATATCGTAACCACAAACGGCCTTTCCGACAGAGCCTGGTTTTATAACAGCTTTTTCAACTCCCATCATATTGGCTACCATTGGCCAACCTGATTCGGTCTGCCACCAGTGATCAATTGCCGGCACGGGTATGTGTTCTAAATACCATTCCAGAGTGGCTATGTCGCAACGTTCTCCTGCTAAAAACTGTGTTTTTAATGAACTTAAATCATATTGTTTTATAAATTCACCATTTGGATCTTCTTTTTTTATGGCTCGAATAGCTGTTGGCGCAGTAAACATTATATTTACTTTATGCTCGTCTATTATTCTCCAAAAGGTACTCGCATCCGGTGTTTTGATGGGTTTTCCTTCGAAAATAACCGTTGCATTGCGGTTGATTAAAGGTCCGTAAACGATATAACTGTGGCCAACAACCCAACCCACATCTGAAGCAGCCCAAAAAACTTCATCTTCTTTTGCGCCATAAATATATTGCATCGAAAACTTTAATGCCGCAGCATAACCTCCGGTATCTCGCACAATTCCTTTTGGTTTTCCGGTAGTTCCCGAGGTATACAAAATGTATAATGGGTGTGTTGAGTTTACAGGAACACAAGCAGTTTCTTCGGAACCATATATTAAAGCTCCATAGTCTACATCATATTTTTTAAAGGGAACTCTGGCTCCAAGTTTTCTATTGAAAACCACTACTCTTTTAGGTTTGTGTATCGCTAATTCAATAGCCTCATCTACTAATGGTTTATAGGCAATTAATCGGTCTATTTCTATCCCGGAAGAGGCAGTAATAATTACTCTGGGTTTGCAATCATCAATTCTTATGGCTAATTCGTGCGGTGCAAAACCACCAAAAACCACAGAATGGGCAACTCCAATTCTGGCACAAGCGAGCATTGCAAAAGCGGCTTGCGGAATCATTGGCATATAAATAATGGCTCTATCCCCTTTTTTTAAACCTAGAGATTGCAGTCCGCCAGCAAGTTTTGCCACTTCGGTTTTTACTTCTATAAAAGTATATTTTTTAACTGTTTGAGTAACTGGGGAATCATAGATGATGGCAGTTTCTTCTCCATATCCATCTTGAATATGTTTGTCTAATGCCAGATAGCAAATGTTTAATTCGCCATCTTTGTACCAAAGCGGATATCCATTTTCATCCTTCGATAAAATGATTTCGGGTTTTTTGTACCATTCGATTGCACTGGCCTGTTGAGCCCAGAATTCTTCGGGTTGGTCAATGCTTTTTGCGTAAATCTCTTTATAGTTCATTTTTTTTATAGGTTAGATTGTGGGATTAATTCATTTACTTGATCGACTAATTTTTTAATCGAAAAGGGCTTGACCACATACAAATCAGCTCCAAGTGAAAGTCCTTTTTCAATATCTTTTTCTTTGTTTTTTGCCGACAGAAAAATGACTTTGCAGTGCTTTAGTCGTTTTTCTTTCTTTATTTGTTCCAAGGTTGCATAACCATCTACCATTGGCATCATAACATCAAGAATAATGATATCCGGAAGTTGAACTTTTAAAATATCCAAGGCTTCCTGCCCGTCGCGAGCAATAAATACTTCAAAATTGTTCTTTTTGAAAGTATATTCAAGTGACATTACAATGTTTGGCTCATCATCTACAATTAAAATCTTTTTCATTTTTGGATGTTTTCAGTTGTATTATAATTGGGTAATGTGAATATAAATGTGACTCCTTTCACTTCGTCGTTTTTAGCCCAGATACGACCCTTATGATGCTCGATAATTTGCTTACAAATGGCTAATCCCAGTCCGCTTCCTATGGGTTTTTTTACATTTTGATTTCGGGATTGATAGAATTTATCAAAAATGGCCTCAAAATCCTCTTCCTTGATTTCTTTGCCGTTATTATGAATTTGGACTTCAATATCTTCCTGATTTTCCTTGATTTTAATCGAGATTTTTCCGTCAGTTTCCGAACAGAATTTGATAGCATTGGATACCAAATTATGAACTACCTGAATGATTCGTTCTTCGTCATAAAAGGCTTTTATTTCTATGTTCGCCTCTTGAAAATCGACATTAATATTTTTGTTTTTAATTAATTGTTTTAATGATTCTAAAGTGTTTCCAATGGTTTTGGAAATGTTATTTTTAGAAAGATAAATTTTTTGTTTCCCGGTTTCAAATTTCTCTAAATCCAGGATTTTGTCAATCAGTCGATTTAATCTGTCGGATTCAGAAATGATGTTTTGTAAAAATTGTTTTCTCAATTCATCAGGAATATCATCATCCTCATAAAGGATTTCGCTTGCGGCTCGAATCGCCGTAATTGGGGTTCTTAATTCATGGGTTACGGTATCGAGAAAGTCATCTTTTTGAATGTCTTTATTAACGAGTGCCTGATTGGCATTTTTTAGTTGTTCGGATATTTTTTTTAATTCGTTTGAAGTTTCGGTTAGTTTTTTGTTTACAATAATATTTTCTTTGGATTCTTCGAGAATTCGTAAGACTTCGGGCAGTGAAACTTTATCTTCTTTGATTACGCTGGATATTAGTATTTTGGCGGAAGCCGTACCAATATGTCCAGTCAGTAAATTCTCGGCAAACTTGATAAAGCGAGCATCGGCCATAGTGGTATTTTTGTCAACGTTGTATTTTAGATTAAAGATTGATAATGCTCGTTTTGTTCTTTCTTCGCCAAGAAAACGCTGTAAAACTTTTTGAATGTCAGATATGTAAGCAGTTCCTTTCCATACAAAAGCATCTTCGTGATTTGAGATGTATTTGTCAATGTCAACAAACATTTCGGCATAATTGCGTTCTCTATAATTCCCTTTGAAACTAACAGAAATTGCCAAATAACTCATTGTATTGAATAACATACTCCAGAAAAAAGCATGTGGAATGGGTTGTAAATAATCTAATCCAAAAACTTGAAATGGTTTTAGCAACTCAATTCCCCAAGGACCTTCTTGTATAAATAGACTCGATGATTTTGTAATTCCTATGGCATAAGGAATTAAAAGCGTGTAGATTGTAATTATAAAACCAAGTATTATTCCAACTACTGCACCTATATTTGAGCCTCTTCTCCAAAATAGTGCGCCAAAAAAGGAGGGTGCTAATTGAGCAATAACCACAAAAGAAACCAACCCAATGGAAACTAGGGAATAGTCTAAAATAAAAATTCTGTAAATAGCATAGGCTATTATAATGAGTGAAAATATCCCTATTTTTCTACTGTTTAAAATTCGTTTACTGTTTTTTTCTGGAGAATTATTTTTGAGAGAACCGATAAAGCCATATGGTATCAATAGGTTGTTGCTAAGCATTATTGACAATGCTATAGAGGAAACTACAATCATTGATATTGCTGCCGAAAATCCGCCAAGAAAGACTAAAACAGTCAGGAAATTGTTGTTGAAAAATTGAGGAATCAATAACGAATAGGTGTCTGAATTGAGGCCTTTTCCTTGAAAAAGTATGTTTCCGCCCCAGGCAATTGGAAATACAAAAACATTGAACAACAAGAGATATAATGGAAAAAGCCACATAGCCGTTTTGATATGTGATTCTTTATTGTTTTCTACGATTGATGTGTGAAATTGTCTTGGCAGCAGAAAAATGGCAAATAAGGATAAAACGCAAAGAAAAAGCCAATTTATTCCATTGGTAAGACCTCCAACAGAATTTTTCTTGGCAAAACCCTCAAGAACTGAAGCCTTGTCGTAAATATCGCCAAAACCATTATAGACAAAGTAGGTTACATAAACACCGACAATTATAAAGAATACTAATTTTAGTATTGATTCAATAGCAACTGCTGTAACAATTCCTCGTCTTTTTTCGGAAGCATCCACATAACGCGTACCGTAATAAGAAGCAAATAATGCCAGAGCAATACAAACATAAGTGGTGTTGTCAGTGAAAATATCAGAACTTGATTGTGTTTTTGTTACAATATGAAAGGTGTCTGAAATAGATTTTAATTGCAAAGAAATATAAGGAACAATTCCAAAAACGCAAATCATCGTAACTAAAGCACCAAGAAATCTGCTGTTTCCATAACGCAAAGAGATAAAATCTGCAATACTGGAGATTTTATTCACTCTTGAAATTCGGATAATTTTTTTGAGAATAATCATCCAAACCGGAATAATGAGTACAGGTCCCAAATAGATAGGCAAGTAGCTTAGCCCTGAATCTGCAGCAACTCCAATGCTTCCATAATAAGTCCAAGCGGTACAATAAACCGCTAGCGAAAGCGAATAAATATAGGGATTATTAGTCCATTTTGAATGGCTTCTTTTTTCTGCCCAATGAGCAACATAAAAAAGAATAAATAGGTACACTGCCAAAATCACTAAAAGTCCAACGCTACTCATAATATCTTTTTATGATTAAGAAGGTAGTGGCAATAGAAAACAACCAAGCCGAAAAGATGTAGATATAGATAATTGGCAACCCAAAAAGGGGTTTTGAACTATCAAACAATAATAAAAGCGGAAGATTCAACGCTAATAGCATCAGCATTGAAAGTATTATCAACTTTTGTTCGTGTCTCTTTTTCATTTGGTAATAAAAATACACAATCTCTACTGTAAAACGTAGAGATTGCCTATTTTTCTAATTAATTTAACTTTTAATGTTTGGAGTCGTCATATTCTCCCATAAGGGCATAGTAACCAAAAGTTCCTAATCCTATTACGATTAATGGTGTAAGTATGAATAAGATGATTATTCCAAATACTAAGTCTTCTTGCTTACCAGATGCAAATTTTGGTAATCCAAATTGGAAGATACAAAAATAGGCTGCGGCAATTGCCAATGCTATCCAAACCATTCCTAAAGCTCTTTTTAACTGATCCATGTGATATGTTTTAAATGTGAGTTTTTATATTTTTATTTTTGATGTATACCATTCCGACTACAAGGCAGACCGAAGCAATAATTATTGGATACCAAAGTCCTTCAAGATAGAATTCTGGGTCACCCGCATCCTTACCGTTAATTACCAGATAAGTGGAAATGGCAGGAAGCAATCCTCCAAAAATTCCGTTTCCGATGTGGTAAGGTAGGGACATAGACGTGTATCTGATTCTCACTGGGAACATTTCTACTAAGAAAGCAGCGATTGGCCCGTAAACCATAGTAACAAATATTACTTGAATAAATACTAGAAAAACTAACATCCATCTGTCGCTTGAGTTAATATTGATGGTCGTTTTGACTTCTGTTTTTGCTTTTCCATCAACAATCACGGCTTTTCCGTTTTCTAAAGAAACTGTTTTTATTTCAAGAAGTGCGGTTCCATCAGTATACTCTTTGTTTGTGGTATAGATAGAGTCCATCGTTTGTTTTTTGTTCTCTTTTATTTCGGCTACAAGTTTTGTTTTTTCTACAATTTCTGTTTTGTTTTTTACCGAAGTGGTTTCATACATGGTTTTGTAAATAGGTCTGTATAGCAAAATTGCTAATAACATACCGCCCATCATAATGTATTTTCTTCCTACCTTGTCGCTTAACCATCCAAAAAGGATGAAAAATGGTGTTCCAAGAACCAAAGCAATTCCAAGTAAAGTATCTACTTGTGATGAATCGATTGACATTACTGTCTTCATAAAACTCATCGCATAGAATTGTCCAGTGTACCAAACTACACCTTGTCCCATCGTAGCGCCAAATAAAGCTAACAATACAAATTTGTAGTTGTAACGATTTCCAAAACTTTCTTTCAAAGGGTTTTTACTTGTAGTTCCTTCGCTTTTTGCTTTTGCAAAAACAGGAGATTCTTCCATGTTTTTTCTAATCATATACGAAATAACAACCATTACAATGGAAACCCAGAATGGAACTCTCCAGCCCCAAGTATCAAATTGTTCAGGTGTTAATAAATTTCTGGTGGCTAAAATAACCATCAATGAAATGAATAAACCTACTGTTGCTGTAGTTTGAATCCAAGAAGTCCAATAGCCTCTTTCGCCAACCGGTGCATGTTCAGCCACATAAGTTGCGGCTCCGCCATATTCACCACCAAGTGCAAGACCTTGAAGCATTCTTAATATCAATACTAAAACAGGCGCCATAAACCCAATAGTTTCATAGCTAGGAATACAACCTATTAAAAACGTGGCACCACCCATTAAGAGTAAAGTAACCATAAAAGTATATTTTCTTCCAATTAAATCACCTAATCTACCGAAGAAAAGTGCGCCAAACGGGCGAACTACGAATCCTACTGCAAAGGTTGCCAATGTTGCCAAAAATGCGGCAGTGGGATTGTCAGCAGGGAAAAATTTTGTTGAAATTACAACGGCTAAACTTCCGAAAATGTAGAAGTCATACCATTCAATCATTGTGCCCATTGAGGATGCGGAAATCACTTTCCAAATTCCTTTTGTTGATTTTTTTGTCATAGATTATTGGTTTTAATTGTTGGTTTAAAATAAATATACACAGGAAATCATTGTTCTAAGATTCCCTACATCTTTTTTGTTTGTTGTTGCTTTTCCAAATAAATCTGCATCTCCCCAAGTTGCAGCAGTATATTCTAATTCTGGAGAAACCCTGAATTTGTTTTTCTTGAAATCAACTCTTCCAGATACTCTCCATACATTGTCTACAACTCTTGATCCCGAAAGACCTCTCATATAGATAGAATTTAATGCGGTAGCAGCAGTACTGGCACCATTATTTTTTGTGGTTCCAAAGAAGAAACCAGGTGCGATTGATTTTCCGTTACTAGCAATGTCAAACCAAAAAGAAGTGGTTTTTGTAGGGTCATAAGACTGGATTCCTGATGCGGCGGTATTTCCTGTAAATCCACCTAGCATTACCAGATTATTCATGTTCCCTCCTGAGATTCCATAAGCTTTAATGATCACTTTATCATTTGAATATTTAGCATAACCAAATACGGAAGAACTAGTTACTTTTTCTGTTGTTACAAGGTTAGTTGCGCTAACTGTCAAAGGCTGCATAGATTTGTATTCCAATCCTGCTCCTAAAAACACATTTTTTCCTTTGTATTGAAGTTGCGCATTTAAAGAAGGCAAAGCAGAGTTAATAGATGCAGAATTTTGAGTTCCTGTTGTGCCAAGAGCCGTAAATTCTCTTTCTTTAAAAGCCGTGAACGTTGCAGAAAGCTCTTTGGTAAAATTTTGTTTCAATTTAACTTGAGTAGCCCATCCAAAAACATTAAACATAATTCCGGTATTAAAATCGCTAACACCAGGAAAAACTTCGGGAATAAAAGTAGGATACCATGTTTGTCCCATTGTCAAGGAGGTTTTAGACCAATCCATGCTTACATAGGCATGTCTTAATCTTAGAAGTCCAATAGTACTTGTAGTAGCTGTTTCAGAGTTTCCAAAGAAATCGCCTTCAAGAGTTCCACTCATTTTTGCACCCCAAACATCTGGACCCTTAACTTTGACACCCAATTTTGAAGTAATAGATAGAAAATTGGATTGTCCAACAGCGTTTATGTCCTTGCCGTTTGCGTCTAATACCACATCTAAAGGATATAGATTTAGGTTATCTTCTCTAACTTGGGCAGATTTTCGAGTATCCCAAATATAATCAGTTCGTATAAAGCCATAAAGGCTTACATCCCATTCTTTTACTGGCGTAGGTGCCACAACCGGAGTCGTCGGAGTAGTAGCTGGGGTTTGAGAGTATCCTTTTACGGAAGCAATTCCTATTAAGAGAATAACATAAATTTTTTTCATAATAAATTAATAGTTTGGTTAGTAAAATGGTTAGTTTCAACACGGCCAAATTCTAATTTATTATTTAATAAAAAAATAATGATATATTTAAGTGTAAAGTAGTATAGTTAATCCTTAAATCGTTCCCATTTTATTAGCATGAATTTGTCTCCAAGTTCAGTGATTATCATACCGGCACCCGACAATAACTCTTTGTTTTTTAAGTATTCTACCAGTTCTAAATGGTTAAAAATCTTATAGGTGGGATGATAATTGGATTGGGTTGGTTTTTTAATGTTATAGGCTCTTACCCAATTGCTGATGCTAACGTGTGAAACCCCGATAATACGCTCGATTTCTCTATAACTCAACCCTTCCAGATACAGTTGCAATGCCTTGGTTACATAGTAATCATCTATCTTTTTTCCGATTTTATTAACCGTGAAAAAATAGTTGCATTTCTTACACAAATACCTTTGTTTATTGTTGATGACGCCGCTTTTTACGATATGATTGTTTTGGCATTTCGGGCAGGATAAAATCTCCATATATATAAATTTTGCATAAATATAGTAAATTTGCAATTATATAAATTTTTATTTCATAATAATTTCTTTGTTTTTTTATGGAGTCCATAATTTTATTGATAAAACATTACTAATTTAGTACGAAAAATAGGAAACAGTAAAAAATCAAAACTCTTAAAATGGGGTTTTAAAATATACCTCACTCAAACGAGAAATCTTAATTATTGAGGTGCCCCTTGATCAATTGTAAAGGGTTTTCATTTTGTTCCAAATCACAAATAATCAGACCTGACGGGTTTTACTTCCTTATAAGTTGAGAACGGGATGATAAACTTGTTCGAAAATGGCAATTTTTCGAAAGACAGGAGCTCTTATTTCCAAAGTGAATAGGGCAATTATTAAATATGACAATTATCATTTTTTTTAAAATGTAATGCATATATCTTTGAGAGAAATATTATAATAATAGAATAATCATAAATAAATTAATATGACACAAGTTAAAAAAGCTGCGAAATATGTATATTATTTCGGTGGTGGCAAAGCAGACGGCAATGAATCTATGAAAAATTTGTTGGGAGGCAAAGGAGCCAATTTGGCTGAAATGGCAGGGCACCCCAATCTTTTGTTACCGGTTCCTCCAGGATATACACTAACTACAGAAGTATGTACCGCTTATTACGATAATAAAAAGAAATATCCTGTTGAACTAAAAGCTCAGACAGAAAAAGCATTGGCGGCTGTTGAAAAAGAAATGGGGAAAAAATTTGGCGATGTAAAAAATCCATTATTGCTTTCTGTTCGTTCTGGCGCAAGAAAATCGATGCCCGGAATGATGGATACCGTTTTGAATATTGGATTAAACGAACAAACTATTGAAGGGGTAATCAAACAATCGGGTGATGCCCGTTTTGCTTATGATGCCTACCGTCGTTTGATAATGATGTATGCCGATGTGGTGATGGAAAAAGCCAACGGAATTGAGCCTAAAGACGGAAAAGGAATCAGAAAAGTATTAGACGAAAAACTTGAAAAAGTTAAACACAAACAAGGATATCAATACGATACCGATTTAACGGTTGACGAATTAAAAGCGTTAGTAAAAGAATTTAAAGCCACAATTATTAAAGTATTAGGCGCACCATTTCCGGAAGACCCTAACGAACAATTATGGGGAAGTATCGGAGGCGTGTTTAGCAGCTGGATGGGAAAACGAGCTATCGAATACCGTCGTATTGAAAATATTCCTCACCAATGGGGTACTGCTGTGAATGTTCAGGCTATGGTTTTTGGAAATATGGGAGAATCAAGTGCCACTGGGGTTGCTTTTACAAGAAATCCTGGTAATGGAGAAGATTATTTTTATGGAGAGTATTTAGTAAATGCGCAAGGTGAGGATGTGGTTGCAGGAATTAGAACTCCGGCTCCGGTGAATGATAAATCTAAAAACGACCAAAGCAAGCATTTGCCTACTCTCGAAGAAATAATGCCAGAAGCTTATAAAAAATTGTTTTCAATTCAAAACAGATTAGAAGAGCATTATAAAGACATGCAGGATATTGAGTTTACTATCGAAAAGGGAACTCTATACATGTTGCAATGTCGTATAGGTAAACGTAATGGAGTTGCTGCAGTGAAAATTGCAAGCGATATGTATGATTCAAAACTGATTGATGCCAATACTGCTATAATGAGAGTGGCGCCAAATCAACTGGTAGAATTATTATTACCAATGCTAAATCCCGAAATACAAAAAATTACCAGACCAATTGCAAAAGGGTTACCTGCAGGTCCAGGCGGAGCAAAAGGGCGCGTAGTTTTCTCGTCTAGCGATGCTGTTGAATGGGCAAGCCGTGGTGAAAAAGTAATCTTGGTAAGAGAAGAAACCTCTCCTGAAGATGTCGATGGAATGCACAAATCTCAGGCTGTCCTAACAACTAAAGGAGGAATGACTTCTCACGCCGCATTAGTGGCAAGAGGCTGGGGAAAATGTTGTATTGTAGGTTGTAATGACATTCAAATTAACAGTGAAACAAAATCTTTTAGAGCTAACGATGGCACTTTTATTAAAGAAGGAGATTGGTTAAGTCTTGACGGTACAAAAGGGCTTGTTTACCTTGGAAGTATGGAATTAGTAGATGTTGATTTAGATAAAAATCAATCCTATAAAAACTTAATGAAATTAGTGGATAAAACAAAAGTAATAGGCGTTCGTACCAATGCTGAAACTCCAGGAGATGCAGAACAAGGAGCAAAATTTGGAGCCGAAGGAATTGGACTTTTCCGTACAGAACACATGTTTTATGGAGAAGGAAGCGACCAACCATTATTTTTATTACGTAAAATGATTGTGAGTAAAACCGAAAAAGAAAGAAGAACTGCTTTGAATGGTTTATTCGTATATGTGAAAAAAGATATTAAAAGAACATTAGGTGTTATGAGTGGTTTTCCAGTAACAATTCGTTTGCTCGATCCACCATTGCACGAATTTGTTCCTCATGATAAAGAAAAATTAGTTCAATTAAGCAAAGAATTAGGAATAAGCATGGGTGTGTTGAACAGAAGAGTTCTAGCTTTGCACGAAAATAATCCAATGCTTGGACATAGAGGAGTTCGTTTAGGAGTTAGTTATCCTGAAATCACCGAAATGCAAATTAGAGCTATCTTTGAAGCATCGGCTGAGTTGATTCAAGAAGGCAAAAAAGCAATGCCGGAAATTATGGTTCCTGTTACTTGTTCAAAAAATGAATTAAAACATCAAAGAGAAATCGTTGATGCAGTGTACAAGGAAACATGTGAAAAATTAGGGGTTAAAAAAATCCAATATTTGTATGGAACAATGATTGAAATTCCTCGTGCTGCTTTAAAAGCCGACAGCATGGCAGAAGAAGCTGATTTCTTTAGCTTTGGAACAAATGACTTAACACAAATGAGTTTTGGTTTCAGCCGTGATGATATTGGTGGATTCCTTCCAAAATATCTTGATTTAGGAATTCTTCCGGATGACCCTTTCCAAACTATTGACCAAGAAGGTGTGGGCGAATTGATAAAAATTGGAGTAGAAAGAGGTCGCAAAACCAAACCAAATCTAAAAGTTGGTATTTGTGGCGAACACGGAGGTGATCCTGAAAGCGTTGTTTTCTGTCACAAAATTGGAATGAACTACGTAAGTTGTTCTCCTTTCCGTGTGCCAATTGCAAGATTAGCAGCAGCTCAGGCAGCTTTGTTATTTCCAAGGGAATAAATTTTATAAACCTGTTTTAGTTATAATGAAAAACGGCATCCTGAAAGGGTTGCCGTTTTTTTTGTTTAGAGTTTAAAAAAATAGTTGGTTTACGGGAACCCGAACGATAGCGCGGATTTGCAATCCGTGCCCATAATCAAGAGTAAGAGCAAACTAAAACAAAAATTACACCCTGTCGCTCTGATATAACAAAATATTCTCTCAAGCGATACCCGATTGCTCTGATATAACAAAACATTCTCTCAAGCGATAGCGGATTTGCAATCCGTGCCCACAATCAAGAGTAAGAGCAAACTAAAACAAAAATTACACCCGGTCGCTCTGATATAACAAAATATTCTCTCAAGCGATAGCGCGGATTTGCAATCCGTGCCCACAAACAAGAGCAAATTAACACAAAAACTACAGCCTAAAAAAGTTGTAGTTTTGTTATTTAAAAACAAAAAGTTATGTCAACAAAATACAAGGCTACAACAACAGACGAAGCTTATTTTATAACCATTACAACGGTAGGCTGGGTAGATGTTTTCACAAGATTAAGCCAGAAATACAACATTATCAATTCTCTAAAACATTGTCAAGAGAAAAAAGGGCTTGAGATCTATGCTTATTGTTTAATGCCTAGTCATTTACATTTGCTTTGCAAGGCAACAGAAGGTTTTATATTATCGGATGTAATTAGAGATTTCAAAAAACATACCTCAAAGCAAATAGTCAAAACCATTATCGATGAGCCAGAAAGTCGTCGAGAATGGATGTTGGATTATTTTCAAAAATCATGTGAACATTTAAAAAGAGAGCAGAAATATAAAGTTTGGCAAGGAGGTTATCATGCTGAAATTGTTGAAACCAATTGGTTTATAAAACAAAAAATAAATTACATCCATAACAATCCCGTAGAAGACAAAATAGTAGCATTGCCTGAAGATTATTATTTTAGTTCTGCAAGAAATTATGCTGGTTTAGAGAATGAGTTAGAAGTTATTTTGTTAGATTTATTCTGAAATTGATTGTGGGTTGTGTTTGTGGGCACGGATTGCACCCGAGCGATAGCGAACTGACGAAGTAAATCCGCGCTATCGTTAGGAATGAGGATGACTTGGCTGTTGTCAAATAACAAAAAAACAATGCAAATTAAAAACAAAAAACCCACTCGTTATGAGTGGGTTTCGTGGTACCTCCAGGGATCGAACCAGGGACACATGGATTTTCAGTCCATTGCTCTACCATCTGAGCTAAGGTACCTCGCTAATGCGGGTGCAAATATAGAATGATTTTTAATTTATACAAAACAATTATTAAAAAAAATCTATTCGTAACTTCGCAACGTTAAATATAAATTATGATTCTAGCTGTCGATGTTGGGAATACCAGAATTAAAGCCGCTGTTTTTGAGGGAAGTACCCTTTTAGATACCTTTGTTTTTCTGAAAACAGAGCTCGAAAAAAGCATTCAAAATATTTTAAATAAGTACAAAAAGATCTCTCATTTAGTCGTGTCATCCGTTTCAGATGTCGAAAAACAAGCTTTTATCAACTTTGAAAGCGCCGTAAATATTCATTTTGTTTCGCATAAAGACACATTTCCGTTTGTTAATTGTTATGAAACGCCACAAACCTTAGGAATTGATAGAATGGTGCTTGCTGCTGGCGCAACGCTTCAGTTTCCCAATCAGAATAGGTTGGTGATTGATGCTGGAACCTGTGTAACCTATGATTTTATCGATGAGAATAACAATTATCTTGGTGGAGCGATCTCTCCGGGATTGCGATTAAGATACGAAGCCCTGCATAATTATACGGCAAAACTGCCCTTGCTGACTTTGGAAAACCCCAAACATTTTACAGCAAAATCAACCTCAGAATCCATTCATTCGGGTGTGGTAAATGGCTTGATTTGTGAAATAGATGGGTTCATTAATCAATATAAGGCACAATATTCAAACTTTATAATAATTTTAACGGGTGGAGACACAGATTTTTTGGCTAAACGATTAAAAAATACCATATTTGCCAATTCAAATTTCCTTCTCGAAAGTTTGAACCAAACATTTCAATATAAAATCAAAAATGATTAATAAAATTTTAATAAGCGCTTGTTTATTTTTGTCTTTAGTTTCTTTTTCCCAAGAAGGCACTTCATCGCCTTATTCTTTTTACGGAATTGGAGAGACCAGATTTAATGGGTCTGTTGAAAGTCGCTCTATGGCTGGGTTATCAATAGCTCCGGATAGCACACACATTAATTTACAAAATCCTGCTGGTTATGCAAATTTAAAATGGACAGCTTTTACGATGGCTGGAAGTAATAATCGCACAAATCAAAAATCAGCTACTTCAACAGCAAAAGGACAAAGAAACACATTTGATTATTTATCATTAGGTATACCTTTAGGAAAATTTGGTGCTGCTTTTGGAATATTACCATACTCATCAGTGGGTTATAGAATAGAAAACATTTCTACAGACCCTTTAATAAACAACAAACGTTTTAATGGCTGGGGTGGTTTGAATAGAGTTTTCCTTGGTGCCGGATACAGAATAATGCCGAATTTGAGTATTGGAGCCAATGTCTATTATAATTTTGGAAAAATCCAAACCAATAGTTTGGAGTTCGTTCCTTATGTTCCAATAGGATCTCGTGAATTGAATGTTACGGATTTGTCGGGTATTAATTTTAACATTGGAATGATGTATCAGGCTAAAATCAATAAAAAAATGACTCTTTTCAGTAGTTTATATTATACACCAAAAAGCATTTTGGTATCTAATAATACCAGAACTATTGGCACGGTTACTTTTGATTCAAACTACGATATACAAGGTGTTGATGTTTTAGATGCCGTAATTACCAAAACAGATTTGAATTTACCACAAAAATTGACTTTTGGCGCGGGGATTGGAGATTCAAAAAAGTGGTTTTTTGGATCTGAAATTTCCTTTCAGGATGTTGGAAAATTATACAATAGCTATAATACCTTAGACAACGTAACTTACGAAAAATATCAAAAATATAGTTTTGGAGGATATTACACACCTAATTCAAATCCTTATATGGGTTATGCAAAAAGAATCACATATAGAGGTGGTTTGAAATACGAAAAAACAGGATTAGTTGTTAATTCAACTTCGATAAACGATGTTGGTATGGCCTTTGGGTTGGGATTGCCGGTAACAGGTTCTTTATCTAATGTAAATTTAGGTTTCGAATTTGGGAAAAAAGGAACTACATCAAATAGTTTGGTTCAAGAAAATTATTTCAATATAAGCATAGGTATTTCACTTAATGATAAATGGTTTGTGAGAAGTAAATTCCATTAATATTCAAAACCAGTTTTTGTAATTACATCTTAACTTGTCAAGTTCAGCAAATGACTTTACTAAAAAAATACCTAATTCTTCCACTTGTCACGGTTCTTGCCGTGACACTGTTTTTTGGATGTGAAAGTAATTTTAAGGAAGTCCAAAAAAGTAATTTTACCGAGTTTGTGCCAAGTGGTGAAGCCGAAAAAATCAACTTAAAATATACGGATTCCGGACGCATACAGGTCATTTTGATGAGTCCAAAAATGTTGGAATATGGTAGTGTAGTTTTTCCGTTTACGGAATTTCCAAAAGGGATTGACGTTACTTTATATGACAAAAATGGCAAAAGGACATTTGTTAAATCAGATTATGCCACTTCTTACAAACTGACAAATCTTATTGACTTGAAAGGAAATGTAAAAATTACTTCTCAGGACGGTCAAGTACTTGAAACCCAACAATTGTATTTCGACCAAAAAAACGAATGGTTTTTTACCGAAAAAAGTTTTAAATTTACAGACCCGAAAGGAGTTTCGAATGGACAAGGAATCGATTTTAGTAAAGATTTCAAAATTATTAATTCGCAAAGGATAGCCGGCGAACTCGAGTCAAACGAATAAATTTACTTTCAAATTATGCAATACTTAAAATACACACCCTACCTTTATCTTATTCTTGGAGCCGTTTTTATTTATGATGGGATTACCAAATGGAATGACGCGGCTGCAACACCAAAAATCAGTCTTTTTATAGGAGGCCTGGCTATTTTTATGTTTTTCTTCAGAAGAAGATTTGCAAAGAAACTCGAAGACCGTAACAATAAACCCTGATTATGGAAATTAGTATTATCATATTGTGTCTAATACTATGTGCCTTTTTCTCAGGAATGGAAATAGCCTTTATTTCTTCCAATAAAATTTACCTCGAAATAGAGAAAAAACAGGACAATTTTATTTCTAACATCCTTACAAAACTTACTGAAAAGCCTTCAAAATTTATCGCAGCTATGCTTATTGGAAACAATATTGCATTGGTAGTCTATGGGTTTTTTATGGGTGATTTATTGATGCGCTGGATAGAATTATTGGGCTTTCATTTTTCCGAATTATTGAATTTGTTGATTCAAACGCTAATATCAACCCTTATTGTTTTAGTTACTGCCGAGTTTTTGCCTAAGGTTTTCTTCCAAATTTATGCTAATTCATTAATAAAGTTTTTTGCGCTTCCGGCTTATGCTTTTTATTTATTATTTTATTTTATTTCCACTTTTTTTATCTGGGTTTCTGATTTTGTTCTGATAAAATTCTTCAAAACCGAAGGCGATCAGGCACCGCTCTATTTTAGTAAAGCAGAACTTGGAAATTATATTACTGAACAAATGAGCACTGTGGAAGATAACGAAGAAATGGATTCTGAAATTCAAATGTTTCAAAATGCCCTAGACTTCTCAGGTGTGAAAGCTAGAGATATTATGAGCCCCAGAACTGAAATCGTCGCCATTGATTTATTTGATTCCGTTACTGAATTGAAAGATTTGTTTATTGAAACCGGGTATTCTAAGATTGTGGTCTATCAAAATTCACTAGATGACATCATTGGTTATGTACATTCCTTTGACTTGTTCAAGAAACCAAAAAACATCAAATCGATTGTAATTCCGGTAGAATTTGTTCCCGAAACAATTTACATAAAAGATGCCATGGATTTGCTTACCAAAAAAAGAAAAAGCGTTGCCGTTGTGCTAGACGAATACGGCGGAACTTCTGGATTAATAACTATTGAAGATATTGTCGAAGAGCTTTTTGGTGAAATTGAAGACGAACACGATTCCGACGAAGAATTGACCGAAAAAGAACTGGGAGATGGTGTTTATGTTTTTTCTGCCCGATTGGATGTAGAGTATTTGAACCAAACCTATAAACTCAATATTCCCGAAAGCGATTCTTACGGAACACTTGGCGGTTTCATTGTAGATTCTACCAAAGAAATCCCTCAGAAAGGCGATATAATCACAATTGGAATCTACCATTTTATCATCGAAGAAGCCACAAATAAGAAAATCGAATTGGTCAAAATGACAATAAAAGATTGATTTTTTTTGGGAAATCAAAATTTCTTGTAAATTATAGCGCGTCTAGTATAATTATTAATTAGATAATTGTATTTTCGCAGACTGAATATAAAATTAATAACATAAAAATGGCAGTTTTAGCAAAAATTAGACAACGTTCTGCATTAATGATAGTAGTTATTGCACTAGCATTATTTGCATTTATAGCAGGAGATCTTTTTACGAAAGGGAATTTTGGTAAAAGTTCAAAAGATGTGGGAAGCATCAATGGAAAAGATATTTCATTTGAAGAATTTAGAGTAAAAGTAAGCAATCTTGAAAAAAGTCAACAAGGAGTTACTTCAACAGCTGCGGCAAACAGAGTATGGGACCAAGAGGTTTCTATCGCTTTGTTAACTACTGAATTTGAAAAATTAGGATTGAGAGTTGGCCCAAAACACTTAATGGAAGTCTTGAAAGCCGATCAAAACATTGGAAAAAACCCAATATTTTTGAATGCTGCAGGAGTTTTTGATGAAGCAAAATTCAGAGAATATTTCAAATCAAATCCAGAACAGGCTCAATATTTAAAAGACAGAGAGAAAGATGCAGAGCTTAATGCAAAATATCAAATCTATGCTACTTTAATAAAAGCCGGAACATTCACAACCGAAAGTGAAGGAAAATTGAAATATGAAATGGAAGCGAACAAAGCGAACTTTGCTTATGTTGCCGGATTATATTCTACCATCAAAGACAGCGAAGTAAAAGTTTCTGATGATGAGATTGTCACTTTCATGAAAAAGGATGAGAAAAAATACAAAGCAGACGAATCTCGTGAATTAAAATATGTTTTGATTGAAGACAAAGCTTCTCCAGAAGACGAAGCCGAAGTGAAAACCAAAATAAATGGATTGTTGTCAGGAAGTGTGGTTTATAATGCAACTACAATGAAAAACGATACCTTACCTGGATTTAAAGCAACTGCAAATACTATCGAATTTGTGAATTCTAATTCAGATGTTCCTTACGATTCAACTTACGTAGCTAAAAAAGATTTACCGGCAGTTGATGCTGATAAATTATACAACTTGGCTCCAGGCGAAATTTATGGTCCTTATATGTTCGGAAAATACTATTGTCTTTCTAAATCAATGGGTAGAAAAATTGGGGTGAATGCAAAAGCAAGTCACATCCTGATTAGCTATGAAGGCACTCAGGTTCCAAATAAAAAAGAAAAAAGAACAAAAGAACAGGCAAAAGCAAAAGCGGAAACTATTTTAGCTCAGGTAAATGCAAATCCGGATAGTTTCTTGATGTTGGCTTTTACAGCATCCGATGATTCATCAGCACAACAAGGAGGTGATTTAGGTTATTTTGGTCCAAACCAAATGGTGAAACCATTTAATGATTTTGTTTTCAGCAACCCTATCGGAAAAATTGGATTGGTAGAAACGGCTTTTGGTTTTCATATCATCAAAGTAACGGATAAACAAGACGGAATACGTTTGGCAACTATAGCTCAAAAAATTGAAGCTTCAGAAGCAACTTCAGATATGGTGTTTACAGAAGCAACCAAATTTGAAATTGATGCAACTGAAAAAGATTTTGATAAAGCTGCTGCAGCAATGAAACTTACAATCGCAACTCCGGTAACTGTAAAAGTAATGGACGAAGCTTTTGGACCATTGGGTAACCAAAGAAATATCGTAAGATGGGCATTCGAAAGCGGTACAGATCTTGGTGCTGTAAAAAGATTTGAAGTAGCTAATTTAGGTCACGTAATTGCAAAAGTGACCAAAGTAAACAAAGACGGATTAATGGCTGTGGACTTGGTAAGATCTTATGTTGAGCCTATTCTTAAAAACAAGAAAAAAGCAGAATTGATCAAAGCTAAAATGACAGGAACTTCATTAGAAGCTATTGCAAAAGCTACTGGCTCTCCAGTTCAACAAGCAACTGACGTTACAATGGAAAATCCAGTTTTAACAGGTGGCGTGGGTCAGGAACCTAAAGTGGTAGGAAATGCATTTGCATTGGCAGCAAACCAACTTTCTGCTCCAATCGAAGGAAACACAGGAGTTTATGTGGTAAAAAACATAAGTGTTGTGAAAGCACCAGTATTGAAAGTTCATACTGCTTATGTAGCTAAATTAAAAGCACAAAGCGCTGGGGATTTCAACAGAGTTATTCCTGCATTAAAAGATAATGCTGAAATTAAAGACAACAGAAAAGACTTTAATTACTAAATTCAAGTTTTAATAAAAATTAAATCCCGTCCCGATGTAATCGAGACGGGATTTTTTTATGAAATTACTTTCTATGAATTTGTCATTCTGACGAAGGAGGAATCTCAACAAACGTAAGCAACTAATAGAGATTCCTCCTTAGTCAGAATGACAAATAGCCAGGGTTTTTTCTGTTAAATCCAAAGATTAAACGGGATTACAAAATCATATCCTTATAAGAAAGTATAGTTCGAAAACCTTTTTCTTCGAAATAATCACTGGGATTTTCTTTTGAAACGACCAATACAAAATCACCACCCCAAGCCCCAAGACTTTTGATAACTCCATTAAAATCTGGAAATAAGGATTCTTTCACGGTTTGCATTTCTAGAATGGAACTCATTTCGGTTTCGTGTCTTTCTAAAGCCAACGCAAATTCTTGTAGCGTTTTTGCATTTAAAACGGCTGAAGTTATTTGGTTGTTTTTAGTAATATCTTCCGCTATATCTTTGTTTTTATTATTATAATAAGCAGCGATGGATGCTTTGCTGTTTTGCTTTTTATCCAAATAAACAAAATAGAGATTTTCAGTGAATTCAGGAGCGAAAATTACTTTTTCAACTATTGGCTTGCCATTATCTAAAAGATACAAAATAGGGCTGTCATTTTGAGCACAGGCAATATCGTATCCGCTGCCGCCAAAACTATTGTTAAGCAAAACAAAGGCATCAATCTGTAACCATTGCGCAATATTGTTAATCAAAGTTGATGAGGTTCCCAAACCCCAATTTCGGGGAAAAGTAAGTTGAGTCCTAACAGAATAACCTTCGGCTTGGCTCAGAAAATCAGGATTTAATAAATACCCTTCGTGCAGTATTTCTATCAAGGTGTTCCTTATAGCCAATTTTTCGGTGATTATTTTATTCGAAATGTCCGCAAACGAAAAAGTGTCTTCAAACCAAATATTGCCATCAGCATCAAAACTGGTCCATTTTATTTTCTGAGGAGAGCCTTTTTCAACAATCAGGTTTTGTCCGAATTTGGTAGGTAAAGCAAATGCATTGGCACCATCAAGAACTAGATATTCTCCTGTGATTAATAGCTTTCCGTTACTGTAAAATTCTTTTCTCATTTAGTAAAATAACCCAGTCAGGGTTTTAAACCCTGACTGGGTTGATAGTTATAGATTAAACCGGTCTTCTTAAAATTTCTATAAACTCAACAACAGCACTGTGAGAAACCACGTGGTGTTTAAAATGTTTCCGAATCAAAATCCGTTCATCATCGTTAGCTTCAAATTGATTCAGGATATTATTCAAATGCATTTTCATATGTCCGTCCTGAATTCCGGTTGTGGTCAACGAACGCAAAGCAGCAAAATTTTGTGCCAAACCGGCAACTGCCACAAATTGCATCAACTCCTTCGCCGAAGGATTTTCCAGCATTTCCAATGATAGTTTCACCAAGGGATGCAAAGAAGTCAAACCACCTACAGTGCCTAAAGCCAAAGGAACTTCCAGCCAAAAAGTAAATATTCCATTTTCGATCTTGGCGTGTGACAAACTCGAATAACTTCCTTTTCGGGAAGCATAAGCGTGAACACCGGCTTCAACTGCTCGAAAATCATTGCCGGTGGCAAGCACAACAGCATCGATTCCGTTCATAATTCCCTTGTTGTGGGTTACGGCTCTAAAAGGTTCTACTTCTGCGATTTTAACAGCCTGAATGAAGCGCTCGGCAAATACTTTGGGATTCGGAATGTGTTTTTCTACTAAGTCATCAACAAGGCAGGAAACTTCGGCACGGACAATACAATTGGGAACATAATTTGAGAGAATGCTCATCACGACTTCAATGTCTTTTTCTTCTTCGGAAAATAAATCATACCCTTGTGCTTCTTCTTTTAGTGTTTTGGAAAATTGCTCCAGACATGAATTGATAAAGTTGGCGCCCATCGAGTCTTTAGTTTCAAAAGTCGCGTGCAATTGAAAGTAATTAGGCAATAAATTGGTTTTATCTTTTAATACAATATCCAGAATACCGCCACCTCGTTTTTGCATATTTTTGGTAATGCTTTCGGTATGGGTAAAAAAATGAGTTTTGGTTTGGGCAAAGAATAAGGCGAGTTTCGATTCGTCTCCTTTGAAAATAAAGTGAACTTGTCCTATCTTTTCAGTATTGATAACGGTAGCTTTAAATCCGCCGCGAGTGGACCAGAATTTGGCTGCTTTGGAGGCGGCTGCAACTACGGAACTTTCCTCAATCGCCATCGGAATACTGCTGTATTTTCCGTTAATCAGAAAATTAGGCGCCACACCAAGCGGAATATAGAAATTGCTTATCGTGTTTTCGATGAATTCATCGTGCAATTTCTGTGTTTTTTCGTCAGAATTCCAATATTTCTTAAGGATTGAAATAGCCTCTTTAGGATTAGAAAAGTACTCTTTTGCAATCCAGTTTATTTTTTCTTCTTTGGATAATTTAGAAAATCCGGCAACAGCGTTATTCATTCTCAATTGATTATGGGATGATATTTGCAAATATACAGATTTAGCTGTTTTGTTTGCTAATGTAGTATCTCCAATAAAAGGGTAAGTTTAATATTATTTTTAACATTTAACACTCGAAATGTGAAATAATTGTAAAATTTTCACTAAAATTGGTAACTTTTATATTTAAATAAATTTCATGAAATTAACGAAGATTACCCTCTTGCTTTTATTGTTGGTTACCAGTGTTTTCGGACAACAAAAAATTACCGTCGAAGCCATTTTTAATGGCAAATTTACTGCTAAAGGAATGGACGAATTGCAGTCAATGAAAAATACCAATCAATATACTGTTTTGAATGCTGACGAAGCCTCCGCAAGTATGCAAATTGATTTATTCGATTTTGCAACCTTAAAAAAGGTGACGACTTTAATAGATACCAAAAACCAGTCTAAATTATTGGGAGGAATTGATAGTTATACTTTCAGTTCTGATGAAAAAAAGATTTTGATTGCCAATAACACGAATCAGATCTACCGACATTCTTTTACTGCCGATTATTTTCTTTTTGATATTGTTTCGAAAGAACTGACCAAAATTCTGGAACAAGTACAGGAACCCACCTTTTCACCCGATGGAAAAAAGATTGGGTACGTCAAGGAAAATAATCTTTTCATTTATGATATAGCTTCTAATAAAAACAGCCAAATCACGACCGACGGAAAGAAAAATGCCCTAATCAACGGAATCACGGATTGGGTTTATGAAGAAGAATTTGCTTTTGTAAGAGCTTTCGATTGGAGTAAGGACAGTAAAAAATTAGCATACATTCGATTTGACGAAAGTCAGGTTTCTGAATTTTCAATGTCTATTTTCGGAAAAAATTTGTATCCTAAAATTGAAACCTTCAAATATCCCAAAGCAGGCGAAAAGAACTCTGTTGTTTCCCTGCATTTGTACAATGTCGATACTAAAGCCACTAAAAAAGTAGATTTAAGTCAGTACAATGATTTTTACATTCCAAGGATTGAATGGACAAATGACGCCAATGTTTTGTCGGCTAAAATATTGAATCGCCATCAGGATAATCTGGATTTGTTATTTGTTGACGGAACAACGGCTGCGACAAAAGTAGTTTTGAACGAAAAAGACAAAGCCTTTATCGATTTTGTGGATACGGATAATTTGACTTTTCTTAAAGACAACAGTTTTATTTGGACCTCCGAAAAAGATGGATTCAATCACATTTACTTGTATGACAAAACGGGAAAACTAAGAAATCAGGTAACCAAAGGCAATTGGGAAGTGACCGAATATTATGGTTTTGACGAGAAAACAAATACTGTTTTTTATCAATCGGTAGAAAATGGCGCTATCAATAGAGATGTTTACAGAATTAGTCTGGATGGAAAAAACAAAGTACGATTGTCACAAAATGTCGGAACAACCGCAGCTACTTTCAGCCCTAATTTTCAATATTTCATCAATACCTTTTCCAGCACAACACAGCCAACAACCTATACTTTGAATGAATCTAAAACGGGCAAACAAATTCAGGTTATAGAAAACAATGAAGCATTGGCCACAGAATTAAAAGAATACAATTTGCCACAAAAAGAATTTTTTGTGCTGAAAACGGAAAAAGGCAATGAATTAAATGCCTGGATAATGAAGCCAAAGGATTTTGACACATCAAAAAAATATCCTGTATTTATGTATCAATATTCAGGACCAGGCTCACAACAAGTCAATAACGAATGGCATAACCGCGATGATTATTGGTTTATGATGCTTTCCCAGCAGGGATATATTGTAGCCTGTGTTGACGGACGTGGTACAGGTTATAAAGGAGCAGATTTTAAAAAAGTAACCTATCAGCAATTAGGAAAATACGAAGTCGAAGATCAGATTGATGCCGCAAAAGTAATAGGAAACTATCCCTATGTGGATAAATCCAGAATAGGAATTTGGGGTTGGTCTTATGGTGGTTTTATGTCAAGTAACTGTATTTTGAAAGGAAATGATGTTTTCAAAATGGCGATTGCCGTTGCGCCGGTAACCAACTGGCGTTTTTATGACAATATATATACCGAAAGATATATGAGAACACCTCAAGAAAACCCTAGAGGCTATGACGATAATTCACCAATAAATTTTGTTGACAAACTAAAAGGAAATTTTTTGTTAATTCACGGTTCCGGAGACGACAATGTTCATGTGCAAAATTCAATGCAAATGATGGAAGCCTTGATTCAGGCAAACAAACAATTTGACTCCCAAATTTATCCCGACAAAAACCACGGAATTTATGGCGGAAAAACAAGAATACAATTGTACAATAAAATGACTAATTTTATCAAAAATAATTTATAACACAAACCATTAACCAAAATAAATAATATGAGTGAAGCAGCAGTAAAAACAGGACACCCAAAAGGATTATATTTCTTATTCTTCACAGAAATGTGGGAACGATTCAGTTATTATGGAATGAGAGCAATCTTTATTCTGTTTATGACTAAAATATTATTAATGAAAGATGCCGATGCGTCTCAAATATATGGAAGCTACACGGGCTTAGTTTATTTGACGCCATTATTAGGAGGCTATTTATGTGATAAATTTTTAGGAAATAGACGAAGTATCATTATTGGAGGGTTGCTGATGGCATTAGGGCAATTCATTATGTTTTTAAGTGCATCTGCAGGAGCTAATGGTGGAGTTTCACTTATGTGGATGGGATTGACAGCGATTATTATTGGAAATGGTTTCTTCAAACCAAATATTTCTACAATGGTTGGACAACTTTATCCGGCAAATGATAGAAGAATTGATAGCGCATTTACAATTTTCTATATGGGAATTAATCTTGGTGCTTTCTTTTCACCATTAGTTTGTGGATCTATGGATTTCAAATGGGGATTCTTGGCAGCTTGTATAGGGATGTTACTTGGTTTAGTCGCTTTTATATTAGGACAAAAAAAATACCTTGTATCTGAGGAAGGAAAAGAAATAGGATTACCAGTTAAAAAATTAGATGCTAAAAGCATCGGAATGATTATTGGTTCTATTGCTATTATCTTTTTTATGTTGAACTTTAAACAAATGTTCAAAAGCGACACAGATATAATTAGTTATTTTATTTATGGTGCAATGGTAGCGATGCCAATAATGATTTTTAGCGATAAAAGTTTATCTAAAATTGAAACACAAAGGATAACTGTAATCTTTATTCTTGCCTTCTTCGTAATTTTCTTTTGGGGGGCATTTGAACAAGCAGGCGCATCATTAACATTATTTGCTGATAGACAAACCGAAAGAACATTATTTGGTTGGGAAATGCCTGCATCTTATTTTCAATCAGTAAATCCATTAGCTGTTATTTCACTTGCGCCAATTATGACTATCGTTTGGGGGTTTTTATATGCAAGAAAATTAGAACCATCATCGCCTAAAAAAATGGCAATAGGATTAGGATTAGTGGCAATGGGATACGTTGTCATTGCAATTGCAGTTAAAGGCTTGGGATTAGGCGAAAAAGTGTCAATGTGGTGGTTAATTGGTTTATATGTAATTCATACTATTGGAGAATTATGTTTGTCACCAATTGGTTTGTCAATGGTATCTAAATTGGCACCATTACGTTTATCCTCATTAATGATGGGAACTTGGTTTTTAGCCAATGCGGCTGCAAATAAATTTGCGGGAACCTTAAGTGCCTTAATTCCGGGTGGTGAAGATGGATCAGGTGGAGCAACTAGTTTCTTAGGCTTTCAGATAACCAACTTATATGAGTTTTTTGTATTGTTTATAATTATGTCAGGTGCTGCGGCGGCTATTTTATTTGTGTTAAGTTCATGGTTAGAAAAAAGGATGCACAATGACCACGTCGAAGGAGTTGATTTAGAAGTAGAAAACAGATAATTCATTTCAATTTTTTTTTATACCTTTCAAACCTACAAGAAATTCCTGTAGGTTTGTTTTTTAATACAATTCATTATGTGGAAAAATCACCCTAAAGCCTTGCCTTATTTGTTTTTGTCCGAAATGTGGGAACGTTTTGGCTATTTTTTAATGATTGGTATTTTTACGTTATACCTAAAAGATGTTGAGGCGGGCTTTGCTATGAATGAAAAAGAAGCTTCTGACTTGTATGGAACTTTTATCGCATTGGTTTTCCTAACCCCTTTCCTAGGCGGTTTGATTGCTGACAGGTATTTGGGTTATCGCAAATCAATCGTTTTTGGAGGATTAATGATGGGAATAGGTTATCTTATAATGGGAATTCATAGCCTGCCTATGCTTTACATCGCTATGACATTGGTAATTGTAGGCAATGGTTTTTCCAAACCAAATATGGCTACCCTTCTGGGAAATTTGTACTCTAAAGAAGAATATCTTGACAAGAAAGACGAAGGGTATAATATTTTCTATATGGGAATAAACGTTGGTGCTTTTATTTGTAATTTTTTTGGAGCAGCACTACAAATTCTTTTGGGTTGGCAATACGCCTTTATGGCTGCTGGAATCGGAATGTTCGTAGGCGTTATCGTTTTCCTTATGGGGACAAAACATTATGTTGGTTACGATCATAAAAAAGGCACTCAAGAAGGGGATATGTCTTTTTTAAGAATTGTTCTTTTTATCTTGTTGCCATCCGTTATTTTTGGAATAATAGGCTGGTTTTTGAAAGGTATTTTATCTGATGCTAATCCTGACAGCTCCATTTTTGGTTCAGATAGCACAGACGCTTTTGTTTTTGCTTGTATTCCGATTGTTTTCTTTTATGGAAGCCTTTATGTCAAAGCCAAAGTGGAAGACAAACGACCAATAGGCGCTCTACTTTCAATTTTTGCAGTCGTGATTTTATTCTGGGCAGTATTCAAATTAAATGGTTCCGCTTTGACGACTTGGGCTGATAGATACACGGACAGAGAAGTTACGGGAACAACAAAGAAAGTTTTTTCAACCTTGGTTCAATCAAAAGAAATCACTTATGAAAAAGCTTCTACAGAATTATATGATGCCAAATTTAGACTTCAAAAGGAAAATGGCGAGGTTTTAAAAGTTGTAGATTATCCCATCTATTTTAGAAATGTTTCCAAAGAGAAACTCCCTGAAGAAGGAAGTAAAATAAGCGTTTGGGCAACTAATTTAAGCCAATCCATCAATCCGGGTTGGGTAATTATTTTGACACCATTGGTCGTAGCGTTTTTTACTTTTTTGAGAAGCCGAAAGAAAGAACCTTCAACGCCTACAAAAATTGCTTTCGGATTATTAATATCTGCCTTATCCGTTTTAATAATGGTTGCTGCTGTCCACATAGGAAATAACGGTGCCGAAAAAGTTTCGGTATGGTGGTTAGTGGCAAATTATGGTGTTATTACCATTGGAGAATTATTTCTGAGTCCAATGGGATTATCGGTAGTTTCCAAGTTAAGTCCAAAAAACATAACGGCCTTAATGATGGGAGGTTGGTTTTTATCTACATCAATAGGAAATAAATTAAGCGGTGTTCTGGCGAGTTTGTGGGATACTTATGATGATAAAGCAAATTTTTTCTGGGTTAATTTTGGTTTATTGATCTTTGCCACATTGATAATGTTCGCCTTGGTGAAAAACCTAAATAAAGTAATGAAAGAAAAAGGAATCAATTAAAACAGGACCAAACCTATACCGTTTTTAAAACGGGATAGGTTTTATTGTACCACACCCACTAAGGTTTTTAAAACCATATAGGTTTAAATTTTGAATTTATGAAATATTTTATACCATTAGAGTCGGGTAAATTTTATCATATTTTTAATCAAGCGGTTGGAAGTGAGAAACTATTTAGAAATGACGAGAATTACAACTATTTTTTAAAAAAGTTTAATGAGTATATTACCCCAATTGCTTCAACTTTTTCGTATGTTTTGATACCCAATCATTTTCATTTTTTGATTGAAATTAAAGATAGAAAGGAACTTTATGAAAGTTATAGAATTTTGGAGTCAAAGAAAGAGTTTCCAAAATTAAAACCTGAAACCGAATTAGATTTTGAAAAATTTGTAATGCAACAGTTTAGTATTTTTTTCAATTGTTACACAAAATCGTTCAATAAGAAACACAATCGAAAAGGAGCTCTTTTTATTGATTATTTAAGAAGAACATTAATTTCAGATCAAGAGTATTTAAGAAATATTGTTCTGTATATACATCAAAATCCTATTCATCATAAAATGTGTAATCGTCTGGAAGATTGGAAATATTCATCGTATAATAGTATATTATCGGAAAAACCAACACTTTTAGAAAGAGAGGAAGTTATAAATTGGTTTGGAGATTTAGAAAATTTTATCTTTATGCATACAACAAAGAACATTGAATATTTATTTACTCAAACACCATAAGTAATACAAAAGATTAGTTTTTCAAGTAACCAAACCTATAAGGTTTCTAAAAAGTAACCAAACCTATAAGGTTTTTAAAAAGTAACCAAACCTATAAGGTTTTTAAAACCTTATAGGTTTCTAAATTAGATTATAAAAAAGAATCATAAAGGTTTCTAAAAAGTAACCAAACCTATAAGGTTTTTAAAACGGTATAGGTTTCTAAATTTGATTATAAAAGAACCTTAAAGGTTTTTAAAAAGTAACCAAACTTATAAGGTTTTTAAAACGGTATAGGTTTCTAAATTAGATTATAAAAAAGTAATTATGGGACAAAACTTAACTATCGAGCAAATACAAAACTTTGAAGGTAAATACCCAAAGCAAATTTGGAGTCTTTTCTTTTCTGAAATGTGGGAGCGTTTTTGTTTTTATGGAATGAGAGGAATGTTAGTGTTTTTTATGATATCGCAACTAAATTTTCATAAAACGGAAGCCAATTTGCAATACGGAGCTACACAGGCATTTGTTTATGCGTTTACTTTTATAGGAGGACTTTTTGCAGATAAAATACTTGGTTTTAGAAAATCACTTTTTTGGGGAGGTTTGTTAATGATAGTTGGTAGCGCCATTTTAGCAACCGATCCACATCAATATTTCTTTTTAGGAATTTCTTTTACCATAATAGGCACAGGTTTCTTTAAGCCAAATATTTCAACTATGGTTGGTAAATTATATAAGGCTGGCGATTCTAGAACCGATGCTGGATTTTCTTTATTCTATGCCGGAATTAATTTAGGCGCATTACTTGGCGGCTATTTGTGCATTGCCATAGGAAAAGGTGAAATGTTTGCCAATGCAATTCCTGAAGATAAACGTTGGAATGTTGCTTTCGGATTAGCAGCTATTGTTATGGTTATAAGTTTAGTAAACTTTGTTTTCACACAAAGATCTTTGGGAACTATTGGACTTCAACCTGGACATCCTTTTGCAGAAGTTAAATCGAAACCAATTGCTAAATGGTTAGAATATTCTGTTTATGCAGGAACAATTTTATTAGTTCCAATCATAAAAATAATGGTTTCTAAAACGGAATATACCGACTATTTTATGTGGACAATTGGTCCGTTAACTTTGATTTATCTTTTCTATGAAATGACAAAAGTTACACCTGCTGAACGGAAAAAATTATGGGCTGCGTTAGTTTTCATACTTTTTTCTATCATTTTTTGGGGAATTTATGAACAAAGCGGTGGTTCGTTAAGTATTTTTGCTGCCGAAAATTTAGATAAAAATCTCTTAGGAATGGAGTTAGATCCAAATGGAGTCAATAATTCTGGAGGTGCTTTTTTTATTATTTTTCTTGCGCCACTTCTAGGATTACTGTGGATTTGGTTGAATAAGAAAAAAATAGAACCTAATACAATTATTAAATTTGGATTAGGATTTATATTTCTCGGTTTAGGATATTATGTTCTTTTTGCAACTAAATTTTTTGCAACGCTTTCAGGAATTACCTCATTAAACGTGTTTACTTTAGCTTTGTTAGTAATAACATTTGGAGAACTTTGCCTCTCTCCAATTGGATTGTCAATAATGACTAAACTTTCGACTAAAAATCTTCAAGGAATGATGATGGGAATGTGGTTCTTGGCTAGTGCCTATGGTCAATATGTTGCAGGCATAATCGGAGCTTTTTTGTCAGAAGCAAAAGAAGGCGCTACTAGATCAGAAATACTTATCACCTATGCTGACGGATACAAACAACTTGGAATTTATGCCTTAATTGCAGGAGTAGTTTTAATAGCAATTTCGCCATTGGTAAAAAAATTAATGCAGGAAGTAAAATAAAAAATTTATGACTCAAAACACTACTGACCAGTTTTTTAAAGCTCCTGTTTTAGGGCATCCACCAGGATTATTTATCTTGTTTTTTACCGAAATGTGGGAACGTTTCTCCTTTTATGGAATGCGTTCTCTGCTCATTTTATTCCTGACAGCTTCAGCAATGGATGGAGGCTGGGCTTGGACTCGCGAAAATGCATCCTCCCTTTTTGGGTCCTATGTGGGATTAGTCTATTTGTCAACCATGCTGGGCGGTTATTTTGCTGATAAAAAAATTGGGTATCGTTGGGCTGTGGTTATTGGCGCTTGTTTGATGACTTTAGGACATGCTTCGATGGCGATTGAAACCGAATTTTCTATTTATCTCGGATTGGTTTTATTGGTTTTTGGTAACGGATTTTTTAAACCGAATATGGTTTCCATTATTTCCGAAATGTACAAAGATCGTCCCGACAAAAAAGATGGAGCCTACACTTTGTTTTATATGGGTGTAAATGCTGGCGCGTTCTTCGGAATATTGCTTTGTGGCTATTTGGGAGAAAAAGTAGGGTGGAGTTACGGTTTTGGGTTGGCAGGTATTTTTATGTTCTTCGGGATGTTGCAGTTTTGGTTATCACAAAACATCTTTGGAGACATTGGTTTAAAACCAAGCGCGGCTAGTAAAGCAAAAATACAAGCTTCAGATACCGATAAAAGAAACCCCTTCACGCCAATACAATTAGGCTTAATTGCCATAATGGCTACTTTGGGATTGCTTTGGATTTTGAATGCACCGGTTTCTAAAATTTCAGGTGGGCAAATAGATGTTTTTGGTTTTCTGGGCGAAAGTGGAAATTCGATTGCGATTCTTACCGCTTTAATTTTATTTATACTATTGTTGATATACAGATTTACTCAATATTCTCAAATTACGAGAGAGAAATTAATGGCCGTTACTTTTTTTGCTTTTCTAACTATTTTCTTTTGGGCCATTTTCGAACAATCACCAAACAGTTTAACCATTTTTGCTTCCGATTATACGAATCGTGTTTTGGAAGGCAATTGGAGTATAGCCTTTTTAATAATAAACTCCTTGATGACCATTTTGCCATTAGCAATAATTACTTGGGTGTTGACTTTGTTGTTCAAGCAAACCTTCAAAACATACACCTTGGCGGCGGTAATTTTAAGCAGTAGTTTTGTGATTATCTGGACAATCGCCTTATGGATGTTGGCCAAAGATTATTATACCGCAGGGTATTTGTCATTGTCCGATGGTACTTTGCAATTTTTAAAAATCGAAAAAGTAACAGAACCATTGACCGAAGTTCCAGCAACTTGGTTTTCGACCCTGAATTCCTTATTCATTATTTCATTGGCTCCTTTATTTTCGAAATGGTGGGAAAGTAAATACAATCCATCTGCTAATTACAAATATGGTATCGGATTGACATTGCTTGCTGTCGGAATGGCTTGTATCGCTTTTGGAGCTAAAGATATCGCGCCCGGAGCGAAAACCGCTTCGGTAAGTATGATTTGGTTGATTTTGGTATATCTTTTTCACACAATGGCCGAGTTGTGTATTTCGCCAGTAGGTTTGTCAAATGTGAGTAAATTGGTTCCCGCCAGAATGATTGCATTTATGTTTGGAGTTTGGTATCTTGCGGTCGCAATTGGAATGAAAGGAGCAGGAATGTTTGGCGAGAATATTGATAAAATTGCTAACGAACACGGGCTGAGTTACTTCTTTTGGATGCTGACACTGATTTCTGTTGTCGTAGCTGTATTTGCAATTGTAATGGCACCAGTTGTTAAAAAATTAATGCACGGTGTGAAATAATGGCACTATTTTTGAAAAAATAAATTAAAATTATATAAAGATGAAAAAAGTATTTATAGTAGTAGTATTAGTTATGAGTTCTTTTGCAGTTCAGGCACAAGAATTAAAATGGGAAACCAATGTTAACAAAGCGATTTCCGTATCAAATAAAACTAAAAAACCAATGCTTTTGTTTTTCACAGGAAGCGATTGGTGCGGTTGGTGTATTCGGTTGCAAAAAGAAGTATTGAAAACCCCCGAATTTGCTGCTTGGGCAAAGAAAAACGTAGTTTTGGTTGAATTGGATTACCCAAGAAGGACACCGCAATCAGAAGAAATTAAAACTCAAAATAATGGGATGCAACAAGCATTCGGAATTCAGGGATTTCCCACTATATATTTTGCTACAGCAAAGATGAAAGAGGGAAAACCAAGTTTTACCGGTATCGGTAGTACCGGATATGTTGCTGGTGGACCAGCAGCTTGGCTCGCTGTTGCTAATGGAATTCTGAAAACAAAATAATATCTTTTAGATTTAAATATAAATTTATTGTCAGTTCGAGCGTAGTCGATAACAATTATAGCATCTCGACTGCGCTCGATGTGACAAAAAAATAATTAGATTTTTTTATTTCTAAATAGTATAATTTTATTCTAGCCTATAAAATCCCTTTTCACCAGTAGCGTGAAAAGGGATTTTCTTTTTGATACAAGTCGCTTTCCAAAGTTTTTGAATATTTCTATAATTCGAAGCATCAGCCACAATCATCTTGGGTTTTGTAGTTTGTAAAAAACGTTCTAAATTTATCTTTGGCGATTGCGTAAATACAACAATATCGGGACGAATAGCTGTCGGATAAACGCCTAAACTGTCCATAACAAAAATCTTTTTTCCATTAAAATAAATCAGGTTTTGCAATTTTTTCGTAGCCGTCAAATGACTAAAATTTCCCATCAAATAAGCGGAAAGAGTTTTGTTTTTTGAGGCTGTTTCCAATAGACTGTCATTAGCATATAATTTGACATTTTCACCGTTTCGCTCAACAATAAGTGTGTTTTTCTTCGAGTTAAAAATCACCAATTCCCTTTGGTTTTGAATGGTCCAATGGGTTTCGAAATACGTGATTTGGAAAATAATTAGAGTAATAAATGTCAAAGCTAGTCTGTTGAAATTAGGTTTTTTGAACCAAATAACAGTTGCAATAATCAACAAATAAGCACTTAACAACAACTTCCAGTTAAATGGAATCCCCTGAATAATAAATTGCTCCAAAGAGGCAATAGAGTTGATGATTTTATTCAAAATAAAAATGCTCCACTCTAATGATTTCGCAAGAAAAACAGGAACGTAATCGAAAGCAGCCAAGACCATCACAAAAACACCTAATGCCATGATAACACTCAAAAACGGAATAATAACCAAATTAGTCACAAAAAACAGCCCTGGAAATTGATGAAAATAGTAAATACTCAATGGGAAAGCACCAATTTGTGCGGCAAAGGAAACCGTCAATATTTCCCAAAAGTAATGCGCGATTTTATTTTTTGGTATCCAAAGCTGGGCTAATAAAGGCTGCAGCCAAAGAATAAAAAACAAAGCAACATAACTCAATTGGAAACCCACATCAAACAAAAAGGAAGGTTCAAATAGCAAGATTAGCAACATTGAAACTAACAAAGTATGAAAAATATTCGTGCTTCTTCGCAGATACATTCCAATGGCGACAAACGAAAACATCGTAACCGACCGAAGCACTGAGGGTGCCAATCCCGCAATTAATCCAAAAGACGAAAGTGAAGCCAGAATAATGATTAACTTGATAAAAGAACCACGGCGAGTGTTGGGAAAAGGTTTCAAAATAAAGGTTACAAACAACAATATAAACCCAATATGCAATCCCGAAACTGACAAAATATGAACGGCACCGGCAAATTGATAATCCCTATTAATCTCAGGCGAAATATCTTGTTGTTGTCCTAAAATTAGGGCGATGGCAACATTCAACTCCTCTTTGTTAAAATGACTTTTCTCTAAGTTCCTAATAATTTTCGTCCGCAATTTCGAAGTATAATACCAGACATCTTTTTCGATGTGAGAGCCTATTTTAATGTCAGAGGCATCAGCATAAAGCTGTGCATAGATTTGTTTGCCTTCGAGGTATTTGCCGTAATCAAACTGGTTGGGATTTTTGGCAGGGCCGCTTTTATATAAATTACCATTAATTTGCAAATGAGTTCCAATTCCGAATGTAGGATTCAAACTGTCTTTTTGAACATTTAGGAGAATTCTGCCCGTTTTTATTGAATCGTCAATTTGGTTTACAAGGACAATGTAGCGTTCATTATAATTCGAACTTCGCAGTTTTTCCCGAACCGTAACCTCCACTATATGCGGTTTTTCAAAGATGGCTACTCCGTGAATGAAATTGCTTTTCTGAAATGAATTGGTATGGATGATTTGGGTGGTAGCACCAATGCTAAAAGCTAATAAATATGTAGCATACCCAAAATAAATGGGGTTTATAGCGTTGCTTTTCGATACAAAATAAGCAATGGTAAAACTGCAAAAGGTAAAGAAAAGCAAAATAAATACTTGTATCGGATGGGGTTGAAAATTATAGGCAAGAAGGATGCCCAGCACAAACCCAATTGTTATTCTCGCTAAAGGGAATTGTAAGACTTTCATACTGATAAAAGTACGATTTTTTAACAAAAAAAACATTCATTTGCATTGGAAGAGCAGAAAAAAAGGCCTCTTTTTGTGAAAATTTTTTTAAAACACGTTCTCATTTCGCATATCATAATTGTATTGCATCCATTTTAATAATCTGTGAAAGAGGATTTACTTAGGATTTATTTTAAGAATTGTTTTAGCTTCAAATTGTTATAAATAAGTTGTCTTGTCCTGAAGTAGCTATGCACTAACAAAGTCCACTATAGTGTATGAAAAAGGGATGCCTAAAAACAGTAAAAAAACGAAGATTTTAAACCTAAATAGGATGTCAATTCAGCATAAAATTAATCGAAAAATTACTCCAAGAACAGTTAATAAATACGGGTGACCAAATTTGGCTATAAGGTTGAATTATCACAAATCTCCAACTATCAATTTTGCAGTTTTGGCACTAGCGCCAATTCCTCCTAGCTTCTCTTCCAATACATCATATTTATGCAAAAGATTTTTGCGATAATTGGGTTCCAGTATTTTTTTCAATTCTTCACGGATGCGTTTGGTATTGCATTCTTCCTGAATTAATTCAGTGACAACTTCCTCGTCCATAATCAGATTGACCAGCGAAATATATTTTAAGGTAATGATGCGTTTCGCGATTTGGTAGGAAGCCCAACTGCCTTTATAGCAAACCACTTCTGGAACTTTAAAAAGTGCCGTTTCAAGTGTTGCCGTTCCCGAAGTGACCAAAGCCGCAGTGGCATTTTGCAATAAAGGATAGGTCTGGTTCGATACAAATTTGATGTTTTCATTGGTAATAAAACCTTCATAAAAAGAAAATTCCTGACTGGGCGCACCCGCAATTACAAATTGATAGTCTGGAAAATCATTGACCACACTCAATATTAGTGAAAGCATTTTGGTGATTTCCTGTTTTCGGCTGCCGGGTAAAATAGCAATAATGGGTTTTTCGTTCAGTTGATTTTCAGTTCTAAAAATAGCATCATCAATTAGGGGTTGGTTGTGAATGGCATCAATCAACGGATGACCAACAAATTCAACCGGAAAATGATGTTTTTTTTCGTAAAAATCCTTTTCGAAAGGCAGAATAACATACATTTTATCAACATCGGTTTTGATGTCAGTAATGCGGCTTTCTTTCCAGGCCCATATTTGTGGCGAAATATAATAATGTGTTTTGAAGCCTGCTTCTTTGGCCCATTTGGCAATACGCAAATTGAAACCAGGATAATCAATAAATACAATCACATCCGGCTGAAAAGCAGTAATATCCTTTTTGCAAATAGTAATGTTGTTCAGAATAGTTTTCAAATGAAACAGCACTTCTACAAAACCCATAAAGGCCAATTCCTTATAGTGTTTTACCAAAGTACCACCAACTTCCTGCATCAAATCACCACCCCAGAACCGGACATCGGCATTAGGATCTTCTTGATACAAAGCCTTCATCAAATTGGAACCGTGTAAATCTCCCGATGCTTCTCCTGCTATAATGTAGTATTTCATTTTTGCTGTTTAATCAAATTTAGGCAAATAAAGTAACAATGGCAATTATGATAACTGCTAAAACAACACCTCGAGCCATGAGGTCTTTATTCATTTTTAGTAAAATTCCAAAAGCAACCAAATCAAGAATGGAACCTAAAGTAATTAATTTTCCCAATTTCCCTTCTGATTTCATGCTTTCAATTCCGGCCACAAAATCATAAGCAGTAAAAAAAGTGATGAATAAATAACTCCCAATGATGGAAGCACAAATTCCTATTGCAAAACCTATCAGTAAATCTGTTTTATTCATTCCATTTCCATGTATTGAGTTGTTGTATAGCGTGATGTGCAGTCAAATCAAATTGTACCGGAACCACGGAAACATAGCCGTTGGTAAGTGCCCATTCATCAGTGTCTTCGCCCTTGTCCTGGTTCACAAATTCTCCGGTGAGCCAATAGTAATCTCTCCCTTGAGGGGTTTGACGCTTATCGAATTTTTCTATCCAAAGGGCTTTAGCCTGACGACATATTTTTATTCCCTGAATTTCTTTTTTTGCCAATTTTGGAAAATTAACATTTAGAATTACGCTTTCAGGAAGTCCGTTTTCCAATACTTCCAAGGTAATGGTTCTGATATAAGATTTTATGGGTTCAAAGTCAGCATTCCAGCTATAATCCAAAAGAGAAAAACCAATAGCGGGAATTCCTTCGATTCCGGCTTCAACAGCAGCACTCATCGTTCCGGAATAAATGACATTTATCGAAGAATTAGAGCCGTGATTAATCCCTGACACGCACAAATCCGGTTTTCGTTTCAGGATTTCATTTACGGCCAACTTGACACAATCTACCGGAGTTCCGGAAGTGCTGTATTCCTGAATGACATCATTTTCCTTAGAAATTTTATTGATATACAAGGTGTCATTTATAGTAATAGAATGACCCGTGGCGCTTTGAGGACTGTCTGGAGCAACAACCACAACCGTGCCTATTTCTGCCATAACTTCAATTAATGCCCGAATTCCGGGAGCCGAAATTCCGTCATCATTGGTGACCAAAATCAAAGGTCTGTCTTTTTTCATGGAATTTGTTTTCAAATTATCGTCGTTAAACTTTAAATAAAGATTTGCTGGTTTTTCTCAAACAAAGAAACAAAATTAATCTAGTTCGAAGATTAAACCCGAAATAAAAAAAAACAATTTTATATCTTTAACAAAAATTTATGCGAGCCATAGCATTTGTTGGCATAGTTTTTTCCGTAATTTGGATTTTAAATGTTTATGGATACAATTATTGACTTTATGAAAAGAAATTATAAAATAATTATTGCGGTAGTTTTACTTTCAGTATCACTATTTGCATTCAAAATTAACTCTACTAAAAGTATTGATCCTGAAAAGGATAAAATGCTATTGGAGTTATTGACGTTTGTAATCGAAAAAGGGCATTATAATCCTGCCACTATTGACGATGCTTTTTCAAAAGGCATTTACAAAGATTACATTGAAGCATTGGATCCATCCAAACGGTTTTTCCTGCAATCAGATATTGATGAGTTTTCAAAATATGAATTGCTACTCGACGATGAATTGCTCAATAAAGACCTGACTTTCTTTGATCTTACTTACAACCGTTTGATGAAAAGAATGGAGGAAGGAAAAAAATTATATAAAGATATTTTGAGTACTCCTTTTGATTATGCGATAAATGAAACTTTCAATACCGATTATGAAAAAGCACCTTATGCCAAAAACGCTAAGGAATTAAAGGAAAGATGGCGCAAACAAATTAAGTTGTCTACACTTTCCTCATTGACGGACCGTTTGAAAATTCAGGAAAATAAAGAAAAAGGAATTGTTGAAAAAGAGGATGCCACAAAATTACACGAAGGAGAGAAGTTTGATGTTAATCCAATTGATTCAGAAAAAGACAAAACAGGTAAATCTTCAGATGGCAAGCCAAAATCTTTTGAAGAATTAGAAAAAATCACACGTGAAAGTTCAATGAAATCATTGGACGAATATTTTGGTTTCATGAAGGATTTAACCAGAGACGATTGGTTTTCTGTATATATTAATTCCATTACCTCCCGATTTGACCCTCATACTAATTATTTTCCACCTGATGAAAAAGAACGTTTTGACGTGAGTATCAGTGGAAAATTCGAAGGAATTGGCGCACGTCTTCAAAAGAAAAATGACCTTACTGAGATCACGGAACTTATTTCCGGAGGTCCGGCCTGGCGAGGAAAAAAACTCGAAGCGGGTGATGTGGTGATGAAAGTAGCTCAGGGAAGTGATGAGCCGGTTGACATCGTTGGGATGCGTCTTGATGATATTGTCAAAAAAATTAAAGGACCTAAAGGTTCTGAAGTGCGTCTGACAGTTAAGAAAGTGGACGGCTCAATTAAGACAATTTCAATCATAAGAGATATTGTTGAGATTGAAGAGACCTATGCAAAATCAAGTGTTGTCGAAAGAAATGGAGTGAAATATGGCGTAATTTATTTGCCTAAATTTTATATTGATTTCGAAAACAGAGACGGTCGTGATGCAGGAAAAGATGTTGCAGCTGAAGTGGAATCTTTGAAAAAAGCTGGTGTAAACGGTATTGTCCTTGACGTTCGCGATGACGGTGGAGGTTCGCTTTCTACTGTGGTGGATATTGCCGGATTGTTTATTGAACAAGGTCCAATTGTACAAATAAAATCAGCGGGAAGAAAAAAAGAAGTTCTGTATGACCGCGATAAAAAAATCGAATGGGATGGACCATTGGTAATTATGGTGAATAGTTTCTCTGCTTCGGCTTCTGAGATTTTGGCAGCAGCCATTCAGGATTATAAAAGAGGAATTATCATTGGCAGCAAACAAACGTATGGCAAAGGAACGGTTCAAAACGTGATTGATTTGAATTCATTTGTTCGTAGTAGCAGTGAAGGAGATTTAGGCGCTTTAAAAACAACTACCCAAAAATTTTATAGAATTAATGGAGGTTCCACCCAACTCGAAGGGGTGAGTAGTGATGTTGTTATGCCAGACAGATATGCTTATTTGAAAATGGGGGAACGCGACGTAGATAACGCCATGCCTTGGGATAAAATTGATCCTGCACAATATAATGTTTGGACTAACAACATAAAATTTGAAAAAGCAATAGTTGATAGTAAGAAAAGAATTGCACAAAATCCCCAGTTTAAACTAATCGAAGAAAATGCAAAATGGATTGATGAAAGAAGCCACGAAAATTTGTATAGTTTAAAAATGGATGATTTTAAAAAGAGTCAAACAGCAATAGAAGAAACTAATAAAAAATTCAAGCCAATTGCAGATTATGACTATCACTTAAAGTTCACTTCTTTACCTCAGGAAGCTGAAGCAATGAAAACGGATGCTTCGCTTAAAGAAAAAAGAGAAAGATGGCACGAAAGTTTAACCAAAGATATTTATGTAGAGGAAGCATTAAATGTTCTGGATGATTTGCAATCTAAACCAGTTGTAAAAAAAAGCATGCCTGAAACATTAAAGAAACAAAAATTAGTTAAAACATAAAGTGGTTATTTTTATTAATAAGTAATCAATATAGTCATTAAATGTTATTACGCTCCGGAAATTCGTTAAGAATTTCCGGAGCGTTTTTAGTTTTGGGGTTCTGTTGAGTTTGCTTTTGGATTGTCTTCTGCTTTTGCTTTGTCGAAGGATAATTGTTTTGGCACATATAAAAGGATTGTCTTTTTATGCCAAACGGTGAAAGCAATAAGTTGTAATATGATTCTGTAGTTAGGTTGATAGTATTGAAAAAATGACAGGAATTGATTTCTTTCCAAAATTAGATGATAAAACCAAAAACACTTTAGAAAAAAAACAGCAATTATAAATCGTGAAGTCTTAACTAGCTACCACTCATTTACCTTATTGGCATCCATTTTTATAAAAATAAAAAGCAAAATGGTGAATCCCCAAAGCCCGGAACCTCCATAGGAAAAGAAAGGCAATGGCACACCAATCGTTGGAAAAATACCTAAAACCATAGCAATATTCACAAAGAAATGAATAAATAAAATTCCAGCTACACAATAGCCGTAAACTCGGCTAAATTTTGTTTTTTGTCTTTCGGCGAGATAAATTATCCTGAGAAATAAGCCCACAAATAAACCGACTACAACCATTGACCCTAAGAAACCCCATTCTTCTCCTACCGTTGTAAAGATATAATCGGTGTGTTGCTCAGGTACAAATCCTCCTTTAGTTTGTGTGCCTTCAAGAAACCCTTTTCCAAACCAGCCTCCAGAGCCAATAGCTATTTCAGACTGATTGGTATTGTATCCAATGCCTTTCATATCGACTGATTTGCCTAATAAAATATTAAAACGATCTCGGTGATGTTGCTTAAATACATTTGTAAAAACATAATTTACTGACAAGACAAATCCAGAAATCAGAACAAAAAGAATGCTGCTTAAAACTAAATTTCTATCGCCTAATCTTGACTTGAAATGAATAAAAACTATTGCAGCTAAGGCAAGAAGTATTACATATTGGGGTTGCAATACAAGTGTTAATACAAATAAAAGTATGGTGATAAATCCAGTCCAGACATACCAAGACGGTAAACCTTCGCGGTATAAAACAATAATAAAAACACTGTATATCAAGGCACTTCCCGGATCGGGTTGAGGTAAAATTAACATCACAGGCAAAAAGACAATGGCTAAAGCCTGAATTTGCCGGTTAACATCTTTTAAATTGATTTGAGAATCACTTAAATATTTGGCTAATGCCAATGCTGTTGCAGCTTTAGCAAACTCAGAAGGCTGAATGGTAAAACTTCCAATACCATACCAACAGCGTTGTCCGGCGATGGTTTTACCAAAAGCGAATAGCCCAACCAATGATAACAAGGAAATTCCGAAAATTATAGTGGCATATTTTTCATAGAATTTTCCGTCAACATAAAGGACGATAAAAATTAACGGAATAGTTAAAATTATAAATATAAGCTGTTTGTCTGCGATTCCCTCCATTGAAGATAAGGAGGAGGAATAGATGTTCATCCAACCCATTAGCACTAAAACTATATAGATAGCGATACATATCCAGTCGATATTGTTAGTTAAACTTTGATTTTTCATTTGAAATGAATCGCTTATTGTTGTTTAGTTGTATCTATTTTTATTTTCGGAACTATCGTTTTGCTTTTCAAAATAGAATCCTGCTTCCTCATTTGTAGTTTTACGGTCTCCGAAAGGCCTCCTAGTTTAGCATACTGGCCTTGTAAACTTTTTGCAAGAATCCGGGTTTCTAAATCAGTTCTCGTGATTTTTTTTCTTAGGTATTTTTCAATCATCAAACTGGCAATTGGACCGGCAATTGCTGCGCCATATCCTCCATTTTCAATCATAATAGCTATGGCAATTTTAGGATTATCTTTAGGTGCAAAAGCCACAAAAATAGAGTGGTCTTCTAGTTTTGTTCTAACGCCGTTAATTTTTGCAAAATTCTCAGCTGTTCCAGTTTTACCACAAATATCAATACCTTCAACCCGAAGTGCATAAGCTGTTCCCAAATTATAAACATCAAATAAACCACTTATCATAGGTTTAAAATATTTTTTGTCTATCGTAGTTACATGTTTTGTTGTAAACCGAGTGTCTATTTTTTCGCCTTTAATTTTCTTGATAATATGAGGCGTGTAATAATAACCTTCATTGGCAACAGCCGCCATCATATTAGCAAGTTGAATAGGAGTCATCAAGACTTCTCCCTGCCCGATAGCATTTGAAATAATAGTTTTTCCACCCCAACCCCAATCAGGATACATTTTTTTATAGGTTTTTGAATTTGGAATTTTCCCTTTTTTACCAGTAGGTAAATCATAGCCCATAAATTGTCCGAGGCCAAAACTTTTTATATGATCGCTCCAAACATCAACGGCATAAGGAGCATTTGAATATTTACCAATAGTTCTTAAGTAAACATTCGAAAAATAAGCGTTACAAGATTTATAAATTCCAACGTGAAGGTCACGTACACCGCCACCACAATGGCATCCTTGAAATCGACCAGGCGCATAAGCAAAACCGTGGTTACACATAAAAGTAGTGTGTTCATCTATTACTCCTTCCTGAAGCCCTACAAGTCCCGTCATAATTTTGAAAGGGGAACCAGGAGAATATTCTGCCAATAATGCTCTGTCATAGAGTGGGTTTGCAATGGAATCGCGGTACAATTGTGTATAATTTTTGGAACGTTGACGACCTACCAAGATTGCCGGATCATAAGAAGGGGCAGTTACAAGTGTTAATATTTCGCCGGTTTTTGGTTCAATAGCAACAATTCCACCTCTTTTATTAATCATTAATTCCTCTCCATATTTTTGAAGTTCAGCATCAATAGTCAAATTGATGTCTTCACCCTGAACAGCGATAGTGTCATATTTTCCTTCTTTGAAGGAGCCAATTTCACGGTTGTATTTGTCCTTTTGGAAATATTTTACGCCTTTTATTCCGCGCAAAATATCTTCATAACTTTCTTCAACACCTTGTTTTCCTATCAAATCACCGCTGTTATAATAAGGATTCTTTTCGATTAATTTATCGTTAACTTGTGTAATAAACCCAAAAACATTGGCACCACAATCAACTTGATAATCACGAAGCGAACGTTTTTGAAAATAAAACCCTTCGAACTTCCGAATTTTTTCTTGGAATGCGGCAAACTCACTTTTATTCAATTGTGGTAAAAAAACTGAGGGCAATCGTGGACTGTATACTTTGGCTTTGGCTATTTTTTTTAAAAAATAATCTTTTGTAATATCTAATAATTGGCAAAATTCTAAAGTGTCTAAATTCTTTATATCTCTTGGAATAACCATAATATCATAAGAAGGCTGGTTTGCGACCAATAATTTACCGTTTCTATCATAAATATAACCTCTTTCTGGATAGTCATATTTAATTTTTATGGCATTATTGTCTGATTTTAATTTGAAGGAATCATCAATAATTTGCAAATAGAAAAGGCGTAATACCAGTAAAGACGCTGCAATAATAATCAAGGTAGGAAGCAACACTTTTCTCATCTTCTATTAGGCTTAATAAAATATATTATAATGATGCAGAGAATAATTGTAAAGACGGTGCTTAAAATGGTTCGAAGCAAAATGTCTAAGATGAAGCTGAATTTAAAGGCTTCTAAAGTAAATAATATAAAATGATGAATTAATACCGATAGTAAAATAAAAGAAAACCTTTCAGGAGTTACTACATCATTCAATTTAACGGTTTGGTATTCATAGCTAAGGCCAAAAGAGAACTTAAATAAATAGGGTCTGTAATATGCTAAAATGACACAAGCTGTCGTGTGAATCCCGCCTGAGTTACTGAACATATCCATAATAAGTCCAAGGAAAAAGCTGGCTACTAATAGCCCTGATTTATTGCCGTTAACGGGATATAATATGATAAAAAGGACATAAGGATAGGGACTGATATAGCCCAGAAAGTTCATATTATTGAAAATAATAATTTGAACCGCTAATAGCAGAATGAAACGAAAAACATTGACGAATAAAGCGCTATTCATTTTTTCCTCCCTTTTCTAAATTAATAATTTCTTCCCTGTTTTTACTTTTGAGGATATAGACGTGACCCAAATTCGTCATATCATTAAATAATTTTACTTGTATAGTATAATAATGGGTTTGATTGTCTATTTCTATTTTGTCAATAGTTCCAATATTGATGTTTTCAGGGAATATAACCGATTGCCCACCAGTTACAATGGTATCTCCTTTTCTAATGGAGGCTAATCTAGGAACATCTGTCAATTGTACAAAACCAGAACTTTTTCCATTCCAACTCAAGGAACCAAAATGATTTGATTTTTTTAGTTTGGCATTTATTTGAGATTTGACATTTAAAATACTGATTACCGTCGAATAGTTGCTCGAGGTGTTGTCAATGATTCCAACAATTCCCAAACTATTAATTACTCCCATATCAGATTTCACGCCTTGAAGACTTCCGGAATTTATAGTTAAATAATTTTCGTGTGTATTAAAAGTGTTGTGAATTACTTTTGAAACTATGATGTCAGTAGGTTTCAATCCTTTTATACTATCTAATTTTGGAATAGCAGTAGTATCTTTAGCGTTGAAAAGTAGACTTCTCAACTTTGCATTTTCTTGGGCAAGGGCATCGTTTTGAGTTCTTAAATTTAAATATTCACTAACATTATTGATTCTTTCATAGACTCCGCCACTCAAAAAATTGGCAGAACTTATGATTTTACTTCGATGATAAGAATGGGATTGAATGGATAGAAATAACGAAATACCCAAAAGCAGCAAAAACAGCAATCTATTACTGTTTTTATAAATAAAATTGAATATTTGCTGCATTTTTTACCTTTATAATGTATGTTGTAAATTTAAACTAGTCACTAAAAACCAAACATTTTTTATTTAATCAAAACACTTTTGAATCTAGCAAGATTTTTAAGTGCCATTCCTGTTCCCCGAACAACTGCTCTTAAAGGATCTTCGGCAATATAAACAGGTAAGTCTGTTTTTTGTGAAATTCTTTTGTCAAGTCCTCTCAACATTGAGCCTCCGCCGGCAAGATATATTCCTGTATTGTAAATATCTGCAGCTAATTCTGGTGGTGTCTGAGACAATGTTTCCATTACGGCATCTTCAACTCGTTGAATTGATTTGTCTAATGCCTTTGCAATTTCTCGGTAAGAAACCGATACTTGTTTTGGTTTTCCGGTCAATAAATCTCTACCTTGAACGGACATATCTTCAGGAGGAGTTTCTAAATCTTCGATAGCAGCTCCAACTTGAATTTTTATTTTTTCTGCAGTACTTTCTCCAACAAAAAGGTTGTGTTGCGTACGCATGTAATAGACGATATCATTAGTAAAAACGTCACCAGCAATTTTAACCGATTTATCACAAACAATTCCGCCCAAAGCGATTACTGCGATTTCAGTTGTTCCACCACCGATATCTACAATCATGTTTCCTTTTGGTTGCATAATGTCAATGCCAATACCAATAGCGGCTGCCATTGGTTCGTGTATCAAATAAACTTCTTTACCATTAACTCTTTCGCAAGATTCTTTAACGGCTCTCATTTCCACTTCAGTAATTCCGGAAGGAATACAAACGACCATTCTTAATGCTGGAGTAAACATTCTTTTTTTCAAAGCTGGAATGCTTTTTATAAGCATGCTTATCATTTTTTCAGAAGCATCAAAATCAGCAATTACACCATCTTTCAAGGGTCTTATCGTTTTAATGTTTTCATGGGTTTTACCTTGCATCATGTTGGCTTCTTTGCCAACAGCAATGATTTTTCCAGATACTCTATCACGAGCAACTATCGAAGGGCTGTCAATAACGACTTTATCATTGTGAATGATTAAAGTGTTTGCGGTACCAAGGTCTATCGCAATATCCTCGGTCATGAAATCAAAAAATCCCATAAGTTTTTAAGGGTATAAAATTTATAAAAAAATAATGTACAAAGCTAAACAAATTAATGTTTGAAATGACGTGTTCCTGTAAATACCATTGCAACTTTATTTTCATTGCAATAATCAATACTTAATTGGTCCTTTATTGAGCCTCCCGGTTGAATTACGGCTGTTATTCCAGCATTCTTTGCAATTTCAACACAATCAGGAAACGGGAAAAAAGCATCACTTGCCATAGAAGCTCCTTTTAAACTAAATCCAAAAGTTTTCGCTTTTTCAATAGCTTGTAACAAAGCATCCACTCTTGATGTTTGACCAGTTCCAGACGAAATCAAAGTTCCGTTTTTTGCAAATACAATAGTGTTTGACTTTGTGTTTTTACACACTTTAGACGCAAATATTAAATCATTTATTTCTTGTTCTATAGGAGTAGTTATTGTAACGGTTTTTAAGTCTGCTTTAGTATCTGTGATGTTGTTTCTTCCTTGAACTAAAATTCCGTTTAGGCAAGTTCGCACTTGTTTTTGAGGCAATTCTACTTCGTTTTGAACCAATATAATTCTGTTTTTCTTTTCTTGTAAGATTGTAATGGCAGCTTCATCATAACTTGGAGCGATGACCACTTCACAAAATAATTTGTTAATTTCTATAGCAGTGGCTACATCTATTTTTGTGTTTGCAATCAAAACACCACCAAATGCGGAGGTTGGGTCGCAAGCTAATGCTACATTATAAGCTTCGCTAATAGTTTCTCTTGTTGCTAATCCACACGCATTATTGTGTTTTAAAATGGCAAATGTTGGTCCGTCATTTTTAAACTCATTAATTAAATTTACTGCTGCATCTACATCAAGTAAATTATTATAAGACAATTCTTTACCGTGAATTTTTTTGAACATTGCGTCAAAATCGCCAAAGAAAAATCCTTTTTGGTGAGGGTTTTCTCCGTATCTCAAGATTTGGCCGTCAGCAATACTTACTTTGAAAATAGTTTCATCCGTATTGAAATAATTGAAAATAGCTGTGTCATAATGAGAAGAAACGTGAAATGCTTTTGTAGCGAACAATTTTCTGTTTTCCAATGTTGTTGCGCCATTTTGATTGGTAATCAAATCCAAAAGCAAACTATATTCATCAACGGAAGCTACAATTACAGTGTCTTTGAAATTTTTTGCTGCAGCACGAATTAAAGAAATACCGCCAATGTCAATTTTTTCGATGATATCTTCTTCACTAGCTCTAGAAGCAACCGTTTTTTCAAAAGGATATAAGTCAACAATGACCAAATCAATTTGTGGAATGTTGTATTCCTCCATTTGCTGAACATCAGTTTCGTTGTCTTGACGATTTAAGATACCACCAAAGACCTTTGGATGCAAAGTCTTTACTCTTCCGCCAAGAATAGAAGGGTAAGAAGTAACATCTTCAACCGGAATCACAGGAATACCAAGGTTTTTTATGAATTCTTCGGTGCCGCCAGTGGAGTAAAAAATTACGTTTTGCTCGTGTAATTTTCGTATAATTGGTTCCAAACCGTCTTTTGAAAAGACAGAAATTAGTGCAGATTTGATTGTTTTAGTTGTGTTCATTGTGTAGTGTGAATTTTGTCGTGCAAAAGTAGTTTTTTTGATTTTAAAATTCAAATCTATTTCTGTAACAATATTTTAAAAATAACTACCAATGGGTTAGTGAATTTTCATTAGGTTTATGAATAAAATTTTTGGAATTTTACAATAACACAAAACAACGTTTTATGCTAGTTTATTTCCGACTATTATCTGAGAGTTTCCGTTTCGCAATGAATGCTTTACGAAATAATAAATTGCGTACACTTTTATCTTTACTCGGCGTCACCATTGGGATATTTTCGATTATTGCGGTGCTTGCTGCCGTAGACTCATTGGATAGAAAAATCACAAAGGATTTAAGCTCTTTAGATAAAAACACTATTTATTTAATGAGAATGTCTTTTGGCCCTTCCGAAATTCCGCAATGGAAAAGAGAACAATTCCCTAATGTAAAATATGATGAATACATTTATTTGAAGGGAGCAATGACCAACACGGATCAAATGGGTTACCAAATATTTACCAAAAGAGAATCTATAAAATATGGATCAAATACGGTCTCTGATGTCAATGTTGTTCCAGTTTCGCATGAATTTATTGACATTCAAGGACTTGAATTCGAAGAAGGAAGATTTTACAATGAATCCGAAGCCAATTCAGCTGCTCCAGTCATAGTTATAGGAAATGAAATTGCGAAATCATTGTTTGAAGATGCTGAACCTATTGGTAGAAAAATCCGTTTATATGGTCAGCGATTTACTATTATTGGGGTTTTGAAAAAAGAAGGATCCGGAATGTTTGGCAACAACGACACTTCAGCTTTCATTCCTGTGAATTTTATCAGACAAAGATACGGTGATAACAATAAGGCATTAGTAAATGTGATTATTTTAAAACCTCAAAGTGGAGTTGATATGGAAGCCTATAAAGCTGAAATTACTCAAAAGTTGAGGTCAGTTAGAGGTTTGAAAGCAGGTGAAATCGATAATTTTTTTATAAATGTTTTTTCAGGATTTACAGATTTAATTGACGGAATTATTTCCAAAATGAATCTTGTAGGTTGGGTAATCAGTGGATTTTCCTTACTTGTAGGAGGTTTTGGGATTGCGAATATTATGTTTGTTTCGGTTAAAGAAAGAACAAATTTGATAGGAATTCAAAAATCATTGGGAGCAAAAAACAGATTTATATTGTTCCAATTCTTGTTTGAAGCAATTATACTTTCAGTAATTGGCGGAATTATAGGTTTATTGATGGTTTGGATTATTACTATGGTTTTGACCAAAGCATTGGATTTTGAATTCGTTTTGGGAATAGGTAATATTCTTTTAGGAACAGGACTTGCCGCTATAATTGGTCTAATTTCAGGAATTCTTCCTGCAATTGCTGCTTCAAAATTAGATCCTGTAGAGGCAATTAGAACGGGAATGTAATTCCCGACTTCTCGGAAATGAAAGTTTTCAGAGAGGCTTTACTTTTATACAACGTTACTAATTCTTACTATTTGTCACGCTGGAAGCGTCTCAGAGAGCGAGAGTAAATAGATTTAGACGCTTCTAGCGTGACAATAGCAAGAATAAATTACAGCCAAACCACAACTACTTTTTTCATCTTCTAAAATTTAAAATATAGATATAAAAAAAACACAAAGCATTAACTTTGTGTTTTTGTGTCTTCGTTGCAATAAAAAACTATCTAATATTGATATTCTGTATCAAATCAATATACAAATTGATGGAATCTTTCAGGTCTTTTCTTGGTGTTATAAAGTCGAGAAAACCGTGTTCTAGAACAAATTCGGCAGTTTGAAAACCTTCTGGCAAATCTTTTCCAGTCGTGTCTTTTACAACTCTTGGTCCGGCAAAGCCTATTAAAGCTCCCGGTTCAGAAATGTTGATATCGCCAAGCATTGCATAAGAAGCTGTTGTTCCACCCGTTGTTGGATCCGTACATAAAGAAATATAAGGGATTTTTGCTTCGGCTAATTGGGCAAGTTTTGCAGAGGTTTTTGCTAATTGCATCAACGAATAAGCTGCTTCCATCATTCTGGCTCCACCTGATTTTGAAATCATTACAAATGGAATGTTATTTTTGATAGAATAGTCTATTCCGCGTACTACCTTTTCGCCCACAACACCACCAATAGAACCACCAATAAAGGCAAAATCCATACAGCAAACCACTAAATCTTTTCCTTTTGATTTTCCAACTCCTGTTCGAACCGCATCATTCAATTTGGTCTTGGCAATAGTGTCTTTCAAACGATCCGAATATTTTTTGGTATCCACAAAATGCAAACTGTCTTTAGAAGTCATTTTTGCATCTAATTCTATAAATTGATTGTCGTCAAACAATATTTCAAAATATTCTTTACTTCCAATTCTTACGTGAAAATCATCTTCTGGACTTACATATAAGTTGCGAGCTAACTCATCGGCATCAATAACTTTACCAGTAGGCGATTTGTACCAAAGCCCTTTTGGAACATCCATTTTGTCCTCGGTAGCGGTTGTAATTCCCTTTGTTGTTCTTTTAAACCAAGCCATAATTATAGTATTCAGTGTTCAGTATCAAGTATTCAGTGCGTAATATATAAGTAGCCAGCATTCGGTTTTTATTAATTATTCAGTCGTTGAGAACTGAATACTAAAAACTGCAAACTGAACACTTTTTTTATAATGTATTCACGTTATTCAAGTCAGCAAATGCTTGCTCAAGTCTTGTGTTGAATGTAACTTCACCTTCACGCAACCATTTTCTTGGATCGTAATATTTTTTGTTAGGAGCATCAGCACCAGTTGGATTTCCAATTTGAGTTTTTAAATAATCAATGTTGTCAACCATAAAGTCACGAATACCTTCAGCAAATGCAAATTGCAAGTCAGTATCAATATTCATTTTTACAACACCGTAGCTAATTCCTTCTCTGATTTCTTCTAATGTAGAACCTGAACCTCCGTGGAAAACGAAATCAACTGGGTTTGGTCCTGTATTGAATTTGTTTTGAACGTAATCTTGAGAATTTTTCAAGATTTTTGGAGTCAATTTTACGTTTCCTGGTTTGTAAACACCGTGAACATTACCAAAAGAAGCGGCAATTGTAAAACGTGGGCTAACTTTTAATAATTCTTCGTAAGCATAAGAAACTTCAGAAGGTTGTGTGTATAATTTTGAGCTATCAACGTCTGAGTTGTCAACACCATCTTCTTCGCCACCTGTTATTCCTAGTTCGATTTCTAATGTCATTCCCATTTTGCTCATTCGAGCTAAATAACCGCTACAAATTTTGATGTTTTCTTCGATTGGTTCTTCAGATAAATCAATCATGTGAGAAGAGAATAATGGTTTTCCTGTTTCAGCAAAATGTTTTTCAGAAGCATCCAATAATCCGTCAATCCAAGGCAATAATTTTTTTGCACAGTGGTCAGTATGTAAAATTACTGTTGCTCCATATGCTTCAGCCAATGTATGAATGTGTTTTGCTCCAGCAATTGCTCCAAAGATAGCTGCTTTTTCGCCTGCATTAGTAAGTCCTTTTCCAGCATTAAACTGTGCTCCACCATTCGAAAACTGAATAATAACGGGTGCATTTAGTTTTGCTGCAGTTTCAAGAACTCCGTTTATTGTGTTTGAACCAGTAACATTTACTGCTGGAAGTGCAAACCCTTTTTCTTTTGCATAGTTGAAAATTTCTTGTACTTGGTCTCCTGTAGCTACTCCCGGTTTGATATTGTGTGCCATCGTAATTTTTTTATTTGTTGTTATAAGTTGTTTTTCAGATTGCAAAAATAAGAATTAATTAGCATTAGAAAGGATAATTTATTCCAAAATTAAAAACAGAATGTGCGAAATCGTAATCGTAAAACCATTGTTTGCCTACTTCATTGGCAGGATTATAGGTTTTAAAACCCAAATCAAATCGGACTACAAAAAAACTCAGGTCATACCGCAACCCAAATCCAGTGCCTAAAGCGATTTCTTTTAAATCTTTTAAACCATCAAAAGTGGCTCTTTCATCCGTGATATTGTCAAATACGTTCCAAATATTGCCTGCATCAGCAAATAGAGCGCCTTTTATGCTTCCTAATATTTTAAATCGGAACTCGGCACTTAATGCAATTTTCATATTAGCTTCATTATAATCATTTACTGCGCCAGTACTTCCTGGACCTAAACGATAAGGAGCCCAAGCTCTATTGTCATTTGAACCTCCGGCAAAATAACTTCTTGAAAAAGGAATGTTATTTGAATTTCCGTAAGGAATGGCAATGCCAAAAAAGCTTCTGAATGCTATAACTTTTTCTTTGGTTAAATCCCAATGTTTAATATAATCGAATTCTGTTTTTATATATTCAGAATATTCTAAGTTGAATATTTCATAGTTTCCATTCTGGTTTTCGGGTAGGTTAGCGGCATTTGCCACTAATGATAACAGCGAACCTGCTGATTCGATTTTTGTTCTGAAAAGATAAAACGTATTGTCTAGCGGGTCAGTTTTAGTTGTTTTTGAAAAAGAATAACTTGTAGCCAAAATAAAGTCATTTTCGGTAAGTCTAATTCTTCGTTCTTCAATGCTGCTCACGGTTTTATAATCAGCATCCGCAGGTGTCAGAGCAGTGGTTCCTGACAGGACATCATTGGTAAATCCTGCCGTTCCTTTTTCTATTATCAAATTGCCGGTATCTGGATCTACATAATCAGTATTTGTATTGTAGACTTTTCCTATATCATTTAAAGCGGTATAAGATGATTCATAGATATTGAAATAATTTTCCGGATTTAGATTTCGCACATATTGTACATTAAAAAGATCAAAACGAGCTGTATTATTCCTTTTTGGATTCCAATTATATGCCAAACCACTAGTAAAATTTTGTTTATCTAAACCAATATTTTTTTGTGTCGCTAAACCACTCGATAGTAGTGTCGAGGGAATCATGCTTTTGGGGATGATTTTTTCAGAAGCCACTGGGAACCATATTCTGGGAATATTCAGTTTTACATCAACTCCTAATTCGGATACATTAAGAAATTTACTTTGTGGATTTGCAAAATCTTTTGATGCACCCAAGTTTCCGCGTCCAGCAATTTCTAATGTTTCCGCTCCATTAAATATATTTCTGATAGTTTCTGAAATACTTCCTGCAAATCCAATGGTTTGTATATTTGAATGGGTTACATCAAATGTGGTTTCTAAGCTGTATTTTTTTCGGGGAGACAAATAGACTTTTGCAATTAACGATTGAGCTGTGGTATCTCTTTTGTCTAATTCATATAATATGGTTGGATAATTAAATATTTTAAGATTATTCAAATATCGTGTTGTCAAAACGGTTTTAGAATCAGCAAACAAACTTCCCTTTGTAATAAAAACAGCATCAGTTATTGCCTTTGGTTTGTATTTTAATTTGGAATGGCTGTATAAATTGAAATTATTATAAGATGTGCTATCCGTGATTTTTAAATTATTATTGGCAGCAGAATAATCAGTGTAAATATTTACATCACTTATTTTATATATTTTGAAAGGCACTGTTCTGGTGGTATCCTGATCCTGATAAGAATAATCGTCAATAATCAAATTAACATTTACCTTTTTATCATTGTTAAGGGTGTCTAAATCAAAAGTCACATAATTAGGCTGAAAATTATACACACCATTGTTTCTAAAATAAGTATTAATTCGATCTTTTTCACTGTCGAAATCTTTAGTTTGGTATTGATTCCCTGATTTTATAAAGGTATTCGATATTTTAGTTCGGTACATTGAATCCAGAACAGGAGTGTGAATTGTAGTTGTTAATGAGTCTAATAAATAAGGAGTTCCGGTAGTAACAGTATATTTAATTTTGGCCTTTTTTTGACTTAAACTGTCTAATTTATATTTTGCTTGCACATTAAAAAAACCATTGTTAAAATAATAGTATTTTAATCTCGAAAGTGATTTTTCAGTTCTTGCAGTATCAACAATTACTGGAGGTTCTCCGGTTTTCTTTAAAAAATCGTGTATACCGTGATACCAGAAAGATTGCCCCAATCTATCCACTTGTTTTGCGGAAAGCAATTTTGACATTCGCTCGTATTTGCCGGGATGATTCGTGAATTTAGCTTGATAAGTGGAGTCTGGATTTGGGTTAGCCCAGTTATTTAAAGTAAGGCGTATACGCAAACCAAGAATAGAACTGTTAGGTTTTTGGTACAACTGATTAATAACATCATCGTCCTTTGTGGCTTTCTCGTTTACTAAAATTTCATTTTTAGTAAGGAGTTGTTTGCCTTCTGGAACTCGTTTCACAGCATCACAAGCTGAGATAATTATTCCAATTAGAATAAATGTTGCTATTTTTGTGCTAATCTTTTTCAAGGGTCATTAAATATTTAATTCAAAAGTACATTATTTTATGCTTAGTAAAAACCAAATAAAACTTATAACGAGTTTACAACAAAAAAAACAGCGATTTGCTAATCAAATGTTTTTTGCCGAAGGCATAAAAGTAATTCAAGAATTACTGGAATCCAATTTTGAATTAGTTCAATTGTACTCGACCCAAAATGATTTTGAACAAGTTTCGAATGACAGAAAGGTACTTGTCGATGAAAGCGACTTAAAAAAAATAAGCGCATTGTCAACGCCAAATACTTGTTTGGCGGTATTTAAAATTCCAACTGAGAAAAAAATCATTGAATCCGGATTAATAATTGCGCTTGATTCCATTCGCGACCCAGGAAATTTAGGGACAATTTTGCGATTGTGCGACTGGTTTGGGATTGGACAATTAATTTGTTCCAAAGAAACTGTAGATATTTACAATCCAAAAGTAGTTCAGGCCACAATGGGTTCCATTGCCAGAGTCAATGTGAATTATATTGATTTGGAAGCCTTTGTTAGCCAAACCAAATTAGCTGTTTTCGGCACTTTTATGGATGGAAACAATATTTATAAAACGGAGCTGCCCCAAGAAGGAATTATTATTATGGGCAATGAAGCCAATGGAATCTCACCAGAACTTGAAAAATTAATTAAAAACAGACTTACAATTCCACGTTTTGGAACTATTCAAAAAACCGAAAGTTTGAATGTAGCCACTGCGACAGCGATTATTTTGAGTGAGTTTAGAAGAAACAATTAGTCAGTTATTAATGGAAATCCGTTGGGTGCAATTAATAGAAATTCAGAATTTCAAAAAAATAGAAAATTAACCACATAGAAACATAGAAAAACGAGTTGGATAGACCAATTGCTTCGCCTGTTCGCTATCGCTCGGGTCTTGGTTTCACACAACTATGATTAACTAAATTAAAGTGAAACGCCTTGATAAAATCAATAAAAACTATGTTTCTATGCGTTTAAAAGATATAAATAACAGGTTAGTGGAAAGCAAAATTGATAAAAACGGCTCTTGTTTTCATCGATTCAATATTACCAGTCCAAGGACTAATAGGGTCGTTTTTATCACGGATTAATTCGTCATTAAGCCCAAAAACACCTCTTATGGAAGGGGAAAATATAAAATATTCTGAAAAAATATCAATGCCAAAACCAATCTCATAATTTGTTGTCCAAGGATGCATTCTGAAGCGTTCTTGATAATTATCATCAATAGATTTCGAATTGCTGGACAAATTTAATGTTGCCGAAACGCCACCCAATAAATAAGGTCTGACATTTCCAGTTCTTAGTGATAAAAACTTAAGCAATATCGGAAAATGAAGGTTGGTGCTATTCACTTCCCTGAGCTTGTCTGAAGGCGTAGGTGGTGTAGGTGTTGTCGGGAAATAGTTTGCAGGATAATGTAAATTCCTCTGGGTATAATATAATCCGGGTTCAAATCGCAAACGAATGTATTCCTGAAGTTTCAAATCAGCGATAAGCCCTACATTGAAACCGGTTGTTTTGTCAACCAGAATGTCTTGGCTAACCTTTTTATAATCTATTTTGAAATCATAGGAATTGAAGCCGAGAAAAAAGCCAAAATACAATCGTTGCTTTTGGAAATTTTCCAAATTAATAATGGGGTCTCTGCCAAATAATTTATTAGGATTCTGCGCTTGTCCTTTTATGGCTATGACTAATAAAATTATAACAACGATTTTTCTCATATTATTTCTTGGAAGCTGAATAAATTGTAGCCACACCAAATGTTTGTGGCAATGCAACTACATCTATAAACCCAATTTTTTTCAAAATATTGTTTAAAGCCTCGCCATAAGGAAAAGCAGCCGCTGATTCCGATAGATAACCATAGGCAACATTGTCTTTTGAAAACAATTTTCCAATAATTGGCAGAATGTTTTCACTATAAAAAGTGTAACCTTGTTTATATGGTGTTTTATCCGGAACCGAAGTTTCAAGGATGACAAATACACCATTTGGCTTCAAAACTCTTAGGATTTCAGCCAATCCTTTTTCTAGATTTTCGAAATTTCTAACCCCAAAAGCTACTGTAATAGCGTCAAAATAGTTGTCTTCAAAAGGCATACTTTCTGAATCGGCCAAAACCATTTCTATTCTGTCAGACAATTTTTTATCAATAATTTTTTGCTGCCCCACTTCCAGCATTCCGGATGAAATGTCCAATCCAATAATTTTTTCAGCCTTGGTTTGTGCCATCAAAATAGCCAAATCACCTGTTCCGGTTGCAATATCCAGAATTGTTTTTGGATTTGATTCAGCTACAATTTGCAAGACTTTTTTTCGCCATTTTACATCAATTCCAAACGAAATAACCCGATTAAGATTATCATAATTCCCAGAAATGGTATCGAACATTGAGGCAACCTGCTCTTTTTTGCTTAAAGTAGAATCTTTATAAGGTGTTATGTTTTTTGACATTTTCTAAAATTTGAAGCAAAGGTAAACTAGATTATTGGATAATAAATTTTATTTTTTTCGAGTGTATTTTTGAAAAGTATAATCATAAAGGTGTTTCTCATCTTTTGGATTAAACGTTTCGGAAGTTAAATCCCAGATATCGGAATCTATTTCCGGAAAATAAACATCAGCTTCAAACGAATGATGCACGCGGGTAATATCAAGCTCATCTGCTAAAGTAATGGATTGAGAGTAAATTTGGCCACCGCCAATAATAAATGAATCTTCATTTTTTGGGCATATAGCAATGGCTTTTTCTAAATTCTCAACAACGATACAGCCTTCTAGAAGATAGTCTTTATGACGCGAAACAACAATATGAGTTCTGTTTGGTAAGGGTTTTGGGAAACTTTCAAATGTTTTTCTTCCCATAATAATGTGATGCCCGGAAGTAAGTTCCTTGAATCTCTTGAAGTCACTGGGCAAATGCCAAAGTAAATCATTGTTTTTCCCCAATGCATTGTTTTCGGCAACAGCCGCAATCATAATAATCATTTTCTATTGTGGTTTTTTAGAAGATTCTTCTTCTATGTGTGTTTGCAACTGGTCAATTTTTCTTTGTTGTTGTGCAACAAGGCGGTCGATTTGTTCTCTTTCCCAATTTTTATTCATAAAACGATCTGTAATATATACTTTTATAAAATGCAAAAGAAATAGGAAAAGCCAAAATGTAATTACCCAAATGGACCAATTAGAAGTATATCCAAAAACTAAAAAATAATTAGCTATACACATAAATATGCTGCCTAAAATTAACAAGACAAAATGAAAATAAAGTACTTTTTTTTGGTTTAGTCTTTTTCTGGCGTATTCATATAGTTTGTGTTGTTCTTTTTCCATATAGCATTATTTTGATTATAAAGATAAAATATATTTTGAAATTCTATTATTTTTTGTCTAAGATTATTCAAAGAGAAAACGTTTTCTGGTTTAGAATATAAAAATTTTTACTATTGAAATATAAGAATACGTTTAAAATTTAAGATGGTTTTTGCCAAACTCCTAAAACTTCACTTCAGCTATTGAAAGTTCACGAGAATTTGTTTCCTTTGCCCCATAATTCTAAAAATGAAATAGTTATGTCAATAAAGAAACAAGTTATAAAAACAAAACCGGTTTGTAAAGTTACATTTTCGGTAGAAGCAAAGGAAGCAAATTCAGCTTCAGTTGTAGGAGATTTCAATAATTGGAATCCAGCAGAAGGCGAATTGTCAAAATTGAAAAACGGAACTTTCAAAGGTGTTTTTGATTTAGCAAAAGACGCGTCTTACGAATTCAAGTATCTAATTGATGGTGCTTATGTGAACGAAAGCGAAGCGGATTCTTTCAAATGGAATGAATTTGCAGGAACTGAAAACGGTGTTTTAACTGTTTAATCAGCTTTTCTTAAAAAATCAAAATCCGTTCCGATTTATTGGAACGGATTTTTTGTTTTTATATTTGGATTATTTGTGAGATTTTGTAACGGTTGCCTTTTTTACCTTTAGGTTTATTCTTGAATTCTATTTTTCAAATCCATTCTTGAATGTAAAAATCTAATAATTTCTATTTCATTTGCATTTTGAATTCTGTAAAAAATAATATGCTGACCTGATTTGTAGCCGAAAATTCCTTTTTGTATTTCAATATAATTTTTGCCTAAATCTTGATTTTCGGATAATTCTTGACAATTATTAAGTAACTCATAGTAATATTTATCAGCTTGATTTTCAGACCAAACTTCATAAGTATAATCCCAAATTTTAGACAAATCATCTACAGCTTTGTTAGTTAGATGATATTTAGTCATTTCTTTTTTTGGCTTTTAAAGATTCAAGATGTTGTTTAGGATTAAAATTTTCAGTAATTCCGCTTTCAATTCCTTCATTAATCGCTTTTTTAAGAGCAACTATTTTATTTTCCTCTTCTTCTAACAATCTTAAACCTGCGCGAATAACTTCACTGGCATTTTTAAATCTACCTTCAGAAACAGTATTGTCAACAAAGTTTTCAAAGTAATCCCCTAAAGATACTGATGTATTTCGTCCCATAATTTATTATTTTTTGTAAAGTTACCAAATTTTGGTAACTTTCAAAGAAAAATTTGTTTTTTTGCTTGTGTTTATGGGCACAGATTACTTCGTCAGTTCGCTGCGCTCGTGTGCAAATCTGCGCTATCGGGTTTTTATGTTTCTAGTATTTACTTCTCTCGCCTCGCTCCGCAAAGTCTCTGACTTTGAGGTGGTGGTTTCGGTTTTTAACCGATTTAGTTTTGTGCTATTTGATTTTTTTTCAGTCAAAGACTGATAAACACATTCTCAAAGTCGGAGACTTTGCGGAGCGAACACAGATTGCAAATCTGCGCTATCGGGCTAGCAAAATCATCACAATCCGCCCTTATTCAATCGATTTGTATGATAAAATTCAAGGTTAATTTATGCAATTACACCGCCACACTTCCTTTTATCAAAGGATGTGGTTCGTAACCTTCGAGCGTGAAATCTTCAAAAGTAAAATCAAAAATATCTTTTATAGCTGGATTCAAAATCATTTTTGGTAATGGTTTTGGTTCACGAGACAATTGTAATTCGACTTGCTCAAAATGGTTGTTGTAAATGTGTGCATCGCCAAAAGTGTGAATGAATTCGCCTACTTCCAAACCGCAAACTTGAGCAATCATCATTGTCAGCAAGGCATAAGAAGCAATATTAAAAGGAACGCCAAGAAAAATATCGGCGCTTCGTTGGTATAATTGGCAGGATAATTTTCCGTCGGAAACATAAAATTGGAAAAAAGCGTGACAAGGAGGCAAGGCTGCTTTATTGTTGGCCACATTCTCCGAAAATGATTTTGCATTGTCCGGCAAAACACTAGGATTCCAAGCCGAAACCAGCATTCTTCTGCTGTTTGGGTTGGTTTTTAGTTCTTTTATAAGTTCTGAGATTTGGTCAATTTCTTCACTGTTCCAATTGCGCCATTGATGACCGTAAACCGGTCCTAAATTGCCATTTTCATCAGCCCATGCATCCCAAATTTTAACGCCATTTTCTTGAAGATATTCAATATTTGTGTCTCCTTTTAGGAACCAAAGCAATTCATAAATAATAGATTTCAAGTGTAATTTTTTGGTTGTCACCATCGGAAAACCTTCATTTAAATCAAAACGCATTTGGTAACCAAAAACACTTTTTGTTCCCGTTCCTGTTCGATCTCCTTTTTGATTTCCGTTTTCTAAAACGTGTTGTACTAAATCTAGATATTGTTTCATGTCATTGCGAGGAACGAAGCAATCTGTTCGTTTTTAAGGTTAAAAGTTTATGAGTTTAGATTGGTAAGCTTTCTGAAATCTGCTATTCGAAAACTATCTTTTAGAAATTTCATCCCTAATCTTAGCTGCTTTTTCATAATCTTCGTGTTCTACAGCCTGATCCAGCAATTCGTTTAATTCCTGCAAACTATGTTTTGAATAGGTTTCGCCAGATTGATTGCTTTCTTCTCCTTGTCTGAAAGTTTCAGGATTAGAAAGTACATCGTCTATTTCCTGAGAATCTTTGTTGGGATCTAATGGGTTTGATTTCAGGAAGATTCCGGCTTTGTCCAGAATGTTTTTGTAAGTAAAAATAGGAGCGTTAAATCGCAAGGCTAATGCAATGGCATCAGAAGTTCTAGCGTCAATAATTTCTTCGATTTTATCTCTTTCGCAAATGATGCTAGAATAAAAAACACCATCAACTAGTTTGTGAATAATGACCTGTTTTACCACAATATCGAAACGATCGGCAAAATTTTTGAATAAATCGTGGGTCAAAGGGCGAGGTGGTTTTATTTCTTTTTCCAAAGCAATTGCTATGGATTGAGCTTCGAAAGCACCAATAACAATAGGCAACTTTCTCTCCCCATCAACCTCATTCAAAATCAAGGCATAAGCACCGTTTTGGGTTTGACTGTACGAAATTCCTTTTATGGATAATTTGACTAAGCTCATTTTTTATATATAAAAAGCATCCAGTGCTTTATTAATTAATTTTTTTCTGTAAAAAATAAAATGCAATTCTAATCAAAAAATTTTGAACAAAAAAGCTACCTATAACAAAGATACGAATATCTTAAGTGTAGGTAGCTAGTTTTGGGACTAGAATTAGAAAAATATTAATGCTGTGCTTTAAAAGCTTTTAATTTTTCGGTTAATCTTGGAACAATATCAAAAGCATCTCCTACAATTCCATAGTCGGCAACTTTGAAAAATGGTGCTTCAGGATCCGTATTTATGACCACTTTTACCTTTGAAGCGTTAATTCCGGCAATGTGCTGAATCGCTCCCGAAATTCCGATGGCAATATATAAATTAGCGGCGACAGGTTTTCCAGTTTGCCCTACGTGTTCTGAATGAGGTCTCCAATCTAAATCGGAAACTGGTTTTGAACAAGCTGTTGCAGCACCAAGAACTTCGGCTAAATCTTCAAGTAGTCCCCAGTTTTCGGGACCTTTTAGTCCACGACCTCCTGAAACTACAATATCAGCATCAGCAATGGAAACTTTTCCGGAAACTTTTTCTACTGATTCTACTTTTATTCCAAAATCATTTTCTCCAATAGTTGGATTAAAATCTTCGGTTGTCAAGGTGGAAGCTTTTTCAAAAACACCATAAGAGTTTTTGGCTAGACCAAGAATTTTTACATCGGTAGCAATTTCGGTGATATTGAATGCTTTGGTCGAAAAGGCATTTCTTCGAACCTGAAAAGGTGAAGTACTCACAGGCAATCCCACCACATTTGAAGCGAAACCGGCTTCTAGCGAAACGGCAACAAATGGCGAAAGATAAATGCTGTCAGTAGTTGACGAAAGTAAAATTAATTTTGCTCCTTCTTTTTGTGCTGCTTGTTTGATAACATCGGCATAAGCTTTGGCAGAAAAACCAGCTAATTTGTCGTTTGTTACTTTCAAAACTTTATCGACTCCGTATTTTGATAAATCCGAAACGTCTGCAGTATTTATGGTTACTGCTGTGACAGTGGTTCCTAATGTTTCAGCTACTTTTTTTGCATAAGAAGCTAATTCGAAAGCTACTTTTCTGAATTTTCCTTCTGCTGATTCTGCATATATTAATATTGACATAATGATTTTAGATTTTAGATTAACGATTTTAGATTTTTGAAGTAAGATAAAATTTTAGATTTTCACACTGCGATTTGCAATCTGCAATCTAAAATCTGCAATCTTATATCACCTTAGCTTCGTTGTGTAATAAGTTGATTAATTCGTCCAAATTATCGGCAGCAACTAATTTAACAGCTGATTTTGGTGCAGGTTTTTCGAATTTCACGGCTTTTGTATTTATCGAAGCATCTACAGGTTCTATAACAGTCAGCGTTTTTGTTCTGGCAGTCATAATTCCTCTCATATTCGGGATGCGCAAATCTTTTTCTTCTACCAATCCTTTTTGTCCGCCAATGATTAAAGGCAAAGTTGTTGAAACGGTTTCTCTTCCGCCATCAATTTCGCGAATTGCTTTTACAGTAGTACCATCAACAATTATATCGGTACAGGAATTCAAGAAATTATATCCAAGAATACCGGCAATCATTCCGGGAACCATTCCGCCATTATAATCCAATGATTCTTTTCCAGCAATTATGATGTCGTATGCGCCATTTTTTATCACTTCAGCAAGTTGTTTGGCAACAAAAAAACTGTCAGTTGGATTTGCGTTTACTCGAATCGCATCGTTTGCTCCAATGGCCAATGCTTTTCTTAAAGTAGGCTCTGTTTCTGGTCCGCCAACATTGGCAACAGTTATCGTCGCGCCTTGTTGTTCCTGAAACCAAACAGCACGAGTTAAGCCATATTCATCGTTGGGATTGATCACAAACTGAACGCCATTAGCATCAAATTGCGAGTCATCATTGGTGAAATTAATTTTTGAAGTAGTATCAGGAACGTGACTGATGCAAACTAATATTTTCATAATTATAGATTTTATTTTCAAAATTTCCTCCACAAAATTATAATATTAATTTGAATAATATACTATGCGTGCATAATATTTTTTGGTAATATATCGATTTCGTAATCCTTATAAAAAAGACATCCGATACTTTGTTCGTGGAAATAGTGAATAGCAAGATTGTCACCTTGTTATTTTAAACATATTTTATGCTTTTAAGTGATATAAAATATTTATTTTTGCGATTCGAAAATTATACACATAATGAAAAAAATGAGAACGATACAATTTAGAGAGGCTATTTGCGAAGCAATGAGTGAAGAAATGCGTCGCGATGAGTCTATATATTTAATGGGTGAGGAAGTAGCTGAATACAATGGTGCTTACAAAGCGTCAAAGGGAATGCTTGCCGAATTTGGTGAAAAAAGAGTTATCGATACGCCAATTGCAGAGCTTGGTTTTACTGGAATCGCAGTTGGTTCTGCAATGAATGGATGTAGACCAATCGTTGAATATATGACCTTCAATTTCTGTCTAGTTGGTATCGACCAGATTATAAATAATGCTGCCAAAATGCGTCAAATGACTGGTGGACAATTTAATGTTCCTATTGTTTTTCGTGGGCCAACGGCTTCGGCGGGACAACTTGGAGCAACACACTCACAAGCTTTAGAAAATTGGTTTGCCAATACTCCAGGTCTAAAAGTAGTAGTTCCTTCTACAGTTTATGATGCTAAAGGCTTGCTGAAATCAGCGATTCGTGATAATGATCCTGTAATTTTTATGGAATCAGAGCAAATGTATGGTGACAAAGGAGAAGTTCCGGAAGGAGAATATACTATTCCTATTGGTCTTGCTGATGTAAAAAGAGTGGGAACTGATGTCACGATTGTCTCTTTTGGAAAAATTATTAAAGAAGCTTTTATCGCTGCCGATGAGTTAGAGAAAGAAGGAATTTCTTGTGAAATTGTCGATTTAAGAACGGTTCGTCCTATGGATCACGAAACCATTCTGACTTCAGTGCGAAAAACAAATAGATTAGTAATTCTTGAGGAGGCTTGGCCGTTTGCAAGTGTATCTTCGGAGATTGCTTATATTGTTCAAGAGCGTGCTTTTGATTTTCTTGATGCTCCAATTCAGCGTATCACAACAGCTGATACTCCGGCGCCATATTCACCAGTTTTACTGAAAGAATGGTTGCCAAATGCTGACGATGTTATCAAAGCAGTAAAAAAAGTATTGTATAAATAAGGTGTTAAACTTTTCCGAATATTAGAGAGATTAAAAAATCTAGTATAAGGAATTAACTATATTTGAAACTTCATCAGAATTCTATGTTTGATGGAGTCTTTTATTATGAAAAATAAGATTTTACTTAATCTGTTCTTGTTATTTGCATTTGTAAGCACTATTTTTTCTCAAACAAAAGTTAGCGGTGTAGTTTTAGACAAATCAAATCATCCTGTTCCTTTTGCCAATGTGGCTTTCAAAAACTCGAGCGAAGGTGTTGTGTGTAATGAAGACGGCATTTTTTATTTAGAATCTCCAAAAACGTATAAAACACTCGTAATTACTTCGGTGGGATATTCCGATAAGGAAATTGAATTGGAAAAATCAGTCAATTATAATTTTAAAATTCAATTAAAAGAAATTGAGACTTTAAAAGAAGTGATGATTTATAGAGGTAAAACCTCAAAAAAGAACAATCCAGCTTTAGACATTCTTAGAAAAATTTGGGAAAGAAGACGTCAAAATGGTCTTCATATGTTTAACCAATACCAAATGGAAAAATATGAAAAGATCGAGTTTGATATGAACACTATTGATAGTGCTTATATGAAAAATAAGCTTTTCAAAGGGATGGAATTTATTTTCAAGCACGTAGATACATCAAAAATAACGGGAAAAACGTATTTGCCTATTTTTATAAATGAAGCCTTGTCAGATGTTTATGGAGATAACAAATTAAAGAAAGTTAAAGAAAAAGTAAAAGCCAACAAAACCTCTGGATTCAACGGAAATCAGCAAATTTTAGCTTTTGTAAATGATTTATATACGGACTTTGATGTGTATAATAATCACATCACTTTTTTTGACAAAAGCTTTACCAGCCCTATTTCTACAACAGGAATTGATGTCTATAATTATGTATTAAGGGATAGCGCTTACATTGATAAAAAATGGTGTTACAATATTGTTTTTTATCCAAGGCGTCAAAACGAATTGACATTCAAAGGCGATTTTTGGGTAAGTGACACCACTTATGCTATAAAAAACATCAACATGGCGGTTACTAAAAGCGCTAATATTAACTGGGTAAAGGATATCTATATCGAACAGGAATTTGAAGTTTTAAATGATTCTGTTTTTCTTTTGTCCAAAGATTATATGATGACGGATTTTGCTTTAAACGAAAAAGAAAATTCTAAAGGGGTTTATGGAAAACGAACCACTTTCTACAGAGACCATAAATTTAACAACGAAAAACCCGAAAAATTTTATAAGGATGAAGTGAATTATTTAGACAAAGAAGTTTATAATAAATCAGAAGAATATTGGCAGGAAAACCGTTTCGAAAATTTGACCAAAGATGAAAAAGGGGTTTATAAAATGCTTGACACACTGCAAACTGTCAAGAAATTCAAACAAATATATAGTTTGGTCGAAATATTGGATAGTGGTTACATTCATTTAGGAGATTTAGATTATGGACCAATTTATTCGGTGGTTGGACAAAATTCAGTCGAAGGATTGCGATTGCGAACCGGAGTAAGAACTTATTTTGGACCCAATGATCCTTGGAGATTGCAATCTTATGTTGCCTATGGATTTAAAGACAATAAATTCAAATATGGAGTCACTGGAAAATGGATGGTTAATCCCCAAAAAAGAGTTATAATAGCAGCAGGTAATCGAAGAGATATTGAACAAATTGGAGCTTCGCTCACCACAACAAATGATATATTGGGACGCAATTACGCTTCCTCAGGATTATTGACATTTGGAAGTAACGACAAATTAACTAATGTCAATTTGAGCAATGTTCAAGTTGAAATAGAGCCCATAAAAAATCTAACTTTTGGAGCAGGAGTCACTTATAGAACTTTAATATCGGCTAGTCCTGAGTTTAGCTTGGATTATTATACGGATTTATCACAAACAACCATAAAAAGTCAAGTAAAACAATCTGAATTTAATCTCCAAGTTGAATATACTCCAAACAGAAGCCCTATTGGTTTTGCTGTCGAAAGATACAATACAGACAGCCCTTTTACCAGCTTTTTTGTAAACTATAGTCAGGGATTCAAAGGATTGCTTTCAAGTGATTTTGAGTATAAAAAACTGCAGCTTTATTATAAGCAACCCATCATTATTGGGCCATTGGGACGTTCAAATATCACTTTTGAAATGGGAAAAACATTTGGGAATATTCCACTCGGATTAATGAGTGTTGTGCCCGGGAATCAATCGCTTTTTGATATTTCAAACACTTTTAGCAATCTTCAATATTACGAATTTGTTACGGATCAATATGTAACTTTAAAGTGGGATCACGATTTTCAGGGAAGGTTTTTTGCCAGAATTCCTTTTATGCGAAAACTAAATTGGCGTGAAAATATTGGCATCAAATCAGTTTACGGAACAGTTTCGGATGAAAATAGAATGATAAATGCTTCTGGTTTAGTTTATAATGCTCCAGATAAGGTGTATTGGGAATATAGTGCAGGTGTAGGTAATATTTTCAAATTTTTTCGTGTCGATTTTTCGTGGAGAGGCAATTATCTCAATATGCCTGATGCTAATAAATTTTCCACAAAAATCTCGATGGGATTTTATTTTTAGAAGCCAATCCAGCTGTACATTACAAGCTTTCTTAAAAACGGCTATTTTTGTAAAAAGGAAAAAGAGCTTCCTTTGGTCGCTTTTTTCTTCAACAAAAATTTACCATTTTTTTCAAAAGGCTTTCCTTTTCCATCTGGGCTAAAAAAATGAAACTATGCAAAAAGCCGTTAAATATCTTTTAGAAAAAGACATTATTTTCAATCATATTATTGATAAATATGGTTTACCAATAATTCCAAAACGACCACAAGGTTTTGAAACCTTGGTATTATTAATTCTCGAACAGCAGGTTTCTATTGATTCAGCAAAAGCAACTTTTTTAAAACTAAAAGCGAAAGAGCAGAACTTTCAGCCGGAATCATTGCTATCTTTTTCAGATGAAGAGTATAGAAACATTGGCGTAAGCCGACAAAAAACTTCTTATATCAAGGCTTTGTCCAGTTCGATAATTAACAATGAAATTGATATTGAAAGTCTGGCGAACAAAACTTCTCAACAAGTTCGTGAGGAATTAATCAAAATCAAGGGAATTGGCAATTGGACAATCGACGTTTATTTAATGTTCTCGCTTCAAGCACCAGATATAATGCCACTTGGCGATATTGCGGTAGTAAACACAATAAAAGAGTTGCTTGATATTCACGACAAACAAGAAATGGAAATTTATGTATCAAAATGGAGTCCGCATAAATCTGTAGCGACTTTTCTTTTGTGGCATTATTATTTGAGCAAAAGGAATCGGAAAGTTAGTTATTAAAATGTTGATACCTTTATTCAACTGTCCCTATTTTTTCGCCTTTATCATTCCAAAGCAGTACACTTTGCGCTGAAGTAATGATTTTATTCCCCTGTTTATTCCATGAAACTCCCCATAAAAAATGATTCTTTTCATTGCCCTCTGAAATGAGGTTGCCTTTGGTATCCCAAATTCTTAATGTGTCACTTGCTGTTGCTAATCTGTTTCCTTTTGGATTCCAACTCAAATTTCGGTATTCCCCTTTGCCAATATCAATGGAACGAATAAGTTTGCCTTGTTCACTCCAATATTGAAGTAATGATTTGTCTTTTTCATCTCCGTAGTCACCTGTGACAAAAAAAGTGCCTGATTTGGGCCAAGCAACACTTAATATCAAAACATCTTCAGCTCTATGTTTTACTGTATTTAACAGATTTCCTTCAATATCAAAAAACCTAATTTTGTCTGAAACAGTTATCAATATATTTTTATTTGGATGCCAATCTAAAGCCGTAATACTCTTAGTCGAATTGGTTTGATTAGTAAACTTTCTTATCAGTTCTCCTTTTATGTTGTAAATTAATACTAGTCCGTTATTGTCACCAACAGCTAAATATTCACCAGTATAGTTCCAGCCAATCCCTCTGGCTCCATCTGATGAAATTCCGTTTAATTCAATTTTTTCATCAGTTTCCAAATTGATAATACTTGATTTGTCTTTTGAAATTTGTGTTGCTACGGCAATTATATTTTTTGAAGGATGCCACTTTACACGTGTAATAGCGTTGTTTATATAAAATGATTTGTATGGTTTTAAATCCTTTTCACTGTAAATTTTTAAAGAGTCTATGCTGCCGCCAATCGCAATGAATTTCCCATTTTGACTCCAGTCTGTTGACCAAATAATAGGTCTATAAACACTATCTTGTTGTGCGAAAAGTGGATTGCTGATTACTATTAGTAGAATTATAAATTTCATTAATCTATTTTTTAGTTTCATAAGTTTTTATTTTAAATGGTTAAAAAAAAGCATCATTTTTTGTTATGTCATTTTTCAAAAAGCAAATAATTTTGTCAGGTTTACTCGTGCAAACCTACTGTCCTTTCGCAACAAACTATAAATTATTATGTAAAAAAAGTGTAAAAAGATTTAAATTTTTATTAAATGTGTTTTTAATAAGCTTTAAAAAAAATACTTTTGAAGCATGAAACAAAAACACTTATTTACCTCACTTATAACGGTATTGGCTTTTTTAATAATTTTTATTTTTCTGGCTTTTCAACAAGAGTCAGACATTGAGAATCCCAAAAACCAAATAATATTAAGGGAAATAGGTCATGAATTACTTAATAGCTCAAAGGATAGCACTTCTAAAGTAATGCCCATAAAAACGCTATCGGCAAATGAATTTCAGATTAGTTTCGAAAATAAATTTTCATTTTCACCAGATTCGTTGGTTGCTATTGTTCAGAAAAACATGGAGAGAAGCACTTTTCCAAGGGAATATTCTGTGAATGTATTAAAGTGTTCAAGTGGTGAGGTTATCTATGGCTTTTTAATTTCATTAAATGATAAAGAGGATATAATTCCTTGTATAGGTAGAAGCATGCCAAGTGATTGCTACATTATTAATATTAAGTTTATTCCAACGAACAATGTTTTTTTCAATACTAAATACCTCTTTTTTGCTTTATTGCTTTTAGTTTTATCTGTTTTATTTTGGTTTATTTTAAATAGAAAAAAAGAAAAATTTCATCAAAAAGAGTCCGTTAAAAATATCCAAATTGGAAAATATTTTTTTTACCATGAACAACATTATGTTCAATATGAAGATGTAAAAATTTTATTAACATCGAAAGAATCAAAATTATTATACATTTTTTTCACATCCCCTAACGAAATTATTGACAGGAATATTTTGCAGAAAGAAGTATGGGAAAATGAAGGGGTAATAGTTACTAGAAGTTTAGATATGTTTATTTCAAAACTGCGTAAGAAACTGAATAAAGATACTTTAGTAAATATTGTTAACATTCATGGTATTGGATATAAGTTAGAAATTAATCTAATTGAAACTACCAAAACAAAGGTTGTGTAGCATTCGACACTAAATAATACTTAGTTTTTGAAAGTTTGTCAACTAAATCTGCTCAACAAGTTCGTGAGGAATTAATCAAAATCAAGGGAATTAGCAATTGGACAATCGACGTTTATCTAATGTTCTCGCTCCAGGCGCCAGATATTATTCCGCTTGGCGACATTGCTATAGTAAATACAATAAAGGACTTGCTTGATATTCACAACAAACCAGAAATGGAAATTTATGTGTCAAAATGGAGACCTCATCGATCTTTTGCCACTTTTCTATTGTGGCATTATTATTTGTAAAAAAGAAATAGAACCATTGTATATTAAAGTCTTGTATAATTAACATTTAACCAATAGATAATACCTGATTTTCATTGTAAAAATGTATATTTTGCTTACTTTTGCGAGATAAATAAAATATATATAAAAAGTAATGACTGCAGACAGAAAAAAAACTTTCGATGTTTTAATCGAAATACCAAGAGGGAGTAGAAATAAGTACGAATATGATTTCAAAATAAAAAGAATGCGTTTTGACAGAATGTTATTCTCGTCAATGATGTATCCTGCAGATTACGGATTTATACCTGAAACATTAGCATTAGACGGTGACCCTTTGGACGTTTTAGTTTTGATCAATGAACCTACTTTTCCTGGATGTGTAATGGAAGTGAAGCCAATTGGTGTTTTTCACATGGCAGATGATAAAGGACCGGACGAAAAAATTATCTGTGTACCGGTATCAGATCCAATTTGGAATACATTAGAAAATCTTTCAGATGTTAATCCGCATTTATTAAAAGAAATCGAGCATTTCTTTCAAGTTTATAAAGACCTAGAAAATAAAATTGTTGACGTAGAGGGTTGGGGTGATATAAATCAGGCATTTGCAATTATTGAAGAGTGTACTCGACGTTTTGATGAAATCGAAAACAAACCAAAAGGATTGTTTAGTATAAAATAATTTTTTACTAAAATTTTTATCAAAAAAGCAATATTCTGTATGGAATATTGCTTTTTTATTTATTAAGGTTTGTTACATTTGCAAAGATTAACACTAACCAAAAACAATTTTTATGAATACAATAATGATTTATGTGCCAATAATATTGGCAATAATAGGATTAGCTTTTATGGCTTTTAAAAGAGCCTGGGTTTTAAAACAAGATGCTGGAGATGGTAAAATGAAAGAAATTTCAGAATATATCCACGAAGGCGCATTGGCTTTTCTTAATGCAGAGTATAGATTATTGACAATTTTTGTGGTTTTGGCAAGTGTTGTTTTGGCAGCGATTACTTTCATACCAGGAACATCAACACATTTATTAATAGTTGTTGCCTTTATTTTTGGAGCAATTTTCTCGGCTTTGGCGGGAAATTTGGGAATGAAAATAGCAACAAAAACAAATGTTAGAACAACGCAAGCAGCTCGAACAAGTTTGCCAAAAGCGCTAAAAGTTTCTTTTGGTGGCGGAACGGTTATGGGATTAGGTGTTGCTGGACTGGCTGTTTTAGGACTTACAGGATTCTTCATTTTATTTTATTATGTATTTATGGGAGGAGTTTGGACTTCAACCGAAGATATGACTACTGTTCTGGAAACATTAGCTGGTTTTTCTCTTGGAGCTGAATCTATTGCTTTGTTTGCACGTGTTGGTGGTGGAATTTACACAAAAGCTGCCGATGTTGGAGCTGATTTAGTAGGTAAAGTCGAAGCTGGGATTCCAGAAGACGATCCAAGAAATCCTGCTACAATTGCAGATAATGTTGGAGATAACGTAGGTGACGTTGCAGGAATGGGTGCTGATTTATTCGGTTCTTATGTTGCAACAGTACTTGCTACTATGGTTCTTGGGAACTATGTAATTAAAGATATGGGTGGAAACATCCAAGATGCCTTTGGTGGAATTGGACCTATTTTATTGCCAATGGCAATCGCTGGTTTTGGAATATTATCCTCAATCATTGGAACTATGTTAGTTAAAATTACCGATAATGACGCAAAAGAAGCACAAGTTCAAAGAGCGTTAAATATTGGAAACTGGGTTTCTATTTTACTTACAGCTATTGCTTGTTTCTTATTAATTAAATATATGTTGCCTTCAACAATGAAAATGAATTTCTTTGGTGAAGGAATAAAAGAAATTTCTTCAATGAGAGTTTTCTATGCTTCAATCGTAGGATTAGTAGTTGGAGCAATTATCTCATCAGTTACTGAATATTATACTGGTCTGGGAACAAAACCAGTATTGGCAATTGTTGCAAAATCTTCAACTGGAGCAGGAACTAATATCATTGCTGGTTTATCAACTGGTATGATTTCTACTTTTCCAAAAGTACTTGTTTTAGCTGCTGCCATTTGGATCTCTTATTCTTTTGCAGGTTTCTACGGAGTGGCACTTGCTGCATCTGCAATGATGGCTACAACAGCTATGCAATTAGCAATTGATGCTTTCGGACCAATATCTGACAATGCCGGTGGAATAGCCGAAATGAGTGAATTACCAAAAGAAGTTCGTACAAGGACCGATATTTTAGATTCAGTTGGAAACACAACTGCTGCAACCGGAAAGGGATTTGCAATCGCTTCGGCGGCATTGACCTCTTTAGGGTTGTTTGCTGCTTATGTCACTTTCACAGGAATCGACGGAATCAATATTTTTAAAGCGCCAGTTTTATCAATGTTATTCGTTGGCGCAATGATACCAGTAGTTTTCTCTGCATTGGTAATGAATTCTGTTGGAAAAGCTGCGATGGATATGGTAAATGAAGTGCGTCGTCAGTTCAGGGAAATTCCAGGAATTATGGAAGGAACCGGAAAACCTGAATATGCAAAATGTGTTGATATTTCTACAAAAGCTGCTTTGAACGAAATGATATTACCTGGGATTTTGACTATTGGTTTTCCTATTGGAATTGTCTTGTTGGGTAAATTTGTTTATATGGGTGATGCTTTTGCAAACTCAATGGTAGCTGAAATGTTAGGTGGATATATGGCTGGGGTTACCGTTTCAGGTGTGGTTTGGGCTATTTTCCAAAACAATGCTGGTGGTGCTTGGGATAATGCAAAAAAATCTTTTGAAGCTGGAGTTTTAGTTGATGGAGCAATGAGTTTTAAAGGTTCTGATGCGCATAAAGCAGCGGTTACTGGAGATACTGTTGGAGATCCATTCAAAGATACTTCTGGACCATCAATGAATATCTTAATTAAATTAACTTGTTTGATTGGATTGGTAATTGCTCCAATTTTAGGAAACGAAAGCGCTTCTAATGAAACCAACAAAAGTGTTAAAATGGAGATGATGATGCAATCAAAATATCCAATGATGAATGGGAAAGAAGCTATGCCAATGGGTTGTGATATGTCAAAATGTGCCACAATGTCTAAAGACGAATGTGCTGCAATGTGTGATGCCAGAGGATGTACTCCAGATCAAAAAGCGATATGTATGTCACGTTATGATGCAAATGGAAAGTTCATTGGAGCTGAAAAAGGAAAAGCATGTTGTGCTAAAAAAGGAACGAATGATAAAAACATTAAAGTTGAAATCATCAATACTAATGGAAAAGCAAAAGCTACGGTAACCACTTCCGAAAAAGGAAATGTAAACGTTCAAGTTTTTGAAGGTTCATTAGAAGAAGTTAAGGCTAAAGTGGAAGCTTTGAAATAGTCTTTAAATATACCCTTTGACAAAGGTTTATAAAAAATGCCTCGCAATTGCAAATTGCGAGGCATTTGTATTTAGCTTAAATTTCGAGCCCGAAATTTCAATCTAGTTTCGGCTCCCTCTCCCTTGGAGAGGTCGGGGTGAGGACTAAAACAACCCGTTCAGCTCTGCATCAATTCTATTGATAATCATTCCCAAATCTTCTGGATTGTCTACAAAATTGATGTTATCCACATCAATAATTAGTAATTTTCCTTTGGTATAAGTCTGAATCCAGGCCTCATAACGTTCATTCAATCGGTTGAGGTAATCGATAGAAATAGTATTTTCATATTCACGACCGCGTTTGTGAATTTGGCTTACTAAATTTGGGATAGAACTTCGTAAATAGATAAGCATATCTGGAGCTTCTACCTTAGATTCCATTAATTCAAATAATGAAGAATAGTTTTGAAAATCACGGTTGGTCATCAATCCCATTGCATGAAGATTGGGAGCAAAAATATGTGCATCTTCGTAAATGGTTCTGTCTTGAATGATTTTTTTACCACTTTCGCGAATTTGTAACACTTGGCGAAAACGACTGTTCAGGAAATAAATCTGTAAATTAAATGACCAACGTTCCATTTGGTGATAAAAATCGTCCAAATATGGATTGTCAACCACGTCTTCAAAATGCGGTTCCCATTTAAAATGTTTCGCTAATAAACGTGTCAATGTTGTTTTTCCTGCGCCTATGTTTCCTGCTACTGCTATGTGCATTATGGTATCGTGATTTTATAATTTATAATTTCCTGATCGGTAAAAATAGAAAAAATTTGGTCTTTGTAATAGAAATTTTTAAATGATTTTTCCACATTTTCAATTATGTAAATACTATTCTTGCTCAAATCCTGCAGATGTAATTTTCCGTCTTTTGAAAAAACCAGAACTTGGTTTGTAATAACTTGAATTTGGTCAAAATTTGAGACTTTTCCCAAAGTAGAAACTTTTCCAAATACATCACAAGAATACCAATTCAATTTGTCATCAATCCATTGAAAAGCATTGAAATCTGAGCTATAGTATTTTAAATTTCCTTGAAAAGAAGGTGTTATTGATAAGTATGTGTTTTTCAAATAGTCAAAAAGTCCAATTTGTTGCGATAAACTATTGTAAATCCACAGTCTGTTTTGAGAGGCAATTCCTGTTGCTGCAACTAGTATTGGAATATCAATTTCAGAAAAGTTGATTTTTTGGGTTTCATTCAATTGATTATCTAATGTTATAACGGTGTTGAAATTTTCATAAAACAAAACAATTTTCAGTGGATTTTGGAGGTCTATTTTTGTGATTTTACCTAAAGAGAGGTTTTTATATTGCCACAATTCATCCTTATGTTGCTTATAAAAAATATTGTTTTTAATATAATATAGGTTGTCCAAACCATCAAAACCAACAAAAGCATCGGCCTCGATTTTCTGTGTCGAAATAAGTTGTGCTTTCAAGCTTTGTTCTTGCGAAAAAGCAGAAACAAGCGGAAATATTAAAAGCAGAAGAATTAATTTTTTACTCATATAATTTTAAAAATCGTAATCCTTCGATTTTACCGAAAGCTAAATTACAAAAAATAGAATGAAAGTGCTCTTCTTTATGGATAATCTAAAAACTAAAAAGCCTGACTATTATATTTAGTCAGGCTTTGTTGTTTTTGTATGTTTTTGCTCCCCTCTCCTTTGGAGAGGGGCTGGGGGTGAGGACTATAGCCCAAAAGCAGCTTTCACTTGATCAACAAAATCTAATTTTTCCCAAGTAAACAATTCAACTGTAACAGTTTTTTCGATTCCTCCCGGAGCAGAAAAAGTTTTTGTCACCGTTTCTGGAGTACGACCCATATGTCCGTAAGCAGCAGTTTCGCTATAGATTGGGTTCCTTAATTTTAAACGTTGCTCAATAAAGTAAGGACGCATATCAAAAAGTGATTCTACTTTTTTGGCGATTTCACCATTAGTCAAATTCACTTTTGAAGTTCCGTAAGTTTCAATAAAAATCCCCATTGGTTTTGCAACACCAATAGCATACGAAACCTGAACTAAAATCTCATCGGCAACACCAGCTGCAACAAGGTTTTTAGCGATGTGACGTGTTGCATAAGCAGCACTTCTGTCTACTTTACTTGGGTCTTTTCCTGAGAAAGCTCCGCCACCGTGAGCGCCTTTCCCACCGTAAGTATCAACAATAATTTTTCTTCCGGTTAATCCACTATCACCGTGTGGTCCGCCAATAACGAATTTTCCGGTTGGATTAATATGATAGGTAATTTTATCGTTGAATAAATGAGCATATTGTGGATTGCTTTTGATAATTCTTGGAATCAAAATCCCAACTAAATCACTTTTGATTTTTGCCAACATTGCAGCTTCTTCATCAAAATCATCGTGTTGAGTAGAAATTACAATTGCATCAATTCTAGATGGTTTGTTGTTGTCGTCATATTCTAAAGTTACCTGTGATTTTGCATCAGGACGCAAATAGGTAATTTCATTGTTTTCACGACGTATAACGGCTAATTCCTGCAATAATTTATGGGATAAATCCAAAGCCAAAGGCATAAAATTATCAGTCTCGTTGGTTGCGTAACCAAACATCATTCCTTGGTCACCAGCTCCTTGCTCTTCTTTGCTTGCTCTGTCAACACCTTGATTGATATCAGCAGATTGTTCGTGAATGGCAGAAAGAACTCCACAAGAATTCGCTTCAAACATATATTCACTCTTGGTGTAACCAATTTTCTTGATAACATCTCTTGCTATAGTTTGAACATCTAAATAAGTTTCAGATTTCACTTCGCCCGCCAAGACTACTAATCCGGTCGTTACCAATGTTTCACAAGCTACTTTTGACTCAGGGTCAAATGCCAAGAAATTATCAATTAATGCGTCTGAAATTTGATCAGCTACTTTGTCCGGATGTCCTTCACTCACTGATTCTGACGTAAATAAATAAGCCATAATAATGTAATTTTTTAAATTAAGCGAGGAAAAAAATAATTGCTGGGAAATACTAAAGGAGGGTTTCTGCTTTAGCATTTTTTTAACGAGGTTGCAATCAGTTCAAATTTTTCCTCTAATATTTCGAGTGCAAATGTATGAAACCAAATTGAATTCCAAATTAATCTTAACTTTTTTTTTGATGTTAAAAATAAAAAAAGGCATTTATTGTATTTGTTGATTGTGTAAAGATTTGTTAACTTATGTATATTTTTTTATAATTTATTTGGATTTCTAAATAAAAGTATAGACATTTGTCAAATAAAAGATAGAAAATGAAATTTAATGTTTGCAATATTTTTAAATCGATGCAGGAAAAATCCTGTGGGTCGTTTGTTGCTTAAATTTTAAATCAAAATTATATAGCAAAAGCCTCCCACAAAACGGGAGGCTTTTTTTTTGAATTATAGTAAACACAAATCATAAATACAATGAACAACTTTAAACAAAAACAGATGAATTCGTGCAATGTCAAATCGATGATTTGTGCCAATGTAATGATGTGCATTTATGTCTGTTGATTCCGAAAGTATAAGTTTATAACACAACTTAAAACCCTTTTGGATACGCCTCTAAAAGGGTTTTTTGTTTTTTATGTCCCAAAAAACAAATCATTTAAAAATTAAATAAAACAAAACTGAAACGAATTCAGTTTAAAATCTAAAATCAATTATAAAAAGTAAAGAAATAATGAGTACTCCAAAATTCGCAACAAACGCATTACACGCAGGTCACGACGTTACTAAAACAGCAGGAACCAGAGCGGTGCCTATTTATCAAACCAGTTCTTATGTGTTTAATAATTCGGATCACGCGGCCAATTTATTTGGTCTTGCCGAAGCAGGATTTATATATACCCGATTAAATAATCCAACTAATGATATTCTAGAACAACGATTAGCAGCGCTTGAAGGCGGAATCGCCGCAGTGGTTACTGCATCCGGAACGGCTGCAATTGCTACATCATTATTGGTTTTACTGAAGACGGGAGATCATATTGTGGCTTCGAACAGTTTGTATGGCGGAACTTATAATTTGTTGAAAGCGACTTTGCCAAGATTGGGAATCACAACCACATTTGTAGATCCATCAGACGCAAGCAATTTTACTAAAGCAGCAAATGAAAACACTAAAGTATTCTTTGCAGAAAGTTTAGGAAATCCAAAATTAGATGTTTTGGATTTGAAAGCCATTTCGGCGGAAGCCAAAGCTTTTAAAGTCCCGTTTATTGTGGACAATACGGTTCCCTCGCCTTATTTGCTAAACCCAATTGAACACGGAGCCAATATTGTGATTCATTCCTTGACCAAATATATTGCAGGAAACGGAACCTCTCTAGGAGGAGCTGTTATTGATGCCGGAACATTTGATTGGAGTAGCGGAAAATTCCCTGAGTTTACCGAACCATCTGAAGCTTATCACGGATTAGTGTATCACGAAGCACTAGGAAATGCCGCTTTTATTGCTAAAGTTCGAATCGAAGGTTTACGGGATTTTGGTGCAGCCTTGAGTCCGTTTAATGCCTTCCAGATTATTCAGGGACTTGAAACTTTACCAATTCGTGTCCAGAAGCACAGTGAAAACGGATTGGCTTTAGCCAAATGGTTAGAAAGTCAAGATCAAGTCGCTTGGGTTAATTATCCAGGATTGAAGTCCAGTAAATATTATGATTTGGCAACACAGTATTTACCTAAAGGACAGAACGGATTGCTAACTTTCGGCCTTAAAGGAGGCTTTGAAGCTGCTAAGAAAATAGCCGATGAAACGAAGTTATTTTCACTTTTGGCCAATATTGGAGACACAAAATCATTGATTATTCATCCGGCGAGCACCACGCACCAGCAATTGTCAGATGCAGAGCAAGTAGCGACAGGAGTAACCAAGGATTTAATCAGACTCTCGGTTGGACTCGAAGACATCGAAGACTTGAAAGCCGATTTAAAGGCTGTTTTCGAAAATTTAAAAGTATAAAAAAAGTAACATATTTGAACTTAGGAAAACTGAATTCAATATGTTTAAAAATAAAAAAGTAAACATCCAAAAATATAATATTATGAAAATTCTAAAATATATTTCAAAAGTAATTCCGTTTTTCAAAAGTTTGAACATAAGTACAAAAGCAAATACTGCAGATAAAGATGACTTTGAATTCACACATACAAAAATTGGAGTGAATTTAAAGCAAACTTCGGATTCAGGGAAAGTTCCGAATTCTTTGTTTCATCAAATGTATTCTGAGGAAAACGAAACGCTTTTTATCTAAAATAATTGGGATAAAAAGTAATTAAATTTTAAAATAAGCAACGGCGAGAGTCTGTTAATGGACTCTTTCCGATGCTGGTTTTAATTTTAAATGTAGAAACCAACTTATGTTAAATTTGGTTGTTAAAAAAAATTGTAGTTAATTTGTGCCTTTAAGTTCACAACTGTATTGAAATGTTATAAAGAAAGGCAGAGGGATTAGACCCGATGAAGCCTTAGCAACCCTTCGGTAAACGAAGAAGGTGCTGCATTCTACCACTTTTTTGTGGAAAGATAACTCAAAAGAAATCATCTAGTTTACTTCTAGCTTTCTTTCTAATATTTCCAGACACAAATCAAAAAATTATAAAAGATTTGAAAATTGGAAAATAAACCAACAACAATTATCATTCAAAATTTCACCACCGAAAGTGGCGAATTTTATGCGTCCTTAAACTTAAGTTTTCAGGTTTTTGGACAAGCATTGAATACCGCTCCAATAGTTTTGGTGAATCACGCCTTGACAGGAAATTCCCAAGTAGTTGGCGAAAATGGCTGGTGGAACGATTTGATTGGCATTGATAAAACAATCGATATTCGCAAATACACAATATTGGCTTTCAATGTTCCCGGAAATGGTTTCGATAGAAATATTATAGAGAAATATTTGGATTTTAATACCAGAGACATCGCCAGACTTTTCTTGGAAGGCCTTCGGTTTTTGAAAATAAAAGAATTATTCGCCATTATTGGCGGTTCTGTTGGTGGAGGGATTGCATGGGAAATGGTGGCTTTGGAGCCAAAATTAACCCATAATTTTATACCTATTGCTACCGATTGGAAATCGACCGATTGGTTGATTGCCAATTGTTATTTGCAAGAGAAAATATTAAATAATTCGTCTCATCCCATCGAAGATGCCCGCATTCACGCAATGATGTGCTATAGAACGCCCGAATCTTTTAAAGAAAAATTTCAAAGAAATTCTACTGAATCTTCGGAGTCGTTTCAAGTGGAAAGTTGGCTGAATCATCACGGAGAAAAATTGCAAAAAAGGTTTCAGCTTTCTGCATACAAAATGATGAATCAGTTGCTGAAAACCATCGATATTACCAGAGGCAGAACTTCATTGGAAAAAATAATTTCCGAAGTGGATGCCAATATTTATATTATCGGAATCAACTCGGATTTGTTTTTTACGGCGAATGAAAACCGGGAGACATACCACGAAATAAAGAAATTCAAGAACAATGTATTTTATAGTGAAATTGATTCGCAACACGGGCACGATGCGTTTTTAATGGAATACGACCAACTAGGCAATTTGCTGGATGTTGTTTTTAAAAATAAAAAAGACAAAATGAAAATATTGAAATTTGGCGGAAAATCATTGGCCAACGGTGAAGGAATAAATAAAGTTTTAGACATCATAATCGACAAAAAAAGCAAAGACGAAAATATTGCTGTTGTAGTTTCTGCACGAGGAAATGCAACCGACGAATTGGAAGATATTTTGACGATTGCTGCCAAAAACGGTAATTACAAACCCTTACTTGAAAGTTTCAAAAGCTATCAACAAAATGGTTTCACGAATATTGATCTCTCGCAAGAATTTGGAATATTAGACAAGCTTTTTGAAGGCATAAGTTTGACAGGCGATTATAGCGAAAAAATTAAGGATCAGGTTTTGTCACAAGGCGAAGTAATTTCGGCCAAAACAATAACTTCTCTTTTAAATGAAAAAGGGATAAATGCCCAATTCGCCGATTCGCGTGAATTGATAAAAACGGATTCCAAGTTTGGCGATGCCCAACCTTTGGAACAAATTTCGAAGAAAAACGTGGTAGACTATTTCAAGAAAAATACCGATAAAGTCATTATTATCACTGGTTTTATTGGTTCGAACGCAAATCACGAAACAACTACTTTAGGCAGAAACGGCAGTAATTATTCAGCTTCTTTGATTGCCAATTTTCTCGATGCTGAAGAATTGCAAAATTACACGCATGTTGATGGGATTTACACAGCCAACCCGGATTTAGTTCCTGATGCCAAGAAAATTGACCGTTTGTCTTTTAATGAAGCCAATGAAATTGCCAATTTTGGAGCAACCATTTTGCACGCCAAAACGATTATTCCATTATTGGAAAGAAATATTCCTTTGCGAATTTTAAACACATTCAACCACGAAAATCAAGGAACATTAATCACGTCTAAATCAAATAAAGAAGGCATAAAAACACTTTCGGTTTTAGAAAACGTGTCATTGGTAAACCTCGAAGGAAGAGGATTGCTGGGAAAAACCGGTGTCGATGCTCGTATTTTTAGGGTTATGGGCGACAATGATATTAGCGTGAGCATCATTTCTCAAGGTTCATCCGAACGTGGAATTGGGCTTGTGGTTGCCGCCGACAAAGCGACAAAAGCAATGATTGAACTCGAAAAAGAATTCGAGAATGATTTCTATTCGAAAGACGTCAACAAAATCTCGATTACTGATGATGTTTCGGTGATTTCGATCATTGGTCAGGATTTGAGTACTTTTCATAAACCATATACAGCTTTGATTAAAAACAAAGTCATCCCGATTCTTTTCAACAACACGGTAACGGGTAAAAACGTGAGTTTGGTGGTTAAAAAATCACAATTGAACAAGGCGTTGAATGTTATTCACGGGGAGATTTTTGGAGTTTCAAAGAAAATAAATATTGCTATTTTCGGTCACGGATTAGTTGGCGGAACTTTGATTAACCAAATTCTGGAATCGGCTGCAGCAATCGAAAAACGCAAGGATATAAAACTGAATATTTTTGCGATTGCCAATTCTAAAAACTTGCTTTTGAACAAAAACGGAGTTTCACAAAATTGGAAAAACGAGATTCAAAACAATGGTTTTTCGTATACAATTGATGACGTTATTGATTATGCTACTGCGAATAATTTAGAGAACTTAATTGCTATTGATAATACAGCAAGTGCTACGTTTGTGGAGAATTATGTTAAATTGGCCGAAAGCAGTTTCGACTTGATTTCATCTAATAAAGTAGCGAATACCCTAAGTTATAAATTTTATAAAGACTTGAGAAAAGTATTGGCAGAAAATCAGAAGTCTTATTTGTATGAAACCAATGTTGGTGCAGGTTTGCCATTGATTGACACCATAAAATTATTGCATCTTTCAGGTGAAAATATCACCAAAATCAAAGGAGTTTTCTCCGGAACATTGAGTTATTTATTCAATAATTTCTCGGCAAAAGATGTTCCTTTTAGTGAAATTCTAAAAGAAGCAATCGCCAACGGTTACACAGAACCCGATCCAAGAGAAGATTTATGTGGGAACGATGTGGGAAGAAAATTACTAATTTTGGCAAGAGAATTGGACTTGCAAAACGAATTCGAAGAAATCAATATTCAAAACCTGATTCCGGAACATTTAAGAGAAGGAAACGCTTCGGAATTTTTGACTAAATTAAGAGAATTTGATCCAATTTACGCTAAAATAAAAGAAGAACAAGAACCCAATCACGTCTTGAGATACATTGGCGAATTGTCAGGAGATTTACAAAACGACAAAGGAAATCTTGAAGTTAAATTAGTTTCCGTACCTTCGGATACCGCTTTGGGTGGATTGAAAGGTTCCGATTCTTTCTTCGAAATTTACACCGAATCGTATGGCGACAGACCTATTGTAATTCAGGGTGCTGGCGCAGGTTCAGCAGTGACAGCGAGAGGAGTTTTTGGCGATATTTTGAGATTGTCAGAGAAAGGGTAGCCCCTAGCCCCCGAAGGGGGAACAGAAAATTTGGGATTTTTGATTGCAGATTAACGATTTTTGATTTCAGATTTTTTATCTCGAGAGTCAGCAAATTGTGATAGTATTTCAATTTTAAAAAAAACAACAATGCTCCAGTTTTGGCACCCTCTCCTTTGGAGAGGGACGGGGAGAGGAAAAACAATAGTTATGATAATAGTCTTTAATGGTCCGTATTTTGAAGCAATGAATGTTAGAAATTTATTGGAAGAAAAAGAAATTACAGTTTTTACTCAAAATGAATATATGTCAAGCATCGAACCTTGGGTTGTGACTTCGGGAGGTCTAAATCCTGTAAAATTACAAGTTGACGAATCAGATTTTGAGCAAGCCAAAAAAATAATTGAAGATTATATATCTGGAAATAATAATTTAGAAATCGGAGATAAATAAAAAACCCGTTGAATCGGCGTTTGAAAATCCGATTAATCCGCGTCCAAAAAAATAAATAATGAAAATAACATTAAACAGAGTAAACGACAACTTCCACTTCGAATTAAAAAATGATCGTGGACATATAGTAAATGTAGATGCCAGACCTGATTTTGGAGGTAACGATATGGGACCAAGTCCAATGGAATTAATTTTAATGGGCGTTGCTGGCTGCAGCGGAATTGATATGATTTCGATACTAAAAAAACAACGTCAGGAAATTACGTCTTTCAAAGCTGAGGTTCAAGGCGAACGCGTTCAAGTTGGCGAAGCAAAACCATTCAAAGATATTTATGTGGTTTTTTATTTAGAAGGAAACATCAAAGAAGATAAAGCAGCAAAAGCAGCCCAATTATCTTTTGAAAAATACTGTTCGGTTTCTAAAACATTGGAACCAACAGCAACAATACATTATAAAGTAGTTTTGAACGGAAGCCCCCTAACCCCCGAAGGGGGAACTAGCAACTAATAAATAGAAATATTTTTTGCTAATTAAAATAAAACAATAACAATCCACTTTCGGCACCACGCCTTGGCGTGGCTGGGGTGAGGAAAACAATTACAATGGACGAACAAGAATTTGGTTTTGAAACCCAAGCCATACGCACTCAGTTAGAACGCACTCAATATCTGGAACACTCAGTACCTTTGTATTTAACTTCTAGTTTTGTATTTGAAGATGCCGAAGATATGCGTGCCTCATTTGCCGAAGAGAAAGAGCGCAATATTTATAGCCGTTACAGCAATCCAAACAATAACGAGTTTGTGGATAAAGTTTGCCAAATGGAAGGCGCAGCGGCTGGTTTTGCATTCGCCTCTGGAATGGCGGCAGTATATTCAACCCTTGCAGCTTTGTTAAACTCAGGAGATCATATTGTTTCGGCGGGAAGTGTTTTTGGAGCAACACATTCTTTGTTTATCAATTATTTTCCAAAATGGGGAATAGAAACTTCATATTTTGACATTAATAGGCCGGGAACTATTGAAAGTTTTATCAAACCAAACACCAAAATTCTTTTTGCCGAATCGCCAACCAATCCAGCGGTAGATATCATAGATCTTGAATTGTTAGGGGCAATTGCCAAAAAACACAATTTAATTTTGATAATCGACAACTGCTTTGCAACACCTTATTTGCAGCAACCTATAAAGTGGGGCGCACATTTGGTAGTGCATTCTGCCACGAAATTAATGGACGGTCAAGGTAGGGTTTTGGGCGGGATTACTGTTGGTGAAACCGAATTGATTCAAAAAATCTATTTGTTTTCACGACTTACAGGGCCTTCATTATCTCCATTTAATGCTTGGGTATTGTCGAAAAGTTTAGAAACTTTGGCGATTCGATTAGACAGACATTGTGAAAATGCCTTGAAAGTAGCTGAGTTTTTAGAACAGCATCCAAAGGTAAATAAGGTAAAATATCCGTTTTTAAAATCACATCCTCAATATGAAATTGCACAAAAACAAATGAAGTTAGGCGGCAATATTGTGGCTTTTGAAATTAATGGAGGTCTTGAAGCGGGTAGAAATTTTTTAGATAAAATAAAATTGTGTTCGCTTTCGCCAAATTTGGGAGATACCAGAACCATTGTAACACATCCAGCATCAACAACACATAGCAAATTATCTGTCGAAGAACGTTTGGCAGTGAGTATTACCGATGGTTTGGTTCGAGTTTCAGTAGGATTGGAAACTGTGAAAGATGTAATTGCTGATTTGGAGCAGGCATTAGCTTAAAATTTAATTTCGAAACTCATTCTAAATCAGAATATGACAGAAGAATTCATAACATTTCAAAAATTTAACGACCAAAATTCTGCCTCAGAACTAGGAGATTTTTTCAAAGAAAAAAAACTAGAATATTTACTTGAGGATAATTCTCTGAGTTTTGATCCCACTTTTGCAAATAATGGATTTGGTAAAGAATTTTGTATCAAGCTCAAGAAAAGTGATTTTGAAAAAGGAAACGCATTTTTAAATGAAAAGGCAGAAAAAGAAATTGTTGAAATTGATAACGATTACTATTTATTAAGTTTTACTGACAAGGAATTATTTGAATTAATCGCAGCTAATGACGAATGGAGTCCTTTTGATGTTTCTTTAGCTGAAAGATTATTAAAACAAAGAGGAAAAGAAGTTACTCCTGAAGAAATAGAAAAAATAAAAACGGACAGAATTGTTGAACTTTCGAAACCAGAAGAAAGCCAAAGAACTTATATAATTATTGGCTATATTACTGCAGTTTTAGGGGGTTTTCTAGGAATATTTATTGGTTGGCATTTGTTGTCATTTAAAAAAACATTGCCAAATGGAAATAGAATTTATGCCTATTCAGATAATGACAGGAAACAAGGAAATCGTATTTTAATAATAGGTGGAATTTTTTTAGTAATTTGGCTAATCTATAGATTAATTAAATAAAATGCTCTCAAAAAAAACAAAATACGGAATAAAAGCACTGACTTTCTTGGCTCACCAAGAAGACAAAACACCTGTGCAAATTGCTGAAATTGCAAAAAGTGAGCATATTTCTATTAAATTTCTAGAAAGTATTTTGTTGCTTTTGCGCCATTCTGGTTTTCTTGGAGCCAAAAAAGGAAAAGGTGGCGGTTATTATTTAATAAAAGACCCCAAAGACATCAATATGGCCGATGTGTATCGCATCCTCGAAGGACCAATAGCTTTATTGCCTTGCGTGAGCCATAATTTCTACGAAAAATGCGATGATTGTGTCGATGAAGTGAAATGTTCGGTTCATAAATTGATGACCGAAGTTCGGGACAATACCCTGATGATATTGGAAAACAACTCCTTGGCGGATATTTCATTTTAGGCGAAAATTTTTTCAATCTTTTCATTTCTATGTAGGAGAAAAGATATACTAAAACATTTTTGGAATTAAAAATCAATAAAAATCGTGAATTCAGGTCTGATAAATTTTGTAGTTTACCAAAAAATAGTATTTTTGCAAACTTAATCTACTATCCCGATGGGGTAATAGATTTAAAAATAAAACACAATAAAATTATGATTAAGAAATTCGTTAAAAATTTTAATGGTACCGCGGGTGTAATGCAGAACAGTTCTTTTGCCAAGCAGCTTTGGATTATTCTTCCAGTGTTTTTAATTATAGTGTTATTGACATTTTTAATTTACAATCATTATTCGGATTTTACGTGGAATGGTTTTTTAGCAGGATTTAATCAGGAGTTTTTAATCTTTTTCTTGATAGGAATTTTTGCTCAGATGGTTGACGGAACATTGGGAATGGGTTATGGCGCCACTTCTACTTCGTTTTTATTGGCTTATGGAGTTCCTCCGGCAGTCAGCAGTACCGGAGTTCACGTTGCTGAAATGTTTACTACAGGTGCATCAGCAATTTCTCATCATAGATTTGGAAACATAAACAAAAAATTGGTAAGACACCTTTTGATTCCGGGAGTTTTAGGTTCAATTACTGGAGCATATTTACTTTCAGATGTAATTGATGGAGATGTAATCAAACCATTTATTGCAGTATATATGATTGTTTTGGCTTTTATAATTATTAGAAAAGCATTACAAAGCAATATCATAAAAAAGAAAACAAAACACCTTGGGTTTTTGGCTTCTTTTGGGGGCTTTATGGATGCTGTTGGAGGTGGAGGTTGGGGGCCAATTGTGACTTCAACATTGCTCGGACGCGGAAGACATCCTCGATATACCATCGGTTCTGTGAATGCTGCTGAATTTGCAGTTTCATTTGCCAGTGGGGTGACATTTATGATTTTTGGAGGAATACAAGGATGGCAAGTAATTATTGGATTGATTTTAGGAGGCGTAATCGCTGCGCCAATTGCGGCTAAATTGGTCAATAGAATCCAAAGAAAACCAATGATGATTGCAGTCGGGATTTTGATTATCATTTTGAGTTTAAGAACACTATCTAAATTAATATAAATCCACTTTTCTCCCTCTGTCATTGCGAGGAACGAAGCAACTAGAGAGGGTTGGGGTGAGGAAAAACTATTATAATGAGCACAACAATTGCAAATACGTTATCAGAAAAAACCAAAGGATTTTCTATCGAAGAAACCCTTGCTTTTTTGGCGAATGAATACAAAGGAAAAGTGATTTTTTCAACTTCTTTTGGACAGGAAGACCAAGTGATTACGGCTTTAATAGCCACAAATGATTTACCAATTACCATTTTTACGTTGGACACAGGCAGATTATTTCAGGAAACCTACGATGTTTTTCACAAGACATTGAAAAAATACAAGAAAGAAATCAAGGTTTATTTCCCAGAAGCTTCGGCTGTGGAGAAATTATTGGAAGAAAAAGGTCCAAACAGTTTCTACGATTCAGTCGAAAACAGAAAAGAATGTTGTTTCATTCGAAAAGTGGCGCCTTTGACCAAAGCTTTGAAAGGAAATGCCATTTGGATTACAGGTTTACGCGCCGAACAATCCGAAAACAGAAATGACTTAGCGCTTTTTGAATATGATGCCCATTTTGATATCATAAAATTCAATCCATTGTTAAAATGGACATTGAAAGAAGTTGAAGACTATTTAGAAAAAAATAATGTGCCACAAAATACACTTCATAAACAAGGATTTGTAAGCATTGGATGTGCGCCTTGTACCAGAGCAATCACTGCTGACGAAGATATTCGAGCCGGAAGATGGTGGTGGGAATCGAGTCATAAAGAATGTGGCTTGCACCAAAAATAATCAAGAATTATAAATTATGAATGATTGTTAGAATCTTTAAATTTTTCAATCATTTAAATCTTTAAATATAAAAAATGAGTTCCATATTAAAAACAAATGCTTTAGAAAGCGAAGCGATTTACATATTCAGAGAAGTAATTTCTCAGTTTGACAAACCAGTTTTGCTTTTCTCTGGTGGAAAAGATTCGATTACATTGGTGCGTTTGGCGCAAAAAGCTTTCTTTCCTGCAAAGATTCCGTTTCCATTGTTACACGTTGACACAGGACACAATTTTCCTGAAACAATTGAATTTAGAGACAGATTAGTGGCCGAATTAGGTTTGGAATTAATTGTTCGTAATGTACAAGATTCAATCAATGAAGGAAAAGTAATTGAAGAAACAGGCCGTTATTCAAGCCGAAATATGCTACAAACCACTACACTTTTAGATGCAATTGAAGAATTTAAATTTGATGCTTGCATTGGTGGCGCTCGTCGTGATGAAGAAAAAGCGAGAGCCAAAGAACGTATTTTTTCGGTTCGTGATGACTTTGGTCAGTGGGACGAAAAAAATCAACGCCCGGAATTATTTGATTTATTGAATGGAAAAATTGAAAATGGTCAAAACGTTCGTGTTTTCCCAATTTCGAACTGGACAGAATTAGACGTGTGGAGTTACATCGAACAAGAAGAAATCGAAATCCCATCAATATATTTTTCACACAAGCGTAAAGTGTTTTTGAGAGACGGTATGATTTGGTCACATTCTCCATTCGTTTACCAAGAAGAAGACGAAGCTGTCGAAGAAAGAATTGTTCGTTTTAGAACAGTAGGAGATATGAGTTGTACTGCAGCTGTCGAATCGTATGCTGCAACAATTGCAGAGGTAGTTGGCGAAATCAGGACTTCGACAATTTCAGAAAGAGGCGCCAGAATTGATGATAAACGCTCGGAAGCAGCAATGGAGAAAAGAAAACAACAAGGTTATTTTTAGAATCCTCACCCCAGCCCACTCCAAAGGAGAGGGAGTTGAAACCGGATTAGTATTCGTTTTAATTTTTGGGAAATGAAATGCAAAAAGAGGCAATAAAATAATTGAATTATAATAAGGTATAACAACATTTCCAGACTCGGCTCCCTCTCCTTCGGAGAGGGCTGGGGTGAGGATAAATTTAAAAGAATATGGAAGTTTTAAAAATAGCAACAGCAGGAAGTGTAGATGATGGAAAGAGCACATTAATCGGACGATTATTGTATGATACAAAATCGTTGACTACCGATAAAATTGAAGCAATAGAAAGAAGTAGCAAGCAAAAAGGTTATGATTATCTTGATTTCTCATTGGCTACCGACGGTTTGGTTGCTGAGCGTGAACAAGGAATTACGATTGACGTGGCACATATTTACTTTTCGACAGCTAAGAAAAGTTACATTATTGCCGATACGCCAGGTCACGTTGAATATACAAGAAATATGGTTACCGGAGCTTCGACATCGCAAGTTTCAATTATTTTGATTGATGCTCGAAAAGGAGTTATTGAGCAAACCTATCGTCACTTTTTTATCAATAATTTATTGCGTGTAAAAGAAGTGATTGTTGCAGTAAACAAAATGGATTTGGTTGATTATTCCGAAGAAGTGTACAACAAAATCAAAGCCGATTTTCAAGCCTTGAATGCCAAAAGCACTTTCAAAGAACAAGTGGTAAGTTACATTCCTTTAAGTGCTATCAATGGTGGGAATGTGGTGGATAAATCTAAAAATATGCCTTGGTACACTGGACAAACTGTTTTGGAGCATTTAGAAGGTTTAGAACCAAAAGATGTTTTCGAAAAAGGAGAAGTTCGTTTCCCGGTTCAAACGGTGATCAGACCAAAAACCGAAGAATACCACGATTTTAGAGGATACGCTGGAAAATTATACGGAAATAACATCAAAGTTGGTGATGCGGTAACCGTGCTTCCTTCATTAACCGAATCGAAAGTTTCGAAAATTCACTTTTTCGACAAACAATTTGACGAAGCCACGGCAGGTTCTTCTATAGTTTTAGAATTGGAAAATGACATCAACGTGACTCGCGGAGATATGATTGTAAAATCAGGCGAATTGCCAAGAATAGAGAAAGATATCAATACCACAATTTGTTGGATGGATAGCAAAAAGCTGGTAGCAGGAACAAAATACATCGTTCAGCATAACACGAATCGTGTTTTGGCCAAAATAGATAGTGTGAAAAATACAATTTCTACTGATTATTCAGGGACAAAAGAAGCGACTCAATTGAGCATTAATGAAATCGGCGAAGTCAATATTAAGTTAAGCAAAGCTTTGTATTTTGACGCTTACAATCATAACAAATCAAATGGAGCTTTTATCTTGATAGATGTGGCAACCAACACAACCGCAGGGGTTGGATTTATAAAATAGTCCCCTCCCCAGCCCTCCCCGAAGGGGAGGGAGCCAAAGCCGGATAAATGTTTGTTTTGAGTTTTGGAAATTAGAATAATAAACAAATATTAAAATATAAAAACATATCAGACTCGACACCCCCTCCTTCGGAGGGGGCTGGGGGGAGGATCAAAATAGTTTAAATGGAAAGTTTTAGAACAGAAATAGAGAATCCGCTGGTGCAAAAGGACATCATTGATTTAGAGAGAAAAATTGCTTTATTCCGTGACGGGAAAATTGACGAGGAACGTTTCCGCAGCTTACGTTTAGCGCGTGGTGTTTATGGTCAGCGTCAGGAAGGCGTTCAAATGATTCGTATCAAATTGCCTTTTGGTAAAGTATCGAGTGAGCAATTAGTGCGAATTTCAGATGTTTCGGATGAATATTCTAGAGGTCGTTTGCATATCACAACCCGTCAGGATATCCAAATCCATTTTGTAAGTTTGGATAGAACTCCTGAACTTTGGGCCGAATTAGAAAAAAGCGACATCACACTTCGTGAAGCTTGTGGTAACGCGGTACGAAATATTACGGCTAGCGAAACAGCGGGAATCGATATTAACGAACCTTTTGACGTTTCGCCTTATGCGTATGCTTTGTTCCAGTTTTTCTTAAGAAATCCAGTTTGTCAGGAAATGGGACGTAAATTCAAAATATCATTTTCATCTTCTGATAAAGATACCGCTTTGAGTTATTTACACGATTTAGGTTTTATTCCTAAAATTGTAAACGGCGAAAGAGGATTTAAAGTAATGATTGGTGGCGGATTAGGTTCTCAGCCACATCACGCCGAATTATTATCGGAATTTATTCCCGTAAACCAAATTATCCCAACAACAGAAGGGGTTTTAAGAATATTCGATCGTTTTGGTGAAAGAAACAAACGTTTGAAAGCACGTATGAAATTCTTAATCAAAGATTTAGGAAGAGATGCGTTTTTGAAATTGGTTGAAGAAGAGAAAAAAGCCTTGGCTTACCAAACGGTTGAAATCGATACGACTGCTTTTGATGCTCCGATTGCCGAACCTTTATTGGTGGCTCCAAAAGTAGAAATAACAGATGTTGCCGCTTTTGAAGCTTGGAAAAAATCGAATGTTATTCAACAAAAACAAGCCGGATATGTAGCCATTGGAATCAAAGTTTCATTAGGTGATTTCTACACAGATAAAGCAAGATTATTAGCCGATTTGATTAAAAATTATGGAGCGAATGAATTGCGTTTTTCATTGAGACAAGACATTCTTATTCGTAACATAAAACAGGACAATTTAGTCTTCTTTTACCAAGAATTGGCCAAACTAGATTTCGTTACTTTAGGATATAATTCTACTGCCGATATTACTGCTTGTCCGGGAACAGATACTTGTAATCTTGGGATTGCGAGCAGCACAGGAATTGCAACGGAACTAGAAAGAGTTTTGGCTACAGAATATCCACAATACAATAATAATCATGGAATTACTATCAAAATTAGTGGTTGTATGAATGCTTGCGGACAACACAATATGGCAGAAATTGGTTTTCAAGGAATGTCAATCAATTCAGGAAAATTAGTAGCTCCGGCACTTCAAGTCTTATTGGGTGGCGGAAATTTAGGAAATGGCGAAGGCAGATTTGCTGATAAAGTAATCAAAATTCCTAGTCGACGTGGCCCAGAAGCCTTGCGTTCTATTCTGAATGATTTCGAAGCGAATGCAAACGGACTATCCTTTTTGGGTTATTACGATGCCAAAGGAGAAAATTATTTCTTCGAATTATTAAAACCACTCGCTGATATCACGAATCTTACTGAAGCTGATTTTGTAGATTGGGGAAATGCCGACAACTATGTAAAAGCTATTGGTGTGGGCGAATGCGCCGGTGTTGTAATTGATTTAGTGACCACATTGATATACGAGGCCAAAGACAAAATGACTTTCGCAGCCGAAGCTTTCGACGATAAAAATTGGGCAGATGCAATCTACCTAACTTATGCAGGTTTTGTAAATGGTGCCAAAGCATTATTGCTTTCGGAAAACGAAAAAACAAATCATCACGCAGGAATCATCGATTTGTTCGACACTGTTTTTACTGCGGCAAACAAAATCGAATTGAAATCGACTTTCAGAGAATTGGTTTACCAAATTAACCAAAACGAACCTTCGGAAGCCTTTTCAAAAAGTTATATTCAAGATGCAACAGCATTTTTCGAAGCAATAGAATTATACAGAGCCAAAGATTTAGCAAATGAATAAAATTGTAAAACCAAGAGTAACTTTAGTAGGCGCTGGTCCTGGCGATCCGGATTTGCTTACCATCAAAGGAGCAAAAGCGCTTGCCGATGCCAATGTGGTTTTGTATGATGCTTTGGCAAACGAAGAAATATTGACGTATGCACCCAAAAAATCCATCAAGATATTTGTTGGAAAAAGAAAAGGTTGTCACGAATATTCGCAAGATCAAATCAATCAATTGATTGTTGACAATGCGCTGACTTACGGAAATGTGGTGCGACTAAAAGGTGGCGATCCATTTATTTTTGGTCGCGGAAGCGAAGAAATCGAATACATTGAAAGTTTCGGAATCCCTACATCTGTTGTTCCAGGAATTTCTTCCTCGATAGCCGTTCCTGCAAATCAGGGAATTTCGTTGACTAAAAGAGGTGTTTCCGAAAGTTTTTGGGTAATCACTGGCACAACTTCCGACAGAAAATTGTCCAAAGATGTTGCTCTTGCAGCACAATCATCGGCAACTGTCGTGGTTTTGATGGGAATGAGTAAACTCGAACAAATTGTAGCGCTTTTCCAAAGCGAATCCAAAGGTGAAACTCCGGTTGCAATTATCCAAAACGGAACAATGCCCAACGAAAAAATAGGAATTGGAACGATAAATTCTATTTCACAAGTCGTAAAAGAAAATAATTTAAGTTCTCCTGCGATTATTGTAATTGGCGAAGTAGTAAGAAAAAGCAACAAGTTGAAAAATTTCAACGAAAAATTTGCCTCCAATAAAGTTTGCGCAAGAGAATAATCCCCACCCCAGCCCTCCCCAAAGGAGAGGGAGCTAGGAAAGGGAAAAAATATGACAAATTCCCAGTTTCACCAGACCTCTTTTAGAGAGGGAAAATAAAATGAAGAAAAACGAGTTACATTCCAACGCTCAAGACTCGGCTCCCTCTCCTTTGGAGAGGGCCGGGGAGAGGAATGAACTATACCCAATTTTCCTAAAACTACACCAACTCAATGTGCTCATTGTTGGTGGAGGAAGCGTAGGTTTGGAAAAATTATCGTTCTTGTTAAAATCAAGTCCAAATGCCAATGTTGAAGTAGTTGCAATGCATTTTTTACCAGAACTTTTGGCCTTGGCCGAAAAGCATAATGTAATAATTACCCATTCAAAGTTCAAGAAAAAAATGCTCAAAAAACGACATATGGTTATCGCTTGCACCGATGATTTGAAAGTCAACAAGCGAGTGTACGATTTATCCAGAAAAAGATACTTGATTTGCAACATCGCAGATACGCCACCATTGTGTGATTTTTATTTAGGCGGAATCGTTACCAAAGGAAACGTGAAAATCGCTATTTCTACCAACGGAAAATCACCAACAACTGCCAAAAGATTACGCGAATTCTTCGAAGAAATAATCCCGGACGACATCAATTCAATGGTCGAAAATCTGAATGAATACCGCAAAACCCTAAAAGGTGATTTTCAGGAGAAAGTTGATAAAATGAACGAAATCACCCAATCGTTAAAGGGCAAACAATAAAATATACCTTGAATATTTGCAATTAATCGCGCTATGTACGTACTTTGCAGCGTTCATACATTTATTGATTGTTATCACGAAAGGCGGAGGGAAAGACCCGATGAAACCTTAGCAACCCTTTATCTGTAAAGAAGGTGCTACATTCTGTCCCAATTATCGGGAAAAGATAACCACGAGAAATCCTCTCACTTTTTACGATAACATTACAATTTTTTGAAACAGCAGCTTTTTTTGGAGCTATTTCCTGCTGTACGTTGCAATCTTTTTTATACCTGACAGGTTTTAAAAACCTGTCAGGTATAAAAAAGGATTTCCTCTTCCATCAGGGCTAGTCAGAAAATGCGATGAACATTTAGAATTTTAAAAAACCAATATGTCAAACAACTCAAAAGATACTGCAGCAACTCCCCCTTCGGGGGTTAGGGTGGCTATTCAAAAACGAATTCTCGTACTCGACGGAGCAATGGGAACGATGTTACAACGCTATAATTTTTCCGAAGAAGATTTTAGAGGAGAACGTTTCAAAGACTTTCCGTATTCCTTAAAAGGGAATAACGATTTGTTGTCCATAACGCAACCGCAAGCCATTGCAGCTATTCACGCACAATATTTCGAAGCGGGAGCTGATATTGTCGAAACCAATACATTTTCAGGAACTACAATCGGTATGGCCGATTATCATCTCGAAGATATTGTTTACGAATTAAACTTCCAATCGGCAAAAATCGCTCGCGAAGTAGCTGATGAATTTACTGCCAAAAATCCAGAAAAATCTCGTTTTGTTGCCGGTTCAATCGGACCAACAAACCGTACAGCAAGTATGTCGCCAGACGTAAACGATCCAGGTTACAGAGCCGTAACTTTCGACGATTTGCGCATTGCTTACAAACAACAAGTCGAAGCTTTGATTGATGGTGGCGTAGATTTACTTTTGGTCGAAACTATTTTCGATACATTAAATGCAAAAGCTGCTCTTTTCGCCATCGAAGAAGTTAAAGACGAACGCAAAATCGATATTCCAATAATGGTCTCAGGAACGATTACTGATGCTTCTGGAAGAACGCTTTCAGGGCAAACCGTCGAAGCTTTCTTGATTTCGATTTCGCATATTCCGTTGTTGAGCGTAGGTTTCAATTGTGCTCTTGGAGCGCACCAACTGAAACCGTATTTGAAACAATTATCACAAAATACGTCTTTCAATATTTCGGCGCATCCTAATGCTGGATTGCCAAACGCTTTTGGGCAATACGACGAAACACCAAAAGAAATGCAAACGCAAATCAAGGAATATTTAGACGAAAATTTAATCAATATTATTGGCGGTTGTTGCGGTACAAATCCAGATCATATTAAATTAATTGCTGAGGTTGCGAAGGATTATAAACCGAGGGTTTCAGAGGCAACAGTTCAAGAATAGCTTAAAAGTTAAATATTCAAATTAATTTTGGTAATTGACAAAACCTACTTCCTTTAAAAGACAATAATATGACAACATTAACATATCCAATTATAGTTTTGGTTTTATTTTTACTCGCAAAAATTGTTCCTCATAAACATAAGGTGGATTCTTTAGAAGTAGATTTTATTACCCTTAGAAATAAGTATAAAAAATGGGATTTACTTTCAATAATTTTATTGTTTATATTAATGCCTGGAATGACATATTTACTTGGTTTGTTATTTTCAACTATATATTATTCACCTGAAAATGAGAACCCTGAAATTATTTATCATATAGCCACAAGTAGATTGATGTGGTTTATGCCGGGACTACTTTTATCTTTTTCCCTTATCAGATTTCCAATGACATTTATATATAAACTTATTTTAAAAGAAGATTACAATCAATTTATGTTGTATTCTGATTTAAAAACAGGAGCCGATGGAATGAAAATAATGAATTACATTTCTTGGATATCTGGACTAGGTTCGGTTATTTTATTGGTTTTGTTGTCTGATTATTCTGTTGATATTTATAAAGAAAAGATTGTATTAAATGATTTTTTAACTTTTTCAAATAAGTCATATTCTTTTTCTGAAATACAATCTATTAATTGTATTCAACCAATAAATCCAAATACAGGCGAGTCTGAAAAAACTTCTTATTTTATTAGATTTAAAGATAATGGGCATTGGGATACAGCTAGAGGTCTCGAAGATGATAATAATAGACAAGAAGAAATAATTAATTATTTATCTGAAAAAACTAAATTAAAAATTAATGCATTGCAGGTGAATCCTGAATAAAACATAAAATGTCAAAAACAAATAAATATTTAAAATTATCAGGTCTTGAACCATTAATCATTACGCCAGAAACCAACTTTGTAAACGTTGGTGAAAGAACAAATGTAACCGGTTCCCGAAAATTTTTGCGTCTTATCAAAGAAGAAAAATATGCCGAAGCACTAGCTGTGGCTCGTGACCAAGTAGAAGGTGGCGCACAAATCATCGATATCAATATGGATGAAGGAATGCTTGACGGCGTTTATGCAATGACCACTTTCTTGAATTTAATCGCTTCGGAACCAGATATTTCTCGAGTTCCTTTGATGATTGACAGTTCGAAATGGGAAATTATCGAAGCCGGTTTGAAAGTTGCCCAAGGTAAAAGTGTAGTTAATTCTATTTCTTTGAAAGAAGGGGAAGAGCGATTTATTCATCACGCCAAATTGGTGAAACGCTACGGAGCTGCCGTAATTGTTATGGCTTTCGACGAAAAAGGTCAAGCCGATAACTACGAAAGACGTATCGAAATTTGCAAACGTTCTTATGATATTTTGGTGAATGAAGTGGGTTTTCCAGCCGAAGACATCATATTCGATCCTAATATTTTTCCTGTTGCCACAGGAATGGACGAACATAAATTAAACGCTTTAGATTTCTTCCGAGCCACAAAATGGATTAGAGAAAATCTTCCTTATGCGCACGTTTCTGGCGGTGTGAGTAATGTTTCGTTCTCTTTTAGAGGAAATGACACGGTGCGTGAAGCGATGCACTCGGCTTTCTTGTATCACGCCATCAAAAACGGAATGACAATGGGAATTGTAAATCCTGAAATGTTGTCAATTTATGACGAAATTCCAAAAGATCTTTTGGAACACGTTGAAGATGTTTTGTTGAACCGAAGAGAAGATGCCACAGAACGATTATTAGACTTCGCCGAAAATGTAAAAGGCGATGTAAAAGTCAATGAAAAAGCCGTTCAGGAATGGCGTTCAGGAACCATTCAAGAACGATTAACGCATTCTTTGGTAAGAGGAATTGACGAATTTATAGAATTAGATATTGAAGAAGCCCGATTAGCAGCTGAAAAACCAATCGAAGTTATTGAAATCAACTTGATGACGGGAATGAATGTGGTGGGAGATTTATTCGGAAGTGGTAAAATGTTTTTGCCGCAAGTGGTTAAATCGGCACGTGTAATGAAAAAAGCAGTGGCGTATCTTTTGCCTTATATTGAAGCAAGCAAACGCCCCCTAGCCCCCAAAGGGGGAATTAAAACGGCGCAACATTGGGAAACCGCGGATCCAATGAATTATGGATTGTTAAAGCAATTTGCATTTGATATGCGAAATATGCCAACTGATGCCGAAAGGTTTTTGTGGGACGCTTTGAGTGGAAAAAAATTAGAGGGATATAAATTCAGAAGACAACATATAATAGGTAATTATATTGCAGATTTTATTTGTTTAAAAGAAAATTTGATAATAGAAATAGATGGTCTTATACATCAATTGCCTGAAAATAAAACGAATGACGAAGAAAGAACCAAATGGTTAAATGGCGAAGGATTTCAAGTTATTCGTTTTACAAATAAGGAAGTTTTGTTTGAACTAGATAAAGTGTTAGATAAAATTGAACTAACATTGGTAGCTCCCCCTTCGGGGGCGGGGGGGGCTGGAAAAATCCTGATGGCAACCGTAAAAGGTGATGTTCACGACATTGGAAAAAATATTGTTTCAGTGGTTTTGGCTTGCAACAATTACGAAATCATTGATCTTGGCGTAATGGTTGCTCCAGAGAAAATCATTGCAGCTGCCATTGAACACAACGTAGATATCATTGGATTAAGCGGATTAATCACACCATCTTTGGACGAAATGGTTTATTTGGCCAAAGAATTAGACAAGCAAAACGTCAAAATTCCAATAATGATTGGTGGTGCAACAACTTCAAGAGCGCATACCGCCGTGAAAATTGCGCCTCAATATAGAGAAACCGTGATTCACGTAAACGATGCTTCGAGAGCCGTAACGGTGGCGGGAAATTTATTGAATAGCGATAAAGAAACGTATACCAATTCGATTCGAGTCGAATATGACGCTTTTAGAGAAACTTTTTTGAACCGTTCTCGCGATAAGAATTTCTTGACCATTGAGCAAGCGCGTGTCAATAAATTAAAATTAGATTGGGAAAATTATAACCCAAAGAAACCCAATTTTATTGGAACAAAAACCATCGAAGTCGATTTGGATGTGTTGGTTCCTTATATTGACTGGACTCCGTTTTTCAGAACTTGGGAATTGTTCGGGAAATATCCTGCGATTCTGACTGATGCGGTTGTGGGCGAACAAGCGCACTCCGTTTTTCACGATGCTCAAGAAATGTTGAAGGTTATTTTGAAAGAAAAGAGACTTACCGCCAAAGGAATTTACGGAATTTTCCCGGCGAATACAATAAATGATGATGATATTGAGCTTTTGCCAACAACAGATAACCGACAACCGATAACCTTTCTCACTTTACGTCAGCAAGCTCAAAAAACAAAAGGGGCTCCAAATATAGCTTTGGCTGATTTTATTGCTCCAAAAGAAAGCGGGAAAACCGATTATATGGGCGCTTTTTGTGTAACTACAGGTTTTGGAGTTGATGAATGGGCAGCCGAATTCGAAAAAGATTTGGATGATTATAATTCGATTATGGTCAAAGCATTGGCAGACCGTTTTGCAGAAGCATTCGCCGAATATTTACACGAAAAAGTGCGAAAAGAAATTTGGGGTTATGCATCAGATGAGGTTTTATCAACAGAAGCATTAATAGAAGAAATCTACAAAGGAATTCGCCCAGCACCAGGTTATCCGGCTTGTCCTGACCATTTAGAAAAACCAACAATTTGGAAATTGCTAAATGTAGAACAAGAAATTGGAGTAACTTTGACCGAAAGTATGGCAATGTGGCCAGCTTCATCGGTTTCTGGATATTATTTTGGAAACCCTGAAAGCAAGTATTTTGGACTCGGAAAAATAAAAGAAGACCAAGTTGTAGATTACGCCAAACGAAGAAGTATCCCAACGGAAACTGCCGTGAAATGGTTGAATCCTAATATAGCAGACTAGGTTTTTGTTGTTAGTTGATGGTTGTCAGATTAAAATCGGAATCAACATCTACAATAATTAGAAAGGAAATAAATTATGGAGTACAATAAATTAGAAGTTTGGATAGAAGCTAGAAAACTAGTTAATTTATTGTACGATTCATCCAAATTATTCCCAAAAGAGGAATTGTTTGGTTTGACAAATCAAATGCGAAGAGCTGTTGTTTCGATACCTTCGAACATTGCTGAAGGCTGTGGACGCCAAACATCTAAAGACACATTGCATTTTTTGCATATTTCAAGAGGTTCTTTATATGAATTAGAAACTCAATATTATTTAGCTTTTGATCAGAAATATATTGATATTAATAATTTTAATATTGCTTTTGAACAGATTCAGATTTGTAAAAAATTAATAAATGGGTTTATAAACTATTATAAAAATAAAATTTAGTTGATGGTAAATAGTTGTTTGTTTTAGCATTAGGACCATCAACTATCAACCATCAACCATCAACTTTAGTAAAATGAAAGTAACAGAACATATAGAAGACGCACAAGGAAAAACATTGTTTTCTTTCGAAATTATTCCGCCACAAAAAGGGAAAAGCATTCAGGAATTATACGACAATATTGATCCGTTGATGGAGTTCAAACCGCCTTTTATAGACGTGACAACTTCGCGTGAAGAATATATTTATGTGGATAAAGGCAACGGTTTATTGGATAAAAAATTGACCAGAATGCGTCCAGGAACTTTGGGAATTTGTGCTTCCATAAAACATAAATATTCTGTTGATACCGTTCCTCACGTGCTTTGCGGAGGTTTTACAAAAGAGGAAACTGAGTATTTATTAGTAGATTGTCATTATTTAGGAATTAATAATGTAATGGCTTTGCGCGGTGATGCAATGAAAGATGAGCAATCTTTTGTAGCAAAAGAAGGCGGTAATAATTACGCGGTAGACTTGGTTAAACAAATCCACCAATTGAATCAAGGGAAGTATTTACACGATGTAATGCACATTGACAACAAAGCTGATTTTTGCATTGGTGTTGCTGGTTATCCGGAGAAACACTTAGAGTCTCCATCCTTGATTTCGGACTTAAAAAGGCTGAAAGAAAAAGTGGATGCCGGTGCGGATTATGTAGTTACCCAAATGTTTTTTGACAATGCTAAATACTTTGAATTTGTTGCCAAAGCCAGAGAAATAGGTATAGCAGTTCCAATTATTCCGGGAATCAAACCAATAGCTGTACAAAGACATTTGCAAATTTTGCCACAAATTTTCCGAATCGACTTGCCGGAAGATTTAATTCACGCTATCGAGAAATGCAAATCTCCTGCCGATATCAAACAAGTAGGAGTGGAATGGGCTATTCAACAATCGCTAGAATTGAAAGCTTCCGGCGTTCCTGTTTTGCATTATTATTCTATGGGAAAGTCTGAAAATATTAGACAAATAGCGAGTAAAGTTTTTTAGAATTCAAAATAGTTCTGTTTCAATAAGACCTCAAAGGTTTTTAAAATCTGTGAGGTCTTATTGTATGCTTGTCATTCTAATTTTGACGATGTGTGGGTTTTACCAACTTTGATTTACTTTTTTCTAAAAAAGGCATATCAATTTTGATATTTAAGAGGAATTAATCTATATATTAGCAATGAAAGAAAAGTGCATTTTATAAAAAAACTTGTCAAATTTGAATTAATTTTAACAGCTTTATTATCATTTAAATTAGTAAGACATAATGAAAACAAAAACTCTAAAAAATGAAAAATAAAACTTTAGTTGTAACACTATGGATATCAAGTTTTGTCTCTGTACTTTTAGCAGTAGTTTTTTATATTATAAAGTTTAAAAACAATGGACTTTCTGATGACCCAGAAAAATGGGCTCAATTTGGCGAGTATTTTGGAGGAATATTAAATCCTTTCTTCTCGGTATTAAATCTTATAATACTTGCATATTTATCCATTAGATTAGTGAAAAGTGAGGAAGAACGCAATAAGTGGACATTACAAGAGTTAGCAAGGCCTTATGGTGAAATTGAATTCAGTAAAAATACTTTTGGGATAGATATTTCAGTACAAAATATAGGGCTTGGACCGATGATTATAACCGATATAATTATTAAAAACATTGATGGAATATCCTATGATAATTTTTCCGACATTGTAGCACCAAAAGAAAATTCTGTAAATGTAGAAATCCATTCTTTTAGAATAGCAAAAAATCATTGTGCAATAGGAAAGGATAGTGATTTGTCATTATTAAAAATAACTGGAAAAGGTGACGATTTGCTTTATAAAGAGTTTCTCGAGAATGTGATTATTAATCTTCAACAGTTTAGCCTAGAAATAAAGTACAATGATATGTACAAAAGAAAAATAGATGTTCTCTTTGACGAAATTAATTTTAATGTTTCAACTATATTTTAAATTGATAGAATGAATTTATTTTCAAAATCTCCTGACTAGCAGATAATTCGTGTGTTTACAAATTAGTATTTATGCAATTTTTAAACCAAAACTAAATATTCAAAATCTGAAAGAGAACTTGAATTGCAGAATAGACAATCAATGATGGATTATTAGAAAAAGTGAAGGTTTTAGAAAAACAATTGGTAACGGATTTTAGTGATTTACTTTTAGTTTAGAGGATAGTTGCAATGGTCACTTTAATAATATTCGACTTCTTGATTACTAATGTATTTTGCTTTTCCATCCTTAAATTCAATTTCATTTGCCCAATTTCCTATGTAATCATATTCGTATTTGTATGTCACTATGGATGATTTACGATTATCCAAAATATTGCTGGTATTACATTCTATAATGTTGTTTCTTTTATCATAGTTATATATGCTTTTGCTTAATAGACTATCCTCAGTAATATAACAATTTGATTCTTTGGTATTACCTTTTTTATCAAACTTTACGATATATTTCAAAAACAAACTGCCGTCAAATGTGTAAATATTTTCTACTGATAAATTGCTTTTATGGCTATATATGGATTTACCATACAAACTCCCGTCTGAATGATAATTATTTTGCTCTGTTTTGTTGCCATCACTGTCATATTTTGTAATAGTCTTAAAATTGAGACTGCCATCTGAATTATAGTTATTATACTCTTTTTCATTGCCTTTTATGTCATAGATAATTTTGATGATTGTGCTACCATCAGGTCTAATTCCATTTTGTTCTATTTTATTATTTTTTTCGTCATATTTCATTATGTATGTATTGTCTAAACTGCCGTTGAAATTATAAGACTTGGACTCTAATTCATTACCTTTTCTATCGTATTTAGTAATGTTTTTATAGTTGAAACTATCTTTTTGAATTTCGCCAAACTTCTCTATGACAGTATATCTTGTAATAGTGATTTGCTTCACATTTCCTTTTAAGTTAGCTAATTCTAAAGCATTTTTTTTATAGGTATTTGTTTGTCCGTAACAAATTGCAATTGTATAAAAAGCAAGAATAATTAATGCTGTTTTTTTCATAATTTTTAATTTTAAATTGGTTACAAGATTTTAAGACTCAAATGTAATCTATAAATTGAAATGAGCTAAAATATTATTAGCCGCTTATTGAAGCAGATATTGCTAATTGAGTTAGATGAGTTGTTGTAAAAAATATTTAAACGAGCTTTTTTTGATTTGGAATATGTTTTTATTTTTTTGTTATTTCCCTAAAAACGGCTTCTAAATTCTTATTTTTCTGGTTGAGTTGCAGTGTCTTTAAACCATTGGCATTGGCAAAATCAAAAACTGCTGGACGCATATCTTTATCAGCGTTGAAAGTCAATTCCCAAATCATATCGTGGGTGTTCTTGAAAGAAGTCAGATTCTCGATTTTGGCAATCAATTGTTCTTCGACTTTATAGTCAAATTCCACTTCGATTACTTGCTCTTTTTCTGCAGAAATTAAGTTGTCCAGTTTTTTGTCAGCGACAATTTTCCCGTTATTGATGATAATCACACGGTCGCAAATCGCCTCAACTTCCTGCATAATATGCGTCGAAAGGAAAACGGTTTTGTCTTTCCCTACGTTTTTGATCACGTTTCTAATTTCGACCAATTGATTTGGGTCCAATCCAGTTGTTGGTTCGTCCAGAATTAAAACATCCGGATTGTGTAATAAAGCGTTGGCAAGGCCCACACGCTGGCGAAACCCTTTAGATAATTGTCCTATTTTCTTGTGGCTTTCATTGGATAAACCAGTAAGTTGTATCACTTCTTCGATTCGGGATTTGGCTACTTTATAAACATCAGCATTAAAGGATAAATATTCCCGAACATATAAATCTAAATACAATGGATTGTGTTCCGGTAAATAGCCAATAGATTGCTGAACGGCTTTGGCTTGGGTGTTAACATCAAATCCATTTACACTTGCAGAACCTTCGTCGGCGGAAATATAGGTGGTCAATATTTTCATTAGAGTTGATTTTCCGGCACCATTTGGACCCAAGAAACCAACGATTTCTCCTTTTTTGACAGAAAACGAAATGTTGTCCAATGCTTTTTGCGCACTGTAACTTTTCGATATTTTATTTACTTCTATTGACATTGTATTTTATTTGTAGCAAAAGTAAACAGAAAAATCTTTGATTTATTATTTCTTTTGCCACAGATTTAAAGGATTTACACAGATTTTTTTCAATATATCAATTCGGGTTTTTTTAATCTGTGTTAATCTGTGAAATCTGTGGCAAAAATTATTGATGGGATTTGTGCAAATTTGTGTAATTCGTGGCCAAATAATTTGTAATAATTGCAGACAGTCGTTTAGATTTCTATATTTACCGTAAACTTTATAAATAATGGTAATAGAAAATCCATCATCAGGCAGCTTCTTGAAAAACTACAGCAGTATTTTATTGCTTTTGGGGGGAATATTGACAGGAAGTATTTTAGGATTGGTTTTTGGAAAAGGTGTCGACGTGATAAAACCGTTGGGTGATATTTTTCTGAACTTGTTGTTTACAGCCATTATTCCATTGATTTTCTTTACGATTTCATCTTCGATTGCTACTTTAGAAAAAACGGAGAAACTAGGGAAATTATTTACTATCGTAATTAGTGTTTTTTTAGGAACAGTTCTGATTTCTGCTATTTTGATGATTCTAGGTATTTTATTTTTTCCTATTCAGCAAGATATTGTTCTTTCAAAAATTCCATTGGAAACGATTCAGGGAAGCAATGCAGGTTCACAAATTACGCAGTTGCTTACCGCCAATGATTTTTATGAATTGTTGTCTCGAAAAAGTATGCTGGCACTAATTATTTTTTCTTTTTTAATTGGCTTTGCCACATTGCAATCTGGCGAAAAAGGGCAAAATTTCAAGAGTTTCCTTAAATCCGGTGATGAAGTGATGAAACAATTATTGCACCTGATAATGAAAACGGCTCCAATAGGTTTGGGTGCTTATTTTGCTTATCAAGTTGGAATATTTGGACCACAATTATTTGGCGCTTATGCCAAGCCATTAGGGCTTTATTATGCCGTTTGTGCTTTCTATTTTGTCGTTTTTTTCAGTCTGTATGCTTTTATGGCTGGAGGAAAAAAAGGACTTTCAGTATTTTGGAAAAACAATTTTACACCTTCATTAACCGCACTTGGAACGTGTAGCAGCATTGCCACGATTCCTGCAAATCTTGAAGCTGCCGAGGATATGAAAATTCCAAATCACATTAGTAATATAGTAATTCCGCTTGGTGCTCCTTTGCATAAAGATGGTTCTGCAATGTCATCAATTATTAAAATAGCGGTTATTTTTGCGATGTTTGGTAAAGATTTCACGGAACCCAGCACCTTACTTATGGCTTTGGGAATTACAGTAATCGTTTCAGTGGTCGAAGGCGGAATTCCAAACGGTGGCTACATTGGAGAAATTTTAGCCATTACGGTTTATGGTTTCCCAATGGAACAAGCCTTGCCGGCAGCGATGATTATTGGGACTTTGGTTGATCCAATGGCAACTTTGTTGAATGCTAATGGTGACTTGGTTTCAGCGATGATGGTCACTCGAATTTCCGAAGGGAAGAAATGGCTTTCTGGTTCAGGGAAATAATTAAAATGAAGAGTGAAATAGAAAACAGCCCTTTAAAATATAGTTAAATAAATTTATGAAAAACAGAAGCATTTTATTTTTTCTCTTTCTTGGACTTTTAGTTCAGGCACAAGAAAAACCGTTAATTCAACAACAAGAAATCGTAAGAATCGAAACCGAATTGGCTTCGGACAAAATGGAAGGAAGAGCAATTTTTACTCCTGGAATTGATTCTGCTTCTGCTTTTATTGAAAAGGAATTTAAAAAAATTAATCTTTCTTATTTTAAGGATTTAAATATATACCGACAGGAATTTGCTGTCAAAGGAAAACCGGCAAATAATGTAATTGGTATTCTTATTGGCAAATCCAGACCTGATGAATATGTTGTTTTTTCAGCTCATTATGATCATTTAGGAATTAAAAAAAATGGGGACGACAAGGTTTTTAATGGAGCAAATGATGATGCTTCGGGAACAACCGCTGTAATTGCTTTGGCAAAGTATTTTAAAGAATTAAATCAAAACGAAAGAACAATCATTTTTGTAACTTTTACTGGTGAAGAAGTAGGTGGTTATGGCTCTAAGTTTTTCTCTGAAAACATAGATGCTAACAAAGTTATTGCTATGTTTAATATTGAAATGATTGGTACGGAAAGTAAATGGGGCAAAAATTCGGGTTACATAACGGGTTTCGAAAAATCCGATTTTGGAACAATCCTACAGAAAAATTTACAGGGCTCTAGTTTTAATTTCTATCCGGATCCATATCCACAAGAACAACTTTTTTATCGTTCTGACAATGCAAGACTGGCTTCTTTAGGAGTTCCTGCTCATACTATTTCTACTTCAAAAATGGATTCGGAACCCAATTATCATAAATTGAGTGATGAGGTCTCAACTTTGGATTTAGAAAATATGACCGAAATTGTGAAGTCAATTGCTATCAGTTCGCAGACCATTGTAAACGGACAGGATACGCCTTCAAGGGTGAAATAGCCGAATATCAATTATGGTTATTAGAAAAAACGATTTTTTAGGGTTTGATATTGCTCAAAAGCAGTTGCTTAAAAGTTAATTTCGGACTCTATTTTTAAATATTACATAATTAAAAACAAGTTTTATCGAGAATTCTTTTTTTGTTCAATAAAATGAGCTTTTTTTTTTGGTTAGCAAGAAATAATTTATACATTCGCAAAGAATTTTAACAAAAATCCAAAACAAGATGTGCAATAACCAATTTTATTTTAGCAATACTTACTATTTCTTCTTTAGGAAGTAAGGATTGTCTATGGTTATTTGAAATACAACAAACAAATAAAACTAATATACAATCCTGATGAAAATCAGGATTTTTTTTTGAATATTTATGAACACAAGAATTGCAATTCAAGGTATAAAAGGCTCTTTTCACCATCAGGTGGCGCAGGAATATTTTGGCAATGATGTAGAAGTTGACGAATGTTTGTCCTTCGACAAATTGGTTGATAGCTTGTTGTCCGGAAAATCGAATCAGGCAGTTATGGCGATAGAAAATTCGATTGCCGGTCCAATTATTCCAAATTATGCTTTGATTGATAAGAACAATTTGCACATTATCGGCGAGCATTATTTAGATATTCATCAAAATTTAATGGCGCTTAAAGGGCAGAATATTAAAGATATTTTAGAAGTTCATTCCCATCCAATGGCGTTGTTACAATGTATGGAATTCTTGAAAAAATATCCGAAAATTAAATTAGTCGAAGATAAAGATACTGCCGAAACAGCCCGTAGAATTCAGAAAAAGCAACTTTCAGGAATTGCCGCAATTGCCAGTAAAACAGCAGCCGAAATGTATGATTTAGATATTTTGGCACCGGAAATCCAAACGATTAATAATAATATGACACGTTTTGTTATTATTAAAAAAGAGAATTCATTTGTGGCGGAAAACGAAATTAATCGCGCTTCTATAAAATTTGAATTGGATCACAAACGGGGAAGTTTAGCTGCAGTTCTTAATGTAATGAGTGATTGCAAGTTGAATTTAACCAAAATACAATCCTTGCCAAAAATAGAAACGCCTTGGAAATATTCGTTTTTTGTGGACGTTACTTTCGAAAAATATGAAGATTATGCAAAAGCAAAATCACTAATGACAATTATGGCAGAATATTTCAAAGTATTAGGCGAATATAAAAATACAAGACCGTGATACAAACAGCAAAACGTTTAGATATAATTGAAGAATATTATTTCTCCTCTAAATTGAGAGAAGTAAGACAACTCGCTTCCGAAGGGAAACCAATTATCAATATGGGAATTGGTAGCCCGGATTTGCGTCCGTCACAAACGGTAATCGATGCAGTTACTTTGGCAATGCAGGAAGAAAATGCGCATCAATATCAAAGTTACCAAGGTTTGCCGGAATTGAGAAAAGGTATGGCTGATTTTTATCAGAATAACTATGGAGTTGCCTTGAATCCTAATACGGAAATTTTGCCTTTGATGGGTTCCAAAGAAGGAATTATGCATATTTCACTGGCATTTTTGAACGAGGGTGACCAAGTTTTGATTCCAAATCCAGGTTATCCTACGTATACTTCAGTGACGAATTTAGTGGGAGCTGTGCCGGTTTATTATGATTTAAAGGAAGTGAATAATTGGGAACCCGATTTTGAAGCTCTGGAAAAATTGGATTTATCCAAAGTAAAAATAATGTGGATGGGTTATCCGCATATGCCAACAGGAGCAAGAGGAAGTTTGGAATTGTTCGAGAAATTAGTGGCTTTCGCCAAAAAGCATAACATATTATTAATCAATGACAATCCGTATAGCTTTGTTTTGAATGATAATCCAATGAGTTTGTTGCAGGTTGCAGGCGCAAAAGATGTGGCATTGGAACTGAATTCACTTTCAAAAACCTTCAATATGGCAGGTTGGCGAGTGGGGATGGTTTTAGGAAATGCAGCTTGTATCGATGCAGTTTTGAAAGTAAAAAGCAATATGGACAGCGGAATGTTCTTCGGAATCCAAAAAGGAGCGATTGAAGCTTTGAAAAGTGATAAATCCTGGTTCGATTCGATGAATGCTGTTTACAAGAAACGAAGAGTTTTAACGGAACAATTGGCTGAGAAGCTAGGTTGTGAAGTTTACAAAGAAGGTGTTGGATTGTTTGTTTGGGCAAAATTGCCGGAAGGAATCACATCGGCAGAGAAGTTTATAGACGAAATATTATACGAAAAATCGATTTTCATAACGCCGGGAACAATTTTTGGAAGTAATGGAGAAGGATATATTCGGTTTGCATTGTGTGTAAAAGAGGAAAAAATTCAAGAAGCAATTGATAGATTTTAACTTATGAAAATATACGTAATAGGAACAGGATTAATAGGAGGATCATTGGCATTAGGAGCTAAGGATTTTTTTGATGATGTCAAAATTTATGGTATTGATAGCAATGAAAATCATTTGCAAGAAGCTATAAAACTTGGAATTATTGATGAAGTTGCGGTTTTTGAAGATTTAGTCAATGCTGATTACGTAATCCTTTCGGTTCCTGTAGATGTTGCACTTGTCTTTTTGCCAAAAGTTTTGGATATAATTCCGGATACAGCGACTGTTTTTGATGTTGGTTCTACCAAAACGCCAATTTGTGAAGCGGTAACCAATCATCCTAAAAGAAGAAATTTCATCGCTGCGCATCCTATTGCGGGAACGGAATTTTCTGGTCCTTCGGCAGCAATAAAAGGATTGTTTCAAGGCAAAACGAATATCATTTGTGAGGTGGAAAAAACGACTTTCAAATTGCAGGAAAAAGCACTGGATTTATTCAAAAGTATGGGAATGAGAATCCGATATATGGATCCAAAATCGCACGACAAGCATATTGCTTATGTGTCGCATTTGTCGCATATTAGTTCATTTATGCTAGGAAAAACGGTAATAAACAAAGAGAAATCCGAGCAGGATATTTTTGATATGGCGGGTTCTGGTTTTGAAAGTACCGTTCGTTTGGCCAAAAGTTCACCCGCAATGTGGACGCCAATTTTTAAACAGAATAAAAAACAAGTGGTGAAAGGATTAGAAGAATATATTTCTAATTTATCTAATTTCAAAGAATTATTAGAGAATGACAATTACGATGCAATTTTCAACGAAATGCAAGGCGTAAATAGAATAAGGGAAATATTAAACGGAATGAACAGTAAAAAGTAAGCGGAGTCCAATTGCATTTTACAGTAAGAAAAAAACAACACAGGATAAAATAATAAAATAAATAATTAGAAAAGATGGAAAACAAGAAAGAAATGAGAAATTGGTTGAACGAATTCAATTTGACTCATCCATTTGTGATAGCAGGACCTTGTAGTGCTGAAACAGAAGAACAAGTTTTGAAAATTGCTCACGCATTGAAAGATTCAGATGTAAGTGTTTTTAGAGCTGGAATCTGGAAACCAAGAACGCGTCCGGGAGGATTTGAAGGTGTTGGTGAAATTGGATTGAAATGGTTGAAAAAAGCAAAAGCGGAAACAGGATTGTTAATGGGAACTGAAGTTGCTACAGCTGCTCATTGTAAATTGGCTTTGGAAAATGATATCGATGTTTTATGGGTTGGTGCTCGTACAACTGCAAATCCGTTTGCTGTTCAGGAAATTGCTGATACTCTAAAAGGAACAGATAAAATTGTATTGATTAAAAACCCAGTAAATCCAGATATGGCTTTATGGTTGGGTGGTGTGGAACGTTTGTATGCTGCAGGAATCAAAAATTTAGGAGTTATTCACAGAGGGTTTTCTACTTACGAAAAAACAAAATACAGAAATATCCCAGAATGGCAGATTGCTATCGAATTGCAAAATAAATTCCCTGATTTACCTTTGATTATTGATCCATCTCACATTACAGGAAATCGCGATATGATTCTTGAAGTGACTCAGGAAGCTTTGGATTTGAATTATGATGGTATGATTATCGAAACGCATAATGATCCAGAAAATGCTTGGAGCGATGCTGCGCAACAAGTGACACCAGAAGCTTTATTGCAAATTTTCAAAGATTTGAAAGTAAGAAAAGTGAGTGGTGACACAGCTGATTTTACAACTAAAATGACAAAATTGAGAGCAAACATCGATGTTTTGGATGCTAATTTATTGGAATTACTAGGAAAACGTATGAAAGTTGCAGACGAAATTGGCCAAGTGAAAAAAGATGCCAATGTTGCTGTACTTCAAAGCAATCGTTGGAATGAAATCCAGGCAAAAATGATTGCTGAAGGCGGAAAAAAAGGATTAACCGAAGAGTTTATCGTTAGGTTATTCAAAGATATTCACCAGGAAAGCATTGAACACCAAGAAAAAATATTGAATTCGTAATTCATATTTTTTAAAAACAGAATTCCCATGCTTATTTAAAAGAGTATGGGAATTTTTTATTTTACAATGCTTTAAGTATTAAATCGATAATAAGAATTACTGAAATTAAACAACTTAAAAAAATCAATTGGCTCAATAATGTCAATAGCAATGATTTTCTCAAGCTCAGTTTGTTGAAAAACTGTGCATTAGTCCAATAGATAAACACAACATCAATACAATAAATGACTAAGGAAAGGATTTTCATTCTAGGTGTTCCATTGAAGTAATAGAGCAAAGGAAATAGGGCAATATGAACGAACAATTTTTGAGAAGCCTTGAAAGTATTAAGGATAAAATATTCTACTAAACTATAGCCTTGTTTTCTGAAAGCTATGCTTGTGCCAATAGTATATAAAGGAATAGTCAAAAGGGTTGTCCAAGCATAATGAGTACCCATCCATTCGTTGAATTTGACGACATCGATTCCGACTTTTGATGAGCTATCAGGAGAAGGATCTGCAAAACTAATGTGAAAATAATGGTACAATAAACCATAAAGAGTGGCCAAAACAATGACCAGAGAAATGGGCTTAAAATGTTTGACGCGCCTTCCTTCGATAAATTCTCTAATGGTATTGCCTGGTCTGGTAAATAATTGCTGTCCAGAATATAAAATTCCTTGGTCAAAATGGAATAAACTGTGTTGGATTTCGTGCCAAAGAAAATGAAAATTCAATTTATGGGTTTCGGCAGTTTGCCCACAATTACTACAAAAATGACCTTTATAAATATGGTTGCAGTTCTTACAAGTTACATTCATTTTTTATCGATTATAGTGGTTAATTGTGAATTATTGCAAAATCAGGTATATATAGATAAAAACAACTTTAAATGGTAAACCTAAAACAAAATTTTATATTTGCAAAACCTTTAGATTTCAAATCTAAAAATCTAAAAACTAAAATTCTCAATGACAGGAACAGTTTATAAATCTACAGGAAGTTGGTACACCGTAAAATCCGAGCAAGGCGATTTTATTGAATGCCGTATGAAAGGGAAGTTCCGAATCAAAGGAATTAAAAGCACGAACCCAATTGCTGTGGGCGATATCGTAGATTATGAACTCGAAGAAACTTCGGATACGGTTACAGGAACCATTCATAAAATTCACGAAAGAAAGAATTATATCGTTCGAAAATCAGTGAATTTATCACATCAAATGCACATAATTGCTTCGAATATTGACCGAGTTTTCCTTTTGGTTACCATCAATAATCCGCCAACAACTCCGAATTTTATTGATCGTTTTCTAGTAACTGCCGAAGCATACGGAATTGAAACGGTTTTAGTTTTCAATAAAATTGACACTTTCGATGATTCAACATTGAACGAACAATTGTATTTGCAGCATATTTATGAAAACATTGGATATAAATGCCTTCGTGTTTCTGCCAAAGAAAGCAAAGGAATAGACAAATTGAAGGAAATGATGATTGGCAAAGTGAGTATGTTTTCCGGACATTCTGGTGTGGGAAAATCGACTTTGGTCAACGCTTTGGAACCCTCTTTACATCTAAAAACAAAAACAATTTCAGAAGCAAGCAAGCAAGGGCAGCACACTACGACTTTTGCTGAAATGTATGATTTGTCCTTTGATGCTCGAATAATTGACACGCCGGGAATCAAAGGTTTTGGGATTGTCGATATGGAAAAGGAAGAAATCAGTGGTTATTTTCCGGAGTTTTTCAAGTTGAAGGAGCAATGCAAATTCAATAACTGCCTGCATAAAGAGGAACCACATTGTGCCATAAAAAAAGCATTGGAAAATGACGAAATTGCTTGGTCACGCTACAATTCTTATCTTAAAATCCTCGAAGGTGATGATGAAAATTACCGAACGGATTCATTCGATGAAGATCGAAAAGCAAGTGATGAAACCAGAAAGTAATTGTGAATTGTAAATGGTAAATTGTGAATTATGTCAGAGAATGTTATAAAAATAAAATCGTTTAATTTTGCTTTAAGAATTGTTAAACTATATCAATTTTTAAGTGCCGAAAAAAAAGAATTTGTTTTAAGTAAGCAATTATTACGAAGTGGAACTTCAATTGGCGCATTGGTTAGAGAATCAGAACACGCTGAAAGTAAACTAGATTTTATTCATAAATTGGCTATTGCACAAAAAGAAGCTAATGAAAGCGATTATTGGGTAGAATTATTGTTTCATTCTGAATATTTAAATGAATCTCAATTTCAGTCATTAAATTCAGATATAATTGAAATTAATAAAATTTTAGCTTCTATAATTATTTCGAATAAAAACAACTTAAAATAGTAATTATGAATTGTCACGATAATTCACAATTCATAATTCACAATTCACCATTATTTTGAAAACCGTAATTCAAAGAGTTTCTCAAGCTTCCGTAACCATTGATGCTAAAATTGTGGCCGATATCCAAAACGGTTTGCTGGTTTTAGTTGGAATTGAAAATGCTGATTCGCAAGAAGATATAATTTGGCTTTGCCAAAAAATTGCAAATCTTCGCATTTTTGGTGATGAAAATGATGTAATGAACCTTTCGGTAAAAGAGATTAATGGAGGTATTATTGTTGTTTCTCAATTTACCCTTCAGGCTTCGACCAAAAAAGGCAATCGTCCTTCTTATATCAAAGCGGCAAAACCTGAACTTGCCATTCCGCTTTATGAGAATTTCGTTCAACAATTAGAAAACGAATTAGGCAGGAAAGTACAAACCGGAATCTTTGGTGCCGATATGAAAGTTTCATTGCTCAACGATGGACCGGTAACGATAATAATTGATTCTAAAAACAAAGAGTAATTTAGGATTATTCTTAAGAAAAATTTCATAAATTTGAGGAAACATCCCTGATATGAAATTTATTACCTTTTCGTTCCTGATTTTTTTATTTACCACTTCGCTTTACTCCCAAAAGACGGAATATTCAACACTTCTTATTTCGGATAGTTTAAAGCAAAATGCCAATGCCGTGGTGCGTATAGATCAGATTGACATTGTCATTTCTTCGCAACGAAATATGAATATCAAACAGAAAAGAATAGTTACTGTCTTAAACGAAAAAGGTCAAAGTGCAGTAGATGCCTATGAAAATTACGATAAGAGGACATCAGTTCAAAGTATTCAAGCGACCGTTTTTGATTCTTTTGGAAACGAAATAAAGAAAATAAAAAGAAAAGATTTCAAAGATCAAAGTGCTGTTGATGGCGGAACGCTTTTTTCAGATGATCGAATTGTGTATTTAGATTACACCCCAATTCAGTATCCCTACACAGTTGTATATGAAAGTGAAGTAGAAACCTCTACAACGGCACATATTCCGCAATGGTTTCCATTAAATGATTATCTTTTAAGTGTAGAAAAAAGTGTTTTGAATGTGAGTTATCCCGAAAATCTTGGTTTCAGGAAAATGGAATTCAATTTTTCAAATTTCAAAATTAATAAATCGTCCGAAACTTCAACTAAATTATCTTATGTAGCAACCAATATCCCTGCTGTTAAATATGAAGATCTTAGTCCAAATATCAGCAAAATTTTTCCTAGAGTAATGATGGGAGTAGAGTCATTTAATCTTGAAGGAGTTGATGGTAATGCAAAAACTTGGAAGGAATATGGTCAATGGTTTTCTAAAAACATTTTGACAGGAACCGATGAGTTATCTGAAGACACAAAATTAAAAATTAAGAATCTTGTTGGAAATGAAACTGAACCACTCAAGAAAGCAAAAATTGTGTATAAATATATGCAAGAAAAATCGAGATATGTGGGAATTCAAGTTGGGATAGGTGGTTTTAAACCTATGTTGGCCAATGATGTAGATCGTTTGGGGTATGGCGATTGCAAAGCTTTGTCAAATTATACGCGAGCACTTTTGAATGCGGTTGATGTTCCTTCCTATTACACCGAATTATATGGAGATAAAGACAAAAAAGACATTAGATCAGATTTTTGTTCAATACAAGGGAATCACGTGATTTTAGCTATTCCAAACGGTGATAATTATGTGTTTTTAGAATGTACCAGTCAGGATGATCCTTTCGGATATCAGGCTAATTTTACCGACGACAGAGATGTTTTAGTTTTAAAACCAGATGGTGGTGAAATAATTAGAACTAAAAATTATGAAAACAAAGACAACTCTCAATTTAGTAAAGGAAATTATTCATTATCCGATAATGGAGATTTTTCGGGGAAAATAACAATTGTTTCTGAAGGATCACAATATGGCATGAAGGTTCGCGTTGAAAAAATGCAGCCTACAGACAAAGAAGCGCATTATAAAAATTATTGGGACAATATCAATAATTTGAAAATTAATAAAACAACCTTCTTAAACGACAAAGAAAAAATAAGTTTTACTGAAAATGCTGATATCAGTGCAATAAATTATGGCACTATATCAAACAATAAAATGATTTTTGTGGTTAATGGCTACAACCAAACTTCTGGTGCTGTGAAAAGAATCCGAAATCGTAAAAATCCTTTCGAAATACAAAGAGGCTATTATGACAATGATGAAATAGCTGTTGCTTTGCCAACGGGATTTTCTATTGAATCAATGCCTACTACTTTTGAATTGAACAGCAAATTTGGCGAATACAAAACCGAAATCATAAAAAAAGACAACAACAATTTGATTTATAAACGTTCTATTTTTATTAAAAAAGGATTGTACAAAAACACCGAATACGATGAATATCGACTTTTTATAGAGCAAATTTCCAAAAACGATAATGCC
>CAMCFT010000004.1 GCA_945874225.1 Flavobacterium psychrophilum
TAGAGTCATAGTAAAAAGAGTTTGATAGACCAATTGCTTCGCCTGTTCGCTATCGCTCGGGTCTTGGGTTCACATAGCTATGATTCACTATCAAAAAGTGAAACGTCTTAAAAAAACAATAAAAAACTATGTTTCTATGCGTTTAAAAAAATATAAATTGAATTACACCCAACGGGTTAATAAATAGAAAAAATGAACAAAAAAAGATACTTGGCTTTATTCGTCATATTGATGATTTCCATAAACTGTTTTTCACAAAAGAACATTTCAAAAATTGCATTTGGTTCTTGCGCACACGAAAATCATCCTTTGCCAATTTTTGACCTTGTGGTAAAACACAAGCCAGATTTATTCGTTTTTCTTGGTGACAACATTTATGGTGATACCAAAAGTATGGATACGCTTCAAATGAAATACAACATTTTGGCTGCAAAGCCTACTTTCCAAAATTTGAAGAAAAACGTTCCTATTATTGCCACTTGGGACGATCACGATTATGGTTGGAATGACATTGGAAGGCATTATCCTTTCAAGAAAGAATCGAAAGAAATATTCTTGAAATTCTTTAATGAACCAAAAGATTCCGAAAGAAGAAAGCACGAAGGTATTTACACCTCGTATATGTATGAAACCAATGGCAAGAAACTGCAGATAATATTGCTTGACAATAGGACATTTAGAGACGATTATAGAAAATATAATGGTGAAGTTGCTAATGAGAAAAGGTATTTTTACGAAATGGATTACACACCTCAACAAGAACCAGACTCCACTTATTTAGGGGCAAAACAGTGGAAATGGCTGGAAGAAGAATTAATGAAACCTGCTGACTTACGGCTTATAGGTTCGGGTTCGCAGTTTGCTATTGAATACAATGGCTATGAAGGCTGGCCAAACTTCCCTTTAGAGAAACAAAGATTTCTGGATTTAATCAAAAAGACAAAAGCGAGCGGAGTTTTATTCTTAACCGGTGACGTTCATTATGCTGAAATATCAAAACTTTCAGCGCCTGATTTGTATGCTATTTATGACGTTACCGCTAGCGGGCTTTCCTCAACTTGGTTATTTGCAACTCCCAATAAAAATCGCATCGAAGGACCCATTATGGACAATCATTTTGGAATGTTGACTATAGACTGGAAAAAGAAAATTCCTCAAATAAAAATGGAAATCTGGGACATCAACGACAATCAAAGAGTAGAATACACTATTGGTTTGGACGAAATTAGTTTTAAAAAGTAAGAAATTTTAGTTTTTAGCAGAGCAAACGCTTTTAAAAATTTTCGCCACGAATTTTACTAATTTTCACTAATTTTCACTAATTTTTTTTTAAAAAATTGAAATAGAAATTCGTGCTAAATTCGCGAAATTCGTGGCTGTTTTCTTTTTTTTCTTTTTAATAATGGCGTTTAATTTTAAACGCGTTTCCCTGAGTTTTTTACAAATTTTAACTATAATAGCAAATCGGATTTCGTATTTTTGAAGAATGAGCACAACACCCGATTCAGAAGCCAAAGGATACAATAATTACGGAGCACACTTGCGCAAAAAATACAACGGACAACGCGTTTACAAAGTAATTGTTGATGGTGGTTTTTCTTGTCCAAACAGAGATGGGAGCAAAGGTTACGGTGGTTGTACCTACTGCAATGTCGATTCGTACACGCCGGAAATTTCCAGAACTTCAGTCACGATGCAAGCGCAGTTAAAGGATGGAATGGAACGCGCCAAAAACTTCTACAAAGCCGATAAATATATTGTTTATTTTCAGCCAAATACCAATACATATGCTCCTGTTCATTATTTAAAAACAATGTACGACGAGGCTTTATCTATAAATACCGAAGATGTTGTTGGGTTTTCTGTTGGCACACGACCAGATTGCATTGATGCCGAAAAAGTGGCCTTGCTCGAAAGTTATTGTGATCGATTTGATGTTGATTTAGAAATGGGAATGGAATCGATTTATGACGAAACGTTAAACCAAATTAATCGGGGTTGCAGCCACGCCGAATTTGTTGCTGCAGTAGAATTGTTAAAAGACAGCAAACTGGATTTATGTGTGCATACGATTTTCGGATTCCCATGGGAAACACGAGAAATGATGCTAGGTTATATCCAAGAAATTAACCGTTTTCCGCAGATTAAATTTGTAAAATTCCATCATTTGCATATCGTAGAAGGCTCAATTATGGGAGCTAAATACAAGAAAAATCCCTTTAAACTCTTCAGCTTAGAAGAATACACCGATTTGCTTTGTGAATTAATCCCACTTTTACGGCCTGATATTGTCATTCAGCGTTTGTTTGGAATATCGGATTGGGATTTGCTCATTGCACCCAATTGGGGCTTGAATAAGTCAAACATTCAAACCTATATGGAGAAAGAAATTGAACGCAGGGAAATTGTGCAGGGTTCATATTATCGTGCCAAATAATCTAAGTTAGATTATAAAAATTTAAAAGAATAAACCGCAAATTCACAAATTAATCAAAGATTATAAATTTGTGAATTTGCGGTCTTTTTTTTAGACTAATTAAAGTCATAATCTCTTTTAGAACTTATAAAAATTAGTCTCCAAAATTAATTCCAACTCCCTTAGCCGTTTTTACCAAATCGCAGTCTGGGTCAACATATTTAGGATTATCAATAGCATCTTTAAAAGGTACCGAAATAATATCCGGATGTCTGTAAGCAGCCATTTGGCCAAATTTCCCTTCCAAAACCATTTCAAAAGCTTTTACACCAAATTGGGTCGCCAAAATCCTGTCATAAGCTGTTGGAATACCACCCCTTTGCAGATGTCCTAAAACTGTTTCGCGCATATCTGCTTCAAAACCTATTGATTTTAAATCATGTACCAATTTATGGGCTACACCACCTAAACGTAAATTTTCATAACCAATTTCATCGCTTTTTTCAGATAATAAAGTTCCTCCTTTAGGCATTGCTCCTTCAGCGATTACCACGATAGCATTCCCTTTTCCTTTACTGTTGTACCTGCTTTGCAATTTTCTGGCAACAACCTCTATGTCATAAGGAATTTCGGGAATTAAACATACTTCAGCTCCACCAGCAATAGCAGCGTTTAAAGCAATCCAACCTGCATTTCTTCCCATTACTTCAAGAACTAAAACACGATTGTGACTTGCGGCTGTTGTGACTAATTTATCTACGGCTTCGGTGGCAGTTTGAACCGCGGTTTGAAATCCGAAAGTAAAATCGGTAGCGGATAAATCGTTGTCAATAGTTTTTGGAACACCAATAATATTCAATCCTTTTTCAAAAAGTTGCTGAGAAATTCTCTGAGATCCATCTCCTCCAATACTAATAACGGCATCAACTCCCAGATACTGCAATTTGCGTATCATTTCATCAGATCGGTCAACAGCCCCCCAAGTTCCGTCTTGGTTTTTTATTGGCCATGCAAATGGTCCACCTTTGTTGGTTGTTCCAATGATGGTTCCACCGTCAACGTGAATACCTGCAACTGTTTTTTCATCCAGTATCATTATTTCTGTTGGTTCGCGTAGAATTCCGTCAAATGACTGAATGCTTCCTATGACTTCCCACTCTTTTTCTTGTGATGCTCTTTTTACGATTGCTCTAATTACGGCGTTTAGTCCGGGACAATCTCCACCTCCTGTGGCAACTAATACTCTTTTCATTATATTTTATACTGTAGTTTATTTTAATATGTTTTGCGTTCAATGCGACAGTAAATGTAATAAAAAAAAGGTGCCAAGTCGTGAATTAATGTCCAAAAAACAAGATTAAGTGTATGAAATTCAACCCTATTTATTAACGAAATCGATTGAAATTTTAATAATAGATATTATTACTATATTTAAAACTATTAATTTAGCATTTTACCATAATTTAATTATTGAAATAATAAGATAAATGCTCAAAAAACCAGCTTTTTAATCAACCAAAAAAATACCAAATCAACCAATATGATTATTACCAAAAGAACAACTTCTGACGATACAAATTTTCAGGAATTGGTAAAACTGTTAGATCTTGAACTACAGGAACGCGACGGCGAAGAGCATTTGTTTTATGCCGCTTTGAATAAAACCAACACCCTAAACTATGTCATTGTAGCTTACGACCAATACGAACCCATTGGTTGTGGCGCGCTAAGAGTCTATTCAAAAGACACAATGGAAGTCAAACGAATGTTTGTTCCACTACACAAACGCGGACAAGGAATTGCCTCGACGATTCTAAAAGCATTAGAAACTTGGTGCAAAGAACTTGGAATTAAAAAATGTGTTTTAGAAACAGGCAAAAACCAACCCGAAGCCATCGCCCTTTATAAAAAGAACAGCTACAAAATAATTCCAAATTTTGGCAAGTATGAAGGAGTGGAAAATAGTGTGTGCTTCGAGAAGGAATTGTAAGAAAATTTTCGCTTTGTTTATTTTGTTATATTTGGGAAGAATAATATTTTACAGATTTCAACACAAATTTTAACACGTTTAAAAAAAATGATGATTTTAAAATACATATCTATTTTACTACTAGCCATATTTTTTGCTTCCTTTCAAAAAGATGAATCTACGAAATTTGATTTTTTGATTCAAAAATGGGTTTATAAAAATTATGAAAAAGGAAAATTTATTTATGAAAGTAACCGAAAATTTAAAAAAGACAAAGCTGGAATTGAATTCAAAGAAAACGGAACAATCATAAAACAACAGAATTCTGGATGGTGTGGAACACCTCCTATTGAATATGAAAATGTTACTGGAACTTGGAAAAAAATTTCTGATTCTTTAATTGTACTTGAATATAAAAATTGGGCTGGGAGTAATAAAGATACAATGAAAATAATTGAGATATCCAAATCTAAATTAACTTTGAAGTGGATTTATACTCTCAAAAAAGAATAAAAATCATAGGATAACACAAGCGTCCGGCTTATGAAAATAAACAAAATCAATTTTACCAAATCAAACAATGAAAAAAATTATCTTCATAACATCAGCGATATTATTAACTGGATTAATTTTTTCATTTTCAACTAGCATAAATCAAAATATTACAGAAAAATAAGCCATCCCCAAATAGCGAGATCGTCTCGCTCGCGCCAATAAACAATATCAAAAAGATAGTAAAAGTTTCTAAATTTAGAAACTTTTACTATCTTTGTAAAAAATTATACGTTTGAAATATTTCGAAACAAGATTTTTAGAAGATGCCGAAAAGTTTATAGCGAAACTGGACAGAAAAACTATTTCCAAAGTTTTCTATAACATTGATATTGCCGAACAAACCAACGACCCAAAATTATTCAAAAAATTACAGAATGACATTTGGGAGTTTAGAACAAAATTCGGCGGACTTCAAATTAGATTGTTAGCATTTTGGGACAAAACCGATGATAAAAATACGCTAGTTTTCGCAACTCACGGATTCGTAAAAAAAGTAGATAAAGTTCCTTCAAACGAGATAGAAAGAGCAAGCAAAATAAGAGCTAAATATTTTGAAAATAAACCTAAAAAATAACGGTATGGCATCAACAGAAATAAAATCGACTTCACTTTCAGAAATGAAAGACAAATATATTGGGAACATTGGCACTGAAGAAAGAGAAAAATACGAATACGAACTTCGTATGGATGTTTTGGGTCGGATGATTAAAAAAGCAAGACAAGAACGAAATCTAACTCAAGAACAATTGGGCGAACTTGTTGGTGTGAAAAAAGCACAAATCTCTAAATTGGAAAGCAGCACAAATAGCGCAACAATTGACACCATTTTGAAAGTTTTTAAAGCATTAAAAGCAGATATAAATTTTAATGTAACAATCGAAAAACAGAATTTGCAGTTAACATAAAAAGGTTTTTAAACTCTTTCACTTTTAAAAGTCAAGCCACAAAAAAAGCCCCAATCAGGGCTTTTCATTTTATATTTATCTTAATAAATCCGTTTTTATTCACCAAAATCCGCATCATCAGCGTCCCAATTTCCCAATCTTTACTCCTCCTCCTCAACCAAATGTGATTTCGAATACCCTCTCCATTTCTCAATACAATCCTGAAAATCCTGCGGCAATTCCGTATCAAAACGCATCATTTCTCCCGTTGTAGGATGCACAAAACCAAGTGTTTTGGCGTGCAAAGCTTGTCTTGGCAAAGCCTTGAAACAATTATCTATAAATTGCTTGTATTTCGTAAACGTGGTTCCTTTTAGAATCAAATGACCGCCATAACGCTCGTCATTAAAAATAGGATGACCTATATGTTTCATATGAACCCGAATCTGGTGTGTTCTTCCCGTTTCAAGAACACAAGAAACTAAAGTCACGTAACCAAAACGTTCCAAAACTTTATAATGTGTCACGGCAGGTTTACCAATTTCAGGATCGGCAAAAACCGCCATTTGCATACGATCTTTTACGTGTCGTGCAATGTTTCCTTCAATCGTTCCTTCATCGGCAACCACATTTCCCCAAACCAAGGCGATATATTCCCTTTCGGAAGTTTTCGCTTCAAATTGCTTGGCGAGATGCGTCATCGCGGCTTCGGTTTTGGCAATGACAAGAAGTCCCGATGTATCTTTATCAATTCGGTGCACTAATCCTGGACGTTCGCTGCTGTTCATTGGCAAATTTTCAAAATGAAACGCCAAAGCATTCACCAAAGTCCCTGTATAATTACCGTGACCGGGATGAACCACAAAATTAGGTGGTTTATTTACCAGTAAAAGTGCGTCGTCCTCATAAACAATGTCAAGCGGAATATCTTCGGGGTCTACCCTATTTTCAAACGGCGGATGCGACAACATAATGCGCACCACATCAAAAGGTTTTACTTTATAATTCGATTTTACGGGAAGGTCATTCACATAAATATCGCCGGCAGTTGCCGCATTCTGAATTTTATTTCGAGTTGCATTCGGAATCATATTCATCAAGTACTTGTCGATTCTCAGGAGCAATTGCCCTTTGGGAATATCAAATCTATAATGTTCGTATAATTCGTCCTCTAAATCTTCGGTAGTGTCAATATTATTGTGCATTCGTAGGTATTGCTTCTGTTGGCGTGGCTGTAGTATCCACTTCTTCTATATAACTTTCTTTGCCGTCGCCCAGTACCAAATCAATTTTGGAAGCTTTCAAAACTCGGTCACCCACTTTCAGGTTTCTACCTTTGAAACGCATTTCGAGCACCATATCTTTTCCAAGATTTGGAATATAAGTTATGGTTCCTTCCTCAAGCCCTAATGCTTTTAATGTTGGTACTGCTTCGCGATAGGTTTTATCAATTAAATCAGGAATTCGAACGGATGAAAATCCCGAAGCATTTATTTTAATATATACTTTTCTGCCCACTTTTACTTTGGCCCCAGGCAAAGGATCTTGCTCCACCACAGTAAACTTTGGAAAATCACTATTATAATCCACACTATCCAAAAGGACATAATCTAAATCCAACTCGTCTAGTTTGTCTTCTACTTGCTCCTCAGTCAACTTGGCTAAATTAGGCACCGTGATTTCGTGACCGTGATCCGTGGTAAAAGTCAACCAATGCATAAACAAATAACTCAAAACGGCAAGTAGGACAAGAGCAGCTAATGCTTGTCCTAAAAATACGCGACTGCTAAGATATTTTCTTAAACCCATAAATTTATTTTTATAAGTCGCAAAGATAAAGCTATTTCGTTCGAAAAAAAATTCTAATTTTGTTTAATGATAATTTGTGTCATCCTGAGCGCAGTCGAAGGAGGGAGCTTTTTCCTGCTATCCGTTGCAATCTTTCGTGCCGAACACCGGCACAAAAGGATTTTCACTGCTATCAGGGCTAGGGCATTCGAATTCAAAAGGAAATTTATCATTAATTACATAATAACCACCCCACCCGTTGGGCACCCCTCCAAAGGAGGGGAAGTCATAAATATTCCCCTTTTGAGGGGTGCCTAAAAGGCGGGGTGGTTTTTCCATATTAGAATAGTACAATAATCAAACAAAAAAATATGAAAAACATTGCCATCATTATGGGCGGATATTCAAGCGAATATAAAATCTCCTTAATCAGCGGAAACGTCGTCTATCAATATCTTGACAAAACAAAATTCAACGGATTTCGCATCCATATTTTCAAAGAAAAATGGGTTTATGTCGATGACAAAGACGCAGAATTCCCTATCGATAAAAATGATTTTTCAACTACAGTAAATGGAACTAAAATCACTTTCGACTGTGTTTTCAATGCCATTCACGGAACCCCGGGCGAAGACGGTTTAATGCAAGCCTATTTTGAATTGATTGGAATGCCGCAAACTTCTTGCGATTATTATCAATCCGCATTGACTTTTAACAAACGTGATTTACTATCAGTATTAAAACCTTACGGAATCAAAACTGCTACTTCTTATTATTTAAACAAAGGAGACCATATCGATACTGCCGAAATTGTAAAAGCTGTTGGTTTGCCTTGTTTTGTAAAACCAAATAAATCGGGTTCCAGTTTTGGAATTTCCAAAGTAAAAACAGCCAACGAATTACCAATCGCCATCGAAGTCGCTTATAAAGAAGACAACGAAATCATCATCGAAAGCTTCCTTGACGGAACAGAAGTTTCTGTTGGAGTCATCAATTATAAAGGTAAAGTAATCGTTTTGCCCATCACAGAAATAGTTTCAGAAAATGATTTCTTCGATTATGAAGCCAAATACCAGGGAAAATCACAGGAAATTACGCCAGCCAGAATCTCAGACGAAATGACAAAAAGAGTAAGCGAAGTAGCAAAACGCGCTTATGAAGTCTTGAAAATGAAAGGCTTTTCCAGAAGCGAATTCATCTTTGTGGACGGCGAACCTTATATGCTCGAAATGAACACCATTCCTGGCCTCACCACCGAAAGTTTGATTCCGCAACAAGCCAAAGCAGCAGGAATTTCATTGGAGGATTTATTTAGTAATGCTATTGAATTGGCTTTTGCTGAATAACTAATTATTAAAAAAATTAAACTAAAAAAATGAGAAAAGCTATATTTCCAGGATCGTTTGATCCAATTACTTTAGGTCACGAAGATATTATAAGAAGAGGAATTCCATTATTTGACGAAATTGTAATTGCCATTGGTATCAATGCTGATAAAAAATATATGTTTTCACTTGAAGAAAGAAAACGTTTTGTCGAAGAAACTTTCAAGAACGAACCAAAGGTCTCCATTATTGTTTATGAAGGATTAACCATTGATTTGTGTCATAAAATCAAAGCTAATTTTATCTTGCGTGGACTTCGAAATCCAGCAGATTTTGAATTCGAAAAAGCAATTGCGCACACCAACAGACGATTATCGAAAATTGAAACCGTATTTTTATTGACAGCTGCAAAAACATCTTTTATCAGTTCCAGCATCGTGAGAGACGTGCTTCGCAACGGCGGTGAATATGAATTGCTAGTTCCAGATTCCGTACGTGTAAAAAAATAGTATTCCTTATAAATTTGGAAAAAGGCTTTATTTAGCATTACTTTCGCAAAAAATTTACAATATATAGAAATGGAAAGAACATTAAATAAACGTAGCGGATCTCAATGTGAACTTTGCGCAGCAACCGAAAACCTAAAAGTATATACCGTTTTACCAACAAAAAAAGGCGGATTGGACGAAAACATTTTGGCTTGCAGTACTTGTATTGACCAAATTGAAAATCCGGCAAATGTAGATTTAAACCATTGGAGATGCTTAAATGATAGTATGTGGAGCGAACATACTGCTGTGCAAGTAGTCGCCTGGAGAATGTTGAGCAGAATGCGTGCAGCTGGTTGGCCAAAAGAATTGCTGGATATGATGTATTTAGATGAAGATACTTTAGCTTGGGCTCAAGCCACTGGCGAAGGCGAAGAAGACGAAAACAAAGTAATCCATCGTGATGTAAACGGGGTAATTCTTGCTACTGGCGACTCAGTTGTCTTGATAAAAGATTTGAAAGTAAAAGGTTCGAGTATGGTGGCAAAACAAGGAACTGCGGTTCGTAACATTAGACTAGACCACGAAAATGCCGAATATATTGAAGGTAGAGTTGATGGCCAAACGATTGTAATTATTACGCAATACGTGAAGAAAGTATAGTTTGAAGTAATTTTGTCACAAAAAAAGAATTCAACAACTTAAGAAAAGAAATTAGAAATGAAAAAAATATTATTAATTGCTCTAATTATATCTATTAATATTATTTCAATATCTTGTTCAAAAAGTGATGACAACATAAATTCATATAAAGGAAATTGGAGCGGAAATTTGAATGGAGATATTGTTGGAACTTGGAGTGGAAATATTTCTTCTAGTGGAAATTTTACTGGAAATGTTATTCCTAATTCAACAACTTCAGACCATAATTTCACTTTGTTAGGTCAAGTTAATGAAAGCGGAAATTTAGTCGCAACAATGAAAAATACCACATATAATATTAACATAAATTTTGTTGGAAATTTTCAAAATACTTTGTGTAATGGAACTTGGATTTTTAATGGAGCTGGGATGCAAGGTACTTGGAATGGAACAAAACAATAAAAAAACTACAGACCAAAGTATATTTTAAGTTAGATAAAAAACGAAAACGTCCTGAGAAATCAGGACGTTTTCGTTTTTTATAGGGATGTTTAACCTTTTTAATCTGAAATCAACTTCTCCACAACCTCGCCAATTTTCAATCCGTTATGAGTAATTTTTGGAAAAAATAACTAAAATAAAATAAAATATTTGTTTTAGCAATACCATAAATTGGTATATTTGTTAAAAATATATAATATGGCACGTAACACATCTATTTTAATTGGCGATTATTTTGAAAATTTCATCAATGAACAAATCGCTTCTGGAAAATATAGTTCAGTAAGTGAAGTTGTTAGAACAGCTTTGAGATTTTTTGAACAAGAAGAAAATCAAAAAAAATCTTTAATCAATGAACTTAAAATAGGAGAAAAAAGTATTAAGATTAGAAATTTTGATCGAACAAAAAATCTAGAACAACTTAATACCAACTTTATGAAATAATGTCAAAATATATTATTAGTCAAAAGGCTTTAGATGATATAAACAATATTTGGATTTATACTGCTGAAAATTGGTCGGCAGAACAGGCAAATCGTTATTACAACATGATTTTAGATGAAATAGAGTTTATTGCAGAGAATTTTGAAACAGCAAAAGATTTTGGACATATCAGAAAAGATTATTGCTATTCAAAAGTAAAATCTCATTTAGTGTTTTTCAGAAAGACAAAACACAACGAAATTGAAGTAGTAAGAGTTTTACACGAAAAAATGGATATTAAAAATAGATTAATTGATTAAAAAAAGCAGTTAGCAGTTAGAAAAAAACGAAAACGTCCTGAGAAATCAAGACGTTTTTTTTTATGTAGATGTTTAACATTCTTAATCTGAAATCTGAAATCTGAAATCTGAAATCTGAAATCTGAAATCTACTCCTCTTCCTTCTTAATCACCTTTCTAGCAACTTCGATTTTGAACTTCTTTCCTTTCATTTTTTCGTCCTTGATATTATGAAGTAAGTCTTTTACCTTATTGAATTTTACTGCGGCAAACGAAATAAAATCCTTTACTTCGATTAATCCCAAGTCGCCTTTTTCCAATTTTCCTTTTTGAGAAAAGAAACCCACAACATCAATTTTATTCAATTTATTTTTCTTTCCACCGCTGATATAAATGGTTTGAAATTCGGGCGGTTTTGGCAAAGTTGTGCTGTTTTCCACTTTCAAAACAGGCATTCCATAATCTATATAATCTAGCTTTTTTTCGCTGTCGTGTGCGATTATATAAGCTGTTCCGGAAGCTAACATTCTAGCCGTTCTTCCGTTTCTATGCGTGAATTCATCTTCTTTTGATGGCAAATGGTAATGAATTACGTGTTTCATTTCGGGAATATCGAGCCCACGCGCAGCCAAATCCGTTGTAATTAAATAGCTCACACTTCCGTTTCTGAACTGGATTAAAGCACGTTCGCGTTCGTCCTGATCCATTCCGCCGTGATAATACGTAGAATAAATCCCTTTTTCGTTCAAAGTATCACTGATGCGTTCTGCAGCATCTCGATGGTTGCAAAACACCAATGCCGATTGTGATTTTAAAGAGCAAATCAAGTTGAACAAACTGCCAATTTTGTCTTTTTCTTTCGAAACGACCATTTTCATTGCAAGATTAGTTGCTTCTTCTTCACTTGGAATAAAATCCAAAATCGTTGGATTTACAACTCTCGTATATTTTGGAATTTCAATATCAGAAGTTGCCGAAACCAAAACGCGTTTGTTCAGTTTAGATAATTTTCCAATGATAAATGACATTTGCTCGTGAAAACCCAACTGCAAAGACTTATCAAATTCGTCAAGAATCAAGGTTTCAATTTTGTCCAAACGAAAAGTACCTCGGTCAATATGATCTGCAATTCTACCTGGAGTTCCAATTAAAACTGCTGGAGGATTACTTAAGTTTTTAATTTCGGTATCAATGGAATGTCCGCCGTAGCAAACATTTACTTTGTAATCGGTTCCCATTTTTTTCCAAACCTGCTCAATTTGCAAACCTAATTCACGCGATGGAACTAGAATCAAACATTGCACAGAAAGAATTTCAGGTTTCAACATTTCGAAAATAGGCAACAAGAAAGCGAGTGTTTTCCCGGAACCTGTTGGCGAAAGCAGTAAAACATTGTTGTCGCTCAAAATGGTTTCTTGGGCCGCAACCTGCATTTCGTTTAGGTTTTCGATGCCTAAATTGAGTAGTAAATTATTGGAATGGTGCTTTTTATTCATTTTGCAAAGGTAGTAAAAAAGTTGGCAGTTGGCAGTTGGCAGATTTCAGCCCAAAAACCAAACACCAATTGGAATAAACTAAAACTCTCTACACAATTCTGAAAACTGCGTTCTGCAATCTGATTACTGAGAATTAGTATTCTCTTCTTCGAACAATAATTTTATATTTTCATAAGAATTTTTCAAAGCGCCTCGCATTTCATTAGGATTAAGCCAAACTGCTTTTTCTATTCCTTCTTCAATTTGTCCCACAGGAATTCCTTCATAATCAGAAGTCATTTCAAACCAATGTGTAATTTTTAATCTGTAACAACCATTTCGTCTGAAAACATGGTAGGTTTTTTGAAGTTTTTTGGTAATCTTCAATTTATTTACGCCTGTTTCTTCCTCAACTTCGCGCATTGCGGTATCTTGAATTTCTTCCCCTTTTTCTGTTCCGCCCTTCGGCAAATCCCATTTTCCACCTCTGAAAATAAATAAAACCTCGCCTTTTTTGTTGTAAACTAAACCTCCGCCAGCTTTAGAAACAGGAATTTTAGATTTCAAAGTTTTCATAATCTCTTTCTCATCTGGATGATAGAGATAAGCTTTTTGAACTTTATTTTGAAAAATTTTGACGATAAGTTGAACTATATCAACACTTTCTAATAAGAACAGTTGAAAATTAGTCTCCTTGGAGATTTCATTTGTCAAAAAAAGTGGTTTGTCGTTCACAAAAACTTTATACATTTGTATTATGATATTTAATAAAGATACTGCCGAGAAAACTGCCGAATTGCTTTTGCAAATAAATGCAATTAAATTGAATCCAAGAAATCCTTTTACATGGGCTTCAGGATGGCAATCACCAATCTATTGTGATAACCGATTAATTCTTTCGTTTCCACTCATAAGAAATTATGTTCGGGATGAATTTTCTAAACATATCGAAAAGCAATTTGGAAAGCCAGATGTTATTGCCGGTGTGGCCACTGGAGCGATTGGAATTGGAATTTTAGTTGCCGAAAGTCTAGGATTACCGTTTGTTTATGTTCGCCCGGAACCTAAAAAACACGGAAGACAAAACCAAGTCGAAGGTTTTCTTCAAAAAGGCCAAAATGTGGTAATTGTTGAAGATTTGATAAGTACCGGAAACAGTAGTTTGCTTGCTGTGGAAGCCTTGCGCGCTGCTGGAGCAAACGTAAAAGGTATGGCTGCAATCTTTACTTATGGTTTTGATGTTGCCACAGAAAACTTTAAAAATGCCAATGTTGACTTATTTACTTTGAGCAATTATCAAAATTTATTAGACTTGGCTGTTGCCAAAAGGTATATAACCGAAGATGAAGAACAAACACTAAGAGAATGGAATTCGAGTCCATCAACTTGGAGTGTACAAGTTTAAAATACAGAAAAAACAAATAACAAATTGAGGATTAGATTGCTTCGTTCCTCGCAATGACAAAAAAATGAACTTAGAAAGCCCCACAGTTACTGTCGAAAAATCAGCACAAGAATTATTTGATTTATTAAGCGATGTACGAAATTTTGAGAAATTAATGCCCGAAAATATTGCAAAATTTGAAGTTATCGGTGACGATGCTTTTATTTTTGGTTTGAAAGGAATGCCGGAAATAAAACTGAAAATGAAAGAGAAAATAGCGCCAAATAAAGTTGTTCTCGGAGCTGCAAGCGATAAATTACCTTTTACTTTGGTTGCTGATATTAATTCGGTTTCTGATAATTCGTCTAATGTACAGTTACTTTTTGAAGGCGAATTTAATGCGATGATGGGTATGATGATAAAAGGACCAATATCAAAATTTATCGAAACTTTGGCTGGAAATATGTCGAAACTTTAATATTATATTCATCTAAATTTGTCATTTCGACGCAGGAGAAATCTCATAACGAGCAACAAATGCGACTTCTCCTGCGTCGAAATGACAAATAATAGTGTTTTTTACTATTAATATAACATCTGAATTTCCTTAATATCAAATTCAGAAATTGAATCATCTTCCAGAAGAATTTTGAGTTTTCCAATTGGCGAAATGCCTTGAATAATTCCCATAAAATTTTGCTTATTTTGGTCTTCGAATGGCATAGGAATTCCAATCTTGAAAAGTTTATTGGTATATTCAGCCCACAATGAATCTGAGTTTTGATTCCAAGACCGTATATTTTGTTCCAACATTTCGACAATCTTCATAAGAATTTCTTCTTTATCAAAAGTGGTGTTGCAAATTAGGGCTAATGAAGATGCTTTGGGTAAATTTTCAAAATTCTTTTGATTGACGTTCAAACCCAAACCTGCAATAGAATTAATACTTCCATCGATTTTAATGCTGTTTTCAATAAGTATTCCGCCTATCTTTTTGTTATATGACATAATGTCGTTAGGCCATTTAATACTTAATTCAGGAATGTTCAACCTTTCTAACACTTGAATTATTGAGACAGACACCGCGATATTGATATCAAAAATCTGATTAATATTTGTTGTAAAACCTTTAACCAAAACACTCATTATTAAGTTTTTACTTGGCTCAGAATCCCACACAGAACCCATTTGTCCCTTGCCTTTTGTTTGACTTTCGGTAGTAACAACAGTGAAGTTTTCCAGTATCTGATTGCTCGATAATCCTTTTAGGAATTCGTTTGTGGAATCTATGGCATCGAGTTTGATTAGTTTCATGAGAAGTTATTTGTGGAACAGAATTTAATATTATGTTAAGGTTCAAAAATAATCACAAAAAATGGTAACTTTACAAACTTATTTAAAAATAATTCATGGCTAAAAAGATTATAAATAATGATGTTCTACTAGCAAACATCATCAAGGGAATAGAAGAAGTAAAAGGAAATGACATCGATATTCTGGATTTAAGAGAAATAGACACCGCCGTTTGTGACTATTTTGTTATCTGTAACGGAAATTCAAACACACAAGTTAACGCTATTGTTAACTCCATTCAAAAAACAGTTTCAAAAGAATTGAAAGACAAACCTTGGCATGTAGAAGGATCTGATAATGCAGAATGGGTTCTTATGGACTATGTTAACATTGTGGTTCACGTTTTCCAAAAACACATTCGAGAATATTATAACATCGAAAGTCTTTGGGGTGATGCTAAAATTACCAAAATCGAGAATAAATACTAAAGAAATATACCTCTAATGGCAAAAGATAATAATCCAAATTCGAATAAATTCAAAGTAAGTCCTTGGCTGATTTACACAGCTATATTGTTGGTTTTCTTAACCATAAGCTTTTTTACGGGCGGTTCAAGTTTTCAAGAACCTGCGCAATTAACCTCTTCAAATTTTAATACCTATTTGGAAAAAGGGCAAATTGAGAAAGTAATTGTATACAATAAAGCAGAAGCCGAAGTGTATCTTACTGCTGCTGCATTGAAAGAGTCAGCTAATAAAAAAGTAGCAAAAGATATTTTAGATCGTCCAAACAAAGGACCTCATTATACTTTCATCATTGGTAACGATCAACTTTTTCAAACTAAATTAGAGAAAGCGGTTGCCGAAGGAAAATTAAAAGATTTTAATTTCTTGCCAAAAAATAATTGGACCGATATTTTTATAAGCCTATTGCCTATAATTATTATCATTGGAGTTTGGATCTTCATAATGAGAAGAATGTCTGGTGGCGGAGGTGGTGGCGGAGGCCAAATTTTCAATATTGGAAAATCAAAAGCAAAGTTATTCGACGAAAAAACAGATATTAAAACTTCTTTTAAAGATGTTGCGGGTTTAGAGGGTGCAAAAGAAGAAATACAAGAAATCGTGGAATTCCTGAAGAATCCCGAAAAATATACCAATCTGGGTGGTAAAATCCCAAAAGGAGCACTGCTCGTTGGTCCTCCGGGAACTGGAAAAACGCTATTGGCAAAAGCTGTTGCAGGCGAAGCTCAAGTTCCATTTTTCTCTTTATCAGGTTCTGATTTTGTGGAAATGTTTGTTGGAGTTGGTGCCTCAAGAGTGCGTGATTTGTTTAAACAAGCCAAAGAAAAAGCTCCGGCAATCATCTTTATTGATGAAATTGATGCTGTGGGTAGAGCGAGAGGAAAAAACAATATGTCGGGCGGAAATGACGAACGTGAAAACACTTTAAATCAATTACTGACTGAAATGGATGGTTTTGGAACCAATTCGAATGTAATTGTTTTGGCCGCAACAAATAGAGCTGACGTTCTTGATAAAGCTTTGATGCGTGCAGGTCGTTTTGACAGACAAATTTTTGTTGACTTACCGGACATTCGTGAACGTGCTGAAATTTTCAAAGTTCACCTTGCTCCTTTGAAAAAAATTGAAGGCCTAGATACCGACTTTTTAGCAAAACAAACTCCTGGTTTTTCTGGAGCTGATATTGCCAATGTATGTAACGAAGCCGCATTAATTGCAGCAAGAAATAACAAAACCGCTGTTGACAAACAAGATTTTCTTGATGCTGTAGACAGAATTGTTGGTGGACTTGAAAAGAAAAATAAAATTGTAACTCCTGACGAAAAGAAAGCAATCGCTATTCACGAAGCAGGTCACGCAACTGTAAGTTGGATGCTGGAACACGCAGCGCCATTAATAAAAGTAACGATTGTTCCTAGAGGGCAAAGCCTTGGAGCTGCTTGGTATTTACCTGAAGAACGCCTTATTGTTCGTACGGACCAAATGCTCGACGAAATGTGTGCCACAATGGGAGGAAGAGCTGCTGAGAAAGTAACTTTCGACAGAATTTCTACTGGTGCTTTAAGTGATTTAGAAAAAGTAACCAGACAAGCTCGTGCAATGGTAACCATTTATGGGTTGAATGAAAAAATAGGAAATGTTACTTATTATGATTCAACTGGGCAAAGTGAATACAGTTTTTCTAAACCTTATTCTGAGGAAACTGCCAAGACAATTGATAAAGAAATTTCTTTATTAATCGAAAGCCAATACGAAAGAGCTATCAAAATATTGGAAGACAATAAAGATAAATTAAATCAGCTTGCTGACATTCTTATTGAAAAAGAAGTGATTTTTAAAGATGACTTGGAAGCCATTTTCGGAAAGAGAACATTTGACTCCAATCTTGAAGAAGTAGTCTCTTAATAAGAGAAAACATATATTATTTTAAAATCTTAATTCAAAAGTGACTTTTGAATTAAGATTTTTTTATCTTTGGACGTTTTCATATAAATACATTAAGCAGTTTAGAAAAATATGAGTCTTTTTAGAAAAATTTTTGGTTCAAACAACCCAGATTCTGAGGGGGAAAAAGATAACGAATTTAGCAAGTTCTCTCCAGATAATGATGCACCTCTAGAAGAGCAGTTCATCTATAATTTCAAGAAAAATGGCGGTAAATTTTTATACTGTGAAAATGAAACCGAAGTAAAAGATCATTTTGAAAACATCTTAGAAGAAAATGACTGGTTCGAAAGCGAAGCTTTATGCTATGACCCTGAGCTTTTACACATGCTTGATGAAAATAAAATCACGCATCAAAAACCAAAACACCCTTCCTTTCTTCTGGCTAACTGTGAAAACCTAATTGCCGAAGAAGGTTCTATATTGTTTTCATCAAAACAAATTAAGCAACATAAACCAAACGAACTTCCAACCAACATCATTGTTTTAGCTTCCACTAGCCAAATTATTGGATCAAAAAGTGACGGATTAAGCGTTATAAAAAATAAGTATGTCACAGATTATCCTACAAATATCACAACAATAAAATATTTCGAAAAAGTAGAAGAGGAAGATTTTACTCAATATGGAAGCACTGCTAAGAACTTATATTTATTGCTTTTAGAAGACCAATAGGATGAATGAAACATTTAAGAGATCAATATCTGGTGCTATATATATAATTCTATTACTAGCTTCAATACTGTATTCGTCTGAAAGTTTTTTTATATTGTTTGGAATATTTTTAATAATTGCAATCTTTGAATTTTGCAATTTAATTCAAATCAACAAAATACCTTCAATTATTTTCGGCATATTAATTTATACATCTGTAACTTTATTTAGTTGTTATAATAAGATTACTACGGATACAATAAATAAAATATTTAACACTGAATTTGATTTTTCAATAAACACAAAACAGTTAGATCTCATATTATTAGTAATATCCCTTGTAGTTTCTATTAAGTGTGTGTTATTTTTATTTTATGATAAAATTCAAAACACAAGTATTTCATCAAAATATTTATACTTATTAGGGTATATTATTCTTCCGTTTATATTTATCACAAAAATATCTTTCGGAGTAAAAGACTATAATCCTAAAATTATAATTGGATTATTTATCATCATCTGGACAAATGACACCTTTGCTTTTATTGTTGGAAAATCTATTGGTAAAAACAAATTATTTGAAAAAATTTCGCCAAAAAAAACAATTGAAGGATTCATTGGAGGAATTATTTTTTCAATTTTGGCTGGTTATTTAATTTCAAAATATTATATAAAAGCAAGCCCACAATTTAGTGCAAGATCCATAATGATTTGGATTTCAATCGCATTAATTGTTGGGATTTTTGGAACTATTGGAGATTTAATCGAGTCAAAATTTAAACGTATTGCGGGTGTAAAAGACAGCGGAAAAATTATGCCTGGCCACGGAGGCATCCTAGATCGACTAGATAGTGTTATATTTGTAGCACCAATTATATTTTTATTTTACCAAATTCTAAACTATGTTTCATAAAGAAGGCGCTCAATCAATTTTAATAGCTACTGTTTTTACTGCTGTAATGCTTTTGTTGTCAGATAAATTCATTGATGTCTATTGGATTCAAAAATCAATTCAAATAGCAATCTTTGTGTTATTGATTATCATTTTGCAATTTTTCAGAAACCCAAAACGCAACTTTATTCTCAATGAAAACCAAATTTTGGCTCCAGTAGACGGAAAAGTGGTTGTAATTGAAGAAGTATATGAAGGTGAATATTTTAAAGAAAAACGCATTCAGGTTTCCATATTTATGTCGCCATTAAATGTTCACGTAACTCGTTATGCACTTAGTGGCCTTGTTAAATTCAGCAAATATCATCCTGGAAAATTCTTGGTAGCTTGGCATCCAAAAGCAAGTGAGGAAAACGAAAGAACAACTATTGTAATCGAAAATAAAACTTTTGGTGAAGTTTTGTATCGTCAAATTGCTGGCGCTTTGGCACGAAGAATTGTCAATTATGCCAAAGAAGGAGAACAGGTTAGACAAGGTGACGATGCTGGTTTCATTAAATTTGGTTCCAGAGTTGATATATTTTTACCTTTGGGAACACCAATTAATGTAATCCTAAACCAAAAAGCCATTGGTGGCAAAACTGTTATTGCAACAAAATCTGAATGAGTAACAAAGACTTAAATACTCGATTTCTTGAAGCGGTTGAAATTGCTTCAAATATGACTCAGGCATCATTACCTCAAGATGTCCAATTAAGACTTTATGCGCTTTACAAACAGGCTACCTTCGGGACTTTAAGCTACAATCATTCGGAAAGTTATGATTTAAGAAATGCTTTCAAAACCAATGCCTGGATTCAAATAAGTCATTTATCAATTGAAGAGGCAAAAGAACAATACATAGAAATTATAAATTCCTTATTGGAAAAATAGTTCTGATTATGAAATGAGCATAAGCAAAACTCAAAGTAAAAAACAAATATTAAAATGCGACCCGAGCTTTTGCGAATAGGCGAAGTAATTCCATATTCCTTTAAAAAACAAATATAAACTTCGTATGAAAAAGATAAGTTTACTTCTATCAAATTTACTGCTACTTTCACTATTACTTTCCTGTAACAACAAAAAATACACCGAAGTCGTTGATGTGCCGTTGCCAGAAGTTGAACAGAGAACAGCAATAATGGGAGTTCCTGATGATGTTAAAGCCAATGAAGGCTCCTTTCAACTAGAGAAATTACCGTATTCTTATGATGCTTTGGCTCCTAATATCGCGCCCTCAACAATGGAAAACCATTATTCTAAACATTATCTGACGTATACTAACAACCTGAACAAAGCAATAGCGGGAACAGCATTAGAGAATCTCACTATCGAAGAAGTTCTTTCAAAATTAGACCCTAACGTTGCCGAAATCAAAAATAATGCCGGTGGATTTTATAATCATTCCTTGTATTTTAAATGTTTAGCACCAAAAGCAGGAGGACAACCACAAGATACTTTGGCAACTGCCATCACCAAAAAATTTGGCTCTTTTGAAAATTTTGCAACTGCATTCAAAGACGAAGCTACAAAACAATTTGGTTCGGGTTGGGTTTGGTTAATCGTGGATCGCTCAGGAAATCTTCAAGTTACAAGCACTCAAAATCAAGACAATCCTCTAATGCGAAATACCCTTATTCCTGGAAAACCAATTCTGGCTTTAGACCTTTGGGAACACGCTTACTACTTAGATTACCAATACAAAAGAAAAAATTATGTCGATGCTTTTTTCAATGTGATTAATTGGAAAAAAGTAGGAGAGAATTATGAGGAAGCTTTGAGGAAGTAGTTAGTTTGATTTTATTGAAAGATGTTAGCAAAAAAAAAGAGTTCTGTACAAGGCAACACCGACATGAATAAATATTAAATAACAAAAGAAAATGACAAAATTTAGAATTATTAAAATATCTGCGATGTGGTCAACTGATAAATTAACAAGAGACGTAGAAAAAATACTAAAAGAAAAAACAGATGAAGGTTATGAAATAATTTCTGTTGCATTTGGAGTAAATCTTTGGTGGATGCCAACTGCATTTATAACATTAAAAACAAAAATTTAAATATCCTTTATATATTTTTAGGTAAAAATCATATAAAGGCTATAATCAAAACTTAGCAAATCTTAAGGCTAGTGCAAGCGTCACGCTCGGACAAACAAAACAACCCTGTCAGGGATTTGAACTCTGACAGGGTTGAATAATCTACAACTGAAAAATAAACGATTCCGAAGGGCCAATACCTATTTGTGCTTTTCCCTCTCCATTTTCTACTCGCAATTGTGCAGTTTTCATATGGTACAATTGATCGGTGATGGTATAAGTTCCATCTTTCAACTTCCATTTTTGGATAATATCAGTAGGAATCCTTAGGTCAAAATTACTGGAAGCCAACGAATAAAAATTAGTCACAATAATCAATTTTTGAGAATCTGACCAACGAGTATAAGCATAAATCGCTATGTCATAACCGGGTGTAATGTTTCGGTTGGCAGTTTGTATTTCTTGAAAATTCCCCATCAAAGCAGAACTGTTAATAGAAAAATTCAACAATCTTTTATAGAAATCACGCAAGTCTTTTTCGTCTTGCGAAAGTTGGCCGCCATCAAATTTCCCTCCATTCATCCATCTTTGATGATTGGGTACACCAATATAATCAAAAATAGAAGTTCGAGAATGAGTCCCAAAACCAGCGTTTTCATTTCCTGCTTCTCCCACTTCCTGACCAAAATAAATCATTGTAGGCGCAGTGCTTATAGTTGCCGAAACCACCATTAGTGGCTTTCCTTTTTCTGGCGTTCCAGCAAATTCAGGACTTGCCAAACGTTGTTCATCATGATTATCTAAAAATTTAAGCATATGATGTTCGATATCAGCCATTCGATGTTGTATATCCGAAAGTCCGTCAGGCCAGGTTTTTCCTTGAATTACGGCTTTCAGATGGTCATATGTTTCGACTTTGTCATACAAATAATCCATTTTTCCAAGACGAATGTAATTTCGATATTCATTTGGATTATACACTTCAGCCATCAAGAAAGCGTCTGGATTTTTAACTTTTATCGCTGAATTCATATAACTCCAAAATTCATAAGGTACCATTTCGGCCATATCATAACGAAAACCATCCACGCCTTTGGTAGTCCAATACAAGGCAATATCACGGAATTTAATCCAAGAACTTGGCACGCTTTTATCTTTCCAAAAATCGAAATGCTCTTGATAGGATTTCGTATCATAACCTGCTGGAAGTTCTGGAAAATCTTTCGAACCATCAGGACGAATTCCATAATTTACTTTCACGGTTTCGTACCAATCGTTCTTGTCTGGCTTTGCTAATCGAGAACCGTTACCAGTCCATTTTGCTGGATTTTCGTCAAATTTTCCATCAATCAGCGGATTGCTTTCACCATTTAAAGGTTTGTTGGTATCTGGAATTTCAAAACGGGTATTTGGAATATAATAGAAGTTATTATCGCGTTTGTATTCCACCGAAACATCATCATCGGCACCAAAATCACGAACACCTTCAGGATTACTTCTTCCTTCATATTTTCGAGCAATGTGATTGGGAACAATATCTATAATGACCCTCAATCCCGCTTTGTGAGTTCTGGCAATCAAGGCTTCAAATTCTTGCAAACGACTAGCTGGATTGACTGCTAAATCCGGATTTACATTATAATAATCTTTCACGGCATAAGGCGAACCTGCACGACCTTTAACCACTTCTGGATCATCGTTTGAAACTCCAATAGTGGTATAATCACGAACCAAAGCGTGATGCGGAACTCCGGTATACCAAACATAAGTAACACCCAAATCCTTAATTTCTTTCATGGCTTTGTCCGTAAAATCATTGAACTTCCCTACTCCATTTTCTTCGATGGTTCCCCAAGGTTTATTAGTCGTGTTTTTGTTGCCAAATAATCGGGTAAAAACCTGATAGACAACTATTTTCTTTTCTGATCCAATTTCTTTCTTATCTGCGTTCATTTTTGTTGCTGAAGTTTTACAGGCTGTCGCCAAAAGTATTGTGCTTATTCCTGCAACAATAGTTATTTTTTTTATCATAGTAAATTATTTTTCCTGATTTTTATTGCTAATTATGAAATCCAATCCAAATGAATTATCAACTTCTAAATTTAATATTTTTTTGCTATCAATTTGAGAATTATTCATAATTTATCTGGGGATATTCGCTAGAATTGAAACTACAACGAAATACTATTCCTTTTTGTTGATAAGTTTAGAATCGAAATCGAAGGATACATTCATCATTTTCGGACAGTTATAAATAAATCATAATATGGATTCAGGTTGTTTCCTTTTTCTTAAATTTGGCAAAAAATATATCCATTGAAGAAATCACTATTTTTCATAAGTTGTTGTTTGGTAGTTCTAAGTTTCCAAAACCTTTTGGCACAGGCTCCAAAAAAAATCCTTGTAGAACATTCTGATTATTTCGATGTAAACCAAGTGGAAGCTCCAGATGCCGTATTGCTTACCGGAAATGTGCGTGTCAACCACGACGGTGTAATTATGACCTGCAACAAAGCCTATTACTTCCAAAAGGAAAACTACATAAAAGCCTTTGGAAACGTGCAATTAGTTCAAGGTGATACTTTATACCTCAACAGCAAATATGCCGAATACAATGGCAATATGAAACAAGCTTTTGCTACTGGAGATGCCGTTATGCGTTCGCCGGAATCAACTATGGTTACGGATACTATTAACTTTAACCGAAACACACAAGAAGTCTATTACAACTCGAATGGGACGATTACCAATAGAGAAAATACGCTGAAAAGCAAGTCTGGAAAATACTTTGTTGCCGAAAAAAAATTCCAATTCCTGACTGCGGTTACCATCACGAATCCAAAATACGTTATCAAGTCAAATCACTTGGATTATTATAGTAATTCCGGGCATTCGTACCTTTTTGGACCATCGACAATAACCAGTAAAGCCAATTATATTTATACCGAAAAAGGGTTTTATGATACCAAAAAAAATCTGGCGCATTTTCTTCGAAGGTCTTACATAAAATATGATGACAGACTCATTGAAGGCGACAGTTTATATTATGACCGAAACCGTGAATTTGCCTCGGCAACGCGGAATGTAAAAATAACCGACTCGATAAATCGTGGAATTGTAAAAGGCCATTATGCCGAAATTTACAAAAATCAGGATTCGATGTTTGTCACCAAAAGAGCTGTGGCAATTAACTTTGTCGAAAACGATTCAGTTTATATTCACGGGAAAAAACTTATGGTTACAGGTCCTGAAGGCGATCGAATTATCCGCGCTTTCAACAATGTTCGTTTTTATAAAACCGATATGAGCGGAAAATGTGATTCGCTTCATTCCAGTTCAAAAATAGCTTTGACAAAACTAATGGGAAACCCCATTCTTTGGAACGGAGATAGCCAAATTACTGGTGACATAATGCATCTCATTGGCAACAACACCACCAAAAAACTCGATTCGCTCAAAGTGCTCAACAATACGTTTCTGGTCTCGAAAGACACACTAGGAACTGGTTTCAACCAGGTGAAAGGACAAAATCTCTATGGTAAATTCGAGGAAGGGAAACTCCACGATGTCGATATTATAAAAAATACCGAAGTCATTTATTATATGCGGAATGAATTCCAAGAACTCATTGGCATCAACAAAAACGTGAGTAGCAAAATCAATATTATTTTTGACAAGAATGCCATAGAAACCATTACATTTTTCAAGCAAATTGACGGAGATATTTACCCTGAAAAAGACTTGCCCGAAAACGCCCGGAGACTGCGGGCACTATTTTGGCGTGGCGATGAAAGAATAAAATCAAAGGACGATATTTTCCCGCCCGAAGAAAATATAGAAAACGAGAAATTGGTCAAACAAGGCAAAGCCGAAGAAGCCAAGAAAAATGTCCCGATGAAAATTAGGAAGGAAACATTGAATTATGATAAGAAGAAGAAAAAGTGATCAGTGGTCAGTTTTCAGGTGGCAGGTTGCAGATTTCAGGTTGCAGTGTCATTCCGACGAAGGAGGAATCTCTATTCAAATTATCAAAAACATTAATTTACTAATGAGGAATTATCTAAAAGCAATATTTCTGCTTCTTCCATTACTCTTAAATGCCCAAAATACTAAAATAACCATTTTAGACGCATTAGATAAAAAACCTCTTACTGGAATACAACTTCTTTCAGAAAATGGCAGTTCTATTGGGATTTCAAATTCAAAAGGTGAATTTGAAGTTGAATCAGGGTTTTTCCAACAATCAGGTATTAAAAGCATTATGATTTACGATTCTGATTATTTGCCAATTGAGTATAAAATTGATGAAATTCCTAATATTGTTTATTTAGAAAAAATTTGGCATTATGAATTAGAACCCATTGTAATAATAAAAAAACTTTCTGAAAAATATTTTGCCCTAAAAGGATATATTAGAAGTTGGCAATTGGTGAATAATAAATTGGTAAAATATGGAGACGCATTAATAGAATACCACATCCCTTATGAAAATACGAATAATGATTTTGCTACAGGTATTAAAAACTATGCAAAGGAATATAGAACATTTAAAATAGATAGTATTAAACAGAAATCTAGAATAATAAGTATTTCTAGATTTGACAATTTTTTAAATTTTCAAATCCCGAAAAGAGATGATTTAGCAAGAGGATGGAAACGATACAAATTAAAACAGATAAAAGATAGTTTATATACTATTTTTGAAGAAGGCAAAAATGTTGGTTACGCAATTAATGACAAGGATGACAAAGCTTCTGAAATTAATATCAGTCAAAGTTTTGAAGGAGAAGATGCGATGAAATTCCTTTTCTGGAAATTTTCAGGAAGCTATAAATATATTGAAAAATGGAAAGGCAAAGGGGAAACAAGACATCTCTCTTATTTGTTTTCTAGTGAAAAAACATTAGTTGAAACTAAAACTAAAGGAATATTTAATGCTGTGGAAACTATAAATGAAATTTTTATTGATGACAAAATCATTTATAATGATAAAATATCTGAAAAATATAAAAGCTATATTGACAAAGACAGAAGTTTTTACAATACTGAATATTGGAAAGAACAAATTAAAAAACATCCATTGCCAAGTGCCATAAGCGAACAATTGATAAACGTAAATGAAAATAAGAATACTTTGCGAACTTTGCATTTAAAAAAAAATACCCCTTGAACAACGATTTCATAAAATACCAAGCTCAAACTTCTCCATATCCTTTAGGAATGGAGGTTTCGTACGCAAAAGGTTCTTATATTTTCGATACCAACAATAAAAAATACCTAGACTTTGTGGCTGGAGTTTCGGCTTGCACGCTCGGGCATCAACCGCCAAGAGTCAATCAGGCGATTAAAGACCAGTTAGATAAATATTCACACGTGATGGTGTATGGCGAATATTCGCAAAGTCCAGCTGTGGAATATTGCAAATTATTGGCTTCACTCCTACCAGAACCTTTGAAAAAAACCTATTTGGTCAATTCCGGTACAGAAGCCATTGAAGGCGCTTTAAAACTCGCTAGAAGGAAAACTGGAAGAAGTCAATTGATTTCTTGTCATAATGCCTATCACGGCAACACAATGGGCTCAATGAGTGTGATGGGATTTGAAGAACGAAAACGAATTTTTCGCCCGTTGATTCCCGATGTCGAATTTATTACCTTCAATAACGAAGCCGATTTAGAAAAAATAACCACTAAAACGGCCGGAATTCTTCTCGAAACCATTCAAGGTGGTGCTGGTTTTATTCAACCTCAGAACGATTTCCTGAAAAAGGTTCGCGAACGCTGTACGGAAGTTGGAGCGATGATGATTCTCGACGAAATCCAACCGGGTTTTGGAAGAACGGGAAAACTTTTTGGATTCCAAAACTACGATGTCGTTCCTGATATTGTCGTTATGGGAAAAGGAATGGGTGGCGGAATGCCAGTGGGAGCTTTCACAGCATCATCAGAAATGATGGATTTGTTGAGCCACGATCCTAAATTGGGTCACATCACGACTTTTGGCGGACATCCTGTCATTGCGGCAGCCTGCTTAGCGACTTTGCAAGAAATTACCGAAACAAATTTGATGGCAGAAGCTTTGGAGAAAGAAAATCTCTTCAGAACACTTTTGGTACATCCTTTGATTATAGAAGTTCGAGGAAAAGGATTAATGTTGGCTGCAATGACGGAAAGCGCAACAGTAACTAACGAAGTGATTCTCCGCTGTCAAGACAAAGGACTTATTTTATTTTGGTTACTTTTCGAAGAATGTGCCATAAGAATTACACCGCCACTAACGATTTCCGAAGATGAAATTCGGGAAGGATGCGCAATAATACTCGACGTAATGAGTGAAATTCAATTAACTATTGATAATCAGTAATTACCAATTGTTTTCTGTTAATTAAATTGTTCACAACAATTCCAAATTTTTCTCACATTAACACTAAGGTTTCCTAATTTTATTTTGGGCAAACTCAAAAATATAAAGTATGCAATTAAGCAACGAGGAAGAAGAATATAACTTATCCCTATCCAAATTTGAGTCAATGTTGAAAACCAACAAAGTGCTCTTTTTTGACTCCGAAGAATTTGAAGAAATTATTCTTCATTATCTCGATATGGGAAAAGCCAATCTGGCTAAAAAAGCCTTAAAACTGGGTTTGGAACAACACCCGAAATCAACTGGATTAAAACTGGTCCAGGTTGAAATGCTGGTTTATGACGACAAGCTCGAACAAGCTGAAAAGTTATTGAACGAATTGTACGCCATCGAACCAACAAACGAAGAAATTTACATTCAAAAAGCAAATATCTGTTCCAAGAGAGACCAACACCAAAAAGCGGTCGAATTACTCCAAATTGCTTTAGAATACACCGATGATTTTGCCGATGTGCATAATTTAATCGGGATGGAATACCTCTTTATGGACAATCTGGAAATGGCCAAAGAAAGTTTTATAAAATGTCTGGAAGAAGATCTTGAAGACCAATCGGCATTGTATAACGTGGTCTATTGCTTCGAATTTTTAGACCAAAATCAGGAAGCAATTGACTATTTAACAAAATATATTGACCAAAATCCATACAGCGAAATCGCCTGGCATCAATTGGGTCGCTTGCATTATGGCGTAAAAGAATATGAAAGTGCTATTCGCGCCTTTGATTATGCTACGCTAATTGACGATGAATTCCTAGGTGCTTTTATGGAAAGAGCCAAGGCTTTGGAACGCTTAAAAAAATACAAAGAAGCGATTGAAAGTTACAACAGAACTATCGAATTAGATGAGCCAACTTCGTATGCTTTGCTTCGAATTGGGAAATGCTACGAAAAGTTAGGCAACAAAGTTCAGGCTTTGAAATTTTTCAATAAGACAGTTCACGAAGATCCTCTTTTGGACAAAGGTTGGATTGCTATTACCGATTTTTACGTTCGCCAAAAAAACTTCCAGAAAGCCTTATTTTTTGTCAATAAAGCATTGGCAATTGACAATCAAAATCGTTTATATTGGAAACGTTATGCGTCTATAAACAAGCAGTTGAACCTTTTTGAAGAAGCTGAATTTGGGTATCGAAAAGCGGTTGAATTTGGTGATTACGAACTTGACACTTGGTTGTTTTGGGTTGATATTCTTCTGTTTTTAGGCGAATTCGAAAGCGCGATTCAAACCTTGTTGCAAGCTTCGGAATATTTTCCAGAAGAGAATGAAGTCGAATATCGTTTGGCGGGATTGTACTTTATGATTCAGGATACGACCAAAGCAAAATTTCATTTGAGTAATGCGATGCGTTTGAATTTTGACAATTATATTCTTATCGAGGATTTATTTCCAGTGGTTTGGTCACGAAAAATGGTGCAGAATTACATTGCAAAACATAAAAAATAATTTTATAATAATAAAAAAACAGACACGAATTTCACGAATTTACACTAACTAATTGGTGTAAATTCGTGAAATTTGTGTTTCACAAACTACATACGAAACAATGCTGGACACAATACTAAAACGCTTTGGTTTACTAGGACGCAACATAAGTTATTCTTTCTCGAAAGGGTATTTTACCGAAAAGTTCAGCAACGAAAACTTTATAGGTTGCACTTACGAGAATTTTGACATACCCGAAATAACGTCTTTTCCCGAAATAATAAAAAACACTCCCGACTTAAAAGGATTGAATGTCACGATTCCGTACAAAGAAGTGGTGATTCCGTATTTGGATAAATTATCTAAAAAAGCAACAGAAATAGGCGCCGTAAATACCATAAAGATTACCAAAAAGGGAAAGCTGAAAGGCTACAACACCGATTATTACGGTTTTATGAAATCATTAGAACCGCTGTTGCAACCGCATCATAAAAAAGCACTGATTCTGGGAACTGGCGGCGCATCCAAAGGTGTGGCGTATGCCTTGAAAGAATTGGGTATTTTGTACACCTTTGTTTCCAGAGAAGCTAAAGAAGGCATTATTGATTACGACCGTATCAACTCCACAACTTTTGACAATTACCAAATCATAATTAATTCTACACCCGTGGGAACAAGCCCAAATACGGAGGCTTTCCCACTAATTCCCTACGAATACTTTACCGAAAAGCACATTGCTTACGATTTGATATACAATCCAGCGGAAACCCAATTCCTCAAAAAAGCCAAAAAGCAAGGAGCACAAACCAAAAACGGACAGGATATGCTTATTTTTCAGGCGGAGAAAGCGTGGAAGATTTGGAATAAGTAGAAAGTCCATTCGATGATTTGTAAAGAATTATTTATATATTTGATTTGAAATAAAGTATGAGGTTTATCACTACAATCTACCCAAAATTAGGGTTGTAATAGCGACAACTTCATTACTATATACAAGCTACCAGCAATATTTTATGACGAATTTCTTAAAATACATCTTTCTTTTTTTTCCAATTATTGTTTTTGGACAATATCCATTTGAAAAATTTAAAAGCTCAAAAAGTTCTTCCTTAGAATTTAAAATGACTGAAAAAGAGAACGCTTTAAATTATTCTAAAGTTGTAAAATCATTTTTCAAAGATAATTCTGATTTAGAAGTTACCATAAACGGAAATACCGAAAATTTAAAAGAAACTTATGTAGCGGTAAAAACAAAATCGAAAAGCAGAAAGTACTTTGAAGAAATACCGGCTCAAGGAACAGATGGGTTTTTCATTGCCGACTTCAATGGTGATGGAAAAAAAGATTTTAAAATTGTTTGTTACTATATGGGTAGCGGACTTGCTTCATTGAATGTTAGAGTAATTTACTTTTTCCAAAAAACTAATAAAGAATTTACCAAAATATCTTTTGATGATAAAATTGGAGAAAATATGACTGAAAGAGATATTGATTGCGACGGAAACTTCGAAATCATTACAATGACTTTACAAAATCACAAAAACCATAATTATTGGCTTTTTAATCTCTTCAATTTTGTTAACGGTGATTTGGTTTGTGTTAATGGTAAAGTGAATTATCCAATAATGGTTCAATACTTATTCAGAGATAATTATAAAGTGACAAAAAAATTGACACGGAAAGAAATGAAAAAGTATGAACTTAATAAGCCAAATGGATTACTAATAGACAATTAATACTGCTGGTAACAGAGGTTTTAAGAAAAAAAGCATATGCGGCTACACTCCATTTGTTTTAAATATTCTTCTCAAAAAAATTAGTTTTCGAAGTCTAATCCGGAAACACAAATTCATTCACGGAAAAATCCAAAACATCAGATATTAAGGCGGTGCGAATGATTTCGTCGATGCCTTTTTGGAGTAATAATGGCGTGGTGTATTTTCGGCTGGTGGCGATTACGGCATCTTCAAGCATCATTTTAAAAAAATATTTTCCGTTGGCAGCTCTGGATTTCACATAAGTATAATTGTCTATGGTAGCTTTTATATTTTCAATGACTGTTTCACAATCCATCTTTAGTTCAAAAGAAGTGCTTGTAAAAATAGTTTTCCCTTTCCGGGAGGTGAATACAAATTTATACTGATCATCAAATCTTTTGCTGATAACGAATGCTCCCATAGTGTAAATGAATGTTGATGGAATAGCACGCAGACCTGTCTGACAACAGTCAGGTTATGAGGCTAATACTGATTTCTGCGGATTTTTGTTTTGGAAAGTTTTTAAAAAATAATCTATTCGTTCATTTCGTCGTAACGAACCGGAACTTGAGGGTCGTAAAGCGGACATTTGAATTCTTCCAAAGTATCGGCAAGCAAATTCATTGTTTTTCCTTCGGTTCCATAGCAATCGATTTGGATGCTTTGCGGAGTAGTTTTAACGTGAAAAGCACCTTTCCCTTTGGTGTTTTTCCAACTGTTTTCATCTACTTTTTCCCAGTTGGCAAACACCGTATTAATACGATTCAAAATTACTTGAACAGGAAGTGTTTCAAGGCCTTCGACTTCTTGTTGTTCGACCAAGGCTTCGTAAACCAAGTGATGGTTTAGATAGATTCCGTCTTGATATTGCCAAAAAAGTAATTCGTACATTTAATAAAGATTAAAATATTCAAAAATTGAAAGATTAGAAAATTCAACGATTTAAAAATCTGTTTTTACCTGCCTGTCGGCAGACAGGTCTGCGTCCCAAAAGCTAACGTAATTTAATATTCGAAAGTTCCGTATTCGCTGGTAATCGTCAGTTTTTTGGCTTCGGAAGCCTCTACTCTACCCACGATTTGCGCATTGACATTAAACGATTTTGAAATGTCAATTATGTCCTGAGCAACGGCTTCGGGAACATAGATTTCCATACGATGGCCGCAGTTGAACACTTGATACATTTCTTTCCAATCGGTTTTAGATTGCTCTTGAATCAACTTAAACAATGGTGGAACGGCGAATAAATTGTCTTTTATAATATGCAGGTTTTGGACGAAATGTAAAATCTTAGTTTGTGCTCCACCACTACAATGCACCATTCCGTGAATTTCATTGGAAGTATATTTATCTAAGATTTTCTTGATAATAGGCGCATACGTTCTTGTTGGCGAAAGCACTAATTTACCGGCATCGATAGGTGAATTTTCGACTGCATCAGTCAATTTTACTTGTCCGGAATAAATCAATTCTTCAGGAACTGCGGCATCGTAACTTTCAGGGTATTTGGTGGCCAAATATTTTCCGAAAACATCGTGGCGCGCTGAAGTTAATCCGTTGCTTCCCATTCCGCCATTATAACTTTTTTCGTAAGTGGCCTGACCAAAAGATTCCAATCCTACAATCACGTCACCAGCTTTAATGTTGGCATTGTCAATTACTTCAGAGCGTTTCATTCGGGCTGTAACCGTCGAATCTACTATGATCGTGCGAACAATATCGCCTACATCGGCAGTTTCACCTCCGGTAGAATGTATGGTAACGCCGAAGGAATCGAGTTCTTTGATAAGTTCTTCGGTTCCGTTGATGATTGCCGAAATCACTTCGGCAGTTATGAGGTTTTTATTTCTTCCAATGGTGGATGAAAGTAAAATATTATCGGTTGCTCCTACGCACAATAAATCGTCGATATTCATAATCAAAGCGTCTTGCGCAATGCCTTTCCATACTGAAATATCGCCAATTTCTTTCCAATACATATAAGCCAAAGACGATTTGGTTCCTGCGCCATCCGCGTGCATAATGAGGCAATACTCTTCGTCATCGGTTAAATAATCTGGGATAATTTTGCAAAAAGCCTGAGGAAATAATCCTTTGTCAATATTTTTTATGGCGTTGTGCACATCTTCTTTGGATGCTGAAACTCCTCTTTGAGCGTAACGTTTACTGGAATCTGAACTCATTTTATTGTTGTGTAGTTTTGTTGCTTTTCCACCAAAGGAGGATGGCGCAAATATAAATATTTTTTTGGTGTTTGCCTATTCGGTTTCCGTAAGTGTTTTGAAAAGTTATCATAAAAAAATGCCTATCTAAAAAAGATAGGCATTTTCATAAATAGCAAGTTATAATTATTTCGTAAGCAATAATTCTCTGTATTTAGTTAACGTCCAAATTTGATCGTCTACCAGCAATTCTAATTTATCACAGTGGTTTCTAATTTCTTCGAAATATGGTTTTACATTATTGCAATAAGCTTCGGCCATAGCTTGAGCATCAGTCAAATGGTTTGCTTTTTTTCTTTCGTTTGTCATCATTTCTACTTTAGAATTGATTCCTTCAATATGACCAGAAATTTCCCTGATTATGATAATCTGTTCTTTTGCCAATGTTTTAAATTCATCTCCAAAAATATCTTTCAACCCTTTTACGTTTTCAATCAAAGTGTTTTGATACCGAATAGCCGTTGGAATAACATGATTAATAGAAAGATCTCCTAAAACTCTGCCCTCGATTTGGATTTTCTTAGTATACTCTTCCAATTCAATTTCGTAACGGGCTTCCACTTCAATATGGTTCATAATACCCATTTCTGAAAACAAATCCAAAGCTTGTTTAGAAGCTCTGGCTTTTAACGCTTCGGGAGTAGTTTTGAAATTACTCAAACCTCTTTTTGCTGCTTCGATTTCCCAAGCTTCGCTGTACCCATCTCCTTCGAAAAGGATTTTTTTAGAAACTTTGATGTATTCTCTCAAAACATTGAAGATTGCATCGTCTTTCTTCATGTCTTTGGTTTCAATCAAAGCATCTACTTCAATTTTGAAATCTTTCAACTGTTTAGCCACAATGGTATTCAAAGTCGTCATCGCATTAGAACAGTTCGCAGATGAACCCACAGCTCTGAACTCAAATTTATTTCCTGTAAAAGCGAATGGCGAAGTTCTATTTCTATCGGTATTATCCAAAAGTACATCTGGAATTTTACCAACAACATTTAGTTTTAAATCGGTTTTTTCTTCTGGCGATAATTTACCATTGGTCACACCTTCTAATTCAGCCAAAACTTTTGTCAATTGTTCTCCAATAAATACTGAGATAATCGCTGGCGGCGCTTCATTTGCACCTAATCTATGGTCGTTACTTGCCGTTGCAATTGCACCTCTCAATAAAGCTTCATAATCATTTACAGCTTTGATGGTATTGATAAAGAAAGCCAAAAACTGTAAATTGCTCATAGGCGTTTTACTCGGACTCAACAAGTTTACACCAGTATCAGTAGCCAATGACCAGTTGTTGTGTTTCCCCGAACCGTTTACGCCTTTGAATGGTTTTTCGTGTAGCAATACTTTCAAATCGTGACGTTCTCCCACTTTTTGCATCACATCCATCAACAAACAATTGTGATCTACAGCTAGGTTTGTTTCTTCAAAAATTGGAGCCAACTCAAATTGATTGGGCGCGACTTCGTTATGTCTTGTTTTTACAGGAATTCCAAGCAACATACATTCTTGCTCTAAATCTCTCATATAAGTCAAAGCTCGTGTTGGAATGGAACCAAAATAATGGTCGTCTAATTGTTGTCCTTTTGCAGAAGTGTGTCCTAGCAAAGTTCTTCCTGTCATCATAAGATCTGGGCGAGAGTTTGCCAATGCACTGTCAACCAAAAAATATTCTTGTTCCCATCCAAGTGTTGCGGTAACTTTTTTTACATTTTTATCGAAATATTTACACACATCAGTAGCGGCTTCATCCATGGCAGATAAGGCTCTCAACAAAGGAATTTTATTGTCCAATGCTTCGCCTGTGTATGAAATAAAAACCGTCGGAATACATAAAGTGGTTCCATATATAAAAGCGGGAGATGTTGGATCCCAAGCGGTATACCCTCTTGCTTCAAATGTGTTTCTAATTCCTCCATTAGGAAAACTCGAAGCATCTGGCTCTTGCTGAACCAATTGTCCTCCACCAAATTTTTCTACAGGATCGCTGCCGTCATAGGAAGTTTCGAAGAAAGCATCATGCTTTTCGGCAGTGCTTCCTGTTAGCGGCTGAAACCAGTGTGTATAATGAGTAACCCCTTTTGACAAAGCCCACTCTTTCATACCCATGGCAATATAATCAGCTAATTTTCTGTCTATTTTAGTTCCATGCTGAACAGCACCTCGCACTCCTTTTAAAGCATCTGAAGTCAAATATTGCTTCATTGCTTTTTCATTGAACACATTTGAACCAAAAATAGTTGATTTTCGATCAGTCTCCTCAAAGTGGACTGGTTTCCTAGTTGAAGCTTCTTTTAGAGCTTGAAAACGTAATGTTGACATAATTTAGATAATTTTTATCAAAGGTAATTATTATTATTTGTATATAAAAAATATAGTATTTAAAATTTAACCCATATATAAATAGGGTATTCATAAAAATAGCATTATGAAAAATAATTTATACCCCTTTATTTTATACCACTAAACTTTTAATTTATATTTGCAAAATATTTAATATCATTTAATTAATTTTTATTGTTATGGCTAAAATAAAACTAGAGTACCTTTGGTTAGACGGATACGAACCAACTCAAAATCTAAGAAGTAAAACTAAAGTAGAAGAGCACGAAAACTTTCAAGGGACGTTAGCAGAAATTGGAAATTGGTCTTTTGACGGGTCTTCAACTAGACAAGCTGAAGGTGGTTCCTCTGACTGTGTATTAGCTCCTGTTGCAATCTACCCGGATCCAACTCGTATCAATGGATACTTGGTAATGACTGAGGTTATGTTTGCCGATGGAAAACCACACCCATCAAATGGTAGATCTACTATTGATGATGATGGTGATTTCTGGTTTGGTTTTGAACAAGAATATTTCATAATGGATACTAAAACATTATTGCCGTTAGGATTTCCAATTGGAGGATATCCAGCACCACAAGGTATGTACTACTGTTCAGTAGGTGGTAAAAACACACACGGAAGAAAATTAGTGGAAGAACATGCTGATTTGTGTATCGCAGCAGGACTTAACTTTGAAGGTATTAACCAAGAAGTTGCTTGTGGCCAATGGGAATTTCAATTATTTGCTAAAGGAGCTAAAAAAGCAGGTGATGAAATCTGGGTTGCGAGATATTTATTAGATCGTTTAACTGAAAAATATGGTTATTATATTGAATACCACCCAAAACCATTAGGGGATACCGATTGGAATGGTTCAGGTATGCACGCTAACTTCTCTAACGAAGTACTAAGAACATGTGGAGATAAAGCAACATATGATAAAATATGTGAAGCTTTCCGTCCAGTTGTTGAAGAGCACATTGCTGTTTACGGAGCTTACAACGACCAACGTTTAACTGGTAAACATGAAACTGCTTCTATCCACGATTTCTCTTATGGAGTTTCTGATAGAGGAGCTTCAATCAGAATCCCACTATTTACTGTACAACATGGTTGGAAAGGATATTTAGAAGACAGAAGACCAGCTTCTAATGGTGATCCATATAAAATTGCAGCAAGAATCATCAAAACTGTGAAATCAGCTTTGTAATTCTCTCTCACTAATAACTCAAAAGTGCTTTCAGAGATGAAGGCACTTTTTTTATGCCTATTAATTAAATAGACATTATTTCAAATAATGCCTGAACATAAAAAATCAAAAAGTATCTTTGCAGAACTTTAAACTACCTATTTATGATCGTCTGGATTTCCTTTTTAGCAGCTATTTTTCTATTTCTCGCTCTCGACTTAGGCGTTTTTAATAAAACACCTCATATAATTAATACCAAGGAAGCCAGCAAATGGACTGCAATATGGGTAATGATGTCCTTTTTGTTTTCTGGAGTTATTTATTGGTTATACAGCAACAATTATGTTTCAAATCCCGATGGACTTAAACCGGTAGCAGCTTCCATAAAATATATTACCGGATATTTAATCGAATTGTCATTGAGTGTTGACAACATCTTTGTTATCGCCATTATTTTTTCTGCATTTAGAATTCCGCAAAAATACCAACATCGTGTTTTATTTTGGGGAATATTAGGAGCTATTCTATTTAGAGGATTGATGATCTTTTTTGGCGTTTTGCTTATCAACAAATTCACTTGGACAGCTTATGTTTTTGGTGGTTTCTTGATCTTTACCGCCATAAAAATGTTGTTTACCAATGAAGAGGACAAATTTGAACCCAAAAAATCTTTCGTCTATAAAACATTACGGAAAATAATGCCGGTCACAAGTCATATCGATGGAGAACATTTCTTTGTAAAAAGAAGACATATTACTGCCGCAACTCCATTATTTGTAGCATTAATTGTCATCGAAGTGATGGATGTTGTTTTTGCAATGGATAGTGTTCCCGCTATTTTGGCTATTACATCAGATCCGTTTTTAGTATTCAGTTCCAATATTTTTGCTATACTAGGATTGCGTTCTATGTATTTCTTCTTGGCCAATATGCTGGAAAGATTCAGCTATTTAGAATACAGCCTGATTGCAATTTTGACTTTCGTCGGACTAAAAATGTTACTTCATGATCTCATTGAAGTACCGGAATGGGCTTCATTGACTTTCATTGCACTTTCGCTTGTCATAGGAATTGTGGTTTCATTAAAAATGAGTAAAGCGGAAAATTCTGAAGACCAATAACCAAATTTTAGAATAAGTCATAAAAAAAAGGAAATCTTACGATTTCCTTTTTTTTTATATAATTCAATTTTCCTTAGAAATTAATTTTCTGAATTTGACTTTCATTTATTTTTATAGCTGCCATAACAGCCGCATAATTACTTGTATTTAACGAAGTCGAAAAACTTCCAGGAACGATTACAATTCTAAAAGTTTGATTATTTAAATATTGTGGAGTTAAAGCTAAATTATAAGTTCCACCAGCATAAATGGTGAAATCGTCTTTACTAAAATCAAAATCATAGTCTAATTCTCCTTGAGGAAGAAAAAGTGTTCTAGGAATTAGCTGCCAAATTGGAGATCCAGAATTAAGAGTTCCTGACAATCTGTAAATTAAAACAACATCAGATGTGTAGATACTTGGTGTTAACTTCTGGTAAATAGTATAACCTTCATCCGGACTATCATTTGGATCATTATAAAAATTTATGTTTTTAAGTTCAAACACTTCTGCTATTGTATCATTGTCAACATAATTAGAATCTGTCGTTGTTGTACATCCTTGCAAACTAAACATTCCTACTACGGCTAAAATTGTAATTATTTTTTTCATGATTTTATATATTTTATTGATTCGAATAGGATATTTCAAAAACCAAACCAAAATAGTATTCTTTACCGAATTTAATGAAAATAAATTAAATTATATTTGTAAACATTAAATGAGCATAGCAAAAATGGACTATAAACACTTCGAAATTTATGCAACTCGAGTTCTGATAATATCGGAACGAACAGGCGAAGTAATTACAGGTGACCGATAAAAAACAATAAATAACAACACATGAAAGACAAACTTAAATTATATATGATAATGTTGGGATGTACTCCCGAAGGCAGGTATACAGAACAACACGATATTTTTTTTGGAATTGGAAAAACCTTAAAAGATTTGATTCCTCAAATGAAAGATTTTTGGCCCGAAGCCAAAGGACGAATTCATATTGATGCCTGGCGTGAAGTGACTATGGTTGATAATTATTCCATTGAAATTGTTGCCAAAAAAACAGAAGCAGCAGGGCTAGTTCCTGATAACTTATTTTTCATCAATCTTGGAGGTTACAAAGAAAATGAATTTGAAGAATATCATTATAAAATACTCACTATTGCCGAAAATTTAAGCATTGCTTCTAAAAACGCAAAAGCAACTACTTTCTACAAACACTGCAATTTCAAGGGAGCCACTTCACACATTGATGATAAATACGGTATTGATGTGGATGATATATATAATGTCGCCGATATTTTATCAGAACATTATAAAGAAAATTATTCCCTGAATATCAAAAAGGTAAAAACCTTCTTTGAAGCTGACCCCTTGCATATTGGGTATTTGAAATTGGATAAAATATAAAAACAGTCTTTTTGATCTCTATTCATTAATTCATATAAGCATCCCAAAAAGGGATGCTTACTTATTTATAATTATATTACACTCTAAAACAGAACCTAAAGAAAATTATTACACTTCTAAACGCTTGTAAATAAATTACTTATAAAAAAATATTAAAAAAAATATCCTTAAAAAAGCAAGTAAACATCTTTTTACTACAAAGCATATAATTTTTGTGTAGTTCGTCGATTATTTTGTTAATATTATCGACTAAGCACACAATCTTTCTAACTTTGAAACAGATTTAACCTACTAAGCATCAACATAATGAGAAGATTAATAACAGCTGCCTTAATGGTAATGTGCAGTGTTTCTTTTGCCCAAAATACAAATCCTTTATGGAAATTATCTACCAAAAACAGTACTTCTAAAAGCATCAACAAAACAGAGCTACCTTTAAAACATTTGTTTGATTTAGATGTAAACACTTTAAAAAGCAAATTAGTCTCCGCTCCAAAAAGGGATGCCAAAACTTCTTCAAACACCATTATTTCGTTGCCCAACGGCGACGGGAAATTAGAAAATTTCCGGGTTTATGAAAACTCCGTAATGGACCCGGTATTGGCAGCGAAATACCCTGAAATTAAATCGTATGTTGCTGTGGGTATCGACAACCCAAGTGCAAGAGCTTATTTCAGCAACTCTCCTTTAGGATTAAAATCGATGACTTTGTATGCTGATGAAGCTGCTGTGTTTATCGAACCAATCTCTGCTGATTTAAAAACCTATACTGCCTATAAAAAGTCAGATAAAAAAGCTTCTTTAGACACTTTTGAATGTAACACTATTGATCAGGTTAACAACACCCAAAAAACAAAAAAACCTAGTTCAGTTGCTAGATATGCTGCTGATGATGGCAAACTGCGGACTTTAAGACTGGCATTGGCCTGTACAGCAGAATATACAACTTACTTTGGAGGCTCTAAATCATTGACTTTAGCCTCCATGAACAACACGATAACCAGAATCAGTGGCGTTTTTGAAAGAGATTTTGGCATAAAACTGATACTCATAGCCAATAACGATGCACTTATCTATACCGACCCATTAACCGATCCGTATTCTGATTTTTCAACTAAATACAATTGGAAAACTGAAAATCAATCCAATTTAGATACTACTATAGGGACTTCTAATTATGATATAGGCCATACACTTGGAGCAGGAACCGGCAACGGTGGGGATGCAAGCTTCGCCTCAGTTTGTACAGATGGATCGAAAGGAAGAAGCTATACTTGCGCTAAATCTTCAAACTATCAAGGTGATACCTTTGATATTAATTTTGTAGCCCATGAAATGGGACATCAATTGGGCGCAGACCATACGTTTACTTACAAACTTGACAATAATATAGCTCAACTGGAACCTGGGAGCGGCTCCACCATTATGAGTTATGGGAATACTATGCAAAGTTTTCAGGACCATACAGACGCGTATTTTCATGCTATCAGTATCCAGCAGGCAACTGACTTCATCAAAACCAAAAGCTGTCCAGTTGTAATTTCCACAGGCAATGCAGTTCCTGTAGTCAATGCTGGATTGGATTATACAATTCCAAAAGGAACTCCTTTTCTATTGACCGGATCTGCCACTGATGCCAATACGGATGATTTATTGACTTATAGCTGGGAGGAAATGGATTTTGGGGACGCAAATTCGTCAATACCTACATCTACTAATGTTACAGGACCGTTATTCAGATCCTATCTTCCAAATACTTCTCCTATAAGATATTTTCCAACTATGAGTTCTGTATTATCAGGTTCAACAACCACCCAAGGTTACATCATAATTTCTGAAGCATTGCCCGGAGTTGCTAGAACCTTGAACTTTCGATTGACCGTTCGAGATAACCGAGCCGGAGGCTCAGCAAATAATACGGATGATATGATGATTACTGTAGATGGGAACTCTGGTCCTTTCACCGTTAATTCCCAAAACAGCGCCGTTTCCTATGCAGCCGGAACCACACAAACCATCAACTGGACCGTGTCTGGAACTAACGCAAATGGAGTGAACTGTGCTGCCGTGGATATTTTATGGTCTAAAGATGGAGGAAATACATTCCCAATCACCCTCCTTTCAGCGACTCCGAATACCGGTATTGCCACTATAGTGATTCCAAACATTACAGGAACTACCAACAGAATCATGGTTAAAGGGACCAATCAAATCTTCTTTGATGTCAACAATGCAAATTTTACCATTTCGGGCTCAGGTGCTGCCGACACTACAGCCCCAACAACTTCTATACTTTCTGCTTCAGGAACCACAACTTCAGGTACTAACTTGTCTTGGACTGCAGCTACTGATAATATAGGAGTTACAGGCTACAATGTATATCAAAATGGTGTTTTAAAAACTACTACTACTGCTACCTCATTGGCTGTAGGCGGATTAACCGCCTCAACTGTATACACCTTTTATGTCGTAGCGAAAGATGTGGCCGGAAACTTGTCTGCTACCAGCAATACAGTAACCTTAACTACATTGGCTCCAGCAGATATAACAGCGCCAACAACTTCTATACTTTCTACTTCGGGAACCACGGCTTCAGGCACCAACTTGTCCTGGACTGTAGCTACAGATAATCTAGGAATTACAGGCTACAATGTATATCAAAATGGCGTTTTGAAAACCACCACTACTGCCACATCATTGGCTGTAGCCAACTTAACTGCCTCCACTTCTTACAGCTTCAATGTAAAAGCTAAAGATGCAGCCGGAAATTTATCTGCTATAAGTAATACTGCAAACGCGACTACGCTTGCTCCGGCAGACACAACCGCTCCAACAACTTCCATCCTTTCTGATTCGGGAACTACCGATTCAGGCACCAGCTTGTCCTGGACTACTGCTACGGATAACGTAGGAGTTAGCGGTTACAATGTATATCAGAACGGAGTTTTAAAAACCACGGTTACTGCAACTTCATTAATCGTATCCGGCTTGACCGCGGCAACTGCCTACAGTTTTTATATAATGGCGAAAGATGCCGCAGGGAATTTTTCTTCCGCTAGCAATACCATGAACGTTAGCACATTGGCAAACACCAAAATAGCTGCTGCAGTCTATTGTTCTTCCTACGGAAGCAGTACCGCAAGAGAATACATCAATAAAGTGCAATTGGGTTCCATTAACAATGTTTCCGGCAACAATAACGGTTATGGCGATTTTACCTCATTGTCCACTAATTTGATTATTGGCAGTAGTAACACTTTTGTCATCACTCCTGCCTGGAAGGGTGCTACCGTGAATGAAGCCTACCGAATTTGGATTGACTTCAACCAGGATGGCGACTTTGAGGATAGCGGTGAATTGGTTTTCAGCAAATCAAAAACTAAAACCGCTACCGTAAGCGGAAACCTGATTATCCCGACTACTGCATTAATAGGTTCTACACGTATGAGAGTATCAATGAAATATAATGTATTGCCCAATCCATGCGAAATTTTCTCTTACGGAGAAGTAGAAGAATATACTGTTAATCTCACCTCCGGAGCTACCGCAAGAATAGCAAGTACTAATGAAGTGACTACGGTAAAGGGAACAACCAATAATTTGGAAATGAACAGGCTCTCTTTCAAATTGTATCCTAACCCGGTAAAAGAGGATATGATTTATATTTCGGATATCAATGCTAATCCTTCCTATATCATCTATAATATGATGGGAGCAGCAGTGGCCAAAGGACTTTTGGAAAACAAGGAAATCAATGTGGGTCAATTGGCAAGAGGAATCTATATTCTCGAATTGAATGATGGAATGTTGACCGCTGTAAAACGATTTATTAAAGAATAAATATTGAGTGTAAACAAAAAAAACACCTCTAACCCTCCAAGCCAATTAGCGAAAATTACAATAGTAGTTCACGTTATGGAATTGCTTCACCTATTAGCTGTTCCCTTTAGTCTTCACTGCGTTCAGAATGTGACAAAAGATACTAAAACACTTGAGACTATCATAACATAAAAACATCCCGATACTCTCGGGATGTTTTCTTTTTAAAAATTAAATTAAAAAATTAGTAAGGAGAGGACACTACTTTTTGTTCGCTATGTCCAAGTTTAGTAGTCACTCTTATGATATAAACTTTTTGTGTTCCTGTATTGAAATTATAGTTAAGAACAACTTCTTTGTCAAGATAGCTACCGGTATCCGCTTTAGAGAACACTTTAACACCAGTTGTATCAAATACATCAATTGTTACATCAGAAACATATGCAAATTTATATTTAACAATAAGTTGGTTATTAACAATAGGAACTTCGAATGCAACGAAACTTTCAGGGTTATCCAAATTACAAACAAGTGGTTTTTGATCATAACCCATAGAAATTCTACAACCATCGAATGCATTGTTGATTACATCGACAGCACTTGCAAGATTAGCCAATGATATACCTGCAGGAAGTACTTCGCCTCCTAAAGCTTTGTTCGCCATATCTAACAATCCCTGAACTGTTTTGATTGGTAACAAATCTACAACAGCTGGTATTGTAACATATTTATACTCATTAATTGTTGGTGCATATCCTTCTGCTGAACAACTTCTAAGTTTAGGAATATCTGTTCCACAACCACCATCAGGCATTGCAATCGCTAATGTTCCTGCTTTCAAAGCAAAATCACCAAGTTCACTATTGATACCTATATTAAGTCCTAAAGCAATGGTTTGTGACAATAAAGTGTTATTGATTCTACCATTTTTCAAATAAGAAGAAGGCAAACTGCAAATATCTTTAGCTCCTGAAAGTTTATAACTTCCACCACCACCAGGCATTACAGTAATGACACAGGATGGAGTGCTTATAGAAACAGTATTAAGACCGTATCCAACAACCATTGTTCCACCATAGTAACCCAAAGCTTTTGTTATTAAAGCTGTTGTGGTATATGGTTTACCCTCGGCACAAGACATACCTCCGATATTTCCGTAGTATCCTTGAGTATAAGTACACAAGGCTTTTTCACAAGGGATATATCCAACATCTTCAGAACCTGGAACTTGACAATCATTAGCATCTTTTACTATCCAGTCATAAGTACCTACAGCAAGTCCTTCGTATGTTTTTGGAGAAGTCTGGGTTGCAAATTCACCACCATTAAATTTCACCATATACGGAGGTGTACCACCACTGAAAGTAAGGGTTACTGTACCGTCTTTACCATCTACACATTTTGCTTTTGTACTTGCGTCTGTTGCTTCAACTGCAGTTGGTTCAGTGATTTCTGTTGGTTTTGTTAAACAACAAGCTTTAACAACCCCATTTCCGTCAGGATAACAAACTTTAATTTCATATTTACCTGGACCATAAGTTGCTGATTCAATATCAGTTTCTAACATTTCAGTAAATGCACCACCATCTTTGCTAAGTGAGAAAACAGGATCACCTGTTCCGCTGAAAATATCAATTGATAGTTTTCCGTTTGCATTTCCATTACAAGTAACATTTTTACTTGAAATTTCTAAGGTAACGGGGTCAGGCTCTAAAATAGTAGCTTGACATACTTTTGCTTGGATTAATGTTGTTGCAGCATCTGTAACAATTATACTATATGTGCCTGCTTTTAACCCTGTGAAATCAACATTGACACCCTCTCCCACATCTGTTTTTGAATCAAGCGGTGGATTGCTTATATTGGGTGGAAAACCATTAAACAGTGAAATTGTGTATAGAGGCGAACCATTTGTGCCATTTGCAGAAATAGAGCCTTCGCTTCCTCCATTACATTTAACATTAGCAGTAACAGTGGCATCACAATCCGGTGCACATTTATAATTTAATTCATATTTTGCATTACATGAATTTTTGCAACCATTTTCATCAGTTATAGTCCATGTAACAGTAACAGAAGTTGGGCTTGCTAGCGCTGGGGTTCCTATTACAGGAATCACTGGTGCTGTACCAGAAGCTGGTTGTGCTGAATCTGGTGTGTAATCATAGGCCACATCTGGATTGAACCCTGGATTCAAAGTTGCAAATTGAGCAAACCAGGTTGCAAAAGCTGCATTGGCATTATCTTGAGCAACTTTTGCACTTACTCCACAGTCTACATCTGCTAATTTATCAACAGGACAAGTAATTTTTGGAAGTGGATTAATAGTGAAGGTTGCAAAGTAGCTTGCTGTATAGCATTTGTCATCTATTGTCCAAGTTACTTTTTGGCTTCCACCATTATATACTGGAGCTGTTGTGATATCCGGTGTTGAAGTCGGATCACAACCACCACTTACGCTAGCTGTTTGCAACCAAGCTGCAAAAGCAAAATCTGCTTCTGCCTGATTTTCATAACTACAAACTTCTTTATCCTCTGCTTTTACTATTTTAACTTCAGGTGGTGGGGTAATAGTATAAGTGGCAGAATAAGTCATTCCATCATAACATTTATCAGCTATGGTCCAAGTTACTGTTACGCTTCCGCCACAATAGGCAGGTGCTGTTGTTTTGTCCGGTACGGAAGTTGGATTACAACCACCGCTTACTTTGGCTGTTGCCAACCAAGTCGCAAACAATGCATCAGCTGCAGCTTGATCTTTTAGATCACAAGCTTTGGCTCCGTCATCAACTGCTTTGGTTACAACCACTAGAGCTGGTTTTTCAATGGTATAAGTGGCAGAATAAGTCATTCCATCATAACATTTATCAGCTATGGTCCAGGTTACTGTTACGCTTCCACCACAATAGGCAGGTGCTGTTGTTTTGTCCGGTACGGAAGTTGGACTACAACCACCGCTTACTTTGGCTGTTGCCAACCAAGTCGCAAACAATGCATCAGCTGCAGCTTGATCTTTTAGATCACAAGCTTTGGCTCCGCCATCAACTGCTTTGGTTACAACCACTGCAGATGGTGTTTTAATGGTAAAAGTACTTGTGCAAGAATCAATTTTGTCACAAGCATCCTTTAAAGAATAAGTGGTAGTAAAAGTATAACCACATTCTGCATTTGCAGGTAAACTTTCAGGCAATGCAGGAGTGAAAGTTGGAGTAATAGGCTCAGTACCTTCTCCCGCTTTAGGTTTAAAACCTGCTTTCCAATCAGCAAAAGCTTTATTTATGTCCACGGTTGTACAAGCTGATAATTCAACTGGAGCTGGACATAGTGCTACTGGCGGTGTTGCACCAACATCTAATGATGCTATTCCGCAAAGATCTTTTAATTGGGCTGACTCAGAATGGGAGCTTTTTGTTCTTATCCATACTGTTGCTATATGTCCACATTTTGCTGCTCCTCCAAATATTTCAGAAAGATTGATTGCTCCTTCGGCATATTGGTCAATCTCGTAAATAAAAGGGGATGTCTGGTCAAAAATTGGCCACGGAGATTTTTCAGTATTGTCATTATGAGTAACAAAAATAGAATTGGCATATTCTGCCGAGGTAAGATCTACTGTAGTCCATTCATATGGCGCACCTACTATGTTTCCATTTGACCACGTATCAACCCAAACACTACCAGTTGACCCTCCACCAGTGAATTCAATAGTAACTAAAATATCACCAGGAGTTCTTCCACCTGTAGCATCATCTGCATCAGATGTAAATAAACCAGTAATAGGATCAAGAGTTATTGCCTTCTGGTTAAACTCGAAGTCAACATAGCTTGAACCATTGACTTTCCAACGGTCGGCAGCAAATAAACACCATAAATCATCGGGATCTCCTGTAATAGATATATCATTACCCAAAAGATCTTTATTAATATAAGTCAAACCTTCTTTTCCCCAGGTAAAAAGACCTATACCATGTTGCATATCATCTTTGGGCGGAACAGATCCGGCTTTAACAAGATAGGTTTCGGGATTATCATTAATTTTATCTGACTGAGCAAAAATGGTAATATCATCTTCGGTATCTCCTTTATACTTATCTATAAAATTTACAACTTTAGTTCCCACAGGAGGTTCTATTATAGCTCCACCTGAAGTAAAAACAGATCCTCCAGAACCAGGAGAAAATGGCCACCAGTCACCTACACCTGAACCACCTGTTATTGGTGGTTGATTGGCAAAGGCATCGCCATCGACCCCAAAACCACCTGTAGGCCATGCAACAGGAACATTACCCTTTACATTGGCTTGTCCATAGACGGTATTGTTCATTAACATCAATGCCATAAAAATAAATGGCAACATCATTCTAATATCAAATCTTAAAAAATTTGATTTAGAAACTGTTCTTTTGGATAATATGCAACACTTTAGGTTGCTAGACAATGCATCCAAAAAACGGAGAGTAGTACTCTTTTTCATAATCATAAGTATTTTAATACCATAAATTAGGAAAAACAGGAAAAGTTTACAGACTGGGGAAATAATACTTAAAGAGAAATAAAACCACTTCAAAAATATTTTTGAAGGACTCCATCATCAAAAGAATTTTCTGTTTGAGGCACAAGAATAAATTCTTTTCCTAACCAATTATTAACAAAAAGTTGCTGTACAGTACAACCTAGAACTTCTTTTAAAAGTAACTATACTAAAGTTAAGAAGGAAAAAACGAAAGAAAAAAAAAGATGATAAAAAACCGATAAAGTGTAATTATTATCGATAAAGTGCATTTATTATTAAGAAAAATAATATGTAAATATGATTCCTAAATAATATAGCATAGAGTATAACTTACTAATTATTAGTTAATTACAAAATATTTCGTGTTAAATAAAAGACAAAAAGCCAAGCGATTTACATAAAAATGAAAGAAACAAAAAAAACAGCATCAAAAATGCAATTATTTTGCTTTTAAAGTTAAAAAATGGGATTGCTATTTTATCTTTTAAAGAATGTAAAAAGTGGTTTTCTGTGGTCCCGATTTTCATCGAGATAAGCGATTCACACACTTTTTGCGATGCAAAAAGTGGTTCTAATTTAAATTTATTTAAACTAAAAAGATCCCGCTAAAAAGCGGGATAAGAGATTCGCACACTTTTTGCGATGCAAAAAGTGGTTCTAATTTAAATTTTATTTAAACTAAAAAGATCCCGCTAAAAAGCGGGATAAGCGATTCACACACTTTTTGCGATGCAAAAAGTGGTTCTCTGCTTACATATTCCTCCGATACTGACCACCTACTTCAAATAAGGCAGCCGTGATTTGCCCTAAAGAACAAACCTTAGTGGCTTCCATTAAATGTTCAAACAAGTTTTCGTTTTTTATGGCCGCTTCCTGTAAGGTATTCAAATGCTCGTTTACTGTATCGGGATTGGATTGGTGAAGATTAGCCAACATCGTGATTTGGTATTTTTTTTCTTCTTCGGTGGCACGAATCACTTCGGCTGGGATAATCGTTGGCGAACCTTTGGAACTCAAGAATGTATTCACGCCAATAATAGGGAATTCACCAGTATGTTTCAAAGTTTCGTAATACAAACTTTCTTCCTGAATTTTGCTTCTTTGGTACATCGTTTCCATCGCGCCCAAAACTCCGCCACGTTCTGTAATTCGATCAAATTCCAGCAAAACAGCTTCTTCTACTAAGTCGGTTAATTCTTCAATAATGAACGATCCCTGAATGGGGTTTTCGTTTTTGGTCAATCCCAATTCCTTATTAATAATCAACTGGATGGCCATCGCTCGGCGTACACTTTCCTCTGTGGGTGTGGTAATTGCCTCGTCATATGCATTCGTATGCAGGGAATTGCAGTTGTCATAAATGGCATACAAAGCTTGCAAAGTCGTGCGAATATCATTAAAATCAATTTCCTGCGCGTGAAGCGAACGACCCGAAGTCTGAATATGGTATTTCAACATTTGCGCTCGTTCATCAGCTCCGTATTTATTCTTCATGGCTTTCGCCCAAATTTTTCGTGCTACCCGACCAATCACGGCATATTCCGGATCAATTCCATTCGAGAAAAAGAAGGATAAATTTGGTCCAAAATCATTGATTTTCATACCGCGACTCAAATAATATTCCACATAAGTGAAGCCATTCGAAAGCGTGAAGGCCAATTGTGAAATGGGGTTTGCTCCTGCTTCGGCAATATGGTAACCAGAAATAGAAACGGAATAAAAGTTTTGCACCTTATTCGTGATGAAATATTCCTGAACGTCGCCCATTAATCGCAAGGCAAATTCTGTTGAAAAAATACAGGTGTTTTGTGCCTGGTCTTCTTTTAAAATGTCAGCTTGAACTGTCCCTCGAACTTTTGAAAGTGTTTTGGCTTTTATCTCATTATAGACATCCAAAGGTAGAACTTCATCTCCGGTCACGCCCAAAAGCAGTAATCCCAATCCATTATTTCCTTCCGGTAAATCGCCTTGATACTGCGGACGTTCTGTTCCTTTCTTCTTATAAATTACCTTGATTTTTTCCTCAACCTCATCTTCCAGATGATTTGCTTTGATGTAAATTTCGCATCGTTGGTCAATAGCGGCATTCATAAAAAAGCCCAACATCATTGGCGCCGGCCCATTAATGGTCATACTCACCGAAGTCATGGCATCAACCAAATCAAAACCGGAATATAATTTTTTAGCATCATCGAGACAACAAATAGAAACACCTGCATTACCTATTTTTCCATAAATATCAGGTCGAATATGCGGATCATTTCCGTATAAAGTCACACTGTCAAAAGCTGTGGAAAGACGTTTAGCCGACAAACCTGCACTCACATAATGAAAACGTTTGTTGGTTCGTTCTGGTCCGCCTTCGCCAGCAAACATTCGTGAAGGATCTTCTCCTTCCCTTTTAAAGGGATATAATCCAGCGGTGAAAGGAAATTCTCCGGGCACGTTTTCCTGTAAATTCCATTTTAACAGATCTCCCCAAGCCTGATATTTTGGCAAGGCAATTTTTGGAATCTGTGAATGCGAAAGCGATTCAGTGTGGGTTTCAATCTTTATTTCTTTATTTCGAACCTTAAAGGTGTAAAAGGGCTCTTTGTATGTATTTACTTTCTCCTTCCAATTCAGGATTATTTCCCAATTGTAGGCATCCAAATCCATTTTTACTTTGTCAAATTGATTCAACAATAAATTAAGGAAAATTTTATCTTCGGCAACAGTTGGTTTCTCCAATTCCAAAACAGTAGGTAAAACAGAATCCTCATTAATACCTGTTTTATTAATTTCTGGGATTTTTCCCGAAACGGATTCAATCGTTTTGTAAATACCATATAGTTTCTGACCTACCTGTTCTTGGCTCATAGCCGTAGCATCATATTTTCGGTTATTCTCTGCAATTTCCGATAAATATCGGGTTCTGTGTGGCGGAATCACGAAGATTTTTTCGCTCATTTCGTTAGAGATTTCAAAAGTCGATTTCAAATCGGAATTTGTTTTCTCATGAATTTTATCCATTATCGCCTTGTACAAAGTATTCATCCCGGGATCGTTAAACTGAGAAGCGATGGTTCCAAAAATGGGTAATTTATCTAAATCCGTATCCCAAAGATTGTGGTTGCGCTGGTATTGCTTTTTCACATCGCGCAAAGCATCCAAAGAACCGCGTTTGTCGAATTTATTAATCGCCACTAAATCAGCAAAATCAAGCATATCGATTTTCTCCAATTGGGTTGCGGCTCCAAATTCAGGTGTCATTACGTAAAGAGAAACATCAGAATGATCCGTGATTTCAGTATCCGATTGTCCAATACCGGAAGTTTCAAGAATAATTAGGTCATATTTGGCTGCTTTGATAACTTGGATGGCTTCGGCTACGTATTTTGACAAAGCCAAATTAGATTGTCGTGTCGCTAGGGAACGCATATACACTCGTGAATTATTGATGGCATTCATCCGAATCCGGTCGCCCAATAATGCCCCGCCTGTTTTTCGTTTCGATGGATCAACTGAAATTATTCCTATAGTTTTTTCCGGGAAATCAATCAAAAATCGGCGTACTAATTCGTCTACCAAAGAGGATTTTCCCGCGCCACCAGTTCCGGTAATACCAAGAACCGGGGTTTTGCAAGCTGTATTTATTTTATGGATTTTATCCAATGTTGAAGCGGCAACATCAGGAAAATTCTCCGCCGAAGATATAATGCGGGCAATGGCCTTTGGATTTTTTTCTTCTAAATGATTAATTTCATCATTTAATGTATCACCAATAGAATAATCCGATTGTTGTACCAAATCATTAATCATTCCTTGCAAACCCATCGCCCGACCATCGTCTGGCGAATAAATTCGGGTAATTCCGTATGCTTGCAAATCAGCGATTTCAGATGGAAGAATTACACCTCCGCCTCCGCCAAAAATTTTAATGTGAGCTGCTCCTTTTTCGCAAAGCAAATCACGCATATATTTAAAATACTCATTGTGTCCTCCCTGATAAGAAGTCATGGCAATGGCATTCGCATCTTCCTGAATAGCAGTATTCACCACTTCCTCAACGCTGCGGTCATGACCTAAATGGATGACCTCAACTCCTGTGGACTGAATGATTCTTCGCATAATATTAATGGCGGCATCGTGACCGTCAAAAAGGGATGCCGCAGTTACAATTCGAACTTTGTTTACAGGGATATAAGGTTTTACAACTTCCATTTTTATGAATATGATAATTTTAATACCGCAATTTACAATTATTTTTAATAATCAATTATCATCAGCTATATTTATTGGTGAAAAAGCAATCAATTTTGTAATTAACGCAATCATAAGGTTTATAAAGCCAATAAAATTATCGCTTTATCATTGAATAAGTAGTATTTTTGACGCGATTCATTATGGTAAGCAAATGAAGTAAACTTAAAAAAGTATTTAGAATGAAAAAAATGGCATTGCTAATGTTGGTATATATTCTTTCAAGTTGTGTCGAAATGCAACAAGCCATAAATCAATTTCCACAGACACAAGACATTGGAGGAATAGATATTTCTGCTGGATTAAAAGAAGCCTTGAACAACGGTATTTCAAAACAAGTAACAAAATTGACTGCTGTCGATGGTTTTTACAAGAACGAAGCCGTAAAAATACTTTTGCCCGACGAATTGAAAAAAGTAGATTCCAGCTTGAGAAAAATGGGTCTTGGGGCTATGGCCGATGAAGGACTAAAAGTACTCAATCGTGCTGCCGAAGATGCGGTAAAAGAAGCTACTCCCATATTTGTGGATGCCGTAAAAAACATGTCTTTTACAGATGCCAAAACGATTTTGATGGGAAATGAAAACTCGGCAACGACTTATTTACAAAACACGACTTCGAAAGCTTTATACGGAAAATTTAATCCCGTAATAAAAAATTCATTTACTAAAGTGGGTGCTGACAAAGTTTGGTCAAACATCATAAACAAATACAATAGCATTCCCTTCGTGAAAAAAGTAAATCCCGACTTGACTGATTACGTAACCAATCAAGCCATGGCAGGTGTATTTAAAATGATTACTGTCGAAGAAAAAAATATTAGAACAAATTTGAATTCAAGGACTTCCGTTTTATTACAAAAGGTTTTTGCAATCCAAGATAAAAAATAATTTAAATTTTATGCAGAAAATTATCATCCTGATTCATTGCGAAGACCAAAAAGGAATTATCGCCGCAGTGACTGATTTTATTGTTAGAGTGGAAGGAAATATTATATATATTGACCAACATGTTGATGTGGAACAGAATGTTTTTTTTATGCGTCTGGAATGTGAACTTACCAATAAAAACAGCAATCTGGCAGCGATAAAAAATGTCTTTGAAATATCTATAGCTACTGATTTTAAAATGTCTTGGGAAATTCATACTAAAGAACAAAAGCCAAAAATGGCTCTTTTTGTCTCGAAATACGATCACTGCCTGTTTGACATTTTGGGACGTTACAGTGCTGGTGAATTTAATGTCGAAATTCCTTTAATTGTGAGCAATCACGAGGATTTAAGACCGGTTGCGAAGCGTTTTGATATTCCGTTTTACTGCATTCCGTTTACCAAAGAAAATAAAGAGGAAGGTGAAAAACAACAAATTGAAATCCTTCAGAAATTCGAAATAGATTTTATTGTTTTGGCACGTTATATGCAAATTATCACCCCAAATTTAATCTCGCTCTACGAAAATAAAATTATTAATATTCATCACTCCTTTTTACCTGCTTTTCCAGGTGCTAAACCGTATCATTCGGCATTTAAAAGAGGCGTAAAAATTATTGGAGCCACGAGTCATTATGTCACAAATGAATTGGACGAAGGTCCAATTATTGAGCAGGATATCACTCGGGTTTCTCACATCAATTCTATTGATGATTTTATTATGAAAGGCAGAGATTTAGAACGCATCGTTTTGGCTCGAGCCATAAAACTCCACGCCGAACGCAAAACGATGGTGTATAACAACAAAACGGTGGTGTTTTCTTAAAAAATTATAGGACTGTCCACTATGGAGACTACATTTTAAGGACTCAAACTCTTTATAAACATTACCACGAATTACACAAATTTTTTATCAATTAAAACAGAAATTCGTGATAATTCGTGTAATTCGTGGCAGAAATAATTAATTGGTATTAATAAAGGATAGTCATAAAAAACTAAACTGGCAAGGCTTCTAACTCAAAGCGCAATCCTTTAGCAATTTCTGTTCCCAAACGAGGATCAACTCTGTACCAAAGAAATAATTGACGTCTGGTTATTTCTTCTTTTTTGGGACCGTGGATTCCTGACATGGCACCTACTATATTGTGAATGGTATTGTTTTGCTCCTCTGGAGTCATTATTTGGAACAATTTTCCGGGTTGTGAATAATGATCGTTTTCCCCTTCACAATTCCGGTCATACCAATCCGCAAAGTGACTGTCTATAGGTATTGGTGGTTCTTTATAGGCTTGGTCCACTTCCATATCATCAAAACTGTTAGGGAAATAATTCGGGTTTTGACCTCCATTTCCATCGACTCTCATTTGTCCGTCTCGTTGATAATTATTAGTAGCAAACGGACATCTGTTGACGGGTATTTGCTCATAATTAGCACCCAAACGATAGCGTTGCGCATCTGGATATGACAATAAACGACCTTGCAGCATTTTATCCGGTGAATAGCCTATTCCGTCTACGATGTGAGATGGCGCAAAAGCTGCTTGCTCGATATCCTGAAAATAATTATGTGGGTTTTGGTTCAATTCCAAGACGCCAACATCTATCAACGGAAAATCTGCGTGTGGCCAAACTTTGGTCAAATCAAATGGATTGAAGTAATAATCTCCATTAGTAGCCTCTTCCTCGGTCATCACTTGGATTTTCAAATCCCATTTTGGAAAATTACCACCATCAATATTATCAAATAAATCTCTTTGCGAAAAATCCATGTCGTGAGACTTCATATTAGCAGCCTGTTCATTGGAAAAATTCTTGATGCCTTGTTCCGTTTTGAAATGGAATTTTACATAAAACTGTTCATGGGCTTCATTTATCATCGAAAAAGTGTGGCTTCCAAAACCGTGCATGTGGCGATACCCATAAGGTGTTCCCCTGTCTGACATTAATATTAAAACCTGATGCAAACTTTCAGGATTCAATGACCAATAATCCCACATCATCGTTGGTGATTTCAAATTGGTATAAGGATCCCGTTTTTGGGTGTGGATAAAATCACTGAATTTTTTGGGGTCTTTTATAAAGAAAACCGGCGTGTTGTTGCCTACCAAATCCCAATTGCCGTCTTCGGTATAAAATTTTATGGCAAAACCTCTTGGATCTCGTTCTGTATCGGCAGAACCTTTTTCTCCACCAACGGTAGAAAAACGCAATAAAACTTTGGTTTCTTTTCCAATCTCAGAAAACAGTTTGGCTTTAGTATATTTAGTAATATCGTGTGTAACTGTAAAAGTTCCAAAGGCGCCGGAACCTTTTGCATGAACTACTCTTTCGGGAATGCGCTCGCGATTGAAATGTGCCATTTTTTCGTGAAGAATATAATCCTGTAGTAATAATGGCCCACGCGAACCTACAGATTGAGAGTTTTCGTCTTCTACATAAGGTCTTCCGGAGGCAGTTGTCAATTTTTTATGTGATTTCATAACAGATGGATTTAAAAGTTACCATAAAGTTAATGCATATATTCCCATAAACAAATTCGATTTTCAACTTATTTAACTATTAGTCAGTATATTAACAAATAATTATCAAAGCAAATCATAAAATTAAAACCTACTAAACTGCGATACTTTAAAAATAAAGGGATTGGAATAAAACCAAAAATTAAAATTATAAAATATTAAAAACTGCCAGTAAAAACTTAACATATTTACAACAAAGTAATAACAGATCCTTAACAACAAAAAAGGGAAAAGTATATGATCTTTGCAGAGTAATAAACTGGTTATTTATTATTTTGGTTTTGGTTAGTAAAAAGATTGTCCCGCAAATTGTGGGACATTTTTTTTTAAAACAGTAATAGCTAAAACATTTTATTAAGAAAACTTAACTTATCTATAACAAACAAATAGCAAATCATTAACAGCAAGAAGCCGATAAGAATATGATCTTTGCAGAGTAATAAACTGGTTATTTATTATTTTGGTTTTGGTTAGTAAAAAGATTGTCCCGCAAATTGTGGGACATTTTTTTTAAAACAGTAATAGCTAAAAAACTATATTAAGAAAACTTAACTTATCTATAACAAACAAATAGCAAATCATTAACAGCAAGAAGCCGATAAGTATATGATCTTTGCAGAGTAATAAACTGGTTATTTATTATTTTGGTTTTGGTTAGTAAAAAGATTGTCCCGCAAATTGCGGGACAATCTTTTTTTAAAACAGTAATAGCTAAAACATTTTATTAAGAAAACTTAACTTATCTATAACAAACAAATAGCAAATCATTAACAGCAAAAAGCCGAAAAGTATATGATCTTTACAGAGTAATAAACTGGTTATTTATTATTTTGGTTTTGGTTAGTTAAAAAAATGCTGGTATCTTTTGATTCCGGCATTTTTTATTGGTTTAAACAAATAAAAAATGCTGGTATCTTTTGATTCCGGCATTTTTTATTTGTTTAAACCAATGAAAATTAAAACTTCATTATTAAAGACTATGGGTTGCTCCACATTTACAACGTGACCGCATTGTTCTATCACAAACAATTTTGAAGATTTATAATGTTTTTCGACCACGAGTCGAACCGAAGGCAGAAACATATAATCTTCTTCACCCATGACATAAAGCGTTGGAATATCCAATTCAACTTGTCGAAACCATTTCAGCACTGGGTTGATTTCGGCGGTGAGTTTGAACCATTTTATAAATTCTTTCTGGTATAATTTTTTGGCTTCATTAATGAAAAGCAAACGCGATTGTTTGTGACTTTTTTTAGGCATAATCACAAAGGCAAAAAACTTGTACAACACCAAATATGGCAATACATATTTGAACGTATTTCCCAATTTCATTAAGATTTGTGAACGAAAATTCATTTTTAGAATTGCACCTCCAAGAATCATACTTTGCACTCTCTCCGGATGCATTTCGGCCAATTGTCGAATCAGAATCGTGCCGAGAGATATTCCCACGAAGTGAGATTTTTCGATTTTAAGATAATCAATGACTTCCAGAACATCATTGGCAATGGACTCGAAAGTATATTTTTGTTTGAAGGCTTTTTTGATTTGGGAATTGGAGTTTCCATGACCGCGTAAATCCAATAACAATACATTATATTGGCTTTTAAAATCCCGAATCTGCTTGAACCAAATAGACGAACTACCCCCAGCTCCGTGGACAAAAGTTACCCACTGATTGCTATTTTCGTTTTTGTATATGGTGTAGTTTATCATTGTTTGTATGTGGGACGCGGATTAAACGGATTCGCGAAAGCGAAAACGCGGGTAAAAATCGATTTTTTCAATAGATTTAATTCGTTGCAATGTAGAAAATTTTCGGCAAAGCTAATGTTTTTTTTAGCTAAGAATTTCTTCGCCAGTTCGACCTTTGGTCTCGGGTCACAAATTAGAATTATCGCTTTTTAAAATAATTTTAAAAAATAATTAAACGTATAGACATGTCTGCCGAAAGGCAGAAACATAGAAAAAAGATTGATGTAGACCAATTGCTTCACCTGTTCGCTATCGCTCGGGTCTTGGTTTTAACATAGCTATGATTAACTTTAATAAAGTGAAACGTCTTATAAAATTAACAAAAACTATGTGTCTATGTGTTTAAAAAAAAGGATGCCGTTTAATAACCCTTCAAAATCTCTTCCATTTCTTGTTGCATTTTCAAAGCTTCTTCCCTAGCCTTTTCGGAAAAATCAGTTGCTTTTGAAGCATAAATAATGGCTCTTGAAGAATTGATCAGCAAACCAACATTCGCATTCATTCCGTATTTGCAAACTTCTTGAAGACTTCCGCCTTGTGCACCAACACCAGGAACAAGCAGGAAACTGTCCGGAACAATTTTGCGAATTTCAGTGAAATATTCGGCTTTGGTAGCACCAACAACATACATCAAGTTTTCGGAATTTTTCCAAGTTTTTGAGGTTTCCAAAACCTGTTTGTATAATTCTACACCATCCACTTTCAAGGTTTGAAAATCGAAAGCACCTTCATTTGAAGTCAAAGCCAACATAATGGTATGTTTATTTTCGAAAGCCAAAAACGGCTCCACCGAGTCTTTTCCCATATAAGGCGCAACGGTTAGACTGTCAAAATTCAAATCTTCGAAGAAAGCTTTGGCATACATTGACGAAGTATTACCAATATCACCCCTTTTTGCATCGGCTATCGTGAAGATTTCTGGATGATTTTCGTTGATGTAATTGATAGTTTTTTGCAAAGAAATCCAGCCTTTTATTCCATACGCTTCATAGAAAGCCGTGTTGGGTTTGTAAGCCACAGCTAAATCGTGTGTGACATCAATTATCGCTTTGTTGAACTCGAAAATCGGGTCTTCCAATTCTAATAAATGTTGTGGAATTTTATTCAAATCAACATCTAATCCTACGCAGAGGAACGATTTTTTGATTTTGATTTGATTGATTAATTCTTGTGTTGTCATTTCTATTTTTTTAATCCCTTTAATTTATGAGAATTAGTACCATTCCGAAAAGCATGCAAAAATAAAAAAGCCATTCAATTAAGAACGGCTTTTTTTGAATTAAACACAAAACTATAATTTTCCTTCATATATAGTCCCTACGTGTATTACTTCGGTTCTTCTATTTTCGGTTCTGCCTTTTGCTGTTTTATTATCGGCAACAGGTTTAGACTCCCCAAATCCTTTATAGGTCAAGTTTGCTGGATTGACTCCTTTAGCAACCAAGGCGTCCATAACTGCTTTGGCTCTTGCTTCCGAAAGTTTTTGATTTGATTTCTCATCCCCTACATTATCAGTATGTCCTTCGATAGAAAATTTTGCATTAGGATAATTTATTAAAATCTCTTTAATAGCATTTAATCTTCCGTCAGTTTCTCCTTTGTCCGCTGTTTGTAGAACTGCTTTTCCAGTTACAAAATACACTGATCTTGCTTGAATTTTAAGTTCTTGTAATGCCGCTTCAGTTACTTCCGGACAACCTTTATTGCTTGCTGGTCCTGGAACTGTAGGACACTCATCGATTTTATCCGTCACACCATCTTGATCGGCATCTTGATCCGGACATCCCGCATTTTCAACTAATCCTTTTTCAGTTGGGCATTTATCGTCTTTATCTAGCACCGAATCTCCATCGGTATCTGGCCACGGACAGCCTTTATTTTCAACCGGACCCGCAACTGAAGGACAAGTATCTTCATTATCCAGAACAGTGTCGTTATCGGCATCTCCCCAAGGGCATCCTTGATTTTCTACTGGACCTGCAACTGTAGGGCATTTATCATCTTTATCCAAAACTGAGTCTTTATCAGTGTCTGGCCAAGGGCAACCTTTGTTTTCAACAGGGCCCGCAACAGTTGGGCAAGAATCCTCTTTATCTAAAATACCGTCATCATCAGTATCTTTAAATTTATTATTATAAATCGGAATTTTAAGACCAAAATAAACATCTGCCGCTTTAGATTCTTTAGAAAATATATTAGTAATTATTGAGCTAGACCCAACAAAAATTGGCCCTAAACGTAATCCTGTCCCCACTTGCATCCCACTATATTCCATATAATTTATAGGAAGGGAGAATGTAAACCATTTGGTTTCATATCGGGGTGTCAAAATCCAAGTATTTGCTGAACTCGTTTGATTTAGTTTGGAGTTATCCACTAAACTAAGGTTCCCATTTAAGTTCAAATAGAACTTTTTGTACATATTCCAGTCAGCGTCCAAGTGCAATACCGTAGGCAAATTAACATTGTTATCTTTATAAGTAGTCACTGTATTGGTGTAAAGTGCCAAAAATTCTTCAACATCATTCGCCGAGTCAATTTGAGCTTGAGTAATTGTATGGTTAAAATTATAAACTTCTTCTTTTGCGTTTTTATATTTTATGGAACCTATATCGGTAATGGACAAACCAAAACGTAATTTGTATTTATTCAAGTCTTTAAAATTATTATCGACTGCTTTGGCTTTGCTCAGATCATAAGACTCATAATCCGGTCTCCATTCATATATTAAACCAAAATCAGCACCAAACCCTTTTGAATTTGAGTCGAATTTTACATCTTCATTTCCAGTTATGAAATCCTGGCTACTTCCTAAGATAAGTCCCCCAGTTGTTGTCAATGTATTTGTTAAAGGGTTATTGGTTTGATTATAAATTGCAGTCATATTACTTCCCTGCGCATAGGAATTGACTCCTCCAATTAGGTATTTAGCTGTAAAACCTCCTTTTAGAAAACTTTGGTTACTTTGCCATAAAACAGCAGCATAGGTCGCTCCTATTTCACCCCAAGTATGTCCAACCATATTTGGACTTCCCACAGCAATATTAAAATCAGATGCGGTATCTAAACCATCTTTCAATTGATTATATAATTCTCCATTTGCATCATTTAAATTTACAACAGCTCTCGCTCTGGTAAAAATAGCAATTGAATGTTTTGGAGCTATATTAAACATAAATGAAGGTCCCATCACATCAGAATACAAGATTCCTCCATTATTTTTCTTTGGTGAGTAGACACCATCGTTATTTACATCATAAGAACTCTTCGATAAATCAAACAAACTTAGACTGTAAAAATCATTGTTTAATGAACCACTGGTCGAAAATATATTGATGTCTGTTTTAAAACGAGAGTCCACTATGGAAGCCGGATTAAAAAGAACTCCTTGCACTCCTGCATAATTATCAGGAAAATACCCCATATAGGACTGGGCATTTCCTTTTGTAATTGAGAACAAAACGATTAAAAAAAGTAAAGATTTTTTCATGAAATAGATTTTAGGATAATATTAAAAAGATGTTGTTGTTATTGGTGTTATGGGTGTTTTGGGTGTTTTTCTTTAGAACGAAGATACTACAAAAAAAGCACTTAAATTAAAATGATTATCCTTAACTAATACCAAAGTGTTTTTTAACCACAAAGACACAAAGTTATTCGCAAAGTTGACAAGGTGTTAAAAAAAATGCCAAACATTTCAGTATGGCATTTTAATTTCTTTTTTTTGTTTGTTATCTTTTTTTGCCACTGATTATAAAGATTAGCACAGATTTTAAAATCTTTTTAATCCTTTAAATCTGTGGCATAAAACTGGGACTTATTAAAAAACCTCACTAGCTTCTTTCAGTTTTTCCATATTATTGACCAATTGTAATTCGTCAACAATTTTCTGAATATCGCCATTCATAATATTTCCTAAATCATACAAAGTCAATCCCACGCGGTGATCCGTAACACGACCTTGCGCGTAATTGTAAGTTCTGATTTTTGCCGAACGGTCCCCGGAACTTACTTGAGAAGTACGTTTGGTAGCATCTTGCTCTTGTTTTTTGGCCAATTCCTGTTCGTATAAACGAGAACGCAAAACAGTTAACGCTTTATCTTTATTCTTATGTTGCGATTTTTGATCCTGACATTGCGCCACCAAACCTGTTGGAATGTGCGTCAAACGAACTGCTGATTTTGTAGTATTTACCGATTGTCCACCAGGTCCAGAAGAACAGAAAAAATCGACACGAACATCGTTCATATCAATTTGCACGTCAAATTCTTCGGCTTCCGGAAGCACCATAACTGTAGCTGCCGATGTGTGAACACGACCTTGCGTTTCCGTTTGCGGTACCCGTTGCACACGGTGAACACCCGCTTCAAACTTCAAAGTTCCGTAAACATCCTCACCGGTTACTTCAAAAATCACCTCTTTGAAACCACCCGAAGTACCTTCGTTCATATCCACAACCGAAGTTCTCCAACCTCTATTTTCACAATATTTGGTGTACATTCTAAACAAATCTCCTGCAAAAATACTGGCTTCGTCCCCACCCGTTCCGGCGCGAATTTCGACCATAACATTCTTAGCGTCTTCCTCGTCTTTCGGAATCAACATAAACTTGATTTCTTCCTCTAGTTCCGGCAATCTTTCCTTAGCTTCATCGAGTTGCATTTTGGCCATTTCGGTCATATCTGCATCACTATTATCGGCAATAATCTCGTTGGCTTCATCAATATTTGCCATCAAAAGCACATATTCGTCACGCTTTTCGGCCAAGGCTTTCAAGCCTTTATATTCCTGATTCAATTGCACATAACGTTTCTGGTCGCTGATCACGTCGGGCTGGATAATCAAGTCCGAAATCTCGTCGAAACGCTGTTTTACTATTTGAAGTCTGTCTAACATATTCTTGTTCCTTTATTTGGAGTGCAAAAATACAAAAAAGTATTGCAGTTTGCAAGGCGCTCATTTTGCTATTTCCAGACAAACGAAGCAATGCAATTAAGTTAAGAAAAAATAGCCTCAGTTTTGTCATTCCGACGAAGGAGGAATCTCATTAGTTGCTCTCATTATGTGATTTCTCCCGTTGGTCGAAATGACAAAAAAACTGTCCCACGCTGCCGAACAAATCCCTATAGCTCTCCAAAATTTTAATAAATCGCAACAGCAAAATATAAAAAAAAGCTGTCTCAAAAAAATGAAACAGCTTTTAAACCAATAATCCATGGAGTATTTATTCTTTAGATTATCTTTTTGCCGTAAAAAAATCAAGCATCATCACTTTATTCCAGGCAGCAACGAAATCTGTAACAAATTTCCCTTTAGCATCGGCACTTCCATACACTTCGGCTAGAGCCCGCAACTCTGAATTAGATCCGAAAATTAAATCGGCACGAGTGGCAGTCCATTTTGGGGCTCCCGTAATTCTGTCTTTACCTTCAAATACTTCTTTTTCGTCATTGGTTGCAGTCCAAACCGTATTGATGTCTAAAAGATTTGTGAAGAAATCATTTGTCAATTTGTCTTTTTCAGTGGTGAAAATTCCGTGTTTTGAACCATCATAATTAGCGTTTAACGCACGTAAACCTCCCACTAAAACAGTCATTTCGGGTGCAGTTAAAGTCAAAAGTTGTGCTTTGTCAACCAATAAAGCTTCTGTTGCAACAGTGTACTTTGTTTTCAAGTAGTTACGGAAACCATCCGCTGTCGGTTCCAATACAGCCATGCCTTGAACATCTGTTTGCTCTTGTTTAGCATCCATTCTTCCGGCTGTAAAGGGAACATTCACGGCGTAACCAGCATTTTTAGCCGCCGTCTCCACTGCATATACTCCAGAAAGCACGATTAAATCGGCCATTGAAATTTTTCTGGCAGCACTTTTGGCATTGAAATTTTTCTGGATGTTTTCAAGAACTGGCAGGACCTTGTATAATTGTTTGGGATTGTTCGCTGCCCAATGTTTTTGTGGCTCTAAACGAATTCTAGCGCCATTGGCTCCTCCTCTTCTATCGGATCCACGGTAAGTGGAAGCCGAAGCCCATGCGGTAGACACTAATTCACTAATTGATAAACCAGATTTGGCGATTTCAGCTTTTAAAGCTTTGATGTCTTTGTCATTTACCACTTCGTGATTCAATGCCGGAATTGGGTCTTGCCAAATCAAATCTTCTGTCGGAGCTTCTGGCCCTAAATAAGTTGTTTTTGGCCCCATATCACGGTGGGTTAATTTAAACCACGCTTTTGAAAAGGCAACTTCAAACTCTTTGGGATTATCATAAAAACGTTTTGAAATTTTGGCATACTCGGGATCAAAACGGAACGATAAATCCGTTGTCAACATTGTTGGTAAATGCTTCACGTTGGGATCAAACGCATCTGGAATAATGGCTTTCCCGTTTTTAGCTACCCATTGGTTGGCTCCAGCCGGACTTTTTGTTAATTCCCATTCGTTGTCATACAAGATTTTAAAAAATCCATAATTCCATTGTGTAGGTTTTTCCGTCCAAGTAACCTCTAGTCCTGACGAAATAGCATCGGTTCCTTTACCTGATTTATAGGAACTTTTCCATCCTAAACCTTGTTCTTCAATTCCGGCAGCTTCTGGCTCTGCACCAACATGACTCGCTGGTCCTTTACCGTGTGTTTTGCCAAAAGTATGTCCACCCGCGTTCAATGCAGTGGTTTCTTCATCATTCATTCCCATTCTTCCGAATGTTTCTCTAATGTCTTTTGCTGCCAACAATGGATCTGGATTTCCTCCAGGCCCCTCCGGGTTTACATAAATCAATCCCATTTGGACTGCTGCTAACGGATTTTCTAATGTTCTCCCGTCAGAATAACGCTTGTCGTCCAACCATTTTGTTTCTGAACCCCAGTATACATTCGATTCTGGTTCCCAAACATCAACTCTGCCTCCGGCAAAACCATAGGTCGGGAATCCCATTGATTCTAAAGCCACGTTACCTGTAAGAATCATTAAATCTGCCCAAGAAATTTTGCTTCCGTATTTTTGTTTAATTGGCCACAATAATCTTCTTGCCTTATCCAAATTTACGTTGTCAGGCCAGCTATTCAATGGTGCAAAACGTTGTTGTCCTCCTCGTGAACCTCCACGTCCGTCTCCTGAACGGTAAGTACCGGCACTATGCCAAGCCATCCTGATAAATAAAGGACCATAATTTCCGAAATCGGCAGGCCAAAAATCATTAGATTGTGTCATCAACGCTTTTAGGTCTTTTTTCAAAGCATTGTAATCCAAAGATTTGAATTCCTTGGCATAATCAAATTCAGCTCCCATCGGATTAGATAAATTTGAATTTTTACGTAAAACTTCTAAATTCAATTGATTGGGCCACCATTCTTTGTTTTTGTCAGTTTGGCCACTTCCTTTCCCAGCAGCAGTAGCCTGACTTTTTACATCCTTGCTGGAGAAATCATCGGCGGCATGCGCTTCTTTATTTATAACACTTGTCTTACCCGTTACTGGACACATGGCAACTTCTTGACTCATTCCAACTGCTACCATAAATAAACTTGTTAATAAAAACACATTTTTCATATTAAATTATTTTAGGGATTATTTTTTTTATTGATGAAATTAATTTTCTTTAGATTATCTATACCACAAATGGAATTTATTGTTCAACTATTATTTTTATTTATGATAACAGTTAAATTCAAAAAAGTGGGCATCCCAACTTTTAAATCACAAAAAGCTGCAAAATAATCTTGATTTTAACTTTTAAAACAAGTCAACAAAATTCACGACAAAACCTTAAAAGAAAACCGCTATATCATTTTACCCAGATTACTCTGCGAAGTTTTAATAAATCGTACCAGCAAAATAGAATCATGATAGCGCTGCATTCCACCAAATACTGTTTTCGTTTTCAAGAAAACTTCAGGAAGCCTTTCGAATTGTTAAATACTGTTTCGTCAGATGCATAAAACGCATCTCACATCTGAATATTTATTTGTTTTTTAGCCGATCTAAACATTTTGCTTGAGGGGAGAAGCAAGGATTTAGATCTAAACTATCAAACTGCTCACAGTCCTGAATTGTCATATTTATCACAAAATTGAAGATAAATATCCTCAACGAAAGCAGCCCTGCAACTACTATTCAATAGTATGACAATAAAAAGGCAAACATAATATACCTGTTGCTTTCCAATGTTAAATACTTTATTTAACATAATTATTATCAACACATTAAATGTAAATAAAAATTTTATTCTACGCAAGAAAAAATAGATTTTTATACCAAAGACAAATTGTCGTTTTTCCACATTGATTTCCTTAAATATTCAATAGTTTTTAGGACGGGTCATAGAGTATGGCTGTGGTACCCTAAAATAATGCCAAAAAATGATGTTAACCCATTTTGACGAGTCAAAACAACTACCTCTTAAAAAACTTTGCGTCGCCTCGCCTTTGTGGCAAAACAACTATCGTTCATAACTCCTAAAGATTTCCTTTTAATACCAATTTCTAAATTCCTACTTTGCAGCCTCAAAATTAGAAGTAAAAAATGAAGGTCTGTATTGCCGAGAAACCAAGTGTAGCCCGCGAAATCGCATCCGTTTTGGGAGCCAATACCAAGCACGATGGCTATTTCGAAGGCAATGGGTATCAGGTAACTTACACCTTTGGACATTTATGCACCCTGAAAGAACCCAACGATTACAAGCCCCACTGGAAAAGTTGGGATTTGAACAACCTGCCGATGCTTCCCGAAAAATTCGAAACCAAGGTCGTGGAAAATACAGGTATTCAGAAGCAATTCAAAATCATAAAAAGCCTGTTCGACAAAGCTGACCTGGTTATCAACTGCGGGGATGCGGGCCAGGAAGGAGAACTCATTCAGCGCTGGGTGATGAACGAAGCCCATTATAAAGGCGAGGTAAAACGCTTGTGGATTTCGTCCCTAACCACCGAAGCCATCAAAGAGGGTTTTGAGAACTTAAAACCGTCTGCCAACTATGATAATTTATACTACGCAGGATTTTCCAGAGCCATTGGCGACTGGTTGCTGGGTATGAATGCCACACGTTTGTATACCGTAAAACATGGCGGTTACAAACAAGTGTTGTCGATCGGTCGGGTGCAAACCCCTACCTTGGCCATGGTCGTGGATCGCTTCAAAGAAATTGAGAATTTCAAACCCCAACCCTATTGGGAATTGCAAACTTTATATCGAGAAACGCTGTTCAGCTATGAGGAAGGGCGCTTTTTGAAAAAGGAGGATGGCGAAATTTTGGCGAATAAAGTCAAAGAAAGTGAATTCGAAATTGTCTCTGTTGACAAAAAAAACGGCAATGAATTTGCCCCTAGGCTTTTTGATTTAACAGGTTTGCAAGTCTATTGCAACACCAAATTTGGGTTCACGGCTGACGAAACACTTAAAATTGTCCAGACTTTGTACGAACAAAAAGTAGTTACGTATCCCAGAGTGGACACGACCTTTTTACCGAATGATGTTTATCCAAAAGTACAGGGCATTCTGCAAAACTTAACCAATTATGCTGACTTGACAAAACAGCTTTTGGAAAAAAAGATTAAAAAATCGCCTAAAGTTTTCAACGATAAAAAAGTAACCGATCACCACGCGATTATTCCAACGGGGATGCAAAGCAATTTGCAATACAATCAGCAGCAGGTGTATGATATTATTACACGCCGTTTTATCGCGGTTTTTTATGACGATTGTTTAGTCGCAAATACCACAGTAATGGGAAAAGCTGCCGAAGTACTATTTAAAACCACCGGAAAAGAAATCCTGAAAAAAGGCTTTCGAATTGTTTTTGAAGACCCAAATACCAAAGAAAAAGAAGCCGATATTTTGCCGAGTTTTATTGTTGGCGAAAAAGGACCACACGAACCTTCATTCTTGGAAAAAGAAACCAAACCACCGAATCAGTTTACGGAAGCGACCTTATTGCGCGCTATGGAAACCGCGGGAAAACAAGTTGACGACGAAGATTTACGCGAACTGATGAAAGAAAACGGCATTGGTCGTCCATCAACGCGAGCCAATATTATTGAAACACTTTTCAGGCGCCAATACATTGTTCGAAACAAAAAACAGGTTTTGCCAACACCAACAGGAATTCAGCTGATTGATACGATTCAAAATGATTTAGTGAAGTCGGCAGAATTGACGGGTTCCTGGGAAAAGCAGTTGAAAGATATTGAAAAAGGAAGTTTTACCGCTGGGGCGTTCATCAAAAACATGAAACACATGGTAGAGGAATTGGTCTATGAAGTGCGAAGAGAAACCAGGGGCGCCAATATTTCGCATGCAGGAAGTGTTCAAAAACAAGAAGCTGTTGTCGAGAAAAAGAAAGCGGAAGAAATTTTAGCTGAAGTCTGTCCAAAATGCAAAAAAGCAAACCTTATAAAAGGAAAATCAGCTTATGGCTGTGGCGATTACAAAGCAGGTTGTCGTTTTGTATTGCCTTATACTTTTGCGGAGAAAAAAATATCCGAAAACCAATACTTGCGATTACTCCAAAAAGGATCGACTGTAAATTTAAAAGATTTCAAAACCGATGCTGGAATGGTGGAAGGTTTGCTTCGTTTTGATGAAAATTTCGAACTTAAATTAGAAGAAAAGAAAACAGCTTCTCCTACTCTATTAACAGAAAAGAAAGTAATCTCGGATTCATTAATCTGTCCAAAATGCCAAAAAGGAACCGTTCTTAAAGGAAATTCTGCTTATGGTTGCAGCGAGTATAAATCGGGCTGCGATTTTAAAGTGCCATTTGATATGGTCAGAGCGAAAATAGGCGATCAAAAACCCACGAAAGAATTAGTTCATTCTATTTTGAAAGAAAGTATTTTATAACTATCAAGACGAATTTACACGAATTAGGACCAATTGCAATTGCTTATCATTACAACATTCCATTCCATTTGTCACGCTGGAAGCGTCTCAACACAGGTGAGCAACATAATCGAGACGCTTCCAGCGTGACAAATAGCAAGAATAAACAGTAATTAACAACAAGTATTTGAATTACAGAATAACCATAATTGCGAACTTTTTCCTAATTTTGAAAAGTTTTATAGACTAATTACCGATTGGAAATATAAATTGGTCTTATTGTCAGTTCGAGCGCAGTCGAGAACCATTACAGCATCTCGACTGCGCTCGATGTGACAAAAAATAATTAGACTTTTATATATTCCTAAATTGGTATAATTTAATTCCTCCTCTCATGAAAAAAACAATTCTTATTCTCCTTATAGCCCTGACATTTACTTCCTGCTTAAAATCAAAAGAAGCATCTAAAATAGTGGTTGCTGATTGGCTTTTAGGAAAATGGGAGAACAATTCTGAAAACGGAAATCTCTCGGAATCTTGGAAAAAAGTAAATGATAGTATCTTCCAAGGACAAAGTTATTTTATAAAAGGAAAAGACACTTTGCATTCTGAACAAATTAAATTAGAACAAAAAGGTGCAGCGCTTATTTATATTTCTACCATAAAAGGCCAAAACAACGATGAACCTATTACTTTTAGTCAGAACGATACTATTGAGAAACAATTGGCTTTTGAAAATCCAAAGAACGACTTTCCTCAAAAAATTAGTTATTCAAAGATTACAAACGACAGTATTGTTATTCAAATCTCTGGAATTCAGCAAGGAAAACCAAGCTCCTCAAAATATTCAATGAGAAAAATGAAGTAAATATGTATTTTTCTTATTAAACTTATATTTTTTTTCCAAAAAAGAGATATATAGTTTTGGTCATCGTTTTAATTCTCAATCAAAAACACAATTCGTTAATTCGTTATTTATAATTATTCTAAATAGTTTTGGTAAGTCATTTTTAGGGTATATATTTGCATTGTTATTTTTATTTAATCTAAATAACAATAACAAAAAGTATACTAACATAAATTTACCCAATGAAAAAAGTAGTTTCTCTCGTATTTATTACAATGTCATTCTTAGGATATTCTCAAGAAAAAGAGGCAAAAAAAGACACCATTAATTCCTTATCTGAAGTAATCATCAATTCTGATGCAATAGTTGGTAACAAATTTAAGGCAAAAAACAAAGCTGGTTCAACATTCTATATTTCTGAAGCAGATTTAAAAGTATTCAAACAAGATGATATTTCAAGAATATTAATCAATGTCCCGGGAGTAACAATACAAGAAACAGATGGTTATGGCTTACGACCAAGCATTGGAATGAGAGGAACAAACCCTGATAGAGGATCAAAAATAACGCTAATGGAAGATGGCGTCCTAATTGCTCCAGCTCCATATTCTGCCCCTGCCGCTTATTATTTCCCGACTGCTGCTCGAATGAAAGCTTTTGAAATCATCAAAGGAGGAAGCCAAATTCAATATGGCCCCTACACTACTGCTGGAGCTTTGAATATGGTATCAACACAAATACCAACTTCTTTTTTAGGGAATGTAAGTGCTACTTATGGCAGTTACAATACCAAACATTTCTATACAAGTATAGGCGATTCTTTTAAAAACTTCGCTTACTTGGTAGAATACAACAACAGAAATTCGGACGGTTTTATGGATATTGACTATAGTTCCAAAAAAACAGGTTTTGACGCCAACGACTATGTTGCAAAATTTCGTTTAAACACTGATTTAAATGCAAAAATATATCAATCACTAACGATGAAGTTACAATATTCAGAAGACGCATCACACGAAACATATTTAGGACTCGCTGAAACAGATTTTAAAACAAATTCGTATCGAAGATATTTAGGCTCTAACGAAGACAATCTACTTACTGATCATTTTCAATTAATGGCAACACATTGCATAAGACCTACACAAAATTTAACTTTTACGACAAAAGCATATAGAAATACTTTTGCAAGAAATTGGTACAAATTAGATGCTGTAAATTTAGGAGCAACATCAGTTTCCATCACAAATATACTAGAAGATCCCAATAAATATTCAGGTGAATACAATGCTATTACCGGAAGCACTAACACCATTGCAAATGCGCTACGTGTTAAAGCAAACAATAGAAAATATGAATCGCAGGGAGCGCAAACTGTTGGTAATTACAAATTTGACACCGGAAAAGCAAAACACGATATAGAATTTGGCGTGCGATATCATGAAGACTACGAAGACAGATACCAATGGGTAGATGGTTATGCGATAAACAACAAATTTATGAACCGAACAAATAATGGTATTGCAGGCAGTGATTCCAATAGAATTCAAAGTGCCAAATCAATAGCATCACACATTTTATATAATTTAACAGTCCATAATTTCATTTTTACCCCAGGTTTGAGAAACGAAAATATTACTATAACAAACAAAGAATTTGGAAAATTAGACCCAAACAGAACTGGTGCAAATTTAATAATTAATGAGAATAAAGTAAATGTATGGATTCCGGGAATGGGTGTGTTATATAATATTAACGACTCCTACAAACTATTCGTAAGTATGCACAAAGGATTTTCGCCTCCAGGTGCTTTAAACGGAGAAGATGCCGAAAATAGTGTTAATTCTGAATTAGGATTCCGCATAAATAAAAATGCTTTTTCATCTGAAATAGTTTTATACAATAACAATTATTCTAATTTGCAAGGAGCAGACACTATGTCTGGAGGAGGCAGCGGAACCGGCGATTTATTTAATGCTGGAAAAGCAAGAGTAAATGGTTTAGAACTTACTGCTTCTTATGATGTAATGCACAATTCGAATGTGTTTAAACTGCCAATATCAATGAGCTATACCTATACAAATACCGAATTAAAATCCGATTTTATAAGCCCAAGCTGGGGAACTGTAACTTATGGTGATGAAATTCCATTTATTGCAAAAAACCAATTAGCCATAACTGCCGATTTAGAGCACAAGAAATTTAGTTTGGCTGTAAATGCGCGTTACATTGGCGAATTTAGAACAAAAGCGGGTCAGGGAAGCATCCCAGAAAATAACAAAATTGATGACAACATAATAATTGATTTTGCTGCAAAATACCATCTCACTAATAAAGTAAGCTTAACCTCAAATGTTATCAATTTATTAGATTCTGACAAAGCTGTTGCAAGAACTCCAGCTGGTTTAAGACCCAGTCATCCTTTTGGAATTAACGCAGGAATTCTAGCACGGTTTTAAAACAAATTTTTGAATTATCAAACATCATTTGTGTTTTTTGATTCACCTAAAAGGCACTACAAAATAAGATTTTGTGGTGCCTTTTTTGATTAAAGTAGCTTGATATTTTTCAATCCAATGAAAAAAATTGGCATAAAAAACCCCGATAGGTTTCAAAAACCTGTCGGGGTTAATTGTATAAAAAAAATCTATTTCAATCCTGCTATACTTTGCTCAATTGTAGCAATCTTTGCCAAAGCATCGGCTTCTTTTTGTCTTTCGTTTGCCAAAACTTTTTCTGGTGCGCCAGCCACAAATTTCTCGTTGGCCAGTTTACTTTGAACGGATTTCAAGAATCCTTGCGTGTAAACCAACTCGGTTGTTAGCTTTGCGATTTCTTCCTCAACATTAATATTTCCAGTGATTGGAATAAAATATTCATTCGATTTTACACGGAAAGACAATGCGCCATCAACTTTATCCGAAACATATTCTAAGGTAGTAATATTTCCTAATTTGGTTACAACCGCATCAAAATAGGTCGAAGCTTTATCGTTGTTTACCACTTTCAATTCAATCGTATCCTTAAACGGAATATTCTTGTCTTTACGAATCGTTCTTATTCCGGAAATCACTTCTATTGTGTTTTCAAAATCGGTAATTAATTGTGAGTTAAATGGTTTTATTTGGGGCCAAGTTGAAACGATTAATGCTTCTTCCGGAGTTCTTTCGGCAAGAATTTGCCAAATTTCCTCTGTCAAAAATGGCATAAACGGATGCAATAATTTCATGTTGTTTTCCAACATTTCTATGGCTTTCGCAAAAGTTATGCTATCAATTGGTTGTTGATACGCTGGTTTTATCATTTCAAGAAACCAAGAACAGAAATCGTCCCAAACCAATTTATAAATTCCCATTAAAGCATCGGAAATTCTATATTTTTCGAAATTATCTTCGATTTCCAAAAGCGTTTGTTGCAACTTCGCTTCGTACCATTCAATCGCCACTTTTGACGATTCAGGTTGCGGAATTGAATCCGAAACTTCCCAGCCTTTTATCAGTTTGAAGGCATTCCAAATTTTATTGGTAAACGCTTTTCCCTGGTTGCACAATTCTTCGTCGAACATAATATCGTTTCCTGCCGAAGCGCTTAAAAGCAATCCTACACGAACTCCATCGGCACCAAATTTCTTGATTAACTCTAATGGTTCTGGTGAATTTCCCAACGATTTCGACATTTTACGTCTTTGTTTATCGCGAACCAAACCTGTCAAATACACATTCGAAAATGGTTTTTTACCAGTATATTCATAACCAGCGATAATCATTCGCGCCACCCAGAAAAACAAAATATCTGGACCGGTAACTAAATCATTGGTTGGATAATAATATTTAAAATCTTCATTTTCAGGATCCATAATTCCACCAAAAACAGACATTGGCCAAAGCCAAGAAGAGAACCAAGTATCGAGAGCGTCAACATCTTGACGAAGGTTGTTGGTTGTAAGTTGTTGGTTTTTGGTTTTTTCTTTGGCTAAAGCCAAAGCTTCCTCAATAGTTGAAGCAACAACGAAATCTTCTTTTCCGTCACCGTAGAAATAGGCCGGAATTTGTTGTCCCCACCATAATTGACGCGAGATATTCCAATCACGAATATTGTTTAACCAATGTGCGTAGGTATTATTAAAACGTGCTGGATGCAATTTAATATCTCCATCAACCAAAACAGATTGGATTGCCGGTTTAACCAAATCTTCCATTTTCAGGAACCATTGATCTGACAAACGAGGTTCGATTACGGCTTTGGTTCTTTCAGAAGTTCCTACTTTATTTAGATAAGCTTCGGTTTTTGCCATTGCTCCTATTGTTTCCAATTCTTGAGCAATTTCGGTACGAACGACAAAACGATCTTTTCCTTGATAATGCAAACCAAAACTATTCAAAGTTGCATCTTCGTTGAAAATATCTACAATTTCAAGATTGTGTTTTTCGCCTAAAGCCTTGTCATTCATATCGTGTGCCGGAGTCACTTTCAAACAACCAGTTCCAAATTCGATATCTACATATTCGTCTTCGATAATTGGAATCACACGACCACAAATTGGAACAATCGCTTTCTTTCCTTTCAAATGAGCAAAACGCTTGTCATTTGGATTAATACAAATTGCTGTATCACCAAAAATAGTTTCAGGACGTGTTGTAGCAACTATTATCCTCTCCCCGACCCTCTCCGAAGGAGAGGGAGCCGTTTCCGACAATACATTAGACACAAGTTGCTCGCTTATATTGCTCGCTCCCTCTCCTTCGGAGAGGGTTGGGGTGAGGATTTCGTATTCTATAAAATACAATTTTCCTTGTTGTTCTTCATAAATCACTTCTTCGTCAGACAAAGTGGTTTTCGCTTCCGGATCCCAGTTTACCATTCGATAGCCACGATAGATCAAGCCTTTGTTATATAAATCCACAAAAGAACGAATTACTGAAGCTGACATATCAGGATCCATAGTGAATTTTGTTCTGTCCCAATCACAAGAGCAACCCAATTGTTTGAGTTGTTCCAAAATTACGCCGCCATATTTATCAGTCCATTCCCAGGCGTGAGCTAGAAATTCTTCGCGTGTTAAATCATTTTTGTTGATGCCTTCGGCTTTTAATTTGGCTACAACTTTGGCTTCCGTTGCAATAGATGCGTGATCCGTTCCCGGAACCCAACAGGCGTTGAAGCCTTTAAGACGTGCTCTTCTGATCAAAACATCTTGAATAGTATTGTTCAACATATGTCCCATATGTAAAACCCCAGTCACGTTTGGCGGAGGAATTACGATGGTATATGGAGTTCTTTGATCGGGTTCCGAATGAAAATAATTATTCTTCATCCAATAGTCATACCACTTATTTTCAATGGTTTTAGCGTCAAATTGTGCAGGAATTGTCATAAAAGCAACTGTTACAACCAAAATTTAGCTTTGGTCTGATTTTTGTAATTCTAATTGGGAACAAAAGTAAATAATTAAGTACAGTATAAAAAGGGAAATAAAAATTTGTCTCTGTAATTAAAAAAAGTATATTTACTTATAAAAAAAAATAAAATGAAAAATATAGCCGCTTTAATAGTAATAGTGTTAATTAGTAGTTTTGGTTTTGCCCAAAATGGTCCTAAAATTGAATTTAAAGCAAAAGACAATACAATAGATTATGGCACCGTTACTAAGAAAAAGGATAATGGCGTTCGCTCTTTTGAATTTACAAATACTGGTGATGCTCCTTTGATTATTAGCAATGTACTTTCTACTTGTGGTTGTACAGTTCCCACAAAACCAAATGAGCCAATTATGCCTGGGGAAACTGGGAAAATAGATATTAAATATAATATGCAAGCGGGTCCAATCAGAAAAACTATTACTGTCGAATCGAATGCCGTGAATTATGAAGCCGGAAGAGTTCCGCTAAAAATAAAAGGGGATGTTATTGCTGATTAAATAAGCAAATTAAACTAATACTAAACGCTTTTTGATATCTCAAGAAGCGTTTAGTATTATAATACATTTAGCAATTGAAATTTGAATTTCATAAGTTGGCTATCTCTTTCAACTTCAAAAGTTATCCATTTTTCTTCTTCTGATTTTAAGAGCGAATTGATTTTTTCCAAAGTAAATTGATAACCAGGAACATCATTAATACTGACAACAACATCTCCTTTTTGGAGTCCGCTTATTGCAGCAGGTGAATTTTTTCGAACATTTGCAATTACATAAATTGGTTTTAAAACAAATTTATATTTAAAATTATTATCAGCAATATTTCTTCTGGCTTCAGCTGCATCACCCAATATTATTGGAACAGTCTCCAAATGCACCGTTTCCTGAACCCATTGCAAACCGTAATGTTGTAATTCGACACCGCTTTTATTATAACTAAATGGAGTATTGAAATTACCGTTTTTCCTTAAAAACATCTTTTGGTTTGGATAATCAAAAACTATGTAAAATCTTTTTAAAATTTCTGACCCTACGGAACCTGCACGATCCTTTACCATTCTCACATTTTTTATCGAAATCGAATCCGGGAAAGCAATAATGGGATTATGAAAATCAAATTTTGAAATTGTAAATTTTGTTATCTGTGCTCTTTTTCCCTCAACGTCACCGCTAAAGCCTTTTCCAAGATAATCTTCAAAATTTTTGACAGGAATTTTTATTGACTTTTTAGTATTTTCAAAAAGCCAAATCGCATCACTATTGCCAATATCTATTAATAATTTTACAGGGATTTCGATGGAATTTATAACTATACTGCTAACAATATAGGGTTTTGATCTTTCGACAGTGATAGGAAGCGTTTGGAATTTTTTTTCTATTCTTTTTCTGTTTTTTTTAATATCCCTATAAACTGTAATTCGTTTTTTTATGTAATTGATTTCTACTAAATTATTTTTCAAAAAATTATACCCAATAATGCCATTCACAGGAATTCCTATGTGAGATGACAAGTTAAAACTTTGGTCTAAAACTATGTATAACAGGTGATTTGGAGATTTCAAACCTTTTACTTCCAATATATTGTTGGTTGATTTCAATCCCTCAATTGATTCTTCGCTTCCCAAACCTCTTAAGGTTATTTTTTCAACATTAGAAAAACTGACCTCTTTCTTGTCTTCCATACTAAAAAGAATTGTTTCGTCTACTCCGGAATCCAATAAGAAGTTCAACTCAACTCCATTTACTTTTATGGGAACAAAAGCTAAATTATTGATAAATTTAAAAGGGATAATCACTTTATCAACACCTTTTTCAAGCACAAAACCTTCCTGTCCCAAAATAGGAAAGCTAAATAGAAATAATAAAAAAAAGATAACTATTTTTTTCATTGGATATCGTTCCTATAAAATTACAGAAAATATTAAATAATAAATATTTATTTGACAATAATTACGCCTTTTAGTTACATTAATTTTAAAAAAAATCGCAAATTTGTATCTTAATAATTGAAGCTATGCCAAAAATATCAAACAAGGGTAATCAAATGCCTGAATCTCCTATACGAAAATTAGTTCCCTATTCAGAAATCGCAAAGAAAAAAGGACATAAAGTATATCATTTAAACATTGGCCAACCTGATATAAAAACTCCAGAAGTTGCCCTAAATGCTGTAAAAAACAACGACGTTAAAGTATTGGAATACAGCCATTCTGCTGGTTTTGAAAGTTATAGAAGAAAATTATCACAGTATTATATTACTCATAATGTAGCCGTAAATTTAGAAGATATTATCATCACTACAGGAGGCTCTGAAGCTTTGTTATTCGCTATGGGAACCACTATGGACTTTGGTGACGAAATCATCATTCCAGAGCCTTTTTACGCTAATTATATCGGCTTTTCAACTGCATCTGGCGTTACGGTAGTTCCTGTAATTTCTACTATTGAGACAGGGTTTGCTTTGCCTCCAATTGATACTTTCGAAAAATTGATTACTCCTAAAACTAAAGCTATTCTTATTTGTAATCCTGGAAACCCAACGGGTTATTTATATTCGAAAGATGAAATTATGCAATTGGCGGCTTTGGCTAAAAAACACGATTTATTTTTGATTTCAGATGAAGTATATCGCGAATTTACTTATGATGGCGATATCCATTATTCTGTTATGAACATTGCTGGTCTTGAAGAACACGCCATAATGATTGATTCCGTTTCTAAACGTTACAGTATGTGTGGAGCAAGAATTGGCTGTATTGTTTCAAAAAATAAGGAAGTGATGTCGACCGCGATGAAATTTGCACAAGCTAGATTAAGTCCACCAACCTTTGAACAAATTGCCAGTGAAGCAGCTCTTGACACACCGCAAAGTTATTTTGATGAAGTAATTTCGGAATATCGAGAACGTCGAGATACACTTATTGATGAGTTAAATAAGATTGAAGGCGTAATTGTTTCTACACCAAAAGGTGCTTTCTATTGCATCGCTCAACTTCCTGTTGACAATGCCGATAATTTTGCACAATGGCTTTTAGAAAGTTATGATTTGAATGGTGAAACCGTGATGGTTGCACCAGCAGCAGGCTTTTATTCGACTCCGGGTGTTGGACTAAATCAAGTGAGAATTGCTTATGTCTTGAAAAAAGAAGATTTAATTCGGGCTGTACAAATCTTAAAAGCTGCAATTTCAGTTTATAATTCGAAATAGGAAAATTCGGAAAACCATACCAAACATCGATTACAATTTATCAGATTATTTATTAAACGCTTTAGAAATTCTTTAGCTTTAATTAATTATCTTTGCACCCTATTTATTACACACAATAATAGTAACTTTTAATGATAAACAACGAAGAATTTCAGGACGAAATAGGAAACAATCATATTAGTTCCTCTGCAAAAAATCCTGTAAGAGACGATGCTTTTGATATTTCTGATGATGAAAAAATTGAAAGAATAAAAAAAGATGTTGAAAATATTCTGATTACCCTTGGAATGGATTTGACAGACGACAGCTTAAAGGGAACTCCCAATCGAGTAGCAAAAATGTTTGTGAAAGAAATTTTTGGAGGGTTGAATCCTGCAAAAAAACCAGGAGCATCCACTTTTGAAAACAATTACAAATATGGTGAAATGCTTGTTGAAAAAAATATCACGGTATATTCAACTTGTGAACACCATTTATTACCAATTATTGGAAGAGCTCACGTAGCCTATATTTCAAATGGAAGAGTAGTTGGGCTTTCGAAAATAAATCGAATTGTTGATTATTATTCTAAAAGACCTCAGGTTCAAGAGCGTTTAACGATGCAAATTGTACAAGAGCTTCAAATTGCTCTTAACACTGAAGATGTGGCCTGCATAATTGATGCAAAACATCTATGTGTTAATTCTAGAGGAATAAAAGATATTGAAAGCAGCACTGTGACCTCAGAATTTGGAGGTAAATTCAAAAATGAGCAAACACGCAGAGAGCTTTTGGAATATATTAAGTTAGATACAAAATTCTAATTATTGTTTAATTGATGGTTTCCATAATCATCAAAATTACAAATCATAAATTTTATGCCTTTATACAAATCCCAAACCTTAAAAATATACAATACTCTTTCGGGAGAAAAAGAAATTTTCGCGCCAATCCACGAAGGAAATGTCGGAATGTATGTTTGCGGCCCCACGGTTTATAGCAATGTGCACCTAGGAAACGTAAGAACTTTTATGTCTTTTGATGTAATTTTCAGGTATTTTTTACATTTGGGTTACAAAACACGTTACGTAAGAAACATCACAGATGCAGGACATTTAACAGATGACGGAAATGTAGAAAACGACCGTTTTGTAAAACAATCTCGACTGGAAAAGTTGGAGCCAATGGAAGTTGTGCAAAAATATACTGTCGATTTTCATCAGGTTTTAGAAAAATTTAATTTTTTAGCACCCACGATTGAACCTACAGCAACTGGCCATATTATTGAACAAATCGAACTTATTCAAAAACTTATTGCTGATGGTTTTGCATACGAAACCCAAGGTTCTGTATATTTTGACGTTTTCGAATACAACAAAAAAGGGTTCAATTATGGCGAATTGAGTCATCGAAATATTGATGAATTATTTGCCAATACCCGTGATTTAGATGGTCAAAACGAAAAGAAAAATCCTCAAGATTTTGCTTTGTGGAAAAATGCTTCACCAGCACATATTATGCGTTGGAACTCCCCTTGGGGCGAAGGTTTTCCTGGCTGGCATTTAGAATGTACTGCTATGAGCACCAAATATTTAGGAGAACGATTTGATATTCACGGAGGCGGAATGGATTTAAAATTTCCACATCATGAATGCGAAGTAGCTCAAGGGAAAGCTTGCAATGGAACTTCTCCCGTAAATATTTGGATGCACACCAATATGCTTACAATGAATGGTTTGCGAATGAGTAAATCGACTGGAAATTATATTTTACCAATGGAATTACTTTCAGGAGAAAATTCTTTTTTTGAAAAGAAATTCCAACCTAATGTAGTCCGTTTTTGTTTCTTACAAGCCCATTATCGTAGCGTTCTAGATATTTCAAACGAGGCAATGATAGCAAGCGAAAAAGGATTAAATCGAATGCTAGAAGGGGTGAATTTAATAAAAAATATTCAGCCAAATACCACTTCCTCCTTTTCTGTATCTGAATGGATAAAAAGCTGTTATGAAGCAATGAGTGATGATTTCAACACTCCAATTCTCATTGCTAATTTGTTTGAAGGTATTCGCTTTATTAATTTATTAAACGATAATTCAGCCACACTTACAGCTGAAGATTTGCAACTATTTAGCCAAGCCATCTGTTCTTTTACATTTGATGTTTTGGGTCTAAAAGATGAAAAATCAGTTGAAAGCAACAACGAAAAACTGGAAGGTGTAGTAAAAATGCTCATTAGTATGCGAAATGAAGCCAGAGCCAATAAAGACTTCGCCATGTCAGACCAAATAAGGAATCAATTGATTGCTTTAGGAATTCAATTGAAAGACAGTAAAGAGGGAACTACTTTTAGTGTTCAATAATAGCGTTAAATTAAAAAGATGTTATCAAAAATCCTCATATTCCCTTTTGTGTTTTTGGTTCGGTTTTATCAAACTGCGATTTCCCCTTTTACACCATCAGCTTGTAGATTTGAGCCTACTTGCTCAAGTTACATGATTGAAGCTTTACAAAAACACGGTCTGTTTTATGGTGGTTTTTTAGGAGTAAAAAGAATTTTGAGTTGCCATCCTTGGGGGAAAACCGGATATGATCCTGTTCCTCCAAAGAAATGCAATCATAACCATCAATAAAAAATATTGAAACTCAAAACAAAAAATGTATTTTTACAATAAATATAAAAAATAATGACACACGCATTAAACATAGTTTGGAATCCATCAGAAGGTATTGATTTAGGTTTTTTTGTAATTCGTTTTTACAGCCTGATGTTTGTAATTGCTTTTGGATTGGGTTGGTACATTATGAAAAAAATATTCGAACGTGAAAATGAATCGATAGACAAATTAGATTCATTATTCATCTGGATTGTTCTTTCAACTTTGATTGGTGCTCGATTAGGTCATGTTCTATTTTATGATTGGGAATATTATCGCAACCATTTATTAGAAATATTTTTACCATTCCGCTTTACTCCAAATTTTGAATTTACTGGTTACCAAGGATTGGCAAGTCATGGAGCTGCAATATCCATAATAATTGCAATGTATTATTTCAGCAAAAACATATTGAAAAAACCGCTGTTATGGATTTTAGACAGAATCGTTATTCCAGTTTCTAGTGGAGCTATTTTTGTGAGATTTGGAAATTTTTTCAATTCAGAAATTGTTGGAAAAGAAACTGATTCGCAATTTGGAATAAAATTTATTAGAGACTATTTCACTCCAAAAGATGCCGTTAACGCAACACAATTAGCGTCTCCAAAAGAGGCTTATCACGCTATTGCCACTGACCCTAAATATACTGAATTACTTCTTCAGGTTCCAGCTAAACATCCAGCGCAATTGTATGAAGCTTTTTGCTATATTTTTGTTTTTGCAATCTTGTTTTTCTTGTATTGGAAAACAAATGCAAGAGAAAAATCAGGGTATTTATTTGGACTTTTTCTAGTGCTGCTATGGTCTGTGCGCTTTGTTGTGGAGTATGTAAAAGAAAGTCAAGGTGGTTTTGAAAGTGCTTTGGGATTATTTTCAACAGGACAATGGCTTAGTATTCCATTTATATTAATAGGTTTGTATTTTGTATTTACTGCTGAAAAACCTGTTCATTTATAAGCTATAATAACTGGCTTAGATTTAAATAATTTAATAAAAACTATTATATAAAAAATGCTCCCAACTTTATCGGGAGCATTTTTTTTATCTTTTCAAAGAAAAATGGGATTTGTATTTTTTGACAATACCTTGTTCAATATATTCAACAGTAAACCAATAATCGTCGGCAGGCATTGGTTGACCTATATAAGTTCCGTCCCATCCAGGATCTCTAGGGCTAATATCTTTCAATAATTTACCGAATCGATCAAATATATAAATCCTTGAATTCAATTGATCGCTAAGAGTTGAAATATTCCAAATGTCATTATATCCATCTCCATTTGGAGTGAAAAATTTAGGAGAACCAATGACCAAAACATTATATTCAGTAAATGCACTGCAACCATTTACATCATTAACAGTGATAGAATGCAATCCCAAAGCAACATTTTCAAATGAAGGATTAGTTTGAAATGGGCCAGAGTCCATTTGATATACATAATTCGCTCCTACTGGATCAGTAACTGTAACTATTTGATTTTTAGCAAAGGCTTCTGTAACAGTCCATTTCAAACTTGCTATTGTGTTTGAGGGATTTACTGTAACATTTATTGTTTTTGTATCTGTTGGCGTGATACAAGCCTGACTCGCATCTGGAGTAAAAGTAAAAGGAAAAGTCCCTATTCCTAATATTGATGTATCAACCGCTGCTGGATTCCAAGTTCCGTTAATTCCATTAGTTGAAACATTACTTAAAATACGTACTGGATCTCCATCACAAATTGCAAAATCTGTAAAGTCAGGCTCAATAGGCTCAACAGTAATGGGTAATGTCGTTTTCAATGCACAAGGAAATAATATTGGGTCTGGAGTAAAAGTATATGTTGTTGTACCCATTGTAGAAGTATCAACTGGAAAAGGACTCCAAGTTCCCGTGATTCCATTTGTTGATGTTGGGGGTAAAATAACAACAACATTTAAACAGGTTGTTGGAATTGAATTAAATGTAGGTGTTACATTTGAAGTTCGACAAGACACGGAACAAGTAATTTTTTGCGAAGGAACACAAGGATGCGAAGCGGAAGTCAATGTCAATTCCACGGATTGACCAGGTAACAAATTTGTAACTATAAAATGTGATAGGTCCATTAAAGGATTAAATTCAGTAACTAAAGGACCTCCTTGAATAGAATAAGCACAAAAATATGTATGTGAAAGAAATGCATTGTTGTTTTCCCAATCAAATAAAACTGAATTATCAATTGTAGCTGGCGGAGTATAATCTAGAGAATATTTTGGAATTTGAGAAGGATCACAAGTAAGATTTAATATAGTAGCCCCACTATCAGCAGCAACATTAACAACAATTGGAGTTCGTGGTGTACTCTCAATACCACCAATAGTTTGAGTAACATAATAAGTTGCTGACGAACCAATTGTTGATGTATTTGGTGTTGGAGCTATAGCCGTTGGAATTTCTGCAGGCAAATTTGTAAGATACCAATTCAAATTTCCTCCTCCTGAAGGAACTGCTATCAATGGTTTTGAACAATTTCTCCAATAAGTGACTGGTGAATAAACTGAAGGTGGTGCAGTAGCAAGTACCTTACTTCCATTATTACTTATTCTACTTTGAGCGAAAACATTTGTACTCGAAAAAGTAATAATCAAGAACAGAAAGACGAACGACCTGAGAATTTTTTTCATAATTATAGGTTTTAGGGTGCTTAAATTTTGGGGGTGGGGATTATAGCAATATTTCGTAAATATATAAAATTTGACTCTTCAACAAAACTAATTTATATAATTATTGTACACTTAGAAAAAAAATATTCTAAAATAGAAAATTTTTTGCACAAAAAAAAGACCCGAATAAAACTCGAGTCTTTCCTATAATTTGTATAAAATCTAATCCATTTTAAACATTATGCTCACGTTCAATTTTTTTATGCTCTTCTTTTGAAATTGTATCACACAAAACAGGAGTTGCAATAAACAATGAAGAGTAAGTCCCAACTACAATACCTATAAGCATTGCGAAGATAAATCCACGAATTGAATCACCACCAAAAATAAACATAATCAACAATACCATAATCATTGTTAATGAAGTATTGATGGTTCTAGACATTGTACTATTAATAGATTGGTTTACAATACTGTTGAAATTTCCTTTGGCTTTTTTACCATCCAAAAATTCACGAACTCTATCAAATACAATTACGGTATCATTCATCGAATAACCAATAACAGTAAGAATCGCAGCAATAAAATGTTGGTCTATTTCCATACCAAAAGGCATAAATTTGTAACACAAAGAATAAATTCCCAATACGAAAATAACGTCGTGTACAACAGCAGCAATCGCTCCTAAACTGTATTGCCATTTTCTAAAACTGATTATCAAATACAAACCTACAATAAGCATCGCACCAAGTACCGCCCAGTATGCATTAGTTTTGATATCCTCAGCAATTGTTGGCCCTACTTTCGAGGCTAGTAAAACACCTAATGTTTTTCCGTCATAGGCATTTACAAATTTATCATACGTTAATCCTGCAGAATAGTATTTTTTTAAATTATCATACAACAATTTATTCACTTCTTGATCTGCTTGTATTCCGTGCTCTTGTACTTTATATTTTGTGGTGATTTTTAATTGGTTGTCTTTACCAAAAACTTTCACTTCGGCACTACCATCAAAAACTTTTGCTAATTCTGCTTTTACTACTTCAGCTTCAACAGGTTTTTCAAAACGAACTTGGAAGGTTCTTCCTCCAACAAAATCGACACCTTGATCCAACCCATTTGTAGCTAATGAATAAATACTCACGATTGTTACAAGTGCAGAAAATGCATAGGTCCATTTCTTAATTTTCAAGAAATCAAAGTGGAAATTTGTAAAGAAATTTTTAGAAAAACTAGTTACAAATGACAATTTATTATTTTTGCTTATAGTCCAATCAATAAAGATTCTTGCAATAAAGATTGAAGTAAACAAAGAGGTAATAATACCAATTAACAATGTAGTTGCAAATCCTTTTATTGGTCCTGAACCAAAAATAAACAACACACCACCAGTTAATATGTGGGTTACGTTTGCATCTACAATAGATCGCATTGCCCCTTTCCATCCGTAGGAAGTTTTTACTGCTTCTTCAAGTGATTTTCCGGAACGAAGTTCTTCTTTTGCTCTTTCATAAATAATGATGTTTGCATCTACAGCAGTACCCATTGTCAAAACAATACCAGCAATACCCGGCAAAGTCAACACAGCTCCTAAACTTGCTAAAATTCCGAACAAGAATAATAAGTTGACTGCTAATGCAACATTAGCATACCAACCTGCTTTTCCATAATAAACCATCATCCAAAGTGACACTAATAACAACCCTAAAAGAGCTGAATTAGTACCATTATCAATCGCTTCCTGACCCAAAGATGGTCCAACTACATCTGACTGAACAATATCAGCAGCTGCAGGAAGTTTACCTGCTCTTAATACATTGGCTAAATCTTTAGTTTCTGAAATTTCAAAAGAACCTGAAATTTCTGATCTTCCTCCTGAAATTGGACCGCTAGAAACACCTGGTGCAGAATACACAATATTATCCAAAACAATGGCAATATTGCTTTTTTGAGTAAAAGCTCTTCCAGTTAATTCCTCCCAAGCTTTTGCTCCTTGACCATTCATTTGCATCGTCACAGAAGGTTTTCCCAATTGGTCGAATGAATCTTTCGCATCAGTAACAACACCGCCACCCATTGACGCCATATTGTCTCTATTTCCTTTTAAGGCATATAATTCAACAGCATCGGTTTCTTTTCCTTTGGCATCTTTAAGAGTGGTTGGTTTTCCCCAAACAAATCTGGCAAATTTTTGGTCTGGCGCCAATAAAACTCTAATGTCAGCTCTTCTTAAATAACCTCCTACAACTGCAGTATCTTTTGGTGAAAACATTCCCAAAACTGGCCCACCACCTTGTTGAATAATTTTATCAAGTAAAGGATTGTTCCCTTTTTTAGTGGCAGATGTATCTTTTTTATCAGTTAATAAAGCACTTAACGTATCTTTAGCAACCTCTTTAACTTCTATAGTTTTGATTTCGGTTTTTTTCAAGGCTTCGTTTGCAGCCATTAAGAAATTACCAATTTCATCTATTTTATAGGTTTCCCAAAATTGAAGTTGAGCCGTGCTTGATAATAATTTTTTAGCACGATCCACGTCTTTTGCACCTGGAAGTTCCACAAGGATACGACCTGAATTTCCTAATTTTTGAATATTAGGTTGAGTTACACCAAATTGATCTATACGTTTTCTTAATACTCCAAAAGCACTATCAACTGATTCATCTACTTTTTTACGAATTACTTTTTGCGCTTGATCATCGGTCATTTGAAAATCAATTCCTCCTTCGCCTTGCATAGTTCTATTGGCAAAAATATCAGGAGAAGCCAGTTTTACTGTTCCTTTAGAATTAGCATCAAATGCTTCGAAAAAGGCATCAATATAGGCTTGATTTCCTTTTTGGTTTGCAGTTGCATCAGCTAACGATTTATTGAAAACCGGGTTTTTAGAATTATTGGATAATCCTTTCAAAACATCTTTTACCGATATTTGCAATATCACGTTGATACCACCTTCTAAGTCAAGACCTTTGTTGATTTGCTTGTCTTTTACTTCGTTGAAAGTAAAATTGGTAAACCCAAGGTTGAAAACATTTTCTTTTCCAATGGAATCTAAATATTTTAATTCTTTCTCAGGATTTCCATTAGCAAAAGTTTTTGCGTCGTTTTTGACTTTGCTTGAAACGAAAGTGAACGAAAGTTGGTAAATGCTTACCAATGCAAATAGAATTGCGAAAAATTTAATAAGTCCTTTATTCTGCATTATTACTAAAAATTAATTGTTTATTGTATTTTTTTTGGTTTCAAACCTTATAAAATAAGCCATAACAGCCGTTTTTATCTAAAAACAAAACGTTATGAATTGCCTCATCATTTTTTGACCGAGCAAATATATAATTAACGTAAAGATTAACCAATTTATTTATTGATTAATGTCAAAAAAAAGACTGCAAAAGTGCAGTCTTCCCTATTTTATACCAAAATTATTATGCTAAAACTGATTTTAGGTCAGCATTCATATTTCTTACAGCATCTGCACTTTTGGCGAAAGCCGCTTTTTCAGCATCGCTTAATTTTATATCAAGAATTTCTTCGATTCCGTTTTTGCCAATAATACAAGGAACACCAATGCAAATATCGCTTTGACCATATTCTCCTTCTAACATTACTGAACAAGCAATCATTTTCTTTTGGTCATTCAAGATACTATCCACTAAATATGCAACCGAAGCTCCTGGTGCATACCAAGCTGATGTTCCTAAAAGTCCAGTTAATGTAGCTCCGCCAACCATTGTATCAGCAGCAACTTTAGCCAATTCTTCTTCTGAAAGGAATTCTGAAACCGGAATACCATTATAAGAAGCTAATCTTGTCAACGGAATCATTGTTGTATCACCGTGACCACCAATAACCATTGCAGAAATATCGTTTGACGGTTTATCTAATGCTTTTGATAAATAATATCTAAAACGAGAGCTATCAAGTGCTCCACCCATTCCAATGATTCTATTTTTTGGTAGACCTGTAGCTTTCAATGTCAAATAAGTCATTGTATCCATAGGATTTGAAACTACGACAATAATTGCATTTGGAGAATGTGTCAAAACATTATCAGCAACAGTTTTTACAATTCCTGCATTGATACCAATTAATTCTTCGCGAGTCATTCCTGGTTTTCTAGGAATCCCAGAAGTAATCACAACCACGTCGCTATTTGCTGTTTTAGAATAATCATTTGTAACTCCCGATACTTTGGTATTAAAACCTGTATTGGTTGTACATTGAGAAATATCCATTGCTTTACCTTCGGCAAAACCTTCTCTAATATCTAATAATACTACTTCACTAGCAATTCCTCTATAAGAAATTGCATCTGCGCAAGATGCTCCCACATTTCCTGCTCCTACAATTGTAACTTTCATTTTATATTGTTTTGTTGTTGTTTTTTATTTAAAGCTAATCCCGCTATCCGTTACAATCCACGCAAAAAAGCGTGGGATTTTCACTGCTATCGGGGCTAGGGCATTCTTATTTAATTACGCATCAATATTCGCATAAACTGCATTTTTCTCGATGAATTCTCTTCGTGGCGGTACTTCATCCCCCATTAGCATTGAGAAAACTCTATCTGCTTCGGCAAGACTATCAATATTTATTTGGCGCAAAGTTCTGAAACTAGGATCCATAGTGGTTTCCCATAATTGCTCCGCATTCATCTCTCCAAGACCTTTATAACGTTGAATTGCTGCACTTCCTCCCAATCTTGCATTAGCTTGATCACGTTGATCGTCATTCCAAGCGTATTCTTTTTTATTTCCTTTTTTTACTAAATATAAAGGTGGTGCTGCGATATATACGTGTCCTTCTTCGATTAATTCTTTCATAAAACGGAAGAAGAAAGTTAATATTAAGGTAGAAATGTGGCTACCATCGACATCGGCATCACACATAATAATTACTTTATGATAACGCAATTTTGAAATATTCAAAGCTTTACTATCATCTTCAGTTCCAATAGTTACTCCAAGTGCAGTGAATATATTTCGGATTTCTTCGTTTTCAAACACTTTGTGGTGCATCGCTTTTTCGACATTCAAAATCTTACCACGCAATGGCAAAATCGCTTGAAAAGCACGGTCACGACCTTGTTTTGCTGTTCCACCCGCCGAATCTCCCTCGACAAGATACACCTCACATTTTGTTGGATCTTGTTCCGAACAATCGGATAATTTTCCTGGTAATCCGCCACCACCCATTACGGTTTTGCGTTGTACCATTTCACGCGCTTTTTTGGCAGCGTGACGAGCCTGAGCAGCAAGAATAACTTTTTGAACAATGATTCGAGCATCATTTGGATTTTCTTCCAAATAATTTTCTATCATTTCGCTCACCGCTTGACTTACCGGTGCAACAACTTCTCTATTTCCTAATTTTGTTTTAGTTTGACCTTCAAATTGTGGTTCTGAAACTTTTACCGAAATAATAGCTGTAAGTCCTTCACGGAAGTCATCTCCAGCAATTTCGAATTTCAATTTATCCAACATTCCTGAAGCATCTGCATATTTCTTCAAGGCTCTGGTTAAACCAGTTCTAAAACCTTGCAAGTGCGTTCCTCCCTCGTGAGTGTTGATATTATTTACGTAAGCAAAAATATTCTCAGTATAACTAGTATTGTAAATCAAAGCAACCTCAACAGGAACTTCCCCTTTCTCAGAATTCATTGAGATTACGTGAGAAATAATAGGCTCCCTATTGGCATCCAAATAACGAACGTATTCTTTTAAACCTTCAGTAGAATGAAAAATTTCTGAAACAAAATTTCCATCTTTGTCCACTTCTCTTTTATCGGTAAAAGTAATGGTGATTCCTTTATTCAAATAAGACAATTCACGCATTCTAGACGATAAAGTATCGTAAGTAAATTCAACTGTTTGAGTAAAAATTACTGGATCTGGATAAAAAGTAACGACAGTTCCTCTTTTTGTAGTTTCCCCAATTTGTTTTACAGGATAAAGCGATTTTCCTCTTTCATATTCTTGCTCATAGACTTTTCCGTCTCTGTGAACTGTAGCTCTCAAATGTTTAGAAAGCGCATTCACTACCGAAACCCCAACACCGTGCAATCCACCAGAAACTTTGTAAGAATCCTTGTCGAATTTTCCTCCGGCACCAATCTTAGTCATTACAACCTCAAGTGCAGAAACACCTTCTTTTTTATGTAAATCAACCGGAATTCCACGTCCGTTATCTTCGACGGTAACTGATCCATCCTCATTTATATCTACTCTAATGGTGTCACAAAAACCACCCATTGCTTCATCAATGGAGTTATCTACAACCTCATAAACCAAATGATGTAGTCCACGAACACCTACATCTCCAATGTACATTGAAGGGCGCATTCTTACGTGCTCCATTCCTTCTAATGCCTGAATACTATCTGCTGAATAATTGTTCTTCTTAATTTCGTCGCTCATATAAATTTACTCTAAAAATGTATTTTTTTATAACACGCAAATATATAAAAATGCATAGGAATTAAAGGATAAAATCGGGGTTTAAGTGAGTAAGTTATTAACATTTTAGGCTTTTTTTTTACAATAAAAAATGCTCTCAAATCGAGAACGTTTTTTTTTGTATAAATTTTAGAAGAAAATTGTGATTTTACACTTTCACATAAGCAACATCACAAACATTAGCAAGAGTGCTTCCTGATGGATAATTTATGTATTTGAATGCTTCATACCGTTCTAAGGCAATTTTCGCACTACAAGCCACTACAGCTTCTTGAAACACATAAAATGCATTGGTATCACTAGGCAAATATCCTGTAAAAACAGAATGATAGCATTGAATAAAAAAAGTGGATTTATATTAAAAAATACAAATCCACTTTAAGGATATTTTTAAGATTACAAAATCTATTATCTCATAATTCGAACATTCATTTCTTCCACCTTTTTATCCGATAAAAGAGACGGTGCTCCAAATAATAAATCTTCGCTGGATCCTGTTTTCGGGAAAGCCATTACTTCACGAATAGATGCTTTTTTCTCCAAAATCATCATCAAACGGTCAATTCCCCAAGCAATTCCTCCGTGTGGTGGTGCGCCGTATTGAAAAGCTTTGTACATCGTTCCTACGCTTCTCATCATTTCTTCTTTGTTGTAACCCATATTTCTATAAGTCGCTTCCAGAATTTCCGATTTATGCGCACGAACAGATCCTCCGCCTATTTCGTAACCATTTAGAATTATATCGTATTGTTGGGCGATAATGGTTCCAATTTCTTCATCAGTTCCACGCATATGTTTTTGCAAATCATAAATGGCCGGCATCGAGAAAGGATTGTGGGTAAATGTCCATCTTCCTTCATCTGTTTTTTCAAACATTGGAAAATCAATAACCCAAGCCGGACGTAATTCTTTCGGGTTAATTAAGTGCAATATTCTGCCCATTTCCTGACGAACAGCATCCAAAGCTTTGTTAGCTGTTGCATAATCTGCAGCTGAAAAGAAAACAATATCCCCTACTTGAGCATTGGTCGCTTTAATAATTCCTGCTGCAATATCTTCGCCTAAAAACTTAATAATTGGCGATTGTAATTCGTCTTCATTTACAATAATATAAGCCAATCCACCCAAACCGTGCTGTTGCGCAATAGCGGTAAGATTTTCGATCTGACCTTTAGACATACGTTTGTTTCCTTGTTCTTTAGCCGAAACCTTGATACATTTTACAATTCCACCCTCTTCAATAGGTTTACTAAATACTTGGAAAGTAGTTTCTTTTACAATATCTGTAATGTCTTGCATTTTTAAGCCATAACGCAAATCGGGTCTGTCGCAACCATAGAAATCCATTGCATCTTTGTAGGTAATGATTTCAAACGGACGTAAAATCCACTTATTGCCATATATTTTCTTCACTACTTCATTAAACATTTTGGTGTTTAAATCAATAATTTGCTGCATACTGGCGTAGGCCATTTCCATATCCAATTGCGTAAATTCGGGCTGACGATCTCCACGAGAATCTTCATCTCTAAAACAACGCGCAATTTGGAAATACTTTTCATAACCACTCACCATCAACATCTGTTTAAACTGCTGTGGTGCTTGTGGAAGCGTATAAAACAAACCTGAACCTTTACGCGTAGGAACAATAAATTCACGTGCTCCTTCATCAGTTCCTGCACTTAGAATTGGGGTTTCAATTTCTAAAAATTCTTCCTCATCTAAAATGTCACGCAATAATTTAATTACTTTATGACGGTTTACGATAGCTCTCCTTACCTCTTCATTTCTGTGATCCAAGAACTTGTATTGAAAACGAATTGCTTCGTTCGTTTTGGCCGCTCTTTTAATCTCAAAAGGCAAAGTCTTAGATAAATTTAAAATCTCCAATACTGAAGTTTCCAATTCAATTTTCCCGGTACGCAAACCAGCATTATAATCATCTTCATTACGTCCAACAACAATACCAGTCACTGAAATAACAGATTCTGGTTTCAATTTCACTAACTCATCAATATTAGGAAATGATTCCCTGCTGATTCGTACTTGGAAAATCTCGTAACTTGAATCACGCAAATCGATAAACATTAATTCACCGTGGTCCCGAACACTCGCAACCCAACCAGACAACATCACTTCTTGTTGGATGTATTCTTCGGACAATTGAGAAATTTTATGCGTTCTATAGGTGTCTTTTATAATAATAGGAATTTCAGGAAGCGATTCTTCTTGAATTTCCTTTTCTTCCGAAATTGGTACGGACAAGTCGCGACTTGTACCTGCGGATAGATCGCTATTTTCCCCTTGTACGGACAGGTCGCGACCTGTCCCTTCGGAAATTTTATCTAAAATAATTTGACGAATTACTTTTCCATTGGCTCCTTTTCCAATAATAGCCAAAACTTTACCCACTAAAATACCGGCTTTTCCTTGGTCTCCAGCTTTAATATCATTGGCAACAGCCTCATTTTCTAAAATTACTGTAGCTATAACTTCCTGAACTTTTTCTTCAGAAATAGTATTTTCTTCAAAGTACTTGTTGTAGTCAAAAGTTCGATCTTTTAGATAACCCGTAATTCCATTTTGAACAAGAACCGCCGTGATTTTCTCCGCCTTAAATAATTTGAAAATTTCTATTAAGTGATCAATATTATTGATTTTAGCATAGTCTTCAGCCTTTATGTTGTTTGCCAAAGTTTTAGCAACAAACGAAGGGTCTTTAATTTCTTTATTTATAGTTATAAATATTTGCGAACGCAACTTATCTGCTGTGAAAAATTTAGCATCTTGTGGCAAAACACCACCGTTAATTAAAATAGACTCAACAGCATAAGGCAATGCACTTGTATCCACTTTAATAGCTTCAATTTCAGCTTTAATATTTACAAAAGGCAAATCCGGTTCCGAAATAAAACGATAATCCGCTTCAAATTCTTTTTTACGCATTACTTTGGTTTGCTTCAAATCAGCATCCCACAACACCGTAGTTTGGTCTGGCCTAAACTCTTTGTGCTCAATAAAATAATTGAACTGCTTCTCCACTTCCTCTTTCAACGCTTCGACCATAAACTTAAAGGAGTTCAAGTTTTTGATTTCCGTTCTTGGATTTAATTCATAATGATGTTTTTTGCGTAAAGACACTGAAACATCAGATTTGAATTCTCCTTTCTCCAAATTCGCTTCAGAGATTCCCAAGTTTTGAACAATACGTTGAATATATTGCGCATAAGTTGAAGCATCTTCAATATTTCTGATACAAGGATCTGTAACAATTTCGATCAATGGAACACCTGCTTTATTAAAATCGACTAACGAAATCTTCTTTTCGTGCATCAACTTTGCAGCATCTTCTTCAATATGAACCTGTGTTAAATTAACGGTAAATTGAGAACCATCATTTCTATAACAAGACACTTGTCCGTCAGGAATTATCGGATTGTGAAATTGTGTTATTTGAATATTTTTGGGATTGTCCGGATATTCGTAATGTTTTCTATCCCAAGATATTACTTCATTACTAAAGGATGATCCCACGGCTTTTCCAAAATAAATTGCTTTTGTAATCGCTTCTTTATTTAAAGCTGGTAAAACGCCCATTTGTCCTGTACAAACTGAACATATATTTTTGTTAGGTGTTTCAATTTCTTGATTTGGACAAGAACAAAACAACTTGGTTTTGGTATTCAATCGAACGTGTGTTTCAAGTCCAATTACCAATTCTAAATCGTGGGCTTTTATAGCCGCTGTTAATTGCTCCAATTCCATTATATTGTATTTTTTAAGAAGTTAGCAAACTTCAACACTAACTCATCATTATTTTTTGCTGCCGTAATTTGCAATCCTGTACTTGTTCCTTGTGGCACAGTTAAAGTTGGCAATTGTCCCAAACTAAAACCAACCGTATACGCATCAGACAAATACATTGCCAAAGGATCTTTTAAACTGTCTCCAATTTTAGGCGGAGTGCTTGGCGTAACTGGTGATAAAATAATATCAACTTCCTTGAAATCTTTACTAAAGTTTTCAGAAATCTGATCTCTTAAAGCCAATCCTTTTAAATATATTTCATCTGAAAAACCTTGTGATAACACTTGGTTTCCTCCTACAATTCTACGTTTTGTTTCTTCTGAAAAGTTTTCAGAACGAGTAACGGCATACGTTTCAATTAAATTCTCAGCTTCAATACGATTCCCATAATTTGTTCCGTCTAAACGAGATAAATTAGAAGCCGTTTCCGCCATTGCTAGCGTATAATAAGTCGAAACTAAAATATCCGATTTGAAAAAATCTAATTCTTTTACTGCAATTCCTTTGGCTTTCAGTTTTTCGATGGTTGCTAAAAAATCAGCTTTTATTTTGGTATCGATAGCGTCACTTTCGATAAAATTTTTAAAATAACCTATTGTTTTAACAGCAGAAGTCGCAATCGCATCTTCACTAATTTCCGTTGAAGGGATTGAAGTTTGATCTTTTGGATCTTTTCCGCTCATTACATTTAACACAATTCGAATATCTTCAATTGACTTTGCCAATGGACCAACGCAATCCGTAGAAGACGCATAAGCCATAAGACCAAATCGAGATATTCTTCCGTAAGTTGGTTTAAAACCATAAATATGATTGTACCCAGCAGGCTGACGAATCGAACCGCCCGTGTCTCCACCAATAGAAAACGCAGTATATTCTTTGGCAACATTAACTGCTGAACCTCCGCTTGAACCTCCAGCAACTAATTCTGGATTAATAGCATTTTTTACAGCTCCAAAAATGGTATTTTCACTAGATGATCCGTGACCAAAACTATCACAGTTTTCTTTTACTAACGGAATAGCGCCTGCATCCAATAATTTTTGAATTGCAGTAGCCGTGTAAGGTGATTTATAATTTTTTAGCAAATCAGAACTAGCCGTAGCGTAAGTTCCTTGTAACATATATACATCTTTAATTCCAAAAGGAATTCCTTCTAACAAACCTATTGTTTCCCCGTTTGCAATTTTAGCATCTACTTTTGCAGCTAATTCTAGCGCCAAAGTATCTAACAAAGAATTTACAGAGTTGTAGGTATTTTGTTTCAGTACCTCTAATTTTTCTTGTACCAAAGCGGTACAAGTAATTTGTTTTGACACCAATTGTTGGTGTATTTTTTTTATTTGAGAATCCATTTTATCCTTCTATAACTTTAGCAACTACCAAAAAACCATTTTTTTTGTTCGGAAAATTTTCCACAATTATTTGTTTCTCAATAGCCGAACTCTCTATCACAACATCTTCTCTTAAATCACTTACAGACACACAATTATGATTGACATTATTTAAGGAATTATTATTTGATGGATGTGCATTCTTAATTACATCAAATAATTTGTTCACGGACTCTGAGGGCTGTGCTCCTTTAATACTCGACAAGATGTCGACTGTCATTGTTTTGTTCATAATTTTATTTCGTTTTAAAGTCAAACTTTTAAGCTTGCAAAATTACGAAAGTTTTATTAGGGAATGATGTTTTATTTTAATGATTTCAACAGTATTTTGTTAAAGAAGATATCAATTTAACATTATGTTATATTTGATTTTTTTGTTAGGAAACTATGTTGAAAACTGGTCCGTTCAAGAAAAGAGGACACGGATGAAACGGATTTCTATTCAATATTCTCAATCAAATACTTCGTTCCATTAATTTCAAATGAAAATCCAATTTCATTTCCCATCAGTTTATTTCCCAAAGGTGATTGAGGAGAAAGTGCAATAACATTAATTTCTTCAACAGCAATTTTAGGAAGTGCTGCACTTAAATAAAGATAAATTCCATTGGCTTTGACCAAACTTCCAACAATGATGGTTTTGGCAATTGTAGTTGAATCTATTTTATCTAAAATGGCTTTTTGAGCCAATACTTCCTTCAATTTGTGATTGAGTTTCTCTTGTTCAATATGCATCATCGACAAAGCCGTTTCGTGCTTGTCACCGGCAGAACCTTTGGCATCGTTCTTTGAATCTTCGGTCAAAGCTACAATCATATCCTTGAAAACATCGATTCTGTCTTGGACTAATTGAAGGTAGTATTGGTGTGTTTTTTGTTTGAAAGTCATAGGATTTTGCCACGAAGGCGCTAAGTCATTTTTTGCCACGAAGACACTAAGTCACGAAGAAAAAAAGAATTGTTGTTGTTGTTGTTGTTGTTGTTGTTGTTTAAGACACATAAAAAAACCTTTGCGTCTTTGCGTCTTCGAGACAAAAAAACCTTGCGTCTTAAACTAAAAATCAAATTTATAATTCGCTCCTAAAACTACCTGAAATCCCTGAACCGGGTAATCCAACCATTTTTGATACGATTTGTTTGTGATGTTATTTGCTCTCAAAAAAGCCGTCAATCTATCGCTGTATTTGAATCCAACGTGTGCATTTACATCAAAATAACTATCTAAAGTTGTTGCTACATAAGTAGGGGCTACAATAAATACAATGTCTTCATTTATTTTTAAGTCTTTTCGTTCCCCAACATAAAAAGCATTAACTCCTGCATACCATTTTTCAGTAATATTAAAATCAATTTTTGCGTTTAATTTTACTGCCGGTAAATTCCAAGCTTCCATTTGAAAATTATTGGTATAACTACTAAAAGTTCCGTCAATTCCAAAAGTCACATCATCTGAAAAATCGGCTTTTAATTCTCCATAAAAACTCACAGTCTTCATATCATCATAAACCACTTGAAAGGAATTCCCAAAAGCATAATCTTTGTTGGTATTATTTTCGGTATAATCATTGCTTTTAAACAAAGCCTTATTTCTTTCATTTACATAAGAACCACGAATGTTATAACTCACACTATTGGTCAGTTTTCCTTTCAAACCGGCAAAAATATCATATTGTTTGTCTGTTGGCGTAATGTTCAATGTAGGTGATAAATAAGGATTTGCACTAACAAAATCCATATAGGTATTTTGTTCCAAATTCCCTTCGGCTCCAGCATAAAAAATCATCAAATCACCTACAACTTTATAGGAAGCATTGATTTGTGGATAAATCAAAAATTTATTGTTTTTACCTTCTTTATCCAAGCTGTAAAATATGCCAACACCAATATTCAATGTTAAATCGTCTTGTTGCATTGCAAAACTTGGTGCAATTCCTAAATTAGTAAAACCATATTTTATAGGGTTTGTGTTCCAATATTCTTTTTTGAAGCTTCCGCCAACATAATCCACAATAATATTCGTTTTTATAACCTTGTCGCTGATGTTGAATTCCAAAGAAGGCTTCACGTAAAATCTATTTTCCGAAGATCCAAAAGCATCCGAAAAATGATTGAATTTCACACTCGCTTCTTTTAAAATATTTTCATTAAGTTCAATTTTACTCCCCAAATATATGTTGTTGTAGCTTTGCTGAGGATTTATTCCGTTTACCAAATTGGCTCTGTCATTTGGAGTTAATCCACTGCCAAAACCTACCGGCAATCCGTACCAATTATAAATCTGATTTTGGTAACCCAAATCCACATTCCAGGACAAATCATTTTCGTGAATTCCATAAGTTAAATCAATCGAAGTATCATAAAAAGAATCGGTTAATTCTACCCCTTTGATTCCGCCTTGCGACGAAAGATGACGAAACATTCCGCCCACATAATCAGTTGCACCGAGATCTTGATTTACAAATAGTTCCGCGTTAAATATTCCGTAGTTTCCACCTCCAAAAGTGGCGTAATTATTAAACAAATGTACTTGCTTTTCTTTTTCGACACCTTCAGCTTTTCCTTTAGATGGTGTAAAAGTCGAAGCTACCGGAAAAGAAAAAATATTGTATTTTATGATTTCTTTTTTGGTATTTCCTTCGTCGTCAAGCACCGGAGTCTCCTTTACCTTAAAGGCATCCGAAATTGTTGGGGTATACGGTTTTACTACATTTACAACTTCTGTTCCAATGTTTTCTCCCTTCTTTTGGGCGAAAGCCAAAGTACTACTTGCAATTAAAAAAAGTAGTGTGATTTTATTTTGAAAATTGATTTTCATATTTTGTTTTTTGGAACGCCGATAAACGCCGATTTGCAATAGCAAAGACACGGATTTCAACGGATTTTTATATTTAATTTGTTATCGATGAATTTGTTTTAGATTCTTCATTTTTAATGCTGTCCAATTCTGTTTGTGCTTCTGAAACTACATCTGGGAAATCAGTGAAATTTTTTATCACATTGTCCAAAATATAAGTCGCTTGAAAACTGTCTTTCAATCCATAGAAATTCTTCGCCATCAGAACCAATCCTTTAGCTCCAAAATATTTATAACTGGAATAATTCTTAGCTAATTTCTGAACTACCATATTCGAAGCTTCAAATTTTCCATCTTTATTTTTGAAATAGGCATCATAATATAAAGCTTCGGAAGCTAATTCTCCTTTAGCAATGGTTTGCAATTTGGCGTAAGCCGAACGAGCTTTGACTTCATCGCCAGTTTGGATAGCCGCGCGAGCAATGATGATTTGCGCATCACTTTTTACATTATCATCAGTTTTAGGGTTTGCCAAAACTTTCTCGGCATACACAACTGAATTGTCATAATCCTTTTTGTCGTAATAACATTTCATCAAATTAGATTGTGCAAAGGTTTTGTTTTGAGGAAAATCGGCTTCGTTTTCCAAACGTGACAATACCGGAATCGCTTTGTCATAGTTATCGTTTTTTAAATAAATTTGAGCTAATCGAGCCAAGGATTGTTCCGTGAATTCACTTCGAGGTTGATCAATAACAAATTCATAATTAGGAATTGATTTGCTTTCCTGCGCATCAGAAAAATAAGATTGAGCCAAATAGAAATTAGATTTTAAGGCGTGAATTCCATTTGGAAATTTGGAAACATAACCACTAAATCCTGAAATTGCTTGCTTTGTATTATTTTGCAAATATTGTTTTTCAGCAGCTTCATAAGTATCATTATCCAATTCCGCATCTGTCACGGCTACGAAATCTAAGGTGCGAACCCAAGTCGCATATTCATCCACTTTACCATTGTCAACATAAATTAATCGTGCTGTTGCTACCGCTTCTAGTGCTTCGGGAGTTTTAGGGAAATCCGCTGCCACTTTCTTGAATTTCGTCAACGCTTGTTCGTCTTTATCTGCATTGTAATACACTAATCCTTGGCGCAAAATTGATTTAGAATTGTAAGAACCATTTTTGAATTCGGCATTTAATCTATCGTAGGCCTTTATGGCAAGGTCTTGTTTATTCTCAGCAACATACGTATTTCCTAGCTCGAACAAAGCATCATCGCGATATTCTGATTTTGGATACAATTGTAAAAAAGCATCAAGTTCTTCAATTTTTCTATCGTTTTTAGATACAAATCCGTAGCAAATGGCTTTTTGAAAATAGGCATAATCTGCATCCACACTTTTCAATTCGATTACCTTATTATACGCTTCCAAAGCTGAAGTATATTTTGATGTAACAAACCTGCAATCAGCCAAACGTAAATAAGAATCATTCAATCTCACTTTGTCGTCTTTCACTTTTTGAATCTGATTGTCAAAATAATCTCCCGCTTGGTCGTATTCCTTCAATTTGAAATACCCATAAGCAATGTTGTAATTACTGTTTTTATATTCCGGTGTTTCATTGGCTGCAGCCATACCCATAAATTGTTTGTAACTTAAAACCGCATTTTTAAAATCATCCAAAACATATTCGGTTTCACCTTTCCAAAATGTGGCTCGAGCCGTGAATTTGGTGTCTCTTTGTTCATCTAAAGAATTCGAAAATAGTGTTGCTGCTTCTTGATATTTTCCATCGGTGTATAATTCCAATCCTCTATAAAAAGTGACTTTTTGGTATGCCAATTTATTTTCTGGAGATTTATTCTTTTCCAATAGAACCATGGCTTCCTTGTAGTTTTTTGATGAAATATAGGAATCTATCAACAGCTTTTCAACCTCGGATTTGCTGGCGTTATTTGGATATTTTTTTATGAAACCTATCAAAACTGCGGGAGTACTCTGATAAGAATTTCCAATTTCGTAGCTCAATTTGGCATAATTCAAACTCGCATCCTCTTGGATTGAAGCATCAAAATCCATTTCGGAAGCGTTTTTGAAAGCATTTAAGGCTTGAGTTTTTTGGTCTGTTTTCAGGTAACTTTCGCCTAGATGATAATAGGCATTTTGTGCCACAAAATTTTTTCCGCCAATGATTTTATTGAATTGGGAAATGGCGTTTTCGTAATCCTTTTGCATATAATAAGCATATCCCAATTGGTAGAAATCGGTGTTGTTCCATCTTCCTTTTTTTCCTTTATAAAGTGATAAATACGGAATGGATTTGTCGTATTGTTTCAAATTAAAATAGCTTTCGCCAATGATTTTATTCAATTCCGATTTTTCGACAGGATTTGATTTATCCATCGCTTTCAAGCCTAAATCAATTGCTTTCTGGAAATTTCCTAGCTTGAAATTCATATCGGCTTGATAATAGGACAATTTCTCTTTGTATTTTTCTTCACCGGAAACTTCATCAAAATATTTGGTAGCTTGCTTGTAATCATCGCCTTCATAAGCCATAAAACCCAAATAATACTTGGCTTGCGAGCCATATTCAGCCGAATTTACCACCTTGTTAAAATAGGCTGTGGCTTCTTTTTTATTTTTGGAAACAAAAAAACTATAGCCTTTCTGGAAGTTGAATTTGTCTCTGTCGTTGCCACTCAAATTGCCTTCATCCACTTTATCAAACCATTGCAAAGCTTGAGGATAATTTCCTTGTGCAAAATAATATTGCGCTACACCAATGTAAGCCTGGTTTTGTTTTCTGCTTGTGGGATAATCCGATACGAATCGCTCCATCAGCACATCAGCACCGGCTTGGTTCGTTCTAATGGCACAATTGGCGATATAAAAAGAACAATCCGAAAGCAGTTCTTCATTGGCTGTAGCCGATTTTACTTTTTCGAAAATAATTTGGGCTGAAGCATATTGGGCTTCGTTATATAACAAAATTGCTTTGTCAAAATCTTTCGAATCGTGAGTGTAAATTGCTGATTTTTGGGCCGAAATGGATAGGGATTGAACAAAAAATACTAAAAAGAAAAGCCAGAAAAGTTTACGCATTGTGGTTTTGGTTTAATAATTCAAATGTATCATAATCTATAAGGTATAACGGAAGGTGATTCGTTTTTATTATGAACATCTTTTTAAACAATTTAGAATTGGAGTTTGAGATTTCTTATTGCAAGTAACTATTTTAGAATGATAATTTTAGTAATTCTCTTATATTTGGAAAAATTTATTTTGAATGCCGACGTTATCTTGTTACTTTTACACATTAAATTAAATCTCCTATGTCACTACCTGTACTGTCTTTAAAAAACGCAACTATTTCTCAAGAAGGAAAAATCATTTTATCAAATATAAATCTTGAGGTAAATCACGGTGAATTTATATATATCATTGGGAAAACCGGCTCTGGAAAAAGCACTTTTATGAAGGCTTTGTATGCTGATTTGCCCTTGGCAGAAGGCGAAGGAAGAATTGTGGATTTTGATTTAGCTACTTTAAAAGAAGACGATATTCCGTTTTTGAGAAGAAAGATAGGTTTTGTTTTTCAAGATTTCAAATTGCTACCAGATCGTACCGTTAAAGACAATATGTTATTTGTTCTGAAAGCAACTGGATGGTTAAATAAAGATGAAATTCAAAATAAAATTGATGAAGTTTTAGATAAAGTTGGAATGAAAGCCTATGCTGATAAAATGCCGCATCAACTTTCTGGTGGCGAGCAACAACGAGTTGCCATTGCAAGAGCTTTACTCAATAATCCCGAATTTATTCTTGCAGATGAGCCAACTGGAAATCTTGACCCTCAAACCAGTGTAGAAGTTCTTGAGGTTTTAAAAAAAATAAATGCTTTGGGAAAAACAGTAATTATGGCCACTCACGATTATGCATTATTGATGAAGTTTCCGTCCAAAACACTGAAGTGCGAAGACACTAAACTTTTTGAAGTGGTTCAAAAAACGATCTAATGCTTTCGATACTCATTCCAATATATAATTATGATGCTTTTCCTTTAGTTTCGGAGTTACACAAGCAATGTTTGGAAAATAAAATAGATTTTGAAATTTTATGTCAAGATGATGCTTCAAATCAATTTCTAACTGAAAATCGAAAGATTAACGATTTAGAAAAATGTAATTTTTCCAGAAATAATTCAAATTTTGGAAGAAGTAAAATGAGAAATTTTTTAGCAGAAAAAGCCAAATTTGAATGGTTGCTGATGATGGATTGTGATACATTTCCAACCGAAAATGATTATATCCAAAAATACTTTTCCCAAATAAACGAAGGCCAAAATGTTGTTTATGGCGGTATCAAATACCAAAAAGAAAAGCCAAATAATGACCAATTATTGAGATGGATTTATGGTAATGCTCGAGAGTCCCTTTCGGTAGAAAAAAGGTACACTAACGCTAATGGAAATGCACTAACTTCAAATATATTAATCCGAAAAAATATCTTTATTTCAAATAAATTTGATGAATCAATCACCAAATATGGTTATGAAGATTTAGTGTTTTTGTCTGATTTGAAAAAAAAGGGAATTTTAGTAAAACACATTGATAATGCAACTTATCATCTAGGTTTAGAAACCTCGAATCAGTTTTTAGAAAAGACGAAAACAGCTTTGGAAAATCTAAAATTAATAACAAAAAATAATCCTTTAGACAGTTCAGAAAGCAAAATTTTAAGGACATTTAGTTTTTTAAAAAGATTTTATCTTGTTGGTTTTGTTGCCTTTTTATTTAAAAAAGCAGAAAGAAAAATAGAACAGAACTTACTTTCCCAAAAACCATCCTTATTACTATTTGATTTGTATAAATTGGGTTATTTTTGTTCTTTAAAGAATTAAATTATTTCTGATAAACCCCAAAAATCGCATCGGAATGTGATTCCTGTTTTACGAATAGATCCTCTTCTTTTAAAAGTTTTTTAATCAATACCTTTGTTTCTGGCTCCTCGTTTAAAAAATTATGAGAAATTCCTTTTAACAAAATATGCAGAATATTCCAACCCAAATCAGTTTGTTCTAAAATTTTAAATTTTTTCAAACTTGGAACTATTGCCTCTGAATCTATTGCCTCTGAAGGATCAACAAGCAACATTCGCAAAATTCCAGGTTTATATACTTTCCTCTTAGTTGAAGAATTATTAATCAATAATTTATACTTTCTTGGTAATTTTTCGAGCAATTGGTTTGCTTTATCAAGTTGTTTTTTAGTCCATTGTAAACGAATTGGACCAACATATTCAAAAACAACTAAAATTCCATTTTCTGACAATAAAGGTTTCACAAAATTTTCAAGAGTATCTTCTACATTTTCAAAATGGTGTAAACTTGACGAAAATAGGATTAAATCGTAGAAGTTATTCTTGAAATCTATTTTTTTAAAATCACCAGCCTGATAATTTATATTCAAATTATTTTCAAAAGCAAATTTCTGAGCATTTACAACACTTTGACTTGAAAAATCTATAGCATCAATCTGAGAAAAACAGTCATGTTTTGCGAAATTTCTTTCGTGCAAACCTTCCCCACAACCCACAGAAAGCATTCTTAAATCTTTTTTATCGGACAAGTATTTATTAAAAACATAATCTTCATAAATCATTTCTGGATCACCCGATATTTTTAAATTCCAAGATTGCTGAATTTCGGGAATTAGCCAAAAATCTGATGTCGATTCGAAAGCGTCCCATTTAGATTCAATTCTGGATTTCGGGAGAATTTAAAATTTTTTAAAAAAGTAGGCAACACTTTTTTCCTTAATTTTATGATAAACATCCAAAAAATCGCCAAATGATATATAATGTCGCATAAAAATAAAGTTAATTATTTGATTTTATTATCGTTATATAATTCAAAAAGTAATAAATCCCATTGTTTCATGATAGCATCCAAATTGTATTTTTGAACTGACAAAACTGCGTTTTTTCCCAAACGCTTAATTCTTTCTTCATCATTAATTATTTGAATTACACTTTCGGAAAATGCATCAATATTGTGATTTTCAATCAACAATCCATTTTCATTATTGATTATTAAAGCTCTTGGACCGCAAGGACAATCAAAAGCTACACAAGGCAGTCCACAAGTCATTGCTTCAAGCAAAACCATTGGAAATCCTTCAAACCTTGAGGCCATAAGGCATAAACTAGCGTTTTGATATTTTTCAATGATGTTTGCAACTGGTTCATAAAAATTTACATTGGAAGCAATGTTCAATTCGTTAGCCATTTTTTGATATCCTAAATTGACTTCGATTTTTCCATAAATATCTAAGATCCAATCTGGATGAAACAACACCACTTTTTGCCATATTAAAAGCAATCTGTCAATCCCTTTTTCGTGGGAATGTCTTGCAATTGCAATTGCTTTTTTAGTATTTAAACCTGAGGTCTTATCAGTTTCAAACCATATTGGATTGGGGATTATTATGCTATTTTCTATATTCCATTCTTTGTCGCTTTCATGTGATAAAAGAATAATTTTTTTGAATTTCCTAGACGCTATTTTTTTGAAAACAATTTCAAGATATTGTTTTATATTATTTATAAGATTGCTTTTTATTTCATTCTCACTATTAAATATAGAACCATGAACTTCAAATATAATTGGAATTTTATTAATAGAAAACCAAGGGATAAAAAACCCTTTTAAACCGTCACACACTACAATCAAATCTGGGTTTATGCCGCTTATTTGCTTTTTAAATTCCTTTCTGTAATTAAATAATAATTTAAGATTATTGCCTTCCAATTTCATATTGTGCAAGCCAATTTTCTGGTTAAACTCATAAAATAATGGGGAATTTTCATTCTGAGTCAAAATATGTATTTCGTGCCAAAAAACAGTTGACAAATAATTAGCTTTTAATGAAATAACACGAACAAGACCGCCTTCTCCTGTAATCCTTGGAGTTATATAAAGAATTTTCATTCTTTCGATTTGAAAAATTCATCATAATCCCTAATATAATCGTCTTCATTAAAAACATCTGAAGCAATAACTAGACAAACTGCTCCTGATGAAAAATTTTGTAATTCACGCCAAATTCCTGTAGAAATATGTAACCCAACATTTGGTTTGTTCAACAAAAATGATTTTTTTTGAAATCCATCATTTACTGTAACTTCAAAACTACCACTCAAAGCTATTAATACTTCATCCTGTTTTATATGAGAATGCCCACCCCTAAAAGCGTTATTAGGAACATCAAAAAGATAGTAAATTCGCTTAAATTCAAATGGTAGAATATCATTTTGTATGAATGCTAAATTCCCCCGAGTATCTTCTACCACAGGAAATTTAATCATTTGTATATTATTTATAGTTGCCATATTTTAAATTCCTAATTATCACTAATATTCAACAAATTTAACCATTGTTTACCAATTTCATTTAATGAAAACCTATTAATACTTTCTCTTGCATTTTGTTTGCAAACTTTATAAAGATTTTCGTCTAAATACATTCTATTTAAAGCAGCTGTAAATTCAGTGAAATTTTGATTTTCAACTAACAAACCATTTATTTCATTTTTTATAATTTCATTTGGCCCAGACTGACAATCAAAAGCAACGACGGGTGTTTCACAGGCCAATGATTCTAACAAAACCATAGGAAATCCTTCATTTCTACTGGACAAAACTGAAAAAAGTGCTTTTTTATAATACGGAAATACATTTGAAATTTTTTCTTTAAAAATAACCCACTCTTCCAAATTTAATTCCTTTGAAAGATGTTTCAAATTTGAAAGCAAAACTCCTTCACCAATTAGTATCAATCTAATTTTATTTTTTATTAATTCTGATTTAGAATAGGCAACAATTAATTTATCAAACTGCTTCACGTCAATATGCATATTCCCAACAGCCAAAATATAGTTGTAATCCATTTCAAATTCCTTTTTTGATTGTTGATTTATATAATCTAAATCAACTGCATTATAAATTGTTTGAACCTGATTGTAACTATAATTTAAACGTATTTTTTCATTTATTAAATTAGAAACAGCTATGATTTTATAAGATTTTTTATAAATATATTTTGCTAAAACCTCGAGTTTTGGAAAATACAATTCTGTCATATAACTATGAATTACCACTATCAAAGGAGTATTATAGATAAATTTGGTCAGTATTAATTCTTGCCATTGTTTGTTTTTTGCACGTGTATCAATTATGAAATCAAATTGATTGTTTCTAAAAAACGAATATAAAGTAAAGAATCTATTAAATCTATCAGATAAACTGAAACCTCCTTTTTTTAATTTTCCTAAATTTAAAATTTTTCCGGAAAATTGATATTCAATGTTGTCCAGAACTAAAACGTGGTGAACATTACAATTATGTTTTTCTAAAAATTGAGATAAAACAGCCGAACATCTTTCAGCTCCGCCTCCAGCTAACTGATCAGATACTAAACAAATATTGTATTCCTTTAAAGAAGATTCCACTATTTTAATTATTTTTACAACAAATATAATCATTTATGCGAATTCTACTTGTCGGGGAATACAGTCGATTTCATAATTCACTTAAAGAAGGATTACAGGAGCTTGGAAACGAAGTTTATATCGTTTCAAATAGTGATTTTAGAAATTTTCCTGTTGATTATTCTATTGATTCAAAATTTTGCAATACAAAATTGATAAACATTTTTAGACAATCTATTTTCAGACTATTTAACTATGACATTGCAAAATTTGAGCTAGGTCTTCGATTTTATTTATTATTAGATAAATTCGAGGGTTTTGATGTTGTGCAATTTATAAGTGAAACACCTATAAAAACAAATAAAAAAATAGAACTTTTTTTGTTGAAAAACATTTTTAAAAAAAATAAAAAGGTTTATGTTCTTTCGTGCGGTGCAGATTATCTGAATATGAAATACGATTTTGAAAACAAAAACAAAAAATCGATTTTACAAGCTTTTTTTAATAACCCAAACTTAACTAAAGAGTATGCCTCTTATTTTGATATATTGAAAGACAATCATAAAAAAGTACACGAATTTGTTTTAAAAAATTGCAACGGAATTATTGCAACTGATTTCGATTATGTTGATGCAATAAAAAATCACCCAAAGTGTTTAGGATTAATTCCTTATCCAATAAATTTTGAAAAATTGAATTTTGAAGAGCTGAGAATTGAAAATAAAATAATTATTTTTTTAGGAGTCAACGAATGGAATTATAATCAAAAAGGAATTTATTTTTTTGAAAAAGCATTAGAAATTATTGCAGAAAAATACGATTCAAAAATTGAAATCAATATTGCAAAATCAATTCCATATAACGATTATATCAACCTTTACAATAAAGCTCATATACTTTTAGACCAAGCGTATAGCTATGACCAAGGTTATAATGCTCTCGAAGCAATGGCAAAAGGAAAAGTAGTTTTTACAGGCGCTGAACAAGCATTTGTTGATTATTATAAAATAAAAGAATGTGTATGTGTAAATGCAAAACCAGATGTGAATTACTTAGTAAAAGAATTGTCTTTTTTGATTGAAAATCCCGATGAAATAATTGCCATTGGAAAACGTGCCAGAGCATTTGTAGAAAAAGAACACGATTACATAAAAATTGCCGAGAAATATTTAGAAGTCTGGGATATTTAAACTTTCATCCAAATTTTTAATTGTTCATCTTCACCCTCCCAATCACGAGAAATATTAGATTTAAGATGTTTTGCAGGTATTCCACCTATGAGAATATTTTTCCCCAAAGAAAAATAATCCCTATTACATAAACTATTTGATGCGATAATACAAAAATCCGGAGTTGTAGTATTTTGCATTATTGAAGTTCTATTCCCCACCCAATTATAATCTCCAATTTGTATTGGTAAAACCATCGGCTGTTTTTTTCCTGTTTCTAAATTTATTAACTGATGGAAATTAGAGTCCATTATCTGGCTTTCAAAACCTATTCGAGCATATTTACCAAAAACTATTTTACAGTAACAAAGTAACTTTCCTCTGGAACCTAGTGCAAATAAATCGCCAATCTCACAATAGGATTCAGGCCCTATATAAACTAAACAATCTTTTCCGAAATGAGCATTCCCTTTAAAAACAAGCTTTCCAGACAAATAAAATTCCGCAATTCCCTGCGCTTTTTTAAATAACTCAAAAGTTTGCCCAAAACCAATCATTCCTGTTTTAATAGGTGCATCGATAATTATTTCTCCAGTTAAATCATATAATTTTACTTTACCATAAAAAAATACTGGAAGTTTTTTTGCAATGCTAAATGGAAATTTTTTAAAATTAAAATATAATGTTTTGGTCCAATTTATAGAATAATAAAATTTCAATTTGTAATAAATAGCCCTTAAATTCCCATAATATTCTCTAAGCATTTTAATCATTTTTTTTCTTTATTAAATCTCTTAATTCCACCTTTTTATTAAATTGATATAAAACAAACACAAACGAAAGCAATGCCATTATCGACATCAAGAAATATTTCAAAACTGTAAATTGTATATAAGTAAACAAAAAAGTAACTATACATACTAAAATGCAAATTAAATAGATTTGATAAAAATCATTATCAAAATAAAATCCATATCTCTTTTTGGTAATTCGTTTAACTACAAAAAAATGAATCAAATAATAGATAAGAAAACTAAAGCCAAGCCCTTCTAATCCAGAAAAATAATACCCAAAAACATTTAAAATTAATGATAATATACTAAATCCAAATGCAGTTTTTATAAATATTTTAGAATCTCCTTTAGCAATTAAAATATACCCCATAGACCATGAAACTGCCTTAAATAACATTCCTAAAATACCAAAACAAACCATTGGCATAATGGAAATAAATTTTGGTGTATATAAAATTTTTATTATTAACGGAACAAATATCAAAAACAGAATTATTATTGGTGTAATAATAAGAATTGACATTAAAGATTGCTGAATTACACTAGTTCTCACTTTTTCATTTTCATCACAAATAGAAGCTAATTTTGGAAAATAATCAGTACTCATAACCGTAAAAATAATTCCAACATAAGAATTCAGTAATGTAAAACCTGCATTATAAAATCCAACATCTTCTAATCCTCCAATTTTGCCCACATAAATTTGAATTAAATAAGTAGATAGCAGCGTTAAAAAACCACTAAACGTAAGCATTATTCCAAGTCTAATTATACTTTTGCCTTCTGTAGTTAATTGATTGTTTGACACATTTGTTTTTAAAATTCCTACTTTTTTTGAAAAGTAAAAAGAAAACAATACTGAAGATAAGGATGCAACAATTATTGTAGGTACAATCGCATCAATTCTGTAATAATAATACAAAGGAATTGAAAATAACAGTCCAAATAAATTTCCGTAAAAATTAGCTTTCGCCAATAACTTCATTTTTCTTAATCCTTGTAAAACAACCAGTTCCCCAGTTGAAAGCTGCTTAAAAAGCAAAGTAATCGACAGAAAAACAAATGAAAAAGTATGCGCTGAATTTCCAAAAGTAAGTTGACTTAACCACTCGGAAAGAAAAATAGTCAGCAAAGCACCAAAGATCCCCGTTAATAAAGCTAACTTCTTAACTATTGTTACATTAGCAGATACACTATTTAAATCATCATTTTGATAACTACCTGAAATATGTTTTACTGCACTTGTTTCGATTCCCAAACCAGTAATTCCGCTAATAATGTTTATGGTAGAATTTAATAAAGCAGCAATTCCCATTCCGGCTGGGCCTATGAATATTGCAATAAGTTTAGTCCGAATTATCGAAATAATAATATTAAAAAATTGAACACCTCCAAACAGAGATGTCGTTTTTACAATTTGCAAATAGGAAGATTTACTGTCAGACACTATTTAATATTCGTTTAAAGTTGCAATTATAAAATCCACTTCATCTGCTGTAAGTACTGGACTTATTGGCAAACTCAATACTTCATTGTGTATTTTTTCTGTAATTGGAAAAGATAAATAATTCCAATCCATTAAAGCCTTTTGTTTGTGTGGAGGAACTGGATAATGAATCATTGTTTGAATTCCTTTTTCTGATAAATATTTCTGTAATTCGTCTCTATTTTGAGTTCGAATAACAAACAAATGAAAAACATGATTAGATTGCTTTGCTTCGTCACTCGCAACTCCTCGCAATGACACTGTTGGCAAAGTAATTTTATCATTTTTAATATTAGATAAATAGTGTTTAGCAATCACTTTCCTCTTATTATTATCCTCATCTAAATGGGGCAATTTGACATTCAAAAAAGCCGCTTGTAATTCATCTAATCGTGAATTTACACCAATAAAATCATTGTAATATTTCGTTTCTGAACCATAATTCCTCAAGGAAAGAATAGTTTTTGCCAATTCAGCATCGTTTGTAGTTACTGCACCCGCATCGCCCAAAGAGCCTAAGTTTTTCCCTGGATAAAAGCTGTAAGCGCAAGCCCCCCCCGCCCCCGAAGGGGGAGCTTTTTTATACTCTTTTATTCCCCCTTCGGGGGTTAGGGGGCTAATCGCTCCGTGGGCTTGTGCTGAATCTTCGACTACCAATAAATTATTTTGATTCGCAATTTCATTAATCCTATCCATTTCGGCTAATTGACCATATAGATGAACCGCCAAAATTGCTTTGGTTTTTGAAGTGATCTTTTCAGAAATCAAATCTGGATTGATGTTATAGGTTTCCAACTTTGGCTCAACCAAAACCGGGACCAAATCAGCTTGCAAAATAGCCAGAATACTGGCAATATAAGTGTTCGCAGGAACAATCACTTCATCTCCTTTTTGTATTTTTCCCAATTGAATATACCCTTTGAAAATCAAAACCAATGCATCAAGTCCATTGCCAACTCCAATACAATGTTTTGTTCCGCAATAATTGGCAAAATTAGTTTCAAATGCTGCGACTTCATTTCCTAAAATATACCAGCCACTTGCTAAAACTGTTTTCAACTTTTCTTGAAAAGCAACATCATAAGGGGCATTTATTTTTTTTAAATCAAGGAATTTTATCATAGTAAAACGTTGTCTAATAAGTTATAATTTATTGGTTTAACCTCATAAAAGTCGTGAACAATAATACTTGCTCCGAAACTTTCTTTCCAATACGACAAGCCATTATTTAACTTTCTTCCCTGATTTTCATTGGAAGTTCCAAAATCAAAAAACTGTTTATTTTTGAAGACTTCGGTAATTAAATAGTGAAATAATAAATCAAGTCCACCCAATTCATTTTTGTCTTCTTTTCCTGAAATATACTGACAATGAGCCACATTCTCGGTTTCAAAAATAGTGGTTCCGGCAACAATAATTCCATTTTCATAAACATTAAATTGTCGAATGTTTACAGGAAATAATTCCTTTAATTTAATAATTTCCTGCAAACTGTGAACTGGTTTTGCATGATGTTTCTTGGCCAAATTTGGAATTAAAATAGTATTCCAGAATAATTCAAAATCATCAACTTCTTTTATCTCTAATTTATTTTTTTTTCCTTTGGTAATCCCTTCTTTTCTTCCGCTTGCAATTGATGTTTTTTTAGACAAATCTAAAACTACCATTGAATCTCTTCGGATTAATTGGGCTTCTGCCAAAAACAAGGCATAATTTAATTCTTCAGCAGGTTTTTGATGGTATATTGATGGAATTAATTTTAACTGTAATTTCTCGATATTATTTTCATTCAAAAAAGATAAAACAGCTTTAAAAATTTCGATAACTGAGGCCAATTTTATCTTCTCATTGTAAACTAATCCGCCATAAGTTAACCCTTGATGAGAGAAAACCTCATTGTCAACAAAATTTGCCGGAAGAATGGCGACCCATTTTTCTTTGTCTAAAACAATCAGGGAATAATCCTGGAATCTATCGTTGTGATATTCCATAAAATCACGATGAAATAAGAAGGTTGAGTTTTTGGCTTTGCCCATAAAGGCATTCCAATTCTCATAATCTTTAGGTTCGTATCGTTTTATAGTATATTTTTTCACTTCTGATTTTTAAACATTGGAAAATTACTTAATTATTTTGGACTAAAACAGTTTTTTCTATTGAAGTTAAAATTAGTACTTAATAAAAATAAAAGGCTAATTTTATCGATAAAATATTTATCAAGTGAAACTAAAACTTCAATATCACTTTTTTATTATCATTTTTTTGATTTCTTATTCGTTTTACGGTCAGAATATTTCACTATATCAGCAATTTAACGGCCGATTTGATTTTGTTTTTATAGGAAATACATTAAATACTGTTGAAAACAATAATATTTTTGGACAGCCTGAACCACCGTGCATAATAAATACATCTTCATCGGCTTCATTAAACTTAAATTCAAATGATAGTATCGAAAGTGCCTATTTATATTGGGCTGGCTCTGGAACAGGTGATTTTGACGTAAAATTAAATAATCAAAATATTAGTTCACAACGCAACTTCAGTCTTATCCAAAATCCAAGCGGATTTGCGTTTTTCAGCGCTTTTGCTGATATAACTTCATTGGTTCAGTCGACTGGAAATGGTATTTATGATTTTTCTGATTTAGATTTGACAGCTGTTATTGATAACTATTGCACGAATGCTACCAATTTTGGCGGTTGGGCAATTGTCATAGTTTATAAAAACAATTCATTGCCTTTGAACCAACTCAATATTTATGACGGTTTACAAGCGGTTCCCACCGAAATTAACATAACGCTGAACAGCTTGAATGTTATTGACAATAAAGATGCTAAAATTGGTTTTGTTGCTTGGGAAGGAGACAAAAACATCAATGTTAATGAATCTCTTCGAATAAATGGAAATACCATTGGAAACCCACCATTAAATCCAGTTGACAATGCCTTTAATGGCACGAATAGCTTTACTGGCGCAGCCGATTTATTCAATATGGATTTAGATGTTTATAACATCCAAAACAACATAAATATTGGCGATACAACAGCCAAAATTCAACTGACATCCGGACAGGATTTTGTAATGATAAATACAATTGTAACCAAACTAAACAGTCAATTGCCAGATGCAACAATAGCTTTTGATACTGAATTAGAATGCAATTCCAGAAGAATAATTGCTAATTATGAAGTTTCAAACCTAGACAGCACCAATCTACTTCCTGCAGCAACACCAATCTCAATTTATGCCAACGGAGTTTTAATACAAAAAACCAAGACAGCGAATTTAATTCCAATAAACGGGAGCGAAAATTCCACAATATCATTAATAATTCCACCTGCTATTCCTAATAATTTTGAATTGAAATTTGTAGTTGATGATGATGGAATCGGAAGGGGAATAGTTGCTGAACTCAACGAGAACAATAATACGTTTACAGAAAATATAACTTTGCCAGTTTCAGATAAATTGTTTCCATTGGAAAATCTGGTTTCATGCAATTTGGGATTAAGCAAAGGGATTTTTGACTTCTCGAATTATGAAGACTTGATCAAAACAAATCCAACTGATGATGTCAAATTCTACCCAACAATTGCAGACTTAGAAAACGGAATAAACGCTATTTTAAATACTTCAAATTACACTGCCGAAACTACCCCAAAAACCATTTTTGCCAGGGTTTACAACGGAATTTGTTTCAGCACGACCTCATTTATATTGACAACCAATAATTGTCCGCCAACTATCTGCAATTTTGTTTCGGCAAATAATGACACAAAAAATGACAGTTTTTATATTGAAGGATTACGAGATGTTTTTTTGAACTTTAATTTGTCTATTTACAACCGTTGGGGAACTTTAATTTGGGAAGGAAACAATAATTTACCAGATTGGGATGGCTTTGCAAATAAAGGTCTTTTAATCAATCGTTCTGGAGTTCCTGATGGAACATACTTTTATTTGCTTGACTTAAATGACAAAGATTTTCCAAAACCGCTTGCAGGATATTTGTATTTAACTCGATAAATTTTAATTTTTTGGATAAAAATAATTGATTTAAAAAAACATAGTACCTTAGCTAACGAAAATAATCAGGATTAAAAACATAGAAACTCTATAACTTGAAACAAATTACTTCCATACAAAATCCATTCATAAAATCTTTGGTTTTATTACAGGAAAAATCAAAAGCTCGCAAACAATCTGGAACTTTTCTGATTGAAGGCAAAAGAGAAATTGAATTAGCAATTAAAGGCGGATACGAAGTTGATACCATTTTATTTTTACCAGAATTAATCACAGAAAAACATCTTCGGAATTTTCATCCAGATATAGAATTAATCGAAATCTCAAAAGAAGTCTATCAAAAACTGGCTTATCGAGATACAACCGAAGGAATTTTGGCTATAGCCAAAACCAAATCTTTACAATTATCCGATTTAAAATTATCCGAAAATCCGTTGATTCTCGTTGCCGAGGCTCCTGAAAAACCTGGAAATATTGGCGCTTTACTTAGAACTGCCGATGCTGCAAATCTTGATGCCGTGATTATTGCCAATCCAAAAAGTGATTTATACAATCCAAATATCGTTCGCTCCAGCGTAGGATGTTTATTTACAAACCAAATTGCCACTGGGACAACATCTGAAATTATTGCTTTTTTGAAAGAGCGACAAATCAATATTTATTGCGCCACTTTGCAAAATTCGACTTCATATCACACTCAAGATTACACAACGCCAACAGCATTGGTTGTTGGAACTGAAGCAACTGGCCTAACTGAAGAATGGCGAAACGCAGCCATACAAAACATCATTATTCCAATGCAAGGCGAAATTGACAGTATGAATGTTTCGGTTGCCGCGGCAATTTTGATTTTTGAAGCGAAAAGACAAAGAGGATTTTAGATTTTAGATTGCAGATATCAGATTGCAGGTTGCAGATTGCAGAATACAAATTTTAGATTATAGAATTTAGTTGGAATATTTTAAAATGAAAAAATGAAAATGAAAAAATTAATTGCCTTACTGATATTGCTAATAACTTGTAACTCATTTGCACAAATAAGCGAAAAACAAGTTGACGAATTAGTAGAAAACACCTTGAAAAATTTCAATGTTCCCGGAATTGCCGTGGCAATTGTCAAAGACGGAAAAGTTGTTCTAGCCAAAGGTTACGGAGTAAAATCAATCCTTACCAAAGAAAAGGTAGATGCAAACACCTTGTTTGGAATTGCATCTAATAGTAAAGCCTTTACAACAGCGGCTTTGGCTATGTTAGTCGATGAAAAAAAACTAAACTGGGATGATAAAGTGACCCAATATCTTCCTGAATTTAAAATGTATAATGATTATGTGACCAATGAATTTACCATTCGGGATTTAGTGACTCACAGAAGTGGACTCGGACTTGGGGCAGGTGATCTGATGATTTGGCCTGACGGAAGCGACTTTAAAGCGACTGATATTATTCATAATTTGCAGTATTTAAAACCTGTTTCGGCCTTTAGAACTAAATATGATTACGACAATTTATTATATATCGTCGCTGGCGAAGTCATTCAGAAAGTTAGTGGTCAAACTTGGTGCGATTTTATTGAAAAACGTATAATGAGACCATTGGAAATGAATAATAGTGCAGCTTCCTATTTACGATTGAAAGACACTACAAATATTATAGCACCACATGTTCCTACCGATGGAAAACTAAAAATTATTTCACGTTATAAAAACCATACTTTCGATGCAGCTGCCGGAATTTATTCAAGTGTAAACGATTTGAGCAAATGGATGATTCTGCAATTGCAAAACGGAAAATACGGTCCGGAAAAACAGAATCAATTATTTTCTAAAAAAGAACAAGATGAAATGTGGAGTCTTCAAACCATAATTCCTGCAAATACAAGACCTCCATATAATACACATTTTAGCGGTTATGGCTTGGGTTGGTTTTTGAGTGATGTTAGAGGATTCAAACAAGTTACTCATACTGGCGGATTAGAAGGAATTGTAACTCAAACCACTTTGTTTCCAGAGTTAAATTTGGGAATTGTGGTATTAACAAATCAGCAATCTGGTGCCGCATTTACCGCCATAACAAATACTATTAAAGATACTTATCTAAATATTCCATACACAGATTATGTCGAATTGTATAGCAAACGGGAAAAAGATAACATAGCTGAAGCTGATAAAACCACCGATGAAGTTTGGGCTGCCGTTGCCAAAAATCAAAAAGAAAAAGTTAAAATAGATGTTAAAAAATACACCGGTTTTTATGTTGATAATTGGTTTGGCCAAATTGAACTTTCAGAAAAAAAAGGAAAATTATTTTTCAAATCCATTCGTTCACCAAAATTGGTTGGCGAAGTTTTCTTCTATAAAGACAATACTTTCGTAGTAAAATGGGACAATCGCAGCTTTAATGCAGATGCTTTTTTGTTTTTTGAATTGGATGAAACAGGAAAATTAGATGCTATAAAAATGAAGCCCATTTCAGAATTAACAGACTTTAGTTATGATTTTCAAGATTTGGATTTTACCAGAGTGAGAGAATAGATTTTTCATAATTATTAATTGCAATCCCTGTTTGCATATCTCGTTCCTTTTTTCTATTTTTAGAAATTGAACCCATTTTTTATGTTAGAAATAGATTTTGAAAAAGAAAACAAGGCAATCCTTCAAGAATACAAAGAGTTACTTCGCATTAGTTACCAAACCTTAACTCCCGAAGACAAAAAACTTATACGTAAAGCTTTTGATGTTGCTATGGATGCACATAAAGATCAACGTAGAAAATCTGGCGAAGCCTATTTTTTTCATCCTATCGCCGTGGCAAAAATCGTAGCTTCGGAAATAGGTTTGGGAGCAACCGCAATTGCAGCTGCCTTATTGCACGATGTTGTCGAAGATACTCCAATAACAGTCGAAGATATTGAAAAAATGTTTAATCCAAAAGTTGCCCAACTTGTTGAAGGATTAACTAAAATTTCGAAAGTTCAAAAGGAAATGAATGTTTCGATGCAAGCCGAAAATTTTCGAAAAATGCTACTTACATTAAATGATGATGTACGGGTAATTCTGATAAAAATCGCCGACAGATTGCACAATATGCAAACTTTGGATACAATGGAAGGCTTTAAGCAAGTCAAAATTGCCTCTGAAACATTATACATTTATGCGCCACTTGCCCATCGATTAGGCTTATATAAAATAAAAAACAAACTTGAAGATTTAGGTCTAAAATACACAGAACCAGAAATTTACAATGACATTGTCAGCAAATTAAAAGAAACCAAAGAGGAGCAAGATTCCTATATAAAAGACATTTCTGATGTTCTTCAATCTGCTTTAGATGAAGAAAAACTCGATTATGTAATAAAAGGAAGACCAAAATCTATCTATTCCATTTATAGAAAAATGAAAGCTCAGGGAGTGGGCTTCGATGAAGTTTACGATAAATTTGCGTTGCGCATCGTTTATAAATCAAAACCTCACGATGAAAAATTCCTAGCCTGGAAAATATATTCAATAGTAACTGATCATTACAGACCAAGCCCAAGCCGATTGCGAGATTGGATTTCTTCACCTAAAACTACTGGTTACGAAGCCTTGCACATTACGGTTATGGGACCAAAAGGGCGCTGGGTTGAAGTTCAGATTCGAAGCGAACGTATGAACGAAATTGCTGAGAAAGGATATGCTGCTCATTACAAATACAAACAAGGTGGTTCCGAAGAAAGTGGTTTAGACATTTGGCTCAATTTACTAAAAGAAGCCTTGGAAAATTCAGAAACCAATGCGGTAGATTTTGTAGAAGATTTCAAAATGAATTTGTATTCTAAGGAAATCTTTGTGTTTACTCCAAAAGGAGAAATAAAATCATTGCCAAAAGGCGCTACTTCACTTGATTTTGCCTTTAGCATTCACTCCGAAGTCGGAATTCGCACAAGAGGAACGCGCGTCAACGGAAAATTAGTTCCTTTAAATCACGAATTAAAAAGTGGTGATCAAATCGAAATCATTACTTCTCAATATCAAAAACCAACTATCAACTGGCTTGATTATGTGACCACTTCGAGAGCAAAAAATAAAATAAAAAATGTTCTAAACGAAAACACGAAGAAAATTGCCGAGGAAGGAAAAGAAATACTCACACGAAAACTGAAACACTTAAAAATCTCTTTAAGCGAATCAGTTGTCAATGAATTAGTGAATTTTTTCAAACTAAAAACCAGTTTGGATTTGTTTTACCGAGTGGGAGTTGGAGCTATTGAAAATCAGCAATTGAAAGATTATGCTGCTCAAAAAAGCAATACTTTTATTAATTTTTTCAAGAGTAAAATCAAACGGTCTGCAAGTACTGCTAATGAAGATATTCACAAGCAAGTACTGAACAGTAATTATGATATGCTAGTTTTTGGCGCAGACCAAGACAAGTTAGACTATAAATTATCCACTTGTTGCAATCCCATTCCCGGTGATGAAGTTTTTGGTTTTATTACCATAAATGAAGGAATTAAAGTTCACAAAAAAGATTGCCCTAATGCAATAAGCCTTCAATCGAATTATGCATATCGCATTATTTTGGCAAAATGGATAGATTCCTCACAACAGGAATTCAAAGCAATTTTGCATATTACCGGAATGGATACTATAGGACTTACAAATAAACTTACTAAAGTAATTTCGGACAATATGAATGTAAACATACAAAGTATTTCTTTGAGTGGAGAAGCTGGAATTTTTAAAGGCCAAATAGCTGTAATCGTACAAAACAACAATATTCTTAAAAGATTGATTGATAATATCAAGCAAATTGATGGCATCGATAAAGTAAGTCGAGAATATAAAAATTAATATTTTCAAATTGAGTTATACAAATAGGAATCATAATTGACATACATTAAAATAATAATTTATCTTTGCCTGATATGACGCAAATTTCAATAGATAATAGCAAAAATCAAGAAATTGTAAAAAGTGTTTTTACGATGTATCTTGAAAACAAAGGACATCGCAAAACGCCTGAGCGCTATGCAATTCTTCAAGAAATTTATGAAAGCGAAGAGCATTTTGATATAGAGAATCTTTATATCAAAATGAAAAACAAAAACTACCGTGTGAGTAGAGCAACTCTCTACAATACAATAGAACTTTTATTAGAATCAGGTTTGGTTCGCAAACATCAATTTGGACAAAATCAGGCACATTACGAAAAATCTTATTTCGACAAACAACACGATCACATCATAATGACTGATACCGGCGAAGTAATTGAGTTTTGTGACCCAAGAATTCAAAGTATCAAAAAAACAATCGAAGAAATATTCGATATAGAAATCACAAACCACTCCCTATACTTATACGGAACAAAAAGACAAAAATAACTCACAGAAATTAACTACAAATAACACACAGAATGACCGTAGATTTATTATTAGGATTACAATGGGGAGACGAAGGAAAAGGAAAAATTGTTGATGTTCTTACTTCAAAATATGATATTATTGCTCGCTTTCAAGGTGGCCCAAATGCGGGACACACTTTAGAATTTGACGGAATTAAACACGTTTTGAGAACCATTCCTTCTGGGATTTTCCATAAAACAGCCATAAACATTATTGGAAATGGTGTCGTAATTGACCCTGTTGTTTTTCAAAAAGAAATTGAAGGTTTAGCTAAATTTAATTTAGACATAAAAAATAAATTAATAATTTCAAGAAAAGCACATTTAATTTTACCAACACATCGTTTGCTTGATGCTGCATCTGAAGCTGCAAAAGGTAAAGCAAAAATAGGCTCTACACTTAAAGGAATTGGACCAACTTATATGGACAAAACCGGTAGAAACGGAATCCGTGTTGGCGATATTGAATTAGAAGATTTCAAAGAAAGATACAGAGCTTTGGCAAACAAACACGAAGAAATGATCAAATTCTACGATGTTGCTATCCAATACAATCTAGAAGAAATGGAAAAAGAATTCTTTGAAGCTATCGAAGAATTGAAAAAAATAGAATTTGTAGACAGCGAAGAATATTTACACCAAGCACAAAAAGCAGGAAAAGCAATATTGTGCGAAGGCGCTCAAGGTTCATTACTTGATGTTGATTTTGGAACTTATCCATTTGTAACTTCTTCAAATACTACTGCAGCCGGTGCTTGTACTGGCTTAGGAATTGCTCCAAATAAAATAAAAGAAGTATACGGAATTTTCAAAGCTTACGTAACACGCGTAGGAAGCGGTCCGTTTCCAACAGAACTTTTCGACGAAGATGGAGCTACAATGGCAAGAGTTGGAAATGAATTTGGATCAGTTACCGGAAGACAAAGACGTTGTGGTTGGTTAGATTTAGTAGCATTGAAATATGCTATTCAAATTAATGGAGTAACCCAATTGATGATGATGAAAGGTGATATTCTTTCTGGATTTCCAACGTTAAAAGTATGTACGGAATACAATTACAAAGGAAAAAACATTTCTCATTTCCCTTACAACATCGAACCAGAGAACGTAACTCCTGTTTTTAAAGAATTCAAAGGATGGCAAGCGGATTTGACTGGAATGACCACTTATGATCAATTACCAATCGAGTTAAAACAATACATCAAATTCATAGAAGAATTCGTTGAAGTTCCAATAAAAATTGTTTCTGTTGGACCTGACAGAAAGCAAACAATTCTAAAATAAAAACTTAAACGCTCTGAAATTCAGGGCGTTTTTTTTACACTTAAATCAAACCGCAAATTCGCGAATTAAAAACCATTGAAGTAAAAATTAATTTGCGAATTTGCGGTAAAATTAAAAACAAATGAACGACCCAAAAATAACAATCCAAAACACCGAATTGCTTTCTAATAATTGGTATCTTTTAAACAAAGTAACTTACGATTATCAAAAAGAAGACAACACTATAGAAACCCATATTCGGGAAGTATATGATCGAGGAAATGGAGCTGCAATTTTGCTTTATAACTCGACAAACAAAACCATTATTTTGACAAGACAATTTCGGTTGCCATCATACCTCAACGGAAATAAATCAGGAATGATGATTGAAGTTTGCGCTGGTCTTTTGGATAAAGATCATCCAGAGCAATGCATCATTCGAGAAACCGAAGAAGAAACTGGCTATCGTCTTTTAACAGTTCATAAAGTCTTTGAAACCTATATGTCGCCAGGAGCAGTAACAGAAATTTTATATTTATTTGTGGGCGAATATGACGCAACAATGAAAGTTAACGAAGGTGGCGGACTTGATGCGGAACAAGAAAATATTGAAGTTCTGGAATATACTTTTGACGAAGCATTTGCATTGATTGAAAGTGGAGAAATTAAAGATGCTAAAACCATTATGTTGCTTCAATACGCCAAAATAAATAATCTCGTTTAACTAAGTTTAATAAAACCCTTTACTCGAAATTAAAACAAAAAAGTACAATAAGAAAATTTCTCATTGTACTTTTTTTATTATCTAAAACCCACAAAAACTATTTATTGGGTTGCGGAGTCATTCTTAGGTAATATTTTATGCGTTTAAACCCTTTTGGAAATTTAGCAGGAATATCACTATCTGGAATTGCAGGTGAAATAACCACATCTTCGCCATCCTTCCAGTTTGCGGGAGTTGCTACACTATAATTAGCCGTCAATTGTAAACTGTCAATAACACGTAATAATTCATCAAAATTTCTACCAGTCGATGCTGGATAAGTCAAAGTCAATTTTATTTTTTTGTCTGATCCAATTACAAAAACCGAACGAACCGTAAATTTATCATTTGCGTTAGGGTGAATCATATCATATAAATTCGCAACTTTCTTATCTTCGTCAGCAATAATAGGGAAATTCACTGTGGTGTTTTGAGTTTCATTAATGTCTTTTATCCATTCTAAATGCGACTCTAATCCATCAACGCTCAATGCAATAACTTTTGTATTTCGTTTTACAAATTCAGGGTAATAATTAGCCACTGTTCCTAATTCAGTAGTGCAAACTGGTGTAAAATCTGCGGGATGCGAAAATAATACGCCCCAAGAATCCCCTAACCATTCGTGGAAATGTATCTTTCCAAGTGTAGTTTCCGCTTCAAAATCCGGAGCAATGTCTCCTAATCGTAGTGTTGCCATAATTATTGTTTTTAAAAAAACCTAAAATTAAATAAAAAAATAACACTTCCAACAAGGGCAATCATAAATAATATACAAATTAGTTATTGGCTTTTTTCTTTTTCATATTTGGTAGAAAGTAGGTTATAACACCAATTAAAGGAAGAAAAGAACTTATTTTATATACATATTCAATACTCGTTTGATCGGCTAAATAACCCAAAACTGCAGAACCCAATCCACCCATTCCAAAGGCAAAGCCAAAAAATAATCCAGAAATCATCCCTACTTTTCCCGGCATTAATTCCTGAGCAAAAACCAAAATTGCTGAAAATGCTGAAGCTAAAATTACTCCAATAATTACAGACAAAGCTCCAGTCCAAAATAAATTAGCATATGGCAACATTAAAGTAAAAGGTGCTGCTCCAAGAATAGAAATCCAAATAATATACTTCCTTCCAAAACGATCTCCCAAAGGTCCGCCAATCAAAGTTCCAGCTGCCACAGAAGCCAGGAAAATGAATAAATGAAATTGGGATTGTTGAATAGTTAATCCAAATTTATGCATCAAATAAAAAGTAAAATAACTGGACATACTTGCCATATAGAAAAATTTCGAGAAGATTAGCAACAATAGAATCGCGATGGAGATATTGACTTTTCTCTTGGAAAAATGAATTGCTCCTTCTTCTAAAAATATTTTTTTAGAAGCACGTAAATCCAAATGATTTTGGTACCAATTAGCAATTTTTGACAAAATAATCATTCCCAAAATCCCAGCAATTACAAACCATATTATATAGGATTGTCCGTGAGGAGCCACAATCAAAGCCACTAATAATGGCCCAATTGCACTACCAGTATTTCCTCCTAATTGAAAAATAGACTGAGCTAATCCTCGTTTTCCGCCAGAACCTAAAAAAGCAACACGCGAAGCTTCAGGATGAAATATAGAAGAACCAATTCCCACAAATGAAACTGATACCAATAACATCCAGAAAGAAGACGATTGTGACAAGAATGCCAATCCTGAAATTGTGAAAATCATTCCAATTACCAATGAATATGGCTTTGGACTTTTGTCTGTATAAAATCCAATAAAAGGTTGCAATAAAGAAGCTGTGAGCTGAAAAACAAATGTTATTAATCCAATTTGGGTAAAAGAAAGATGGAAGTTTTGCTTTAATAATGGATAAGTAGAAGGAATAACCACTTGCATCAAATCATTTAACAAATGGGCAAATGCTATCGAAAACAATACCGAATAAACTGTTTTTTGAACGATAGGGTTTTGGTCTTTTTTGGATGCTGTCTCAGTAAAAGTGCTCATATTGGAATGATAAAAAAGAATTCTTTGTAAATAATAATTTGGATGCAAAAGTATATTTTAAATATAACTAAGTACAAAATACCAAAAGATTAATGTGATAAAAGATATTGGGATTCCAAAACCAATCATCATACTGCTCAATTTTGGTTTTAAACCATAAGAAGATGCTAGAATACTTGCTGTAATCATTGGCGCCATCGCCGATTCCATTATGGATACTTGAATAATTTGGGAATGTTGATTCAAAATTATGACGTACAACAAATAAAACATCGCCGGAGTCAATATCAGTTTAAACAAAAGTCCCAATCCTAAAAATTTCCAGTGCTGGCTTTTCCTGTCAAAATGCAGTTGCAAACCAACAGAAAGCATTGCCAATGGTGTCATCGCACTTCCAATTTTTTGCAACAAAAACTGAATTATATCCAGAAAATCGAAGTTGAAAATATTCATCAAACAAGCAACAACAAAGGTGATAAAAGGCGGGAAAAATATAATTTTTTTCACAATAAGAACTCCGCTAGAACTACCCGATGAAAATAAAATTGCCGTCAAAATTCCGAGGGTAGATAGCACAACAAAAGAACCCGGCTGATCTACTAAAATAGCTGTTTTTAAAGCTTCCTGACCATATAAAGCTTCAATTATAGGAAAGCCTAAAAACGAAGTGTTTCCAAAACCTGCAGTGATAATTAAGCAACCTGTAAGCTTTCTGGACCAACCCAGTTTTTTTCCAAGTAAGCTAAAAAACAAATAAGAAACTGCAAAGCCAATCCAGGCTATACCAATTGGAAAAAACAACTGATGATCTAATTTAATTTTTGGAATATAATACAAGGCCAAAGCAGGAAGACAAAAATAAACCACAACATAATTTAGTAATTTATAACTATTAGTTGGGAAGCGTTTTACTTTTTGCAGAACAATTCCAAGAAGCAAAAAAACGAAGATTAGAATGAAGTTGTTCATATGCCCCAAAGATATTGACTAATTTGGAATTTCCGCAATGCATAAATATAAATGTGCTATTTTTGGAATAAAATTAATAACATACATCATCATATTAATTCTTGTTCAGAAAAATTCATTAACTCATATTTATGCACTAATTTTACTAAAACCTTTTTAAGTTTTGGAAAACAAAAAGATTAAACACTCTGCGCTTCACGAAAAAGCTGGAATTTCTCCACCAGAAATTGTCAGTTCAAATGCTGTGAACCAAGTCCAGAAATTCAGAAAAATACAACCTTCTTCACAGGAATTGATTGATGGGATTTTGTCGGAAAATATTTCTGCCCTGAGTCGTGCGATTACTTTGGTCGAAAGTACCAATGTCAACCATTTGGCTAAAGCCAATGAAGTGATTAATGCTTGTTTACCTCACGCTAATAAATCAGTTCGAATAGGAATCACGGGAGTTCCCGGTGTGGGGAAAAGTACTTTTATTGAAGCCTTTGGGAAATATTTGACTGGTTTAGGGAAAAAAGTGGCCGTTTTAGCCGTGGATCCAAGCAGCACAATTTCGCACGGAAGTATTCTTGGTGATAAAACCCGAATGGAAGAATTGGTAAAAGACGCGAATGCTTATATCAGGCCATCAGCTTCAGGAGAAACTTTAGGCGGAGTGGCTCGAAAAACCCGTGAAGCAATAACGCTTTGCGAAGCTTGTGGTTTTGATACGATACTCATAGAAACTGTTGGCGTTGGCCAAAGCGAAACTGCCGTTCACAGTATGGTCGATTTCTTTTTACTTTTGAAAATTTCTGGTGCAGGCGACGAATTACAAGGCATCAAACGTGGCATTATGGAAATGGCAGATGCTATTGTAATTAACAAAGCTGATGGTGATAATATTAAAAAAGCAAATTTGGCAAAACTAGAATTCAACAGAGCTTTACATCTATTTCCAGCCAAGAAATCTGGTTGGACACCAACAACTTCGACTTGCAGCGCCATAACTCACGATGGAATTCCTGAAGTTTGGGAAAGTATCGAGAAGTTCATAAAACTCACAAAAGGAAATAATTATTTCTTTGAAAAACGAAAAGAACAGAATCAATATTGGATGTTGGAAACTATAAATGAGCAATTGAAAACCAATTTTTACAATCATACAGAAATTCAAAAGCTTTTAGACTCAACAAAAAAAGCGGTGCAAAATGATGAAATTTCTCCTTTTGCAGCCGCTCAATTATTATTAGAAAAGTATTTTAAAATTTAGCAAAAACCGTTTTAACGAATATTACCAACAGAATTTTTGGCCGTATCATGTTTCGTTTTTATAACTCCATTTTCTAAGCTAAAACCAATACGAACCTGAGTTTTTAAAGTATCTTTTAAACCAGAAGTTGCTTTTTCTACAATAACAAATGCTAATTCATATTCGCCATCTTGCAGTTCCAATACCGCGTCACTTTCATCATCTTGAATTTTCTGAACTGTTTTTCCTGTTCTTGCATATGAAGCTGCAGCCGCTCCACCTCCAGCTCCGCCAGCTAAATTACCTACGCTGGAAACTGCTGCCGAAATAACTGCGCCACCTGGCAAAGCTCCGCCTAACAAGGAAGCTCCTTGGGCTAACGCACCGCCTGCTGAATGAAGACCTGCATTTACTTTTTCGCCAAAAGCTTTACACTCATTGCTAGACAATTCATTGATGCTTTTGTCTGAAGTATTAATTCTGTAACCTTCATTAGAAGGAAATAAAACCACACAACCGCCTTCAACTAGTGTAACATTTATTTTTCCAGAATTCATTTTTTCACCAAAAGTTGCTCCTTGAGTTTGTTTTGGAACAGTAACATTCATCGAAATTCTATTTGGCATACCTCCATTTATGTTGTTGACACTTTTTCGATTGACCATTGTTTCCGCTATTGCTTTTACTTCTGCATCATTAGCAAGGTTTTCAATTTCATTCTTTTTTAAACCATTTTCTCTAATCCCTTTTTCAGCAATATTTTTTCCTTTAATACTTCCGTCCCAACCTTTTCTATTTGTTTCAGATAATGGATTTTCCCCAGCACCATTTGAATCATATAAAGGATTCGCTTTTAGTGATGTATTTTTTCTAATATCAGCTTTGTCAATCCCTCTGTTTTCCGATGCAGAATCAACCATTGGAACACATTCCCCGTTTTTCATAACAAATCCATCAGGGCAACTTATCGAATTCTTCATAACGTCATCATTCCAACTCAATATTCCCGAAAGTGTTGCTCCGCCTGCGGGAACAATAATTATAAAACTACTATTTTGTTCGTTAATAGTGTAAATATTCTCTCTTGTAGGTTTTAATTTTGCGCGGATTTGTGGATTATCTAAAACCAATTCAACTCCAGAACCATCATATTGATAGGTGCTACTTGGATAATTAGTTTTTATCATTCTATTGATGGCAGATTGCAATTGATCTTGGGGAAAAGAAAGTTCATATTCTCCTTCATCCAATTGGGTAGAAAAACCTCCATTATTGCCTGTTTTAATGATAGCACCACCAGTACCTGGGTTCTTTTTGACTACAATTCCAATTCTTGGAACTGGTTTAGAAGCCGCAAAACTATTTTGAGCAACTAAAAGGAAAACGATAAGGATTTTGAAAATTGTTTTTGGATGTTTCATCTTGTTTTTAAATTTAATGGGTTATGGTTATATATAAATAGATGTTGATTATTGTTACCCCAATTTTCAATAATAATTTGATTTTAATTGAAATAGCCTGAATATTAATTCATTAAAACTACAACAAAATTATTTGGATGATACTATTATTTTTAATATCTAGAAAAAAAATAAGGCTACAAGCGATGAAATTTCACCTTTTGCAGCCACTATAATTTTGATGGAAAAGTATTTTGAAAGTTAATTTATTTAGTTTTTTACATTCCCTTCTTGGTCAAAATTTTGAGTCTTCATATCTGGCTTCTTACTAACTCTTGCTGTTGCAGAAGGCGTTGTAGTGACAGTTTTGTTGATGCAAACCCGAGGCCCAGCAGTTCCATCACAACCAACAGATCCGTCTGTATTGGAATACCAGTTACCAGTACAGGTTCTAGTACAACCATTACTAAATAAATAAACTTGTTGTTCTGGTTCACCAGAATTGTCATTTGGGTTTTCATTTATCGCTTTTGAACTGTCAACTTGTGAAGCTTCCATTTCATTCTTTTTTAAACCGTTTTCTTTAATTCCTTTTCGTTTTGTTTCGTTTGGAATGGTTTCCAATTCAGTCCGTTTTAATCCTTTCTCACTAATTCCTTTTTCGGCTATGTTTTTCCCTTTAATACTTCCGTCCCAACCTTTTTTATTGTTTGGGGTTTCCGAATTTTCAGCAGAAACGCTTATCATCCCGTTGTCGCCTCCTTTCACAATCTTTCCTTTTAATTTTCCTTCTGTTCTTTCTTGTTGGTTTCCAGTTTTGCTCATTGGAACACATTCCCCATTTTTCATCACAAATCCATCCGGGCAACTTATCGAATTCTTCATTACGTCATCATTCCAACTCAATATTCCCGAAAGTGTTGCTCCGCCAATGGGAACAATAATAATGAAACTATTATTTTGTTCATTGATGGTGTAAATATTCTCTCTTGTAGGTTTTAATTTTATGCGGATTTGTGGATTATCCAATGTCAATTCAATACCAGAACCATCATATTGATAAATGCTTTTTGGATAATTGCGTTTTAATAATTTACTAATGACAGATTGCAATTGTTCTTGTGGGAAAGAAAGTTCGTATTCTCCTTCTTCCAGTTGAGTAGAGAAACCGCCGCCATTTCCTGTTGGAACTGCAATTGTTCCACCTCCAGGATTTTTTTTAACCACGATTCCAATTCCAATAATTGGTTTTGTAGTCGCAAAACTATTTTGCGCAAGGAAAAGGAAAACGATAAGAATTTTGAAAATTTTTTTTGGATGTTTCATCTTGTTTTAAATTTAATGGGTTATGGTTATATATAAATAAACGTTGATTATTGTTACCCCAATTTTCAATAATAATTTGATTTAAATTGAAATAGCCTGAATATTAATTCGTTAAAACTACGATTATTTTCATTTGAATGTAACTTTTTTTCAATCAACCAATAAAAAAACGGAGCAAAATGATAAAATTCATCTTTTGCTCCGCCAAATTTTTGTTTAAAATGTATTTAAAAAAAACTTATTCTTTTTCGTAACGTTCCATTTCTCTATCATAAAATTCATTTGCAAGAATAATCAAACCTTCCATTTCAGCATTAAGTTCGCCTTCGTCAAGATCTTCCGCTTCTTCCATAAATTCGACTTCATCATCTTTTAAATTGATGATAAATCTTGGATAATCAAGGTGAATGATAAAAATATCTTCGGGAAAATCAGTGTTGTCTCCGAGTAAAAATTTTGGTAATTCCATTTTAAATATTTGATTTTAGATATTTGATATACGATTTAAAAATTGAGGTTTGAAATCGTACATCGTATTTCAAACCTCGTATATTGAATTATTTATCAGACAAAATTACTGGCGCGCTTCCTTTTCCCATAAAAATAATTTTAGTATTAGGAGAAACAGCAATTTCTTTTTGTGCTTTTATTTGTTCGTATTGCAATTGTTTGTCGGTCAATCCCATAGAAATAATCTTTTGATAATCAGCAATACCTTGAGCTTCGACTCTTTTTCTTTCGGCTTCCTGTTTCTCTTTCTGAAGTACAAAAGTCATTTTTTGCGCATCTTGTTCTGCATTTATTTTACTTTCGATAGATGCTTTAACCGAAGGAGGGAGATTGATGTTTCTAATCAATAATTGCTCTAAAACCAAACCTCTGGTTTTAAAATCAGCTTCGATAGTTTTGAAAATTCGCTGTTGAAACTCATTCCTTTTAGTAGAGTATAATGCCACCGCATCATAATAAACTGCATTGTCTCGAATACGTGTTCTAGTGACTGGTCTCACAATTTTATCATTATAATTGATCCCAATTTGTTTGAAAATCATTGGTGCATCTGCAGGAGTAATTCGATACAAAACTGTCAAATCAATTACCACTTCAAGTCCATCATTCGACAAAACACGAATGGCATCATCGCCTTCTTGTGCGCCTTCGCTGTGAACGGCAGACATCGTATAGTTTTGAGTTTGAATATCAAAATCGGTTACATCGAGAAGCGGATTTATCAAATGCAATCCACTTTCCAAAACATCCGGCTGAACGCTTCCATAAAGCGATTTAACACCTACTTTTCCTGCATCGATTTGCTTGAACATCGACGAGAAAACCCCTAAAGCAATTACTAAAAGTCCTATGTTTCTGAGCATATTCGAAAATTTCGAAAACGGACTAATTACATTACTTTTTAATCCAAAACTTAAAATCAATAAGATAACTCCAATAATAATTAATAGTATCATTTTTTTTGAAAATTAATTTGTTCGTTGATTATACGTGCGATTGAATAGGAAGTTACATTTTTTTAAGAAAAAACTTTAATTTTAAGAATTTTCCAATGCCAACCTTTTAGTCAATCTCGCAAAGCGAATATACAAAAATAAAGCTGCCGCTGTTAATCCAGCTAAAAGTCCAATCCAGATTCCTGTTGCTCCTAAATTTGTATGTTTTCCCAAATAATAGGATGTTGGAAATCCCACAACCCAATAAGCCACAAAAGTAATATACATTGGAATTTTTACATCTTGTAAACCACGCAAAGCACCCAGAACAACCACTTGAATTCCGTCTGAAATTTGGAAAACCGCAGCCACCAAAAGTAATTTGGATGCAATACTAATAATTTCTGCATTGTCTAAAACTTGAGAAGGATCAGACATATTCAAGAATAAATGTGGTAAGTAATTATGGAAAACGACAAAAATAAGCCCAAAAAACATCTCAAAAATTATAGTCAATAAAAATATAGAACGTGCTGAAATTATTAAGCTTATAAAATCTTTCGACCCTTTATGAAAACCCATTCTGATCATTGCAGTAACACTAAATCCCATCGCAAACATAAAGGTAGTCGATGCCATAATAAGTGCAATTTGATTTGCTGCCTGACTGTTTTTCCCTAGAGAACCCGATAGCCAAATTGCAGCTGTAAATAATGTAACTTCAAACAACATTTGCATGGACGAAGGAAAACCAAGATTAATAATTCTATTCAATATTGATTTTCGAATTTCTTTAAAACTAAAATTTTTAAAATATCGTTTGAAAGCGGCATTTTTTCTTAGAATGAAATGCATAAAAACCACCATCATAATTCTGGAAATCACAGTTCCTAAAGCCGCTCCCAGAATTCCTAGTTTTGGAAAACCCCAAACACCGTAAATCAATACATAATTAAAAAAAACATGAACAACATTGGCCAAATAAATTGCATACATTGAATATTTGGTTTGTGACAAACCATCAGCAAATTGCTTATATCCTTGAAAAACTATTACGGGAATCAATGAAAAAGCAACCCAATCAATATAAGGTGTTGCTAATTTTACAACTGCCTCAGGCTGATTCATCAAGTTCATTATTGGCTTTGACAAAACGATTAAAATGAAAACTGCAATTCCTAAAATCGTGCATAACAACAATCCGTGATGAAAAGTAGTTCGGATTTTTTTATCATCTTTTTCAGCGTCGGCTTCAGCAATCAAAGGCGTTATTGCTGTAGAAAATCCAATTCCCAATGACATTCCAATAAATATAAAACTATTGCCAAGCGAAACCGCAGCCAACTCCGTAGAACCGAGATTACCTACCATAAAATTATCAACAATACCTATCAACGTATGCCCGAGCATACCCAAAATTACGGGATAAGCCAGCCTCAAATTATAGGAGAATTCTTTGGTGTATTGAGAAAATTTCACTTACTATTATTTTGGTTGGCAAAGATATATTAAAAACACTTTACAAATTCGGCTAATTTTACTAATTTAGAGAAGTTTTCTAGGACATTTCAGAGGATATCAAAATCATTCATCATTAATGAAAATATACTTTTATGCAAATTTTTAAACTCGAATCGCAATTCCAAATCATAGGCATTGGTTCTGCTTCAGGATTAGTTTACAAAGAAAACTCCTTGTTTATTATTTCAGACAACGGTTCATTTCTCTATCAATTTGACATTCCTGAGAATAAATTAACTCAAATTCCATTGGTAGAAAATGCTCAGGAAAATATTCCAAAAAAAGACAAATACGATTTTGAATCCATTGCTCTAAAAGGGAATAAACTTCATATTTTTGGTTCCGGCTCAACCTCTAAAAGAGAAAAAGAAATAACCTATAATCTTGAAACTGCAGCAACAGAAGAAAAAGATTTGTCAAAATTATACCAAAAAATAAAACAAACTACATCAATCTCTGACGAAGATTTAAACATTGAAGGAGCTTTATTTTACAACGAAAAATGGCATTTATTCCAAAGAGGAAACGGAGCAAATTCAAAAAATGGAATTGCAATATTAAATGAAAATTCCAATGAAAATGGCACAATCGAATTCATTCCAATCCAATTACCAAAAATAAAAAACATTGAAACTACATTCACTGATGCTATTTTAGTCGAAGAAAAAATCTACTTTTTGGCAACAGCCGAAGACACCACATCAACCTATTTTGATGGCGAAATATTAGGAAGTATTATTGGTAGAATGGATAGCAATACATTAGAAATCGATTTTACACAAAAAATCACTGACACCAATAAATTCGAAGGGCTTACCCTTTATAATAAAACTGAAAACAAAATTGAATTCTTCCTTTGTGAAGACAAAGATTCTGAGGTTTTAGAAACTACAATTTTCAAATTGACTCTATAAAAAAAGCTTCCAGCCTTCGAAAGGCTAGAAGCTTTGATATGTTTAAAGATTCTTTAAACTACAATATTCAAGAATTCCATTCGTACACTTCCGTCTTCGTCAATTTTTGTCAAATTGATTTCTTGTAAAGTGTTGACTAATTCTGGATTCCAAGGCGTTTTTACGCGTACATAATTTTCAGTAAAACCGTGAATGTATCCTTCTTTATTTTCACTTTCAAACAAAACAGTTCTATTAGTTCCAATTTGGCTTTCATAAAAAGCACGACGTTTTTTTACAGATAAACTGCGTAACATTTTACTGCGTTTCGCACGAACATTTGCCGGAACAACACCTTCCATTTCGGCAGCCTCTGTATTATCACGCTCTGAATAGGTAAAAACATGCAAATACGAAATATCCAAATCATTCAAAAAATGATAAGTCTCCAAGAAATGTTCTTCCGTTTCTCCAGGAAAACCAACAATTACATCCACGCCAATACAAGCATCAGGCATTACTTCCCGAATCTTGTTTACTCGCTCTGTGTATATTTCTCGAAGGTAACGACGTTTCATCAACTTCAGGATTTCATTGCTTCCGGATTGCAACGGAATATGAAAATGCGGTACAAAAGTTCGACTTTTGGATACAAATTCAATAGTTTCATTTTTTAATAAATTAGGTTCAATGGATGAAATTCGCAAACGCTCAATTCCTTCCACTTTATCTAATTCCTGAACTAATTCCAGGAAAGTATGTTCGTGTTTTTTGTTTCCAAATTCACCTTTTCCGTAATCGCCAATATTCACGCCTGTTAACACAATTTCTTTAATTCCTTGTTCTGAAATTTCTTTGGCATTTTTCAGTACATTTTCCAGCTCATCACTTCGAGAAATTCCTCTGGCTAACGGAATGGTACAATAGGTACATTTATAATCGCAACCATCTTGCACTTTTAAGAAAGCACGCGTTCTATCGCCAATGGAATAACTTCCCACATAAAAATCAGCTTCTTCAATCTCGCAGGAATGCACTTCGCCAAAATCATTTTTAGACAAATCGTTTATGTAATCTGTGATTTTAAACTTTTCGGTTGCACCTAAAACCAAATCTACACCATCAACATTGGCTAATTCTTCAGGTTTTAATTGAGCATAACAACCAATTGCGGCAACAAAAGCTTTATCATTGAGTTTCATCGCTTTTCGCACTACTTGCTTGAATTGTTTATCGGCATTTTCAGTTACCGAACACGTATTAATTACATACATATCAGCCACTTCTTCAAAATCGACGCGGTCAAAACCTTCGTCTTGAAAATTTCGGGCAATTGTAGATGTTTCCGAAAAATTCAATTTGCAACCTAGCGTGTAGAACGCTACTTTTTTTCTATTTTTCATACGATTCTTAAATTAATGAAATCGTTGTCAAAAAATTTAAGGTTGCAAATTTACAAACAAAAAACTTTAAAATGAAATCATTAGTTGTTATAAAAAGAAGCAAAAAAAAACCACAACTACTTTCGCAATTGTGGCTAATATAAATTTTAAAATAAGAATATTTTTCTATTACTCCTTTCTCCACTTTTTTGTTTCCTCAAAAACGTTTTGCAAAATGGCGGCTTCTTTTTCATCGAAGTCAATATTTCTGCGACTCATTACCAAACGAGCCGTTTCAAAAGCTTTCTTGGTAATATAAGTAGAAAAACCTGAAGCTCCACCCCAAGAAAAACTAGGAACAAAGTTTCGTGGAAATCCTGAACCAAAAATATTAGCGCTCACTCCTACAACGGTTCCGGTATTGAACATTGTATTGATTCCACATTTACTGTGGTCTCCCATCATCAATCCACAAAATTGAAGACCTGTTTTTTCAAAACCTCCAGTTTCATAGCTCCACAATTTTACTTCGTCATAATTATTTTTCAAATTTGAAGTATTGGTGTCGGCACCAATATTACACCAGTCTCCAAGCACAGAATCTCCTAAAAACCCATCGTGTCCTTTATTAGAATAGGAAAAAAGTACCGCGTTTTTTACTTCGCCACCAATTCTTGAATAAGGCCCAACAGTTGTTGCTCCATAAATTTTGGCAGCCATTTTTATTTGTGCATTTTCACACAAAGCTAATGGTCCACGAATTACGGAACCTTCCATTATTTCGGAATTTTTTCCAATATAAATGGGTCCTGATGAAGCATTCAGCGTAACAAATTCTAGCTTTGCTCCTTCTTCTATAAATATGTTTTCTTTTGCTATAGCATTAACACTTTTAGGAATAGGTTGTGATTTTCTGTCTTCGGTTAAAAGTTGAAAATCTTCGCGAATCGCTGCGTCATTATGAGAAAAGATATCCCAAGTATGTTCTATTCTGATACAGTCGCCTTCAAATTCAACGATTTCATAAGTATCAAAATCTACTTCTTCCTGATTTTCGCTGGTATAAAAAGCAATAACTTCATCCCCTTTGAAAATGGCTTGATTCGATTCTAGATTACTGACCATTTCGGCCAAAATTGCATTGGGAAGAAAGGAAGCATTTATCATTACATTTTCCTCCATTTCCACCATTGGAAATTTCTCGGATAAATATTCTTCAGTTAATGTTGTTGTGGTAGAACCCAAACGCATTTCCCATTTTTGACGAATTGTCATTATACCAACAAGAATATCGGCAACCGGTCGTGTAAAAGTAAAGGGCAATAAAGCGTTTCTAGCAGGTCCGTCGAAAAGTATATAATTCATTTCAGATTTCAGATTTCAGATTTCAGATTTCAGATTTCAGCAGTTTTACGACTGAAAAATGAGATTTAAAATCTTTTGTTTTATTTTGACAAAGTTACAAAGTTTATTTCATAAAAAAACTCCCCAAAATTGGAGAGTTTTATATAATTTGAAAAACCGGTAATTATTATTTACCGTGTTTAGCATATTTAGTTTTGAATTTATCAATACGTCCTGCAGTATCAATAAGTTTAGATTTACCTGTGTAAAAAGGGTGAGAAGTTCTAGAAATCTCCAATTTTACAACTGGATATTCAACACCATCAACTGTTAATGTTTCTCTTGTATCTGCAGTAGATTTAGTTATAAAAACGTCTTCGTTTGACATGTCTTTAAAAGCAACTAATCTGTAATTTTCTGGGTGAATTCCTTTTTTCATCTTTATTTTATTTATTTTTTTGAGCGTTTTAATTTTGAAGCTTTCTCTCTATTTAGAAAAAGGTGTAAATGCAACTACTCTTTTTGTTTAAAACTTTTATTTATTTTGAGTTTGCAAATTTACACTAATTTTTCAATAATCAAATCTTTAAATTACTTTTTTTTATAATCGTAAAAAACGATTTTTTCCCTTGAATAAATTGGGAATTGTTATATTTGTAGATTAATAAATAAATACCTTCAATTATGAATGAGATTATAAAGAAAAACGGGGTTTCCTACGGAATAATTACTGGTGTTGTAGCTGCATTAATTACAACATCAATTTATGCAATTGATTTAAAATTATTTACCGCTTGGTGGGTAAGTCTTTTAAGTATTTCGTTTTATATCATTATTGGCATTGTGCTACTTTCAAGAACAAAGAAAGAATTAAAGGGGATTTTTCCGTTTAAAGATGCATTTACCACCTATTTTATTTCTGCTGTTATTGGAATATTAATTTCTGTTGTTTTCAATATTATTTTATTCAATTTTATTGATCCTTCCGCTAAAGAATCTATAAAAGAGATATCTATAAAATATGCTGTTGAAATGATGCAAAAATTTGGAACACCATCATCAGCTATTAACGAAGCGGTAAAAAAATTACAGGAAAATGACCAATTTTCGATTATTGAGCTATTAAAAGGATCTGTATTTAGTATCGTTTTTAGCGCTCTTTTTGGATTACTTTTGGCTTTAATTTTCAAAAGCAAACCTACTCAAGAATAAAAAATATAAATGAATTTATCTATACTCATTCCACTTCTCAACGAAGACGAATCGCTCAAAGAACTTTATACTTGGATTATTTCAGTTATGAAATCGAACAATTATTCCTATGAAATCATTTTTATAGATGACGGAAGTTCTGATAATTCTTGGACTATAATCGAAGAATTAGCTGCCGAAAATCTAAATGTAAAAGGGATTCGTTTTATGAGGAATTTTGGAAAATCACAAGCCTTACATGCTGGTTTTGCAAAAGCTAAAGGCGATGTTATCATCACTATGGATGCAGACTTGCAAGACAGTCCAGAAGAAATTCCGGGATTATACGAAATGATTACTTCCAAAAATTTTGATTTAGTTTCCGGTTGGAAAAAGAAACGATATGATTCAGTTGTTGCAAAAAATATTCCCTCAAAACTTTTCAATTGGGCTGCCAGAAAAACATCTGGTGTAGAATTGAATGATTTTAATTGCGGATTGAAAGCCTACAAAAACGTAGTTGTAAAAAACATTGAGGTTTCAGGAGAAATGCACCGTTACATTCCGGTTTTGGCAAAAAATGCCGGTTTTGGAAAAATTGGAGAAAAAATAGTACAACATCAAGCGAGGAAATATGGTGAAACTAAATTTGGAATGGATCGTTTCGTAAATGGTTTCCTTGATTTAATTACCATTTGGTTTCTGTCCAAATTCGGGAAAAGACCAATGCACTTATTTGGCGCTTTGGGATCAGTAATGTTCATTATTGGATTTTTATTGGCTGGATATATTGGTGTAATGAAATTGTACAATCTCTATAATGATTTACCTTATCATTTAGTAACGAGCAATCCATGGTTTTATATTGCGCTAACCACAATGGTTTTGGGAACGCAATTGTTTTTGGCAGGATTTCTTGGTGAAATCATTTTGAGAACAAAAAACAACGAGGAAAGATATAAAGTTTCGAAAGAAATAAATTAATCTTTAAAAAAAAGATATTCAAATTTCAAAAAAATATACAAAAATGGAAATCAAAAAACACATTTTAGATGCCGTTAATGAATGGCTTACTCCAACATTTGACAATGAAACCCAAAAAGAAATCATAGAAATAATGACTTCTTCGCCAAAAGACTTAGAAGAAAGTTTTTATAAAAATCTAGAATTTGGAACTGGCGGTATGCGAGGAATCATGGGTGCAGGAAATAATCGCATCAATAAATATACGCTTGGCAAAAGTACTCAAGGGCTTTCAGACTATATGCACAAATCATTTCCAAACCAATCGTTAAAAGCTGTAATTGCATATGACTGTCGTAAAAACAGTGATACATTAGCAAAAACTGTTGCCGACGTTTTCTCTGCAAATGGAATTGAAGTCTATTTATTTTCGGATATGCGACCTACACCAGAGTTGTCTTTTGCGCTTAAATACTTGGGTTGTCAATGTGGAATCGTACTTACAGCTTCACACAATCCTCCTGAATACAATGGCTACAAAGTATATTGGGAAGATGGTGGACAAATAGTTCCTCCTCAAGACGAAGGCATTATCAATACAATAGAAAAATTAAATTATAACCAAATTAAGTTTGATGCAAACGAAGATTTGATACATTATATAGATACTGAAGTGGATCAAGCTTTTATAAAATCTACTATTGAGAATGCCAGTTTTGGCACTTCGGCTGAAGCCAAAAAAAATCTCAATATCGTTTTCACTTCATTGCACGGAACTTCTATAAAATTAGTTCCTGAAACTTTATCGAAAGCAGGTTACACTAATGTGAACCTTGTTCCGGAACAATCAGTACCAGACGGTAATTTTCCAACGGTGAAATCACCAAATCCAGAAGAACCAGAAGCTTTGACTATGGCATTGGCATTGGCAGACAAACTCAATGCTGATATTGTTATTGGAACTGATCCTGATTGTGATCGTTTAGGGGTTGCCGTTCGAAATAATGAAGGCAAAATGACTTTATTGAATGGAAATCAAACGATGATTTTGATGACTGCTTTTTTATTGAAAGAATGGAAAAAAGCGGGAAAAATAAACGGAAAACAATTCGTGGGTTCGACCATAGTTTCTACTCCAATGATGATGGAATTAGCAACAAATTATGACGTAGAATGTAAAATCGGATTGACTGGTTTTAAATGGATAGCCAAAATGATTAAGGATTTTCCAGAGTTAGAATTCATTGGTGGTGGTGAAGAAAGTTTTGGATTTATGGTCGGAGATGCAGTACGTGATAAAGATGCTGTTGCAGCTACTTTATTAGTTTGCGAAATTGCGGCTCAAGCCAAAGCAAATGGAAGCACCGTTTTTAAAAAATTATTACAATTGTATATCGAAAATGGATTTTATAAAGAACATTTGATTTCATTGACCAAAAAAGGAATGGACGGTTTAGAGCAAATTAATCAAATGATGGTTGATATGAGAGAAAATCCTTTGGAAGAAATCAACGGACAAAGAGTAATTATGCTGGAGGATTACCAATCGTCAATAGCCAAAAATTTACTTACCGGAGAAGAGACCAAAATGGATATTCCAAAATCGAATGTACTGATTTATTACACCGAAGATGGATCAAAAATTTGTGCGAGACCAAGTGGAACGGAACCAAAAATTAAATTTTACATCAGTGTAAATGCAGAATTGGATGCTGTTGAAAATTTCACGGAAATGGAAAGTGTTTTAAACGAAAAAATAAAAAATATCATAGCATCAATGCAATTGAACTAATGGATAAAAATTTAATAAAACTAATTCCCTATACAAAACCGTATAAAAAACACATCATTTGGAATGTGATTTATAATATTTTGTATGCTTTATTTAGCACTATTTCAATGTTAACCATTTTCCCAGTGCTTGAAGTACTTTTTGGTAAAACCAAAACGATACTAAAAGAGCCAGTATATAAGGGACTAGGAAATATAAAGGAGTTTGGATCTGACTTTTTTTATTATAAAATTTCAATATTAACAAAAGATAATAACATTCAAGTAGTTCTTTTGTTTGTAGTATCAATGGTAATCATAACGTTTTTATTCAAAAACTTATTTAACTATCTCGCATCATACCATATCATGCATTTGAAGAATGGTGTTTTAAGGGATTTGAGAAAATCAATGTATGATAAAATCGTAGAATTGCCTATATCCTATTATTCCGAAAAAAGAAAAGGCGATATTATGGCGCGTATGCTTGGTGATGTAAACGAAGTGCAAAACTCCTTTTTTTCTATATTAGAATTAGTAGTAAAAGAACCATTGACAATTATTTTTGCATTAGTAGCCATGTTTATTATAAGTTTAAAACTGACTTTATTTGTTTTGATTTTTATGCCAATTTCGGGATGGATAATTTCAAAACTAGCTAAAAATTTGAGAGCACAATCCTTAGAAGCTCAAAGAGAAAGTGGCTTCTTGATTTCTATTGTTGACGAAACGTTAGGTGGTCTAAAGGTAATTAAAAGCTATAACGCCGAAATTAATTTCAAAGGCAGGTTTCACAAATCAGTAACCCGATTATTGAACTTAACAAACAGTATCGGGAGTAAAAATAATTTAGCAACACCTCTAAGCGAATTTTTAGGAGTGACTACAATTGCCTGCTTACTTTTTTATGGAGGAAATTTAGTTTTGATAGACAAAACACTTGAAGGTGCAGTTTTTATTGCATATCTAACTTTAGCTTTTAATATTCTAACTCCTGCCAAAGCCATTTCAAAAGCATTATATGCTGTAAAAAATGGGTTAGCCGCTGCAGAACGGGTTTTTGAAGTTTTAGAAGTCGAAAACGAAATTACTTCAAAGGAAAATGCTATTACCAAAACCACTTTTGAAGACAAAATATCCTTAAAAAATATCAATTTTAAATACGAAGAAGACGCTGTTTTAAAGGATTTTTCTCTTGAAGTAAAAAAAGGACAAACCGTAGCACTCGTTGGTCAATCCGGAAGCGGAAAAAGCACTATTGCCAATTTATTGACTCGCTTTTATGATGTGAATGACGGAACGATTTCAATCGATTCTGTCAATATTAAAGATATGAATTTGCAATCTCTACGTGGTCTAATGGGATTAGTAACTCAAGATAGTATTCTATTTAATGACACCGTAAAAGCTAATATTTCATTAGGAAAACTAGACGCAACTGATGAGGAGATTATCGAAGCTTTGAAAATTGCCAATGCCTATGAATTTGTAAAAGATTTACCACTTGGAATTCACACCAACATTGGCGACAGCGGAAACAAACTTTCTGGAGGTCAAAAGCAACGATTGTCTATTGCCCGTGCCGTTTTGAAAAATCCACCGATAATGATTTTGGACGAAGCCACTTCGGCATTGGACACTGAAAGTGAAAAATTTGTACAAATCGCACTCGAAAACATGATGCAAAACAGAACTTCGATTGTGATTGCGCACCGTCTTTCGACGATACAAAAAGCAGACAAAATTGTGGTGATGCAAAAAGGAAAAATTGTCGAACAAGGGAGCCATGATGAACTGATTGCATTAAATGGAACGTATAATAAATTAGTGACATTGCAATCATTTGAGTAATTTAGTAATCTATTGGCACACGGATAAAACGGATTTGCTTAAGCAAAAACACTGATTTTGACAGATTTTTTCGATATTTCAATTATACCGTTTATGCATTTGTAACAATCCAATTTTAACTACGCCAAAGAACCAACGAACTATTCCAATTGTCACGCTGGAAGCGTCTCAATGCACTAGCAACTTAATCTAGACGCTTCCAGCGTGACAAATAGCAAGAATAAAGTATAGTCAGCAAACATTTGAACTAGATATAAATATAATTGGCATTACTAAAACTTTAATCCTTTTCACTAAAATGTACCTCAACAACAAGAACATCAAGCTTCCTGAAGATCCAGATACCATTGTTTGGAAATACTTGGACTTGTCAAAGTTTCTCGAATTGTTGCTTTCGAAGAAACTTTTTATGTCACGTTCGGATAAATTTGAAGACCAATACGAAGGCACTTTTAGCGAACCTACTTTTGAAGAAATCAAAAAACTATCAGTCAACAATCCGGAATTTCTAGATTATTACAAATCGCATCGCGAAAAAGTGATTGTTAGCAGCTGGCACATTAACCAATATGAATCGTTTGCAATGTGGCAAATTTTCACTCAAAATTGTGAAGGTTTGGCAATTCAATCTACGATTGGGAGATTGCAAAACGCCGTTATTCGCGAAAAAAAATACAAGCAATATATTGGCGAAGTAAACTACATTGATTACAAAAAGGAATATATTCCGTTTGAAGACATGTTTTTTCCGTTTCTATTCAAGAGAAAAAGTTTTCAGTATGAGCGGGAAGTTCGAATTTTGACTGACATTGGTGATGAGAATATTAAAATCAATGAAGGGATGAAAATTGACGTGGACATTAACCAGTTAATCGAAAAAATCTACATCCATCCCAAATCAGAAAACTGGTATAAAAACCTCGTTATCGAATTAGTGTCAAAACTAGGATTTGATTTTACTATTGAAAAATCAGATTTGGAAAGCGATATTTTGATTTAGGAATTAGGGTTTTAGAGTTTTATTGCAAGTTCTAATTTTCCTCCTAATCCTAATTCTACAATCTTTTGTAAAGTAGAAAAGCGAACTTCTTTTACGTTATTTTCAATTCTTGAAATATACGATTTTGTTGTTCCACTTTTAATTGCAAGTTCTTCTTGAGTTAATCCTTTTTCAATTCTCGCTTGGTGAATCATTACACCAAGTTTGAATTGCTCGAAACCTTTTTCTAAATTGTCCCGTTTTTGGGTTCCTTTTGCTCCGTAAAATTCATCTTTGAATTCTGTGAGTGTTTTTATATTACTTGTTTCCATTTTCGTATTCTTCTTTAATTTTTAATGCTTTGTCTATTTCCTTTCTTGGTGTCTTTTGCGTTTTCTTTTGAAATCCATTAGCCAAAACTATCAATTTCCCCCTGTCGAAAAAACAAAATATCCTAAAAATATCACTTCCTTGTTTTACTCTTACTTCATATAAGCCCTCAGTATTTTCAATATGTTTTAAATACGTTTCTGGAACTTTTTCTAATTGTTCAATTAAATCTAAAGTCCAAGTAATCTTATCTTGAACTTTTTCTCGCTGTTTAATAAAGAATTCTGTAAAGTAATCTTTATAAAATGTTACAACTCTTATTTTTAATTCTTTTTCCACAAAACAAATTTAATAAAGTTGTACCAAAGTGCAACTTTAAATTTCATTTATTTTTAAAAAATGTTTTAATTTCCTTTTTAAAGGCATTTATTTTCAGCTTACTATTTCCCTTCTTGTGTAGTTAAGGAAAACTAGGATTTGATTTTACTATTGAAAAATCAGATTTGGAGAGTGATATTTTGATTTAGAATCAAAACCTCATATTCACCTTCACATTAAAAACTCGTGTGGTCATATAATTAGGAATGGCGTATTGATTTTTAGAATACACGTCTCGTACCCAAGTATTGGTAATCGCGTTTTGATTGTCGAAAAGATTGAAAATTTCTAAACCAATTGCCAATTCTTTGAAGCTTTTCAACCAATTTTTATTGGATGGATTTTGGTCATCGATTAAAACTTTGGAGAAACCCACATCGGCACGGCGGTAGTCTCTCAATCGGTTTTGGTACAAATAAGGATCAGCGTAGGATGGCGAACCTCCTGGTAATCCGGTATTGTAAACCAAATTCAGGTATAATTTTATGCTTGGAATCCTTGGCATATAATCTTGAAACAAAAGCGCAAATTTCAATCTCTGGTCAGTTGGTCTCGAAATAAATCCTTTATTATCAATATTTTCTTCGGTTTTTAAATAGCCAAAACTAAACCAAGATTCCGTTCCCGGCACAAATTCCCCGTTTACTCTAAAATCAAAACCTTCTGCATACGCTTTAGCATTATTAGTGGCGGCATAACGAATTCGGACATTGTCCAAAGTATATGGATTCACGTCTGTTAATGATTTATAATACAATTCTGAAACCATTTTGAAAGGGCGATTCCACATTTTGAAACTATAATCATTACTCAAAACAATATGAATTGCTTGTTGCGCTTTGACTGTGGGCTGCACTACTCCATCGGCATCCCGCAATTCTCGATAAAAAGGTGGCTGATGGTATAACCCTCCAGAAAGTCGGAAAAACATATCCTTGTTCCAATTGGGTTTCAAAGAAAATTGCGCCCTTGGACTAAAAGTAAACTGCGTATTACTCACAATATTATCGCCTGAAACTTCCCAATTTTGTGAACGCACACCCGCATTTAACCATATTTCATTATCCCCTAAATACCCTTTTCGGCTCCATTGCACATAACCTGAAAACCTATTGATGTCAACAAAATTAGTCGCTCTTACATTATTATATGGCACCAATGGTCCTGTGTATGGTAAATAAGGTTGGTCATTTTTTGGTAAAATAACAATTGGTGGATTTAAAGAAAACCCAGCAGAATCAATCACTTCCCATTCTATAACTCTGTCTCGAATAGATTCTCTCGTGAATTTCGCTCCCCATTCGAATAGATTTTTTTTCCAATTATGTATCCCTTTTAATTCGGTATTTACAATTAAGGCATCCAGATCATTTCGAGCGTGATTGAGTTGCCCGCCAATTCCTCTTGTGTAAGAAACATCACCAAAGGTTTCCGAACCAAAATTTGAATCTACTTCGCCCAAACGATATTGTGCCAAAATATCAAAATGCTCTTGTTCTTTTGTATTATAAGCTGAAACAATTAGCTTGTAAGTTGAGTTTTTTGAAGCTGTATAAGTAGATTTTACGGCCCCAAAATAAGTGGTGTATTTATCTTTTTCCTGACCTTCGTAAAATATCAACAATGCCATTGGATTATCGATGGTTCCAAAATTAGTCTGGCGTGTCAAAGGTTGATATTGATAATCATTTTGCGATATGTTCCCTAGAAAACTCCATTCCCATTTGTTGGAAGACTTGAAAATGATGTTGGTTTGAAGATCCGCAAATATTGGCGTATAATTAGTTTGCGTTTCCTGACTATTTACCAAAAGCGAATTGTTTCTATAGCGAATTCCGGTAACTTCAGACCATTTGCCATTCTTGGAAACTGCGTCTATTGCAACGCTTGCGCCAAGAAGACTCATTTCGGCAACAGCTCCAAATTTTTTTGGTTTTCGATACGTAATATCCAAAACAGAAGATAATTTATCACCAAATTTTGCCTGAAAACCTCCTGCCGAAAAATCAACATTTTGAACCAAATCGGTATTGGTAAAACTCAAACCTTCTTGCTGACCAGACCGAATCAGAAAAGGACGATAGACTTCGATTTCATTTACATAAACCAAATTTTCGTCATAATTTCCGCCACGAACAGCATATTGTGTGCTTAATTCATTATTGGAATTTACACCTGGTAAGGACTTCAAAATATTTTCGACACCGGCATTGGCACCAGGAATTTTCCGAATCAGTTCCGGTTCAATTATTGTAATTCCCTGAACTCTTTTTTTATTGTTGACCGTAATTACAACTTCGCCCATTTGCTCATCTTTGTCATTCATGACCAAGTCGAACTCATAGTCTTCATCTGGTTTTAATGTAACCGCAACAGTAACTTTTTTTAGAGAAACGTGAGAGAAAACTACTATTACTTTTTGATTAGCAGGAACTTCTAAACTATAGAAACCATTTTCGTTGGATTTTGTTCCTTTACCAGAACAAGATACGTTCACGTTATCAACAGGTTGATTCTTTTTATCAAGAACAATTCCTTTTATGTGGGCTGATTGAGCAAAAGCTGCAGTACCAAAACAGAAAAAGAAGAAAACAAGTATTATTTTATGTACACTCAATGAATTTAATTTTTTATTTTTTTTGACTTCTAAAAAACCGAGTTTCAAAGATAGTAGAATTTCCTAAATTATCGACCACTATAATTTTTAATTCGTTTGCTCCTTCGGCAACAATACCATCACTAAAATTATGGGTTATTTTCTTAGTTTTATTGTCATATTCAAATAAAATCCATTTACCATTCAAATAACCATTATAGGATTTTATACCTGATAATCCGTCGCTAATAGTGAATTGTAAAAACTTTTTATCACTTAACCACTTTCCTTCAATTGATTTTGCAATGCTGATTTTTGGTGGAATAGTATCCAAAACTAAAGCGAACTTTCCTAAAGTTTTAACTTTGGTACTAAAAACACTGTCTTTTCGAAAGGTAAAATTATATGCTGTTTTGTTGCCGTCAATTGTGGCTATGAACAATTTTTCTCTTTGAGCATCAGTAAATTTATTATCTACTATCTCGATAGTAAAACTTGTATGAACGGGAATAGTATCATCATGAAGAAACAAAGTGTCGTTTTGTACATCAAAATTCAAATAGAAATCCTCATAAAAAGTTCCTGCAGGAAAGGAAACTGAAACATTATCTTTGGTAAAATTACTGTCATTATTTGCTTTTACAAAATATTTTGATAAAATAGGTTCCGGAACAATAATTGCGGACTGTACATCATATTTCATTGGAATGAAAACTGAAGTAAGATTGCCATAAAAATCAGAAACTTCAATGCGATAACTCGAAGTCAAATTAGGAACACTAGTAAGAACTCCGTTGGTTTCAACTGTCTTTATTATGCTCAGTTTATAAGGATTTCGCATAAACAATTTTTGAACTCTTTGCTGCGTTTTTTTATACCTTGGATAGTCAATTAAGGAATTAATATAACGCATTTCATCAAAGGAATAAGTGTCAAATTGATAGCCAAAATTAGGTATTCCATTATAAAAAGTCTGCACTTTATAGATGCCGTTTTTATTGAACGAAACATCATCATAATCGAAAGTATTAATTCCAAAACCCATTTTACCATTGGCAACCACTTGATCTGCCATATAGGTCCCGTCTTTTTGTAATACCAAGTTAAGCAATAAAGGGCGTTTTGATTGATTTACAATGGTTTTGTCATCTAATGGATAAACATAAATACTGGAAATAAGTGGTTTTTTAGTGTCCTTCATATATTTATCAAACCCAAAAAGCATCGGGTTAATAATGTTTTCAGTTATGTTATCCCGAAATTCGAAATGTAAATGTGGTCCTTCAGAAGCACCAGTATTTCCTGATAAAGCAATAATTTGTCCTTTTTTAACCATTATTTCTCTAGGTTTCAGGTACATTTCTATCTCAAAAGATTGATCAGCATAATGCGTTTTTTTGATGAAATCTTCAATAGAATCAGTCGCTCTTTGTAAATGCCCGTAAACTGAAGTATAGCCATTAGAATGCGTAATATATATAGTTTTTCCGTTTCCAAAGGTTGAAATTTTAATTCTTGACACATAACCATCGGCAACTGCAAGAACTCCTAAACCTTCCCTTTGCAACGTCTTCAAATCAAAACCTGCATGGAAATGATTAGGCCTCAACTCTCCAAAATTCCCTGATAACTGCATTGGAATAGCGAGTGGCGGACTAAAATAATCTTTTGGATAATTGACTTGAGCATAAATGGAACTATAAAACAACAGGATAAGCAGATACGATCTCATGGAATACATTTTTGCTAAGATAAAAAAAAGTATTTTATAAAATTTATAAAAGTATCAAAAATGTAATTAACTGTTATACAGTATATTGATTTTTTTAAGATAAAAAAGTCCCTAAAATATTGTAAAAATAAAAAGGAATACTAACTTTGTAAGATTAAGTAATACGTAGGATATAATATGAGTGTAATTGCAGAAATAATTGATACTCTTGAAAATAAGATTGAAAAACTGTTTGCGAAAATAAATAGTTTGGAAAAAAAATCTCAAGATTTGAAAATTGAATTAACAAAATCTGCAACTATCATACAAACTCAATCTCAAGAGATTGAAGCCTTAAAAGCACAGTATGAAACACTCAAAGTAGCTAACGCACTACTTGGCAGTGAGGATAATAAAAGAGAAACAAAGCTTAAAATAAATTCATTAATTCGTGAAATTGATTACTGCATAGCACAGCTATCAGATTAGTAAAAGATATGGACGAAAAGCTTAAAATTAAGATATCGATTGCGGACAGAGTCTATCCATTAACCGTGGAGCTCTCTCAGGAAGAAGGACTTAGAAGTGCTTCTAAAAAAATCGATACTATGATAAAGCAATTTGAAGAAAATTATGCCGTTCGTGATAAGCAAGATGTATTAGCGATGTGTGCTTTGCAATTTGCCTCTCAAACAGAACAAAAACAAATTGATAATGCCATCGATGGCGTAGCAACTATCGAAAGAATTAAAAAAATCAATTCGCTTTTAGATCAATATCTCAGCGATTAAACACGTTCTTTACAGAAACTAAGATACTGCCTACATTAGTTCATATTTGGTAAACTCAACACTAACAAATTAGAATGAGCAAATCATCGTTACTATAGCAAGCCAATTCAGTTTGGAAGCTTGAACAACGAGTTAGCTCAAAACTTGTATTTCCGAGTTTATTCAAGCAACCTAATGTAGGCTTTTTTATATACTAAATTTAGATAACCATGGACATTTTAACAATAATTATTTCAGCAATTGCTGGTATTGCAGGAGGTTTTGGCATAGCCAAAACAATAGAGAAAAGCAACATTTCAAATTTGATTAAAAACGCAAAAAAAGAAGCTTCTTCTATATTAAAAGATGCTAATCTTGAAGCCGAAAACATCAAAAAAGATAAAATTCTTCAAGCAAAAGAAAAATTTATCGAATTAAAGTCAGAACACGAGCAAGTAATTCTTTCGCGTGACCAAAAGATGGCTGAAGTCGAAAAAAGAATTAGAGACAAAGAATCTCAAATCTCAAACGAATTATCAAAAGCTAAAAAAGTAAATGACGATTTTGAAACTAAAACTTTAGAATACAATTCTAAAATAGAAGTTTTAGACAAAAAACAATCAGAAGTTGACAGATTACACAAAAGCCAACTTCAACAACTAGAGGTTATTTCTGGTTTATCTACTGAAGATGCCAAAAATCAATTGATTGAGGGATTAAGAGCTGAAGCCAAAACCCAAGCGATGTCTCACATTCAAGACACTATTGAAGAAGCAAAATTAACAGCACAACAAGAGGCTAAGAAAATCATAATCAATACCATTCAAAGAGTTGGAACAGAAGAAGCAGTAGAAAACTGTGTATCTGTATTCAACATAGAATCTGATGATGTAAAAGGAAGAATCATTGGTCGTGAAGGTAGAAACATTAGAGCTATTGAAGCTGCAACCGGTGTAGAAATCATTGTTGATGACACTCCTGAAGCTATTATTCTTTCTTGTTTTGATCCTGTTCGTAGAGAAATTGCACGTTTAGCCTTGCACAAATTAGTTACTGATGGACGTATTCACCCAGCACGTATTGAAGAAGTGGTTGCTAAAACTACCAAACAAATTGATGACGAAATTATAGAAGTTGGTAAGCGTACAGTAATCGATTTAGGCATTCACGGTTTACACCCTGAATTGATCAAAGTTGTGGGACGAATGAAATATCGTTCTTCTTATGGACAAAATTTATTGCAACACTCCCGCGAAGTTTCCAAGCTTTGTGGTATTATGGCAGCCGAATTAGGATTGAACGTTAAACTTGCCAAAAGAGCTGGTTTATTGCACGATATTGGTAAAGTTCCTGATGCCGAAAGTGATTTGCCTCACGCTTTATTAGGAATGCAATGGGCTGAAAAATATGGAGAAAAAGAAGAAGTTTGCAACGCTATTGGAGCTCACCACGACGAAATTGAAATGAAATCTTTATTGTCCCCAATTGTTCAAGTTTGTGATGCGATTTCAGGTGCTAGACCAGGCGCAAGAAGACAAGTTTTGGATTCTTATATACAACGTTTAAAAGATTTAGAAGAAGTCGCTTATGGATTCAGCGGAGTGAAAAACGCTTATGCAATCCAGGCTGGTAGAGAATTACGTGTTATTGTAGAAAGCGAAAAAGTTTCTGATGATAATGCAGCTACTTTATCTTTCGAAATTTCACAAAAAATACAAACTGAAATGACTTATCCTGGTCAGGTAAAAGTTACTGTAATTAGAGAAACTAGAGCGGTAAATATTGCTAAATAGATTTTAGGTTGCAGAGATTTCAGTTAGCAACTTAATTGAAGTCCATAAAATATTTAAGAAAATGACTTGTTGAAAAACAAGTCATTTTTTTTTGCAATCTGCCATCTAAAATCTGCTATCTGCCAACTACCTTCTCGGATGAAAAGTATTCATAACTTCTGTCAAAAATCTCCTGTCCAAATGCACATAAATCTCGGTAGTTGTAATCGATTCGTGACCAAGCATCAACTGGATCGAACGTAAATCAGCACCATTTTCAAGAAGATGCGTTGCAAAAGAATGCCTCAAAGTATGCGGACTGATGTTTTTATTCAACTCTATTTTTGTTGCCAAATCCTTGATTATTGTAAAAATCATCGCTCTTGTAAGCTGACTTCCTCTTCTGTTTAAAAACAAAGTATCTTCGTGACCTTTCTTAATATTCAAATCGGTTCTCTTATAATCTTTATAAATTTGTATATATTTTTGGGTTAAATTCCCAACAGGAACAAAACGTTGTTTATTTCCTTTACCCGTGATTTTAAGAAATCCTTCCTCAAAAAATAAATCTGAAATTTTTAGCGAAACTAATTCCGAAACTCGAAGTCCGCAACCATAAAGTGTTTCTAACATTGCTCGATTTCGCTCTCCTTCATTAGAAGCCAAATCAATAGCAGCAATTAAAGAATCAATTTCATCTACAGACAAAGTATCGGGAAGTTTCCTGCCTGTCTTAGGGGTTTCAATCAATTCCATTGGACTGTCGGAACGATAGTCTTCGAATATTAAATAGCTGAAAAAACTTTTTAATCCCGAAATTATTCTGGCTTGCGATCGAGGATTTACTTCTTTTGAAACACTGTAAATGAACTGCTGAATGCTTTCTTCACTTATTTTTATTGGCGAAATGGAAATGGCATTTTCATCCAAGAAAAGACACAACCGTTCCAAATCAAAAGTATAATTGTCGATAGTATTTTTAGACAATCCTCTTTCAATCCTTAAATAAGACTGATAACTTTTTATATAATTACTCCAATTCATCGAAGCAAAGTAAAGCTATTTTTGTAGATAAAAAAACCACGACAAAAAGCCGTGGTTTGATATTTCTTTTTAAAGTAAATATACTATTTTCCCCATTTTCCTCCACCTACAAAAAATCCTATATGAATTCCTAGATAGGTATTTTTTGCAGTTCCAGAATAATTACCATTCAAATCTTCTAAATCAGAATCGGGAATAATATTATATTCTAACCCCATTCTGAACCCAGCCCATTCTATACCACCACGGATTAATCCACCCATTACTCCTGATACTGCAGGATTCAAAGTCGCAAAAAAAGCAATAAAAAAACCATCCGTAAAACGGATGGTCTTAAAATATTGTCATTCTGAAAAATTAAAAATGCAAAGCGAAACCAATTAATCCTTGAAATGCATTATCAGCTTTGTCTTTGTCAAGAGTTGCGTTATAACGAATTGCCGGTTCAATTGAGACAGTATCGCTGACAAACCAAGCATAACCAGCTTGAAAGCCAACCCATATGGAATTATCCCCATCACTGGAAACACCAGTCAAATCTATACCAACAGGAAACTGACTGGCGATATAATATTTAACGCCCACTTTGTAATTAAATGGGGTATAACCAGCACCGTCATCCGAGTATCCAAGCCCTACTTTTAAGGCTAGATCATCTATAACAAAATAACCACCTTCAAAACCAACTGACCAAGCAGTGTCGCTACCATCAACTGAAAGCAAGGAGAACGAAGTATTTCCTGTGGCCCACGATCCAGTATTTGCTTCAATCAGCCATTTTCCCTCCGATGTTTGACCACCATTACTTTCAACTTTTTTGTCTTGTGCATTAGCAAAACCAAATCCTAAAAATGCAATCGTCATTAAAATAATTTTTTTCATGATTGTTTAATTTAAAGTTAATATTAGAATAATAATTACGTATTAAAATTAAAATGATTTAGGGTTCAAAATAATATCACTACCAAAATTAAGAATATTTTTCGACATAAAACGCTGATATACAATATATTCAATATTTTTAAACTATTTAATTTTCATTTATAGAAATACTTAACAAAACAATAACAAAATAAAAAAACACAAATACAATAATTAATAAACAATTATGTTTAACTTACATACATAATCTATAAATTAAACAATCATGAAAAAAACAATTTTGGTTACCGCCCTAGTCTTTGTAATGTCATTTAGTGCCAAAGCTCAGCTGTTACAAATAGGTGTAAAAGCAGGTTTAAATTACGCTAATTTTTCAGGTACTGACATTCAAACGGATGCCATAACAAGCTATCACGCAGGATTAATCGCAGAAATCAAACTACTTGATAAATTTGCAATACAGCCAGAATTGCTTTATACTACCCAAGGCGCTAGTTATAAAGATGGTATAAATGAAATAAAAAATGAACTGGGATATATTGCTATTCCTGTTTTGGCAAAAATATATTTAGGCAAATCATTTAGTCTTGAATTAGGCCCTCAGGCTTCATTTTTATTGAGCAAAAAGGGTGATTTTACTGTAAACGATCCAAATACATTTGACTTTGCAGTTGATGCTGGATTGGGTTTAAAAGTCACCAAACAAATCTTTATTCAAGGTAGATATGTTTTAGGATTGACTGAAGTTTCGACAAATGCACAATCAAAAAATTCTGTTTTTCAACTTTCAGCAGGACTTATGTTCTAATAACTTAAAAATTAAGTATATCAAAACCGTTCTTTATTGGAACGGTTTTTTTATTTTTACAAAAATATGAATTATGAAAATCATCATCATCAACGGACCAAATCTCAACTTATTAGGAAAACGCGAGCCGGAAGTTTACGGTAGCCAAACTTTTGAAGATTATCTAGAAATCTTAAAAAGTAAATTTCCAAAAGTAGAATTGACTTATTACCAAAGCAATATCGAAGGCGAATTGATTGGTAAAATTCAGGAATTTGGCTTTTCTTATGATGGTATAATTCTAAATGCGGGTGCATATACTCATACTTCCATTGGCATTGGCGATGCCATAAAGGCAATTACAACTCCTGTTGTTGAAGTGCATATTTCGAATACTTTTTCGCGTGAAAGTTTCCGTCATCAATCTTATATTTCAGGAAATGCTAAAGGTGTAATTCTAGGTTTTGGAATGAAAAGCTACGAATTGGCGATCACTTCTTTTTTGTAATTGAACCCATAATTTCGTTACAATTTGTTTAGCATTTAAATAACAAAATTTTATGAATGTAATATATTTCCACTTGTATATTTGTAGGAAAAAATTACTGTATGAAAAATTTCTACTTGCTATTATCTCTTTTAGTTTCATTTTTAAACTTTGCACAAATTAGAGGTACGATTACTGATAGCAAAGGAACTCCACTTTCACTGGTAACTATATTAGAAGAGAATACTTATAACGGAACTTCATCCAATGAGCAAGGGAATTATGAATTGAATATCAAAAAATTGGGGAAACACACTATTGTTTTTCAATATTTAGGATTCAAAACCCAGAAAATAACGGTGACAATTAACAAATTCCCTTTCGCCCAAAACATAAAATTAGTTGAAGAAAATTTATCACTTTCTGAAGTTATAATCAACCCAAAAGACAACCCTGCTAATGCTGTAATCAGACAAGCCATTGCCAACAAAAAAGAAAATTCAGAAAAAACGGCTCATTTCAAAGCTGATTTTTATTCTCGGGGAATTTTAAAAGTCAAAGATTTACCAAAGAAAATATTAGGACAAAAAATAGGTGATTTAGATGGCGCTGTGGATTCTACCGGAACTGGGATAATCTATTTATCGGAAACAATTTCGAAAATTATTTTTGAAAAACCTGACAATTTAAAGGAAAGAATTATTGCCTCAAAAGTAAGCGGAGACAACAAAGGTTTCAGTTATAACACAGCCAGATCAACGATTTATGATTTTTACGACAACACTTTGGACTTCGATAGCAAAATAATTTCGCCTATTGCCGATAATGCTTTCAACTATTATAAATTCAAGCTAGAAGGCACTTTTCAGGACGAAAATAATTTGATGATTAACAAAATAAAAGTGATTGCAAAACGAGATGCCGAACCCGTTTTTGAAGGATATATTTATATTGTTGAAGATTCCTGGGCAATTTACGCTGTGAATTTAGACATCAAAGGCTATCGAATGCATCAGGAATTTGTTGATAAAATGAATTTAAAACAAAATTTTAGTTACAATAAAAACAATCACATTTGGGCAAAAACTACCCAAAGTCTTGAGTTTGTGGCCGGTGTTTTTGGCATAAAATTCAACGGAAAATTCTCATATGTTTATAGTAATTATGAATTCGAAAAAGCTTTTGCTAAAAAGACTTTCACCAATGAAATTGTAAGTTTTGAAAATAATTCCAATAAAAAAGACACGATGTTTTGGAATAAAATCAGACCCATTCCTCTAACTATCGAAGAGAATACTGATTACATAAAAAAAGACAGCGTTCATAATGTTCGAAACTCCAAAACTTATTTGGATTCTATTGACAAGAAAGGAAATAAATTTAAATTTCACAGTCCAATAACTGGTTATCATTGGAAAAATAGCATCAAAAAAAAATCGCTTGGTTATGATGGTCTGCTCAACTTATCCTCATTAAGTTTTAATACCGTTCAGGGCTGGAATCTGGATTCGGGATTTTCTTTCCGAAATTGGAAAGAGGGAGAAGAAAATGGAAAATCAACTTCCATAAGCACTAAATTTAATTATGGTTTTTCTGATGACAGATTGCGCGTTACAGGTAATTATTATCATCGTTTTAATAACCAAAATTATGCAACACTAACCGTTTCAGGAGGAACTAAAGTAAATCAATTCAATCCGGAAGAACCTATTACAAAATTCATAAACTCTGTTAGCTCCTTATTTTTCGTAGATAACTATATGAAATTGTACAACAAAGAATTTGCTGGTATTACGTATAGTCAAGATGTGGACAATAGCCTGTATTTAAAAGGCAACTTAGAATACCAACAACGAAAACCTTTATTCAATACCACAGACTATGCTTTTATCAAAAGTGATGACGTTTACAGTTCCAATAATCCGTTGTTGCCCGACGATAATTTGACTCCTGCAATTGAACAACATCATCTTACAAAAGCCTCGATTTTTGCAAGAGTAAATTTTGGAAACAAATATATTTCAAGACCTGACGGAAAAATAAATATCAAAAACGACAACTATCCAACTTTGTATTTTGGCTATGAAAATGCTTTTGGATCCAATGCAAAAAAATACGAATACCAATTAATTACTAGCCAAATCAAATATAATTTTAAGGCAGGAAACAAAGGAACATTAGGTATTAATTTGAAGGCTGGAACTTTCATTCACGGCGACAATATCTCCTTTGTTGACTACAAGCATTTCAATGGCAACCGAACACACATAGGAACCAGCGATCGTTATTTGAACGTTTTTAATCTAATGCCTTATTATTCTAATAGCACAAATGACGCCTATTTTGAGGCACATTTAGAGCACAATGACAAAGGTTATATTATGAATAAAATCCCTTTATTGAACAAATTAAATTCAACTTTAGTTTTAGGATTTCATACTCTTGCTGTTCCAAACACAAAACCATATTCAGAAGTTACGATTGGTTTAGATAATCTTGGTTTTGGAAAATTTAAGTTGTTTCGTTTTGACTATGTCCATTCTTTTCAAAACGGAATCCAGGAAGATGGAGTCGTTTTTGGTTTGAAAATTTTAAATGTTTTGGAATAGAATAATTTAATTTTCAATAATCGGAAGGTTCAATATGAATCAAAACTTGACCTAATTCAGGAATTTCTTTTCGCAAAGTATCTTTCAACGAATGAGAGATTTCGTGTCCTTCTTTTACAGAAATGTCTCCATTTACAACGGCGTGTAAGTCAACGTGGTATTTCATTCCCGCTTTGCGAATAAAACATTTTTCGGTATATACTATTCCGTCAACTTGGAGGGAGACTTTTCTGATTACAACAATTAATTCGTCATACAAATGTTCGTCCATTATTTCTCCAAGCGCTGGTCTGAATATTTTATAACTGTTATAAAAAATAAATCCTGCTGCAAAAAGTGCAGCCCAATCATCGGCAGATTCGTATCCTTTTCCTAAAATCAACGCAATCGTAATTCCGACAAATGCCGCAACCGATGTAATAGCATCGCTTCTATGATGCCAGGCATCCGCTGTTAATGAAGAACTGTTTGATTCTTTGCTTCGTTTCATTACCAAACGAAATGAATATTCTTTCCAAATGATTATTATTCCAAGAACAATTAGTGTCCAAGGTTTTGGTAATTCATGGGGTGTTCCAATATTGTTGATGCTTTCATAAGCTATAATTGTGGCCGAAGTAATTAAAAAACCAACAACTAAAAAAGTGATTAATGGTTCGGCACGACCGTGACCATAAGGATGATTTTCGTCAGCAGGTTTGTTTGAATATTTGATTCCGAACAAAACTAATAAGGAAGAAAAAATATCAGTTGTAGATTCAATTGCGTCCGCTGTCAAAGCATACGAATTCCCAAAAAACCCAGCCAATCCTTTAATTGCCGCCAATGTTGCGTTACTTACAATACTAAAATAAGTTGCTCTTACTGCGGTTTTTTCGTTTGTCATTTGGATATTTTCTTTAACTAGGCTCTTACAATTTTCGCTCCAATGGCTCTCAATCGTTCATCAATTCGTTCGTAACCTCTGTCAATTTGTTCGATGTTTTGAATGGTGCTTGTGCCTTTTGCAGAAAGTGCCGCAATCAACAAAGAAATTCCTGCGCGAATATCCGGCGAAGACATCGTTGTGGCTTTCAGTTGTGATTTGAAATCGTGACCAATAACAACAGCTCTGTGCGGATCACACAAAATGATTTTGGCACCCATATCAATCAATTTATCTACGAAGAACAATCTGCTTTCGAACATTTTTTGATGAATAAGAACATCTCCCTTACATTGTGTTGCCACAACTAAAACAATACTCAACAAATCTGGAGTAAATCCTGGCCAAGGTGCATCAGAAACGGTAAGAATAGAACCATCAATATCGGTTTTTACTTGGTAACCCTCTTTGTGAGCAGGAATATAAATATCGTCGCCTCTTTTTTCTAAAGTAATCCCTAGTTTCCTAAAAACATTTGGAATCAGTCCAAGGTTTTCCCAACTCACATCTTTAATCGTAATTTCACTTCTGGTCATTGCAGCAAGACCTATCCAGCTTCCAATTTCTATCATATCCGGAAGAATTCTATGTACACAACCTCCAAGACTTTCCACACCTTCGATGGTCAATAAATTAGAACCAACTCCAGAAATTTCCGCTCCCATTGTGTTCAACATTTTACACAATTGTTGCAAATAAGGTTCGCAAGCAGCGTTATAAATCGTTGTTTTCCCTTTGGCTAAAACTGCAGCCATAACAATATTTGCTGTTCCGGTTACCGAAGCTTCATCAAGTAACATATCAGCCCCAGTTAAACCATTAGGAGCTTCAACTCCGTAAAAATGGTCTTCTCTATTGTAGCGAAATTTTGCTCCAAGATTGATAAATCCTTCAAAGTGAGTATCCAATCTTCTTCGTCCAATTTTATCGCCGCCTGGTTTTGGAATATACCCTTTTCCGAATCGAGCCAAAAGTGGTCCAACAATCATAATTGAACCTCGAAGTGAACCTCCTTCTTTTTTGAAGGCTTCGGTTTCAAGATAATTTACATTTACTTCATCAGCTTGAAAAGTATAGGATCCAGATCCTATTTTTTGAATTTTTACCCCTAAATTTCCCAAAAGGGTAATCAGTTTATTGACGTCAATTATGTCTGGAATATTATTGATAGTCACCTTTTCAGGAGTCAATAATATAGCGCATAATATTTGTAGCGCTTCATTTTTTGCTCCTTGTGGAGTGATTTCACCTTTAAGTGCAACACCACCTTCTATTTTGAAAATTCCCATATCTGATTTATGATTTACGAATTACGATTTACGAATCAATTGTCTTTGAATAAAAAACACATAATTCATTAACTCATAACTGATTTTACAAAGGTTTTCTGTTTTGGTTTTTATGCGTAGGATTTGGTTTCCCTGCTTTTATATTCTTATTGCTTTGAATTTTTGGTTGCCCTGCAGGAGTTAATTTATTGGAAACTCGCTTGTTTGTTCGCAATAAATCTGTGGTGGTCAAAAGTTCTTCGGTACTTTGAAGCATATTCAATTTCCCATCAGACAATTCATATAAATGTTCGAAAATCACATCATCTTTTACGGTGTCTTTATTCCAACTTAAATAAGACTTTTTCATATGATTGGCGATGACTTTTACCAAGGCATTTTTCATTTCGCCTTCCTCCCATTTATTAGCAACATCAATCATATACTTAATGTTGTTACCATAATATCTGTATTTTGGAAAATTTTGAGGATATTTTAAAACATCTGGTTTTAGTTGCAAAACTTCACGAGTTGGCACAGGATAAGGTGAATCTACATTCAATTTAAAATCCGACATTATGAAGATTTGATCCCATAACTTATGCTGAAAATCAGGCACATCACGCAAATGGGGATTCAAACTTCCCATTACTTGAATAATGTATTTTGCCGCTTTGTTTCGCTCTTCTCTGTCTTCAATTGCCGTTGCCTGGTCAATCAATTTTTGTAAATGACGACCGTATTCGGGAATAATCAAATGATCTCTTTCGGCATTATATTCCAAATGATGAACAACATCGTTTGCGTTTTCTTTACTATATTTTGGATTCATATTCGAATTTATAATTTTTGATATTTAAAGGGAAATTATGCCTTTAATTGTAGAAACTTCAATGTATTTATCAATTATTTCCTGAGAATCTTTCATCATAACATCAACTGATATACTTGTGAATTTCCCAGTTTTGGATTTTGTAGTTTTAATAACAGCTCCCATACAATCAAAAGCTTCTTCAACACGTAAAATATTTTCCTGATCAGTCGGTACAATAAATTTATACAAATATAAAGCTGGCCAAGAATTGCTTAAATCCAACTCTACTTTTAATCTCTCATAAAACTCTCTGGCCTCTTTTTCTTTTTCGTTGTCCATTCTTTAATAAAAAATAAAAGCAAATATACAGTTTTGAAATTACATTTTAGAATTTAGATTGCAGATTTTAGATTGCAGAGTTTAGAAATTTGAAATTTGAAATTAGAGTTTTGTATTTTCAAAAATACAGGAACTTATAAGTCTAAATAATCTTTCGAAATCCGGATAACTTTAGGTAAATTTGCGGCTTATTTGGAAAACGTGAATAAAGAAATTATAGTCATCATTGGCGGACCAGGAACTGGTAAAAGCACTATCATCGATGGATTGATAGACAAAGGTTTTTGCTGTTATCCAGAAATTTCCAGGCAAGTTACTTTAGAAGCAAAAAAACAAGGTATTGAACAATTGTTTCTTGAAAACCCATTGCTTTTCAGCGAATTACTATTGGAAGGAAGAAAAAAACAATTTAAAAGTGCTTTAGAAGAAACACACAAAATTGTTTTTATCGACCGGGGAATTCCTGATGTTTTGGCTTATATGCATTATATTGGCGACAGCTATCCTACTCATTTTGACTTGGCTTGTCGTGAAAATTTATATACAAAAATCTTTATTCTTCCGCCTTGGGAGGAAATATATGTGAGCGACGAAGCCCGTTACGAGAACTTCGAACAGGCAAAACTCATTCACAATCACCTTGCCGAAACCTATCAAAATTATGGCTACGAACTGATAGAAGTTCCAAAAGACACGCTTGATAATAGAATTTTATTTATCTTAGACCAAATTTCTAGATAATTTAGGAGATTTAAACTTTGTCCCTCGACTGCGCTCGGGATGACAGAATATTGCAATCATAATTTAGTCGGGGTCTCATTATCTAAAATCTATGCAAGAAGCATTAGCAATTCTTCAAAAATACTGGAAACACGACGAATTTAGGTCGCCACAAAACGAAATTATCAATTCTGTTTTGGAGGGAAAAGACACTTTTGGGCTGATGCCAACAGGTGGTGGGAAATCAATTTGTTTTCAAATTCCAGCAATGATGCAAGACGGAATTTGTCTGGTTATTTCTCCTTTGGTTGCTTTGATGAAAGATCAAGTACAACGCTTGCAACAACTCAATATCAAAGCCATTGCTTTGACAGGAGGAATTCAGTCTGACGAAATGATTACACTTTTGGACAATTGCGAATTTGGTAATTATAAATTCTTGTACTTATCGCCGGAACGCTTGCAATCGGATTGGATTTTGGAACGCATAAAAAACCTGCCCATTAATCTAATCGCCATCGACGAAGCACATTGCGTATCGCAATGGGGTCACGATTTCCGTCCTGCTTATTTGAAAATAGCGAATTTAAAAACGCATTTCCCCAAAGTTCCTTTTTTGGCACTTACCGCTTCGGCAACAAATCGTGTTCTTGACGATGTAATTCTTCAATTAGGATTGGAGAAACCTGCCATTTTCAAGAAATCTTTTGCCAGAAAAAATATTGCCTATATGGTTTTTGAAGTGGAAGACAAATTGTATCGAATGGAGCAAATCTTGAAGAAGAATCCTCAACCTTCTATAATATATGTCAGAAACAGGAAATCGTGCTCGGAAACTGCCTCCCAATTGCAATCCTTGGGATTCAAAGCCACTTATTATCACGGCGGATTATCGGTTAAGGAAAAAGAGAAGAATATGAGTCTTTGGATGAATGAAGAAGTGCAGATAATGGTTGCGACCAATGCCTTTGGAATGGGAATTGACAAATCAAATGTAAAAACGGTAATACATATTCATCTTCCTGAGAGCATTGAAAGTTATTATCAGGAAGCGGGTCGTGCCGGAAGAAATGAAGAAAAAGCATTTGCAGTACTTCTCACTAGCAAATCCGACAAGGCTCAAGCCCAAAGTCAATTTATTAATGTTCTTCCGGACAAAAAAATTCTTACTCAGATTTATATCAAATTGTGTACTTATTTCCAAATCGCTTATGGCGAAGGAATCAATGAACAATTTTCGTTTAATTTGAATCATTTTTGCCAAAAATATGGATTCCCAACCCTGAAGACTTTCAATGCGATACAGTTTTTAGACAGACAGGGAATTTTGAGCTTGTCACAAGAATATTCAGAGAAAATCACGATGCAATTTATGATTCCGTCGAAAGAAGTTATTCGATATATGAGTTTAAATCCAAATGACGAACCCATTATTTTGTCAATACTCAGAACCTATCCCGGAATTTACGAATCACAAACAGCTATTAATTTATCTTTGATTGCAAAAAAAGCAAGTTGTGAAGAAACTCTTATTCATTCTATTTTAGAAAAACTAAAAGGATTTGACATTATTGATTATCATAAAAAAAACAATGATGCCACTATTATTTTCAATGAAGTTCGCGAAGACGAAAGAACCATAAATCGAGTTTCGAAATATCTTGAAACGCAAAACAAACAAAAAGTTGACCAATTCGAATCCGTTTTACATTATATAAATGAGAAGAAAGTTTGCAAAAGCAAGTTGATTCTAGATTATTTTGGAGAAAAGACTGATACAGATTGTGGAATTTGTTCTTATTGTATTTCAAGAAAAACCAAGGTTAGCGATAAATCCTCGATTTCGGAAAAAATTATTGGATTATTAAAAATACAAGACTTGAATTCAAGAGAAATTCAAAAACTATCAAAATTCAGCGAAGACGATGTTATCTTTGCGTTGCAAAACTTATTGGAAAACAATAAAATTGCAGTAAAACCAAACAATAAATATTCACTTAAATAACGAGATTGCTTCCGCCACGGCGGAAAAGTCTTGCCTCGCAATGACAATGGAAAAATTACGAATCGTATTTATGGGAACGCCAGAATTTGCAGTTGGCATTCTAGACACCATAATCAATAGTAACTATAATGTAGTAGGCGTTATTACTGCAGCTGATAAGCCGGCTGGTCGTGGCCAAAAAATAAAATATTCGGCAGTAAAAGAATATGCTTTAGACAACAACCTTACTTTATTACAACCAACGAATTTGAAAGACGAAAGTTTTTTAGAAGAACTAAAAGCGTTAAACGCCAATTTACAAATCGTTGTCGCCTTTAGAATGTTGCCTGAAGTAGTTTGGAAAATGCCAAAATTTGGGACTTTCAATTTACACGCTTCCTTATTACCGAATTATCGCGGCGCTGCTCCTATTAACTGGGCAATTATAAACGGCGATACAAAAACCGGAGTTACCACTTTCTTTATCGATGATAAAATAGATACAGGAGCGATGATTCTAAGTTCTGAAATAGAAATTGCATCAGATGAAAATGCGGGACAGTTGCACGATCGACTAATGCAATTGGGAAGTGAAACTGTTTTGGAAACTTTAGCATTGATTGAAAAGGGAAATGTAACCACAACCATTCAGAAAGAAAATGCCGAAATAAAAACAGCATACAAGTTAAATAAAGAAAATTGCAAAATAGATTGGACAAAATCGGCTTTTGAAATATACAATTTAATAAGAGGTTTAAGTCCATATCCTTCGGCTTGGTGTTTTATTAGTGATAAAAACGAAGAGTGGAATGTAAAAATTCACGAAGCAAAAATGATATTAGAAGACCATAATTATACCATTGGAAGCCTGATTTGTAGCAAAAAAGAAATGAAATTTGCGGCGAAAGATGGGTTTATTCAGGTGTTAAGCATCCAATTTCCAGGTAAAAAGAAGATGAGTACACCGGAATTATTGAATGGAATAACATTTTCTGAGGAAGCAAAAGCATATTAACCTCAACAAAACGGGCGATTTTGGGCGATTTATACCGAATTTTCCTTGCTTTATGAACAAAAAAAACAAGTTATCAACAAAACGAACTAAAATTAAACAAAACGCTTGTAGAGGAAGTAAATCCTATTAAATTTGTTATTATTAACAAAGTTTTTTTAACCAACATTTAATAACTAAACATTATGAACAAATCAGAATTAATCGACGCTATCGCTGCTGATGCAGGAATTACAAAAGCTGCTGCAAAATTAGCTTTAGAATCATTTTTAGGAAACGTAGGTAGTACTTTGAAAAAAGGTGGAAGAGTATCTTTAGTAGGTTTCGGATCTTGGTCAGTTTCTGCAAGAGCTGCAAGAGATGGTAGAAATCCTCAAACAGGAAAAACTATTAAAATTGCTGCTAAAAATGTAGTGAAATTTAAAGCTGGTGCTGATTTAGACGGTGCTGTAAACTAATTTAAGTTTTCTTAAGTATAATAAAAACCTTCCATTGGAAGGTTTTTTTATGAAATTTAATTTATTATTGATTTTAGCTTCTGATTTAGGTCAATAAGTATTAAAAAAAGGATAGGAAGTAAGTTTTGAAAAATAAAAATTTTTCAAAACTTACCTAAAAATACACTTTAATGGTATTTTTATACCTTTTATCGATAAAATTTGGATTATTTTTAATTTTATATTTAAATTTAATTAAAAATATAACCATGATATCAGAAAAATTAGAAAAAGGGCATCTACTCATAGCAGAGCCTTCGATAATTGGAGATTTATCTTTCAATAGATCGGTTATTTTATTGGCAGATCACAACAAAAAAGGTTCTGTGGGGTTTATCATCAATAAACCATTAAAATACACCATTAATGATTTGGTCCCTGATATTAAAGCAACATTTAAGATTTATAATGGTGGTCCAGTTGAACAAGAAAATCTTTATTACATACACAATGTACCTGAATTGATTCCAAATAGCATAGAAATATCAAATGGAATTTATTGGGGTGGGGAATATGAAACCACAAAAGAACTTATTAATAGTGGCAAAATAAACAAAGATAATATTCGGTTCTTTTTAGGCTATACCGGATGGGAAGAAGACCAATTAGAATGTGAGATGGAGGAAAGTTCATGGATTATTACTAAAAATAACTATGAGAATAAAATAATTGGGAAATCTGCCTCTCACTTTTGGAAAAAACAAATTATGGAATTAGGAGGAGAATACCCTATATGGTCAAACGCCCCCGAAAACCCATCTCTTAATTAATTACTACTTATAGACTCGTTTAGTTTTTGAACCAATGTTCTAGATATATTAATTGAAAATTCTTTTTTTCGGTATTTTGTAATAGGCTGAATTCCTTTAATCACATTTGTAATAAACAATTCATCGGCTTTTTGAAGGTCAAATGGAGAGATTACTTGTTCAATAACTTCTAAATTTTCTATATTTCGAGCCAAACCTAAAATTTGTTTTCGCATAACACCATTTAAACATCCCTCAGAAACAGGAGGCGTAATAAGAGTGTTTCCTTTAATCATAAAAACATTTCCTTGTAATGCTTCAATAACATTTTTGCTATCATTCAGCAATAAGCAATTATCCAAATCATTCTCTTTGGCAAAAATACTCCCTGTGATATTGATGATTTTATTAGTAGTTTTTATGGAAGACAGCAACTGCTTAGTCACATAAAAATCAGTATATAAATCAACTTTGTATCCTTTTTGATCAATTGAATACAAAGTATTTTCAAGAGCTTCTACATTTATTAAAAAAGAAACTGTGTTATTTTGCGGTAAATAATAACCCCCATCATTTCTATACACAGTAATTCTGGCACGAGCGGAATTTTCAAAATTTTTGGCTTTAGCCAAAGTAAGGAATTGTTCTTCAAGATATTCCATTGTAAAATTCATAGGAATTTCCATTCGAATAATCCGCATAGAAGACATTAATCTGAAGTAATGGTCTTCTAAAAAAAGAATTTTTGAGTTTACTATTTTGACTGTTTCAAAAACAGCATCGCCATAAAGAAAAGCACGATTCTGAGTCAATAAACTAGTCTCGTGAGACACAATTGTACCATTAAAATTAATCATAATATAAAAAAAAGTCCCGATTAAATCGGGACAAATATAAGTTTTAAAAAAACAATATTACTATACGGAACCGATTACGTGTTTAAGATCAGAAATTTGATTTTCCCACAAAAGTGTAGCCTCTTCAATTTCGTCTTTATCAGCAAAATCAATAACCATTAAAGAAACGTCTTTTGTAATTTCGTCTACCAAAATATTTAATTCAAAAAAGTATTCTGTATCTTTATTATTACCATCTACCCATTTGAATCTTACTTTTTCCCCAGATTTCTTAGAGCACAACCTGGCTTTCTCTTCGGAATCGTTCCAAATGAAAGTAAAAAACTCTCCACGAGAATTAACATTGTCAGCAAACCATTCAGACAAACCGGACGGAGTCGAAATGTATTGGTATAACAATTGAGGTGAAGAATTTATGGGAAACTCTATTTCGTAACGTATTTTTGAATCCATGGGCTACAATTAATTTTTTGGAAATGTATTGAATATATGGCCAATAAAAAAGCCTTTTTAAAAATATTTTTTTTTCTTCAAGATATACTTGTAACCTCTAATATAATTTTTATCTTTGCACCCGCATTGAAAGATGGTTTTCATCTGAAAATATGGCGAGATAGCTCAGTCGGTTAGAGCGCAGGATTCATAACCCTGAGGTCCCGAGTTCAAATCTCGGTCTCGCTACTTGATAATCAAGGACTTACGTTTTTACGTAGGTCCTTTTTCTTTTTTGCGTGAGGAATTGCGTGAGGAATTTTCTCCGAACACTCTTATTTTCAATGCTCCCATTTCTATTACAGAAAGTATTTTTGGGTCTAAATAATACTTCTCAATCACACTATTATTTGAATGCGAAGTCAATAATCCAGTCTCATTTCCCATGACTTGATTCGCCCAACTAATATATGTTTTGCGTAAAGTCTTCAAACTTATATCTTTTGTAATTCCTGCGCCATTTTTATAATGTGTAAAACTTTTACTCAAATCATTCATTATCGTAATTGATTTTACTTTTCTCTCAGGAAATAGAATATAATCACTAGTGTATTTTTTTTCATTGTACCCCATTTCCAATAAAAATTGATTTAAGTCTTCATTAATTGGAAAATATTTCTTGTGTGAATTGTTTGAATTTATTATTCGTTCAACCTTAAGATTATTAATCATAAAAAACTTGACACCTTCCTTTGTTTCATAGATATCATTCCACTTTAAATCGACAACTTCTTCTCTTCTGCCGCCAGTCAATAAAAACAGTTTATAACCATCCTTCAAATATGGTCTATATAGGTTCTTCTTTTCCCCTATCCCCCCAAGAACCATAACTGGTTCAATGGTATCTACTGCACTCAGGATTGATTCAAATTCATCTTTGGTAATGGTTTCAATATTTGGACTTTGAACCGATTTACGGGTGTAAAATCGAAATGGGTTTTTCATTACAATTTCTTCAATATCAATTAAAAAATCAAAGAAAACCCTTGTACTATTTAAACACTTATTGAATGTCTTTGGCGCATAATGATTACTTGCCCAAGTATAAAAATCAGATACATCTTGTTTGGACACATCCACAATTCTCATACGTTCGATATCTCTCTTTTTCTTTAAAGATTGTGCAAAGTATGTACAATATCTAATCATTTCATCCGAGTGACCTTTGGTTACATTCTTTTTCAAATGGGCGTATTCAGACTCTCCATTAAGATACTGGTTGTATTTTATGATTGCATCAACAACACTATAATCATTACCCTGATCCAAGACAGGGACAACGGTTGTATAACTATTCGAGATTAATTCTTTTTCAAATTGGATAGATTCTAATACCGCATCATCATAATTTGTTGCTACCAACATTTTTGATTTGATTTCATTTTTAGTGCCGGGAATGTGAACTCGAACCCTGTAAATAATCTTATCGTAGTGATTACATTTTGGATTGTCAACGCGACAAGTTTTACAGAACAATTTTATTCCTTTATATGGATTCTTTGGTAGTTTGAGTACTATCATGACATCAAAGATTTGAACAGTTTCTGGTCTGTTTTGCTCTTGATACTCACTTTGGTAGTTGGTGTGAAACAGACTTCTTTGTCAATCTCTAAAATCATTAAATCATAGAGTGATTTATCCTTGGCTACACATTTATAGGATTCCCTCCAATTTTGAGGATGTTTTCTTTTTAAATCCATCACATAGGGTTTGTCCAACACAAAGTCTAAATCTATTTGGTAAACGAAACTTCTTTTTGATAGTCTATGGATTTGAATTCCATTGTCTTTTAACCACTTTCTTGTTGTTAGGTCGTTTTTAATGCACAATAATACGGACACTTCTGAAATCGTCAGTGTCTCCAAACTATTTGATTTTCTATTAATATATTCATTCATTTTAAACCAGCTTCCTATTCTCAGTTTTTTCTATAGAAGCGAGAATTATTTTTTAAATGTCATTTCAAGCTAAACTACAAGATCCATTTTCACCGGTCAAGCTTAACATTAATTAAATTTTAGATGACACTTTATAAAATAATACATAAAAAAAGTGAGAATAAAAAATCGGTCGTGAAATATTTATCAAATAAACCCTCGTAATTACTGGCTTTGTAGCGACATTTAGGTTTTATCGAAATAAAAAAAAGGATCAACATACATTGAACCCTTTAATCACTTAAACATAAAAAATCTTATGCCGCTAGTATATTATTATACAAAGGTTTTTGAGATAACACATTGTACGAAGATATTTGGCGTGGTAAATTATATGAAGATATTTGACGTGATATAATTCTTAAATCATTATCATTATAATCTATCATAGCGTTTTCCAACATTTTACATCCAATTCTGTGGTAACTCTCAGATAATTCTGTTGATAAAGACTTTCTGTTTAATAGACTTGCCATACGACCAACCACATTACTACCAGAAAATGGATCAAAAACAACATCTTCTTCATCAGTACACATTAGTATTGGAACTACTGGTAATAACTCAGCCATTATAGCAGGGTGTCCTGATTGACTTATTTTATACACCTCATTATTAGCACCAGTAGCACATTGAATCATATTAACAACGTTTTGTGCACTCAAATGAGAATAAATCTTTTTATATGGTTTTGAAAGTGAAATTCCTGTATCCCATAACTTACCAGAAGCATCTACATCTTTAGCACCTCTAGATATTTTGACATCATTTGGAACATCTGTATACTTCAACAAGTTATATTTCGCCTTTTTCGGATCAACAACAAACCATAAAATGTATTCAAGATTATTTATTGGTCTCTCTACAGTTTCGTTCATTGGTTTTGGATTTGGTTTACTCCAAACCAAACGATCTTTGTAAATTAACGATGTGTGTTTTCTAATAAAATAACATAACATATCTGGAATACCATAGCCAACTCCATCATCATAGGTTTCACCAATATTTATCATTACGTTGGCAGTTTCCTTTAAGGTTGGAACCACAGTGGCTAGTAACAAGGCGATATTTTCACAATACTCCTCTGGAGTCTCTTCATGTCCTTTTTGGTTTTTCCCATCACTATTATCATAATTTCTTAGAATAAAATAAGGTGGTGAAGTGAATAATAAATCAACACTTTTTAAATGTTCTTCTATTTCTGTAATAGAACTGCAATCACGACGATATGAATTTACTTTATCCGGGATTACGAATGTATCTTTGTATTCATTTTTAAAAAAATCTTTTTCTTTTATAAAACTGATTGCTTGTTTAATGTTAATCAATCCGTTATTCAATTTTTGGGACATCCCATAATCATTTTCAATATCTAAAGGTTTCAATTCTTCTATGTACTCATAACAAGAATCAACAGACCATCCTAAGGATAGAATTCCTTTTAAAAGTGTATCATTATCGAAATCACATTCGATTATACGTTCTACTTTTTTAAGAGTTTTGTCCCCTTTCCATCGATTGTTTAATTCTCTGGACAAAATCTCAGACCTTGAATATGTTCCATTCTCATTTTTAACTCCTTGTCTTTTTGGATTACTCTTGAAAACGGCTTTAATTTCTGCAATTTCATCAGTAATCGTTTTTTTACGATATGTATTATAAAGTATTCTACTTTTAATAGTATGTGGTTCGTCAACAACTATTACATTCACATCTTCGATTCCAAGTAATTTCATTGCATTGATACGTCGATATCCATCAATGATATAATTATCAGTTGTGATAATTATTGGAACTCTTTGTCCCTCATTTTGGATACTAGTTAACATCTCTTCATTTTCCTGTTCAGAGGACAAATGATAAAATTTTTGGAACTCAATTACTAACTCTAAAGTGTCGATTTTTTTAACTAATGTTTTCATAATTAATAGTTTAAATGATTAAATTTTCATCAAAACTATTTTAGTTATTTTGCAATAGCTAAGTAAACAAGCTGGAGATAAGTGTTTCTCCAGCTTGAGAAAACAAGCATTTTCTGTTATTCTATGCTAGTTCACTGGGTAATGTAATTTGACTCTTGGATAACCTGATTAGATAGTAATTACAGTTACTTTTGGCCACATTTTCAATGGAATAATATTCTAAGAAGGATGACCCCAACAATGTTTTTATCTTCCTTTTTATTTTAGATCTAATACTTTCAAATTGGTCATCGTTTCCTTCCCTTTCTTTAAATTGATTTTGTTTTAATTTATACCCAAATGCATTTGCAATAGGTTCTTTACAAGCCGCTTTCTTTATTATCTTATACACCATATAGATTTCTTCCACATTCTTATATACTTCGTCAGTCTCAATCCCTTGTGGCATTTTTAGAAAATATAAATAAATTGATTTGTGTACTGGTTCTAACTTAAACTCAAGATTTCCAATCTTTATTTCTCCTTTTTCAGAAACATGTATTGGTGGTAAATATTCTTCAACATCATCAACTTCCTTCATGAATTCCTCTCTCAAATTATTCAGGTATCTTTTGATTTGAGTAATAATTAATGGGTCTTCAATTTTCTCTTTGGCAATTTTCATACAGTCTGGACATATCCGTGCCGTCATGAACTTCAGTTTTATATCTTTTTTGTTTAGACACATATCATTGATGCATCCTTCGGGATGTATATGGATAAGTGGGTCTAATCTACCTTCGATTTGTAAATCAATAAGGGTTTGAAATAAATTCTCAATGATTTGATGGGCAATACCAAATTTAGGTTCCTTATCGGTGAAATAACTCCAGTTATTACAATCAACAAATAGGTTAGTTTTTCTGAAAGCACTGAACCAATTATCTTTATGCCTTATATTGGTCAATAAAACTACATAAGTTTGTTCATCTATATCTTTTAATGTTCTATAACCATCCGTCAAACTAAAAAATTCATCAAATGTGAATTTTAATCCTGTAGTATCTTCGTTTATCTTATCGTTAATTAACGAAAACTGTTTTTGCGACAATACATCTCCTTTTGAAAAAGATATGATTCCCGGTGTAGATGTCAATACTTTAACAACTTCATCTAAAAGTTCTTTGGAAACTTCGGGAGTACAGGTAACTAATACATTCATGACAATTATTTTAGATTGTTCTAAATTAGTGAAAAATTTAATAGAATAATGAAACTTAGTTAGTTTTTAAAAGAGGATATTAAACTAATTTAACGGATTTTACAATTGTATCACAGGAAGTTACAATGTGTTACAATTGAAAGGTTTTAAACAGAGATTAAGAAGGATGAATATTACAGAAACAGGATTCAACCAAATCATTGTCCGGTATCTATTTAAACCAATCCTTTCCTAGAATTTATTTTTATTTATTATTATCATTTACGGTTTCCCGCAAAGAACTTTAGTTTGCTTTTTGCTATATTTACGTCGATATTAAAAAATAGGTATTCTTAAAAGTATAAATAATAAATTACGATGCTATAGAAGATGGTATTTCAAAAATAATTTTGATTCCTAAACAAGGAATTGATCCAAACAAAAAAGATTACATCATATCTAGTGTCAACAACAAACGCTTTTCAGGAAATCATGTATTAGCTTTCTATTATGTTTCTTGGGCATTGGCAATGCCTGAACAAGTACAGCATTTAGGGTTGGATTTTGGTAAAGAGTTTGAATTGGCTAATAAATTAATTAAATAATTTATTAAAGAAATAACTAATGTATATGGAAATTCAAATACTAGATTATTTAAAATCTAATCCTAGAAATAAAATAATAATTCATAAAAATCCAATTGATAATTTGAATACTATTGATATTGGTCTTGAGTTAGCAAAA
>CAMCFT010000005.1 GCA_945874225.1 Flavobacterium psychrophilum
TACAAGCAACAGCTTCCAATTGTAATACTTGCTCCAAATAAGTAGAAATATTTTTTACACTATATTCTAATGCAGGATAATTGTAATTTATGGTTTTGTCTGTCATTACGGTTTTCGGAGAGCTTCCGAAGAAATCTTCTAAAGCGTAATCCATCGGTTTTGCACCAGTTTTTTTGCTTTCGAAAGTAAAACGATGATCGCCCGTAACATCACCCACTTGGTACATTGGAGCGCGCTCTCTGTCGGCAATTCGTTGTAAAATATCGATGTCTTTTTTGGCAATAACCAATCCCATTCTTTCCTGGGATTCATTTCCAATGATTTCTTTTGCCGAAAGCGTAGGATCACCCACAGGCAATTTGTCTAAATCAATCAAACCGCCTGTTTCTTCTACTAATTCCGAAAGACAGTTCAAATGTCCGCCAGCACCGTGATCGTGAATGGAAACAATTGGATTATGGTCACTTTCCACCAAACCACGAATGGCGTTGGCAGCCCGTTTTTGCATTTCAGGGTTCGAACGTTGTACCGCATTCAACTCGATTCCAGAACTCATCGCTCCAGTATCGGCAGAAGAAACAGCCGCTCCGCCCATTCCGATTCTATAATTTTCTCCACCAAGAATTACTATTTTATCGCCTTCCTGTGGTTTGTGTTTTATGGCTTGATCTAATTTCCCGTAACCAATTCCGCCCGCTTGCATAATTACTTTGTCGTAACCTAATTTTCGACCCGTCACACTGAGCTTGTCGAAGTGTTCGTGTTCGAAAGTAAGAACCGAACCTGTAATCAATGGTTGTCCAAATTTATTTCCAAAATCAGAAGCTCCGTTCGATGCTTTTATCAAAATATCCATTGGAGTTTGATACAACCATTTTCTTTCGTCCATTCCTTTTTCCCAAGGTCTGTCATCCTGAGCGGAGTCGAAGGACAGCAATCGAGAATATGAAGTCATATAAACCGCTGTCCCTGCCAATGGCAAAGAACCTTGACCACCAGCCAAACGATCTCTGATTTCTCCTCCCGAACCTGTTGCAGCTCCATTGAAAGGCTCTACGGTTGTTGGGAAATTATGTGTTTCTGCTTTTAATGAAATAACCGAATCGAATTCTTTTATTTCGTAAAAATCAGGTTTATCGGCAGTTTTTGGAGCAAATTGTTGTACACGTGGTCCTTTTACAAAAGCCACATTATCCTTGTAAGCCGAAACAATATCGTTCGGATTTTCGGACGATGTTTTCTTGATGAGTTTGAATAGGGAAGAAGGCATTTCTTCACCATCAATTACAAATGTTCCGTTGAAAATTTTGTGACGACAATGCTCAGAATTGGCTTGCGAAAAAGCAAAAATCTCTGAATCGGTTAATTTACGTCCTAATTTAATCGCTAGGTTATCTAAATATTCTACTTCGTCAGGACTTAATGACAAACCTTCAGATTTGTTATATGCTGCAATATCGTCAATATTTAAAATCGCTTCGGGTTCAATGTGAATCGTGAAAATATCTTGATTTAATTCGGAATATTTTTGCGAAAGCATTGGATCAAAATCCAAGGACTCTTCTGAAGCTTTATGAAATTCTTCAATTCGAATGATTCCTGAAATGCCCATATTTTGGGTAATTTCCACGGCGTTAGTACTCCAAGGCGTAACCATAGTGGCACGAGGACCAACAAAAAAATCCGTTAACACGGATTTTTCTATTTTAGTGGAGTCGGCAAAAAGCCAGTTGAGTTTTGAAATGTCTTGAGCCGACATTTCGATTTCGCTCAATGTATTTTGCGTCTGAACAGCATATATCGTTTTGCTTTGGTTTTCAAAGAAATGAATCATTATGATAGTGAAGTTAGTGTTGTTTTGGCTGCAAATTTAAGGAATTAAGATTTAAAAAAAAAGCGGCAAATTTGCCGCTTTAGATAAATAGTTTTTTTAAACTAGTTTACAATTAGTTTTTTAGTAACCGATGAATTATGATTGGTTATTTTGACTAAGTAAACTCCTTTTTGAAGATTGTTTACAACAGCAGATGAACTGTTTGTGTATTCTTTTTCGAAAACTTTTTGTCCTAATATTGATAATATTTCCACTGAATGTTTGCCATCTGAATCATTAAAAATAATATTGAAATTTCCTTTTGATGGATTGGGGTAAATTTTGAATTCCTCTTGGTTTAAAGTTGAAATTCCTAAACCAGAATAACAAGTCCAAGAAAGATCGTCGATAGCGACACGATTTGAGGTGGAATTATTAGCTAAACTTACAATAACATCGCCTGAAATATTGATTCCAGAAATGGTTGTTGTAGTTAAAGTAGCACTATACGGAATAGTTCCAACAAAATTCCCATTTACCAATAAATTAAATGTTCCACTTGTTCCTGTAAATTTTAATAAAGTGGTTATTGTTAAATTTCCAATTCCATCAGCAGATGTTGAAGCCGAAAGAGACCCGTTTCTCACACAAATTGCTCTAGTATTAACGTTTTGATCTGTGCGTGCATCAGTTGCTGTCCAATTCAATCCAGAGTCACCAGTCCAAATTTGGATTCCATAGGAGGAAGCACTGGCAGGAATATTTTCGAAACTTTCGCTTGCACAAGAAGTTGAAATAACTGTCGTTGTTGCGTTTACGGAATTACTTTGAGATGAAGGATTTGCAACTGCATCTTTAGCTATTACATAAAAAGAATAAGTTGTTTCAGGAGTTAACCCATTTACAATAGCAGTTGTTCCAGAAACTATAGTTTTTAAAACAGCATCTACATAAACATCATAGCTAGTTACTCCAATATTATCACTACTTGCAGTCCAACTCAAAGATACTGTACTTGAAGAACTTCCTGTAACAGCCAAGTTTGTAGGTGCGGTTGGATTTTGATTATCCGGAATAACGACGGTCGTTGTACCATTTACAATATTACTGGCTGGAGATGGGTTTACGGCGGCATCTTTTGTAATAATGTAAAAAGAATAAGTAGTCGATGCAGAAAGTCCTGTTATTGTTGCTGTTATATTTGAACTGGAAACCGAAGTTTTCAAAACTCCATTCATATATATTTCATAACTAGTAACGGCAACATTATCTGTACCAGATGTCCAACTTAGAGAAACTGTACTCGAGGTTGTTCCCGTAACCGCTAAATTGGAGGCAGCAGTTGGAGCTTGAGTATCGGCAACTGGATTCCAAACTGTTTGTACATATTCCGGATGGTCAATGTAGGGATTTCTATTATTCTGACGGGCATAAATGGCATTGTTACGAGCAATTTCTCTGGCATTTACAGGGTCTTGTGCGTGCCAAGTCAACAACATATTTAAAAAAGCAGTTGTAAATACCTGATTACTTGAACCATCAAACATAGCGAAACTATAACCTGAAACGGTATTTTCATAACGGGTGGCAAAATAAAAATACATTCTGGCAATATCGCCTTTGAATTCAGCTATCGGTTCGAATACCGTACCAGAATATCCAGAAACACCACTAGAACCTAGTTTACTTCCGTTTAATGTAGTTTGAGAAGCAGAAGCAACTATTCCGTGTGGAAAGGCACTTCGCAGTCCATTTACTTTACCATCTGTTGGCGTGATGGAATGCGCATCAGAAACCATTGGAGCAGATTCATTGAAAACTGACTGGGGAATGATGTGTTCTCTATTGTAACAATCGCCTTCAACGGAATAATTACCACATTTATCTGTTGGTGATGAAGTAGAATAAGTGTAAGGGTCAAGTCCTATTGGATTTTCAGAATACATATCTAAAACAGTTCCATCATTTTCATAATAATAGTCTCTGTCAGATGTTAGGTAAGTTGTGTATAAACCATCATATCCGTTATCAGTATGACCTTTGATGATATTGTATAATTGTGTTTTCAGTGTATATCCTGTAGCATTTGCTGTAGAATAATATCCTGTGGGAATTTGTGCATAAGAAATCAGAGAAAATAATAATGCAGTAAAAAGTATTTTAAAGTTCATTGAATTTTATTTATAAATGTAATTTTTATTGGAGGGTAAAATTAGATAAAAGTCAAAAGGATTCAACAAGTTTGAATGTTAATTTAATAACATTTATTTAGGAAAAGTTTTATTTTGATAAGCACCTAAATCAGGAGGCAAAGTTCTAGTGTTTCCTAGTATATCCAAAGGTATTAGATAAGTCGAATTTCCTTTGGCAAAAGCCGCAGAAGTTTCGTCAATATTCAGTTTGTTTTGAGAAACCTTAAAGAACTTGGGATCTTTATTTTGAATAATTGCGTTATAATGAACAGGATCTGTAGTAAACTGATATTCAGGATGACTGGTGTACTGATTTGAATCATTGTTGAACCTAATCAAGCAATTATTGAATTGGTATTCGAATGAAGCTCCTGTTTTTTTATTCAAAATCATTTCGTTGGAATAAGAACCATAAACGATACAATTATTGAAAGTGGCTTGCGTTAAATTTTTTACTTCCGGGACAGCACCAGTATAATAGTTATTTACCAAAACCGCCACTTGACTAGAACTTGACCAATTATTATTGAATGTACTATGAGTAAATTTATAATCTCCACCATAAGTGCAGGCTAAGCTGGCTAGTCCTGCATTATTGATGACTAGATTTTCTCCATTAATTTTCGCTGTTTGGGCAAGAATTCCATAATTGGTAGAATTATAAATCTGGGTATTTTTTATTTGCACCGTTGTCCCGTTATTGTTTTGAATCAACAAACCAATAGCTGCATTTTTTATCGTTAAATGATTTATATTATGATTGGTACTTCCGTCGGTTAGCCAAATTGCTCCCCACTGTCCCGGAACATCAGCAAAATCAGGTTCTAATCGATCTCCTTCAAAAATCACTTCGTTTTCTAGCTTATCAGTTGTTGAAGCCGTGCCATTTACATTTAGAGCTGCATTTGCTCCTAAAATAAGCCCGGAGTTTGCGTGAAAATGGACTCTTGCTCCCGGATCAAACGATACTGTTTTTCCGGAAGGAACCGCTGCATATCCATAAATTACATAGGGTTTTTCGTTTGTAAAGGTGAGTTCATTGCCATTTACCGGGTCTGTTTCACTTAAAAAGAATCCATAAATTTCTTCATCCCCAATAGGAAGTGTTTCCGTTGTTTCATCATCAAAACGTTGAGGATAAAGAAATACAGCATCCTGAATGAGCGTCACTAATTCCACTTTTTGAAGATTTGATCCGCCATCAAATAAAATCTGGTCCGTGTATAGAAAATCAGTTGGGTTGGCATCGGCAATGTTTACAGTAGTTTCAATAAAAATATACATACTGTCTTTTGCCAAAAGATTCACGTTATCGAATGATTTCCCTTGATTTCCCTGCATTCCATCAACGGTCATTCTGTATTTTGAACTTAATCCTTTTCCTAATTTTATACTTGGAATAGTAATATCATTTTTACTATGATTATATACTTTTAAAGTATAAGTACTTGAACCAATGTTAGTAAAAACGGTGTCTAAATAAATGGTATCTCTCGAAAATTCTAAATCTCCAGTGCTTGGCACGGTTTCAAAATCTGTTCGACACGAGCTAAGAGAAATAAGGATTCCAATAATAAACAGAAAAGTAAACTGACGCATTTCGTTAGATTTTTTTGTAAAAATAGTAAAAAACTAATAGGATTGAATAACGATTTTCAATTTTGAATATATAATACCAATTTATATCCTAATCTTTTATATAAATTTACAGTTTTAAAGGAAAACCTATGACATTCGACAAAGATAAAATCGTTCACTATTGCAACGAAATTTCGAAAAACACTTTAATGCAAACGCTAAACATCGAATTTGTTGATGCAGGAGAAGATTATTTAGTGGCAACAATGCCTGTAAATCCTTCCGTTCACCAACCAATGGGCTTATTACACGGTGGGGCTTCAGTAGCTTTAGCCGAAAGTGTGGGAAGTGCAGCCTCGATGTTATTTGTTAATTCGGAACATAGTGAAGTTCGTGGAATTGAAATATCAGCAAATCATCTTAAAGCTAAACGTGAAGGAATGGTAACAGCAACGGCAAGAATTCTTCACAAAGGAAGAAGCATCCATCTTTGGGAAATCCGAATTACTGATGAAAATGGAGCTTTAATTTCCCTTTGTAAATTGACCAATATGGTTGTTCCTAAAAGAAAAAGCCAAGATTAATAATGGAAATAATTTTAGAAAAAGCCAAAAATAAATTTAAACAAAATCTTCCTTTTGTAATTTACAAAAAACCTAATGATGTTAGTATTATTGGGCTTTTTCAAAAAAATGATACTTTATTTGAAGTAAACGATTTTACTGAAAAGGGTTTTGTTTTTGCTTCTTTCGACGGAAATAAAACAGTGCTAATTCCGGAAAACGAATCCGAAATTTTTAGTGTTGCTTTAAACAAAAATACAACTGTTATTCCTGAAAAAGAATCTGATTTGCCAAATGAATCAGACAGAAATAATTTTAAAAATTTGGTTTCCAAGGGAATTCAAGCCATCAAAAACAACGAATTCAAAAAAGTAGTTTTGTCTCGAAAAGAAACGGTTGATTTAGTTGATTTTGATTTGGTTGCTACTTTCGAAAAGTTGGTTCAGTTGTATCCCAGCACTTTTGTTTATTGCTTTTCTCATCCAAAGGTTGGGATTTGGCTTGGTGCTACGCCTGAACAATTATTAAAATCGGAAGATAACGTATTCGAAACTATTGCTTTAGCAGGAACGCAAAAGGACAATGGTTCTAATGAAGTTTTGTGGCATAAAAAAGAAGAAGATGAACAGCAATTTGTCACTGATTATATTGTAGAAACACTTAGTGAAGTTGCTTCTGATATAATGGTTTCAAAACCTTATAGTATCAAAGCAGGGAGTATTTGGCATATCAAAACAGATATTTCGGGTGTGCTGAATTCGGATTTTGGGTTGCAACAAGTGATTCAATTATTGCATCCGACACCAGCGGTTTGCGGTTTGCCAAAGGAACAATCGAAAACATTTATTTTGGAAAACGAAAATTACGACAGAACTTTTTATACCGGTTTTCTTGGGGAATTAAATATGGAAAACAAAACCGATTTGTTTGTAAATTTGCGCTGTATGGAAATTTGTGAATCGCAGGCAAATTTGTTTATGGGTTGTGGTATTACAAAAGACAGCATTTCGGAAAAAGAGTGGGAGGAAAGCATTAATAAATCGTTGACGATGAAGAGGGTTTTATAAAAAGGAACACAGATGAGACGGATTTACTTCGTAAAGACGCAGATAAAAACAGATTTTAATTTTTTAAACATAATAAAAATCTGTTTTAATCCGTGTTTTAGCAAAGCTAATCGGCGTTTATCCGTGTCCTAAATTAATACTAACAAAAAAACAAATGAAACTAGACATATTAGCATTCGGTGCGCATCCTGATGATGTGGAATTAGGTTGTGGCGGAACAATTTCCAAAGAAATAGCACTCGGGAAAAAAGTGGGAATTATTGATTTGACACGTGGTGAACTTGGCACACGTGGTTCAGCTGAAATTCGTAACCAAGAAGCTGAAGATGCTGCAAAAATTCTGGGTGTTTCTGTTCGGGAAAATCTGGATATGCGAGATGGGTTTTTTGTAAATGATGAATCACATCAACTGGAAATCATTCAAATGCTTCGGAAATATAAACCTGAAATAGTTTTGTGTAATGCTATTGACGATCGTCATATTGATCACGGAAAAGGGAGTCAATTAGTTTCAGATGCTTGTTTTCTTTCTGGTTTGATGAAAATTGAAACCGAAATTAATGGAGAAAAACAAGAAGCCTGGCGACCAAAATTAGTCTATCATTATATACAATGGAAACACATAACACCCGATTTTGTAGTTGATATTACTGGTTATAACGACAAAAGGGTAGAGGCTATCATGGCATATAGTTCCCAGTTTTTTAATCCAAATTCGGATGAACCTGAAACACTGATTGCATCAAAAAACTTTCTGGAAAGCCTTAATTATAGGGCACAGGATTTAGGAAGATTGATTGGTACAGATTATGCTGAAGGATTTACGGTCGAAAGATATTTGGGAGTCAATAGCTTAGGAGATTTGATATAATTTTTTTAAATTTTTCTTTGCAAAAGCCAACTTTAGTGTTATATTTGCACTCGTTAAAAATGGTGGTTGTAGCTCAGCTGGTTAGAGTATTGGTTTGTGGTGCCGAGGGTCGCCGGTTCGAACCCGGTCAGCCACCCAGAACGCAAAAGCTTCGAAGAAATTCGAGGCTTTTTTTGTGGTAAAAAAAAGCCTCGAATTTCTCCGAAGCTCTTTATTGTATTTTTTAAGTCAAAAAATTATTTCCCGTTTTTATCAACTACAGGACGATTTTCTCTGTTGGCTAATTCCCAGGCAATGGTAAAGGCTAGTTGCGCTCTTTTTGCCAAAGCGTCAAATTCAATTTTATCGACTTCATCGGTAGCTTGATGATAATCAGCATGAACACCATTGAAAAGAAAAACAGAAGGAATCCCGTTTTTGGCAAAATTGTAATGATCTGAGCGGTAATAAAAACGATTTGGATCCGCTCTTTCATTGTATTTGTAATCTATAAATAAGTTCACATACTTTTTATTAGCTTCTTCACAAATGTTGTATAAATCTGTCGAAAGGTAATCAGAACCAATTAGGTACACATAATTACTCGAATCATTATGGAATTCATCACGTCGGCCAATCATATCAATATTGATGTCGGTTATGGTGTTTGCCAATGGAAATATAGGGTGTTGAGAATAATAGCTAGAACCTAACAAACCGTGTTCTTCGCCAGTCATATGAAGAAATAAAATAGAACGTTTTGGACCATGACCGTCTTTTTTAGCTTTTGAAAATGCCTGAGCAATTTCGAGTAAAGCCACCGTTCCGGAACCATCATCATCAGCACCATTGTAAACTTCTCCTTTTTTTATACCAATGTGATCATAATGAGCCGAAATTACAATGATTTCATCTGGTTTCTCAGAACCTTCAATAAATGCCCAAATGTTTTCAGAATCAGGCAGATTATCATTCCGAATGGCATTCAGGAAAGAAGCCGGAATTCTTTGGTAAAAATCTGTTGCACCTTTTGGAAAAGAAATAGTATTGGCTTTGTACTGACTGATGAGATAATCTCCCGCTTTTTTTTGTCCTTTAGATCCGGTGTCACGGCCTTCCATTTCGTCAGAGGCTACTATATAAAGATGCGTTTTTAAATCAGCGACAGTAATAGTATTCGTATATTTTGTTGGTGAAACATTAGATAATCTGCTTTTTTGTGAAGTACAAGAAATTGATGCGGCTAGTAATAAGAGAATTAGAACTTTTTTCATTTTAAATATCTATTGGTATGTATTTGGGGTTAAATTACGTTTTTATTTTTAAAAAACTTCATTTAGAAAAAGTTTTAAATGTTCCCACGATCTTTTGGCTGCTATTTGGTTATAAGCTGCGCCTTTAGAATTGTCATTTCCTGATTCAGGATTGGTAAAAGAATGCACTGCATTGGCATAATAAATCATTTGCCAATCCGCTTTTGCATCTTTCATTTCTTGTTGGAAAGCAGCAATTTCTTCTTTGGATTCATAAGGATCATCAGCTCCGTGACAAACTAAAACCTTTGCTGTTATTGGCTCAATAGTTCTTTTTGCATCTCTTCCTAAACCTCCGTGAAAGGAAACAACTCCTTTTACATTCATATTTACTCGTGCAACTTCAAGTGCTCCAGTTCCACCAAAGCAATAGCCAATCACTACAATATTATCCGGATTTGCTCCTGAAAGAATTAATTGTTCTAGTGCCAATGAAATTCTTTTTTGATATTCAACAAAATTGGTTTTGTAATACCTAGCGTTTTTTCCAGCTTCGGAATAGTCTTTTGGATAATTTCCTTCGCCATAAATATCAGCCACAAAAGCATAATAGCCCAATTTTGATAAGTTTTCGGCAGTATCTTTCGAAAGTTTATCAATTCCCATCCAAGCGGGAAGTATCAAAATTCCAGATTTTTGTTGGTTTTTTGTTTTTGGCTGAATGCTAAAACCGTTTAAAACCTGAACTCCATCTTTGTATTTCACGGGTTTCAGTTGTGCAAATGAACTATTGGAATACAATAAGATTGCAAAAAACAAATAAAGACACTTTTTCATAACGCTATTTTTTTTAACAAATATCTAAAATAAAACAGAAGAGTTGTTGATGAACAGTTGTTAATTAAGCAATTTTTATCATCTAAGGATACCATTTACAAACTCACATTGCGCTTGAAAGCACAACCCAATTCCATTATAGAATCGGTTTTTGAAATACCGGGAATATTGTCGATTTTTTCATAAAGCACTTTTCGCATGTGTTCGTGATTTCTGGCGATAATTTTGATGTAAAGCGTGTATAAACCGGAGATATAATAACATTCCGTGATTTCGGGAATTTTTTTCAACTCTTCAATAATTCTGGTTGAATCCTGATCTTTATTTAGCGTAATTCCGGTGAAAGCGCCCCAATCATAACCCACTTTTTTCTCGTTGATTACCGGTTTAATTCCAAGTAGAATTCCTTGTTCCATCAATCGATTTACACGCTGATGCACCATCGTGTTTGAAATTTTTAGATTAGCAGCGATTGTTGAATAGGCCATTCGCCCGTCTTTTTCCAATTCTTTGATAATAAAAACATCAAATTTGTCCAGTATTTCCATAGTTATTAAAATTAAAATGACTTAATTATTTACTTTAAAAGTTAATATGACTTATTTTAAACAAATGTAAGTCAAAATTATTATTTTTTATTGTAAAATAAAATATTTTATTATTTTTGTATTTGAAAATTTTAAAAACTGTCCAAATGGAACTAATACATCAAACACTTTCTTCTAAAGCTGAAGAAATGATAGGAAAAGAAAATAAATATGGTGCTCACAATTACCATCCATTGCCTGTTGTTCTCGAAAGAGGTGAAGGTGTTTTTGTTTGGGATATGGACGGAAAAAAATATTTCGATTTTCTCTCTGCTTATTCAGCGGTAAACCAAGGACATTGTCACCCAAAAATTGTGAATGCGATGATCAAGCAAGCACAAACCCTGACTTTGACCTCTCGTGCTTTTTATAACGACCAATTGGGTAATTATGAAGAATATGTGACCAAATATTTTGGTTTTGACAAAGTATTACCAATGAATACCGGAGCCGAAGCGGTAGAAACAGCACTTAAATTATGCCGAAAATGGGCTTATGAAGTCAAAGGAATACCTGAAAACCAAGCACAAATTATAGTTTGCGAAAATAATTTTCACGGAAGAACAACAACTATTATTTCTTTTTCGAATGATGAAAGTGCCCGAAAAAGCTTTGGACCATTCACAGCCGGATTTATCAAAATTCCTTATGATGATATTGACGCATTAGAAAACGTATTGAAATCAACAACAAATATTGCCGGATTCTTGGTAGAACCTATTCAGGGTGAAGCCGGAGTTTATGTGCCTGCCGAAGGATATTTGGCGAAAGCCAAAGCACTTTGCGAACAACACAATGTTTTATTCATTGCAGACGAAGTACAAACCGGAATTGCAAGAACCGGAAGATTACTAGCAACTTGTGGCAATTGCACTTGTAAAAATGGATGCGAAAATAAACCTGAAGTGAAACCAGACATTCTAATTCTAGGAAAAGCACTTTCCGGAGGTGTTTATCCGGTTTCAGCGGTTTTAGCAAATGATGCAATTATGAACGTGATTCAACCGGGACAACACGGTTCTACTTTTGGTGGAAACCCAATAGCTGCTGCCGTTGCCATTGCCGCTCTTGAAGTAATTCGGGAAGAAAAATTGTCTGAAAATGCGGAGCGATTGGGAATTATTCTTAGAAAAGGACTCAACGAAATTGCCCAAAGAAATTCTTTGATTACCTTAGTTCGAGGTAAAGGCTTGTTGAATGCGATTGTTATCAATTGTGGTGAAGACTCTGATTTGGCTTGGGATATTTGCATGAAATTTAGTGAATATGGTTTATTAGCAAAACCAACCCATGGAAATAAAATAAGATTAGCGCCACCATTAGTGATTACAGAAAGTCAAATTCATGACTGTCTTGCCATTATTGAAAGGGCTTTGAACGATTTTAGACAATAGAATTGTATGGAACCAGTGATAAAATTAATTAAGAATCGATCCGATATTGGTGCAGGAACCAGAGGTTCTGATATGGGAGTTGATGCTATTGAAATTGCCGCTATCAATCAAAATAGCGATTATTTTAACCAATTTCCTTTTGAAGATGTCAAAACGCACAACGAATCTGTTTATGATAAAAACAGAAGCACATTTGCCAAAAGAATAGAGCATGTTGCAGAACAATGTACTCGAGTTTGTGCTTCAGTTAAGAAAAATCTGGAAGCTGATTTTTTTCCCATTGTTTTATCCGGTGACCATTCATCGGCATTGGGAACGATAAGCGGAATTAAAGCTGTTTATCCGGAACAAAAATTAGGCGTTATTTGGATTGATGCTCACGCCGATTTGCATTCGCCTTACACTTCACCTTCGGGAAATATTCACGGAATGCCATTGGCTGCAGCAATTGCCGATGATAATTTGGATTGTCAGATTAATGAAATTGCTCCTGATACCCGAAAATATTGGGAAGAAATGAAAAATATTGGCTGCAAAGGAGCAAAAGTTTTAGCAGAAAACATTGTCTATTTTGGTGTCAGAGATACTCAAGATGCCGAAAACAAGCAAATTGATAAATTACAAATCAGGAATTATAAAGTTGATGAACTTCGTTATCGCGGAATCAAGACTTGTGTGAAAGAAGCCTTGGACAAACTCTCCAATTGTGCTGTTTTGTATATTTCTTTTGATGTGGATTCAATGGATTGTGATTTGGTTTCTTACGGAACGGGAACGCCAGTTCCAAGAGGTTTTGACCAATATGAAATCATCGCTATTATCGATCAAATTATAGAAACCAATAAGGTGGTTTGTATTGAATTTGTTGAGATAAATCCACTTTTGGACAACAAAGGAAATAAAATGGCAGAAACAGCATTTGAGGTTTTGGAACATATAACGGCTACAGTTTTATTGCCGAGAGAATGATTATTACTCTTGGTAAAGCGTTGTATTATCAATTAGCATCCACATCCTGCAAGGTTTCAAAAACCTTGTAGGTTTAATTTTTAATAGCTACAAGGAAAAAAAAACCTTTTAGGTTTAATTTTCAATACCTACAAGGAAAAAAAACCTTGTAGGTGTAATTTTCAATACCTACAAGGTCAAAAAAGACCTTGCAGGAAAATTAGTAATCGAATTTAGGTTAAAAGCAACTATTTATTTTTAACTATTCACTGGTTTCCAAAGTCCGTAACCTCCATTGAGATTCACAGAATAGATATTGTTGTTTCTCAATATTCGTTGAGCCAAATAGCCTCTTAAGCCAATCTGGCAATAAATAACATACTTTTTGTTTTTATCAAAGAAATCCAGATTTTCTCTAAGTGTATCTAAGTCCATATTTATAGCATTGGGAATGGCTCCGTTATCGAATTCTGTTTTGGTTCTTACGTCAATCAGAATCGCTTTTTCGGTCGAAAGATAATCCTCTAATTGGTCATAATTGATGAATCTCACATCGTCATTCAGCATATTTTCGGCAACGTAACCCAGAATATTCACAGGATCTTTGGCAGAATTATAAGGCGGAGCATAAGCAATTTCGATTTCCTGTAAATCATAAATGGTCAAATTTCCTTTTATAGCTGTCGCAATTACATCGATGCGTTTGTCAACTCCTTCTTGTCCCAAAGCTTGAACTCCATAGATGGTTCCGTCTTCTCCAAAATTCATTTTCAAGACGATATTTGTAGCTCCAGGATAATAACTAGCGTGATTTGGTCTTGTAACAGTTACTGTTCGATACGGAATATTGTAGCGTTTCAACAATTTTTCGTTGAGTCCAGTTGCGCCAACGGTCAGGTCGAAGAATTTAATAATCGAAGTTCCTAAAGTTCCTTTATAGGAAATTTTGTTTCCTCTGGTGATATTATCAGCTACGATTCGTCCTTGACGATTTGCTGGCCAAGCAAGCGGAATCAGTACTTTTGCCTGATTGATATAATGTGAAACTTCCACAGCATCGCCCACAGCATAAATAGCTGCGTCAGAAGTTTGCATAAACTCGTTGACAACAATTCCACCAGTAACACCTATTTCCAGTCCGGCAGCTTTGGCCAAACCGTTTTCAGGTTTTACTCCAATAGCAAAAACTACTGCATCAGCCAGAATTGTTTTGCCATTATTCAATTTTAATTCAATTTCATTGCCTTTGTCTTCAAAGCCATCAACGCCTGTATTTACAAGAATATTTAGGTTTTTGGCAGCAGCGTGATGTTGTACCATTTTAGCAAATTCATAATCAACAGGAGCCATAACTTGGTTTCCCAACTCGATGACAGTTATGTTGAATCCTTTTTCAACTAGATTTTCGGCAACTTCCAAGCCAATAAAACCACCACCTACAAAGGCAATATTTTTTAAACCTTTGGTTTTAGCAATGATTCTGTCCATATCAGCAACATTTCGAAGCGTCATTATTTTATCTGAATCAATTCCTGGAATATTAGGTCTAAAGGGTTCTGCACCGGGAGATAATAATAATTTATCGTAGGATTCGGTGTAAATTTCTTTTGTAATTAAGTTTCTGACTTCGACTGTTTTAGCTTCCTTGTTAATTTTTAAAACTTCATTGAATATACGAACATCCAAGTTGAATCTTGTTTTTAAAGAAGTGGGTGTGTGTAACAATAATTTGGAGCGCTCGACAATTACTCCACCTATATGATAAGGCAGGCCACAGTTTGCAAAACTGACGTGTTCTCCTTTTTCAAAAATAATGATTTCATTTTCTTCACTTAATCTTCTTAATCTTGCTGCTGCAGTCGCTCCGCCGGCAACTCCGCCTATAATAAGTATTTTCATCTGTAGATTATTAATTGTTTTTGAATTATAAAGCAAATTTCGGAAAACATATCATAGCTATTTGTAGCTTTTGTTACATAAATCCAAATGTTTTAAATAAAAATGAAGTTTAGATAAAAATTGTTGGGAATTCAATAAAAAACCTTCAAAATGTAAATTTGAGACAAAGTGTTTTGTGATTTTTCTCTTTAAAGTGGAAATTTTTAGCGAAATTTACGACCAATAAACGGCAGACTTATAATGAAAGACTTACTCAAACAGACTTACGGATTTATATTTGAAGAGAAATTAATTGATGAAATAACCGAAGTCTCTTTACTAAGAGATTTTAAAGAAGGTGATATTTTGATTGATTTTGGAGATTCGATCAGAAAGATGCCTTTATTGATAAAAGGTGCCATCAAGATATTGCGAGAAGACTTTGATGAAGGAGAACTGTTGCTCTATTTTATTGAAAAAGGGGATACCTGTGCAATGACAATGGCCTGCTGTTTAGGAGAAACCAAAAGCGAAATCAGAGCTGTTGCGGAAACAAAAGGTATTCTTGTAATGATACCGGTTATCAAAATGGAAGAGTGGTTAGGGAAATATAAAAGCTGGAGAAACTTTGTTTTTAGCAGTTATAATAATCGTTTGAAAGAGATGTTATCAGCTATTGATAATCTGGCTTTTATGAATATGGATGAACGTTTATTGAATTATCTTTACGACAAGTCTAAAATCAATAATTCCAATGAAATTCATGCTACTCACCAAGAGATTGCTTATGACCTGCATACGTCCAGAGTTGTCGTTTCTCGTTTGTTAAAAGCATTAGAAAACAGAGGTAAAATTAGCTTAAACAGAGCTTCAATTGTAATGCTGAATTAGAGGTAACATTTGTTACAAAATTGAGATTATAAAAAACTTATTTTTGTGTCTATAAATTTTTATAAATGGAAATATCTCAAATAATTGGATATATTTTAGCGGTTTTTGTTGGCATTACGCTTGGGATGTTAGGAAGTGGAGGCTCTATACTTTCGGTACCTATTTTAGTGTATGTAATGGGCATTGAACCTACATTGGCAACGGCTTATTCTTTATTTATTATTGGGACAACGTCTTTGGTTGGCGGAATTCACAAGGCCAGACAAAAATTAGTTGATTTTAACAAAGTTGTTTTATTTGGCATTCCGGCTGTAATTACGGTTTTTATTACTCGAAAAATTATTGTTCCCAGAATTCCGGATATTATTTTTTCGACAGGAAGTTTCACTTTGAGCAAGTCAATTCTTATTATGATAGTTTTTGCCGTTGTAATGATCGTTGCCTCTGTCAGAATGATAAAACCATTGAAAGAAAGAACGATTACAGATGGTACAAAACTCAATTATTATAAAATCGCATTACTGGGAATTCTTATTGGGCTTATTTCCGGATTTGTTGGGGCCGGAGGCGGATTTTTAATAGTTCCGACCTTATTGTTTTTTGTGAAGACTCCAATGAAGATGGCCGTTGGAACTTCCCTTTTTATTGTTTCTTTACAATCACTAATTGGATTTTTGGGAGACATAATGGGGAACCAAATCATCGATTGGGAGTTATTACAACTCTTTACATTAGCATCAATAATTGGAATATTTATTGGAAGTATCCTCTCTAAAAAAGTGGAAGACGAAAAACTCAAAACGGGTTTTGGCTGGTTTGTGCTTGCAATGGGAATTTACATTATCATTAAAGAACTTTTTATGTCATAATAATTTCATAAAATGTTGCTTATGAGACATAAAGGAATTAAAAAATAAATAAATTTACATTATAAATACACTTTGAAATATGAAAATTAAACAAATTTATACGGGTTGTTTAGCACAGGGTGCCTATTATATAGAAAGTAAAGGAGAAGTTGCCATTATAGATCCATTGCGTGAAGTACAGCCTTATATTGATAAAGCCAATAAAAATTACGCAAAAATCAAGTATATTTTTGAAACACATTTCCATGCTGATTTTGTTAGTGGTCACGTTACATTAGCACAAAAAACAGGCGCTCCAATAATATTCGGGCCTACTGCCAATCCTAGTTTCGAGGCACATATTGCAACTGATGGCGAAGTTTTTAAATTAGGAGAAATTACAATAACTGTTTTGCATACACCTGGACATACATTGGAAAGTTCTTGTTATCTTTTGAAAGATAAAAATGGCAAGGATTACGCTCTTTTTAGTGGAGACACTCTATTTTTAGGTGATGTTGGTCGTCCTGATTTAGCCCAAAAAGCGGCTAATATGACTAAAGAACAACTGGCAGGAATTTTATATGATAGTTTAAGAAACAAGGTAATGACTCTGGCTGATGATGTAATTGTGTACCCGGCTCACGGTGCAGGAAGTGCTTGTGGCAAAAATTTGAGCAAAGAAACAATAGGTTCTATTGGTGAGCAAAAGCGAATAAATTATGCGCTTCGTGCTAATATGACAAAAGATGAATTTATTAAGGAAGTTACGGATGGTTTATTGCCTCCTCCGGCTTATTTTCCAATGAATGTGAAACTCAATAAAGAAGGTTATGAAAATGTTGAAGACATTATTAGTGAGGCTATTGCTTATGATGCCAAAACTTTTGAATTAGTTGCCAATGAAATCGATACTGTAATTCTTGACGTTCGTCATCAGGATGATTTTGCCAAAGGACATATTCCAAAATCTATTTTCATAGGCATCGACGGAGATTTTGCTCCTTGGGTTGGGGCTTTAATTCCAGATATCAAACAGCCTTTACTTTTGGTAACACCAGCAGGCAGAGAAGAGGAGAGTATCATGCGTTTAGCACGAGTAGGCTATGATAATACCTTGGGCTATTTAAAAGGTGGATTTGATGCTTGGAAAAATGCCGGAATGGAATATGATACAGTGAATTCGGTAACAGCCGAGACTTTAGAAGAAATAATGGAAGAGAAAGTTCCTGTTTTTGATGTTAGAAAAGAAGGAGAATATATGGCTGAGCATATTGTGGATGTTCCTTCAACGCCTTTGGATTCTATTAATGATCATTTAGTTGAATTTCCAAAAGAAGAAGAATTTTATTTGCATTGTGCTGGTGGATATCGTTCTATGATTGCGTCATCAATACTAAAAGCAAGAGGGTATCATAATGTTATAAATGTGATAGGCGGATTTGCTGCCATTAATAAAACTGCTATTAAAACGACAAATTATGTTTGTCCAACAACACTAAAATAAAATGAAAAATTTACTATTCACAAATTGGCATTTAATGCGTTGGGCTCGATTAGCTTTTGCGTTGTTTCTGTTTGTTCAGGCATATACAACCCGAGAATGGTTTTTTATCGCTTTTGGATTGTTTTTTTTATTTCAGGTTATTTTCAATTTAGGCTGTGGGCCAAATGGTTGCGCAGTTCCAAACAATAAATATTCTAAAAAATGAGTACTAGTTTTGAAAATATTATCAAATCAGAAAAACCAGTTTTGATTGATTTTTTTGCTACTTGGTGCGGACCTTGCAAAACGCTTGCGCCAATATTAAAAGAGGTAAAAGACAGTTTAGGAGAACGAATTACCATACTAAAAATTGATGTGGACAAGAACCAGGAATTAGCGGCAAAATATCAGGTTCGTGGAGTTCCTACAATGATTTTATATCAAAACGGAAAGCAATTGTGGCGTCAATCCGGAGTTTTAGCCAAAGAAGAAATTTTAAAAACGATATTAGAAAAAAGCAACTAATGACTAAAAAAGCAATAATTATCACAGGAATAGGAATAGTTGTAGGAGCAATTGCAGGTTATCTTTACTACTTTTATGTAGGTTGTGCTTCCGGAACTTGTGCTATAACTTCAAAACCTTTGAATAGCACTTTGTATGGTGCATTAATGGGTGGATTGATATTCAATATATTTGTAAAATCACCAAAAAAATCTTAATATTTAAAACCAATTAAATTCAAAAATTATGAAAAAAAACATGGGTTCAACAGACAGAATTAGTCGTATTCTATTTGCACTTGTAATTGGCGTTTTATACTTCACAAAAGCAATTGAAGGTACAGCAGCATTAGTTTTAGGAGCTTTTGCTATAATCTTTTTACTTACAAGTTTTATTAGCTTTTGCCCGTTATATTTGCCTTTTGGTATAAATACTTCAAAAAAATCTAAATAAAAATTGAATGAAAACTGAAAGTCCAATAAATAAGGACCTCATTTTAAGAGAACGATTGGCTTTGCAAAGAACAATCTTAGCCAATCAATCTACTTTTTTATCATTTCTGAGAACGGCACTTTATTTTTTTGTTGCTGGTTTAAGTATAACAAGTTTATTAAATATGAAAGACAGTATTGCTATTGAAATCTTCTTTTTTACCAGTTCATTTATAATTTTTTTGATTGGGATTGCAAATTATTTCTTGCAGAAAAAAATGATTCTTGAAACCAAAAAAAACATTAAAATTATAAAAAAGAATATTAACGAATAAGGTGTAATAGATATGTCATCAGATGAAAAATTACTTAACCAAGACTATTGGAATAAGAAATATTTAGCCAATGAAACTGGTTGGGATTTAGGAAAAGTTTCTACTCCAATAAAAGAATATATTGACACTCTAAAGAACAAGGATATTAGTATTTTAATTCCTGGCTGTGGTAATTCTCATGAAGCAGAATACCTTTTAAGCCAAGGTTTTACTAATGTTACCGTGATAGATATTGCACCAACATTAGTTAAAAACCTACAAGAAAAATTTAGAAATTATTCCAATATTAAAATTGTATTAGGAGATTTTTTTGAATATCAAGGCAAATATGATTTGATTATTGAACAGACCTTTTTTTGTGCTTTGCCAACATCAATGCGCCAAAAATATGTGTTGAAAATGCACCAACTTTTATCAAGAAACGGAAAATTAGTTGGATTGTTATTCAATAAAACCTTTGAATCAGGTCCGCCTTTTGGAGGAAACCAAGCTGAATATGAGCAGTTGTTTAAAGATTATTTTGACTTTAAAATAATGGACTTGTGCCATAATTCAATAGCTCCAAGAGCTAACAGTGAATTATTTATCGAATTTCAAAAGAAAGACTAATTGAAAAAAAACTCTAAAGATTATTTATTTGTTTCTATTCAATTTCTATTGTTTTTTTGTTTTATTTTTGATTTTGATTGGTCTATAGGATTTGGTTCCAATATTCAAAAAATAGGACTTTTGATTGCCGTATTTGGAGGAATCATCATTATTTTGGCCTTATTGCAACTCAATAAAAATCTTTCTCCATTTCCCACACCAAAAAACAGCACCACTTTGTTGCAAAATGGTCTGTATAAATATATGCGACATCCCATTTATACTGGCATTATACTATTCTTTACAGGTTACAGTTTATATCAAAATTCGTTTTATAAACTGGGAATTTCATTGCTATTAGTGATTTTATTTTACTTCAAATCTAATTATGAAGAATTGCGTTTAGAGCAAAAATTTCCAGATTATGTACATTATAAGAACAAAACCGGGAAATTTTTTCCTTGGATTTGATTTAAGATCGTCAAACTCCTTTTAGACTACAAATTATATTACCCCAAATGATTTTGTGTAACTAATGTTACCAACTGCATTAAATCAATCACTTACATTTGGTTTAAATAATCATTCAATATGTCAAAAGTAGTAATATTAGGAGCTGGAATTGCAGGTCATACCGCCGCTGCTCATTTGAGACGAAAACTATCCAAAGAACATGAAGTTGTAGTAGTTTCTCCCAATAGGAATTACCAATGGGTTCCATCCAATATTTGGGTCGGAATAGGGAGGATGAAACCAAAGGATATCTATTTTCCTCTTGAACCTTTGTATAAAAAGAAAGGAATTGGATACATTCAGGCCAAAGTTGTTTCTTTTCATCCTGAAGGAGACACTCTAGAAGATAAACCTTTTGTTGCTATAGAATATCTTTATGGAGAGAATGCGGGAACACAAGAAAAAGTGACTTACGATTATTTAATCAATGCTACTGGTCCAAAACTTGCTTTTGAATTGACCGAAGGTTTAAATCCTGGAACAAACAAAGCTTTTTCGGTTTGTACTTATGACCACGCAGACCACGCTTGGCACGGATTAAAAGATTTGATGAAAAAATTAAAAACATCTACCGAAAAAGCTAAAATACTTATTGGCACCGGTCATCCAAAAGCGACCTGTCAAGGAGCAGCTTTTGAATATATTCTAAATGTAGAACAAGAACTCAACCGCCATAATGTAAGAGATAAAGTTGACGTTACTTGGATTTCAAATGAATACAAATTAGGTGATTTTGGAATGGACGGAATGTTGATGAGTATTGGAGGAAAACCTACACCATCTGATGAATTGGTTGAAATGGTTTTTGCTGACAGAGGCATCAAATGGATTTTAGGTGCGGGAGTTTCCAAAGTAGAAGACGGAAAAGCGCATTATGAGAATTTAGAAGGAGAATACAAAACAGAAGAATTTGATTTTGCGATGTTGATTCCTGCTTTTTCAGGTCACGGATTCAAAGCATTTGACAAAACCAACAATGATATTACCGAAAAATTATTTAAAGGATTTATGATTGTTGATGCTGATTACACTCCAAGACCTTATGAAGAATGGACGGTTCAGGATTGGCCAGAGACCTATCAAAACCCAAGTTATCCCAATATTTTTGCACCAGGTATTGCTTTTGCACCACCGCATCCTATTTCAAAACCCAGAAAAAGCAAAAACGGAACCGATATTTCTCCTTCACCGCCACGAACAGGAATGCCATCAGGAATCACAGCAAAATTAGTGGCTGATAATATTATTGATAGTATAAATTCAGGTAAACTTTCCCTACATCATAAAGGATCAATGGGAAATATGGGTGCTGCTTGTATAGCCTCTTCGGGTTTTGGAATTTTAAAAGGAAGAGGAATCAGTATAACCACTTATCCTATCGTTCCTGATTATGTCAAATATCCCAATTCAGGAGGTAGAAATTTGCATAAAACATTTGGAGCACTAGGTTTAGCAGGACATTGGGTAAAATTATCCCTGCATTATGCGTTTCTTTATAAAGCCAAAATGAAACCATTTTGGTGGTTAATTCCTGAATAAAGGAAAAAACCCAAAAAGGTTAATTCCTGAATAAAGGAATAAACCCAAAAAGGTTAATCCCAGAATAAAACTTGTTGTCTAATTATGGAATTTACTTCAAAAGTATATTCCAATTATAAATAAATACTATGCCTAAAAAAATCACGCGTTTTCAAAAATTTGTAATGCACAATCCTTTTATTCAGTTTTTTATGTTCTTGTATTTGAATGCAAAAATATTAAGTATAGTTGCTTTTAAACACGGAGGTACAAGAGAAAATAAATATTAATTTTTTATTAAAAGTATTTCTTGCAGGAATACTTTTTTTAGTTACCTTTGTTAACCAAATGGTTAAACCGTATAATTAAATAATATGGATAAAATGAAAACTGAAAATACAGAAACCGAAATATTAAATGCGGCAAAGGAAATTTTCCAGCAAAAAGGTATGGCTGGAGCCAGAATGCAGGAAATTGCAGATAAAGCCCAAATAAATAAAGCATTATTGCACTATTATTATAGAAGCAAACAACTATTATTTGAGGCCGTTTTCAAAAGTGCTTTTATGCTATTAGCACCCCAATTAAACAAGGTATTAAATGATGACAGTGATTTATTTGAAAAAATACGAAGATTTACTGAAAATTATGTTTCGTTCGTAATCAAACATCCCTATTTGCCAAACTTTGTAATTCAAGAATTAAATAAAAACCCAGAATTTGTATTAAAACTTCAATCAGAAAAAAATTTTCCTTCTATTGATAAATTCAAGCTTCAAGTTAGTGATGCTATCAAACAAGGAGTTATTAAGCCAATTGAAGCAGAACAATTATTTATTAATATAATCTCTTTAAACATTTTTCCTTTTATAGGAGAGCCTCTTTTAAAGGCTCTTGTTAATGTAGACAAAGAAAGCTACAATAAAATATTAGAAAATAGAAAAAATGAAGTAGCAGAGTTTATCATTAATTCCATAAAAATCTAAATTATGAAAACTAAGTTAATCGTACTATTATTATTGCTTTTATCAATAAATTCAAATGCGCAACAAACTTTAACCTTGGAAGATTGCTACACATTAGTTGATAAAAATTATCCTTTATCAAAACAAGCTGCATTACTCCAACAAAAATCAAGTTATGAAATTGACGCGCTAAGCAAAGGAAAACTGCCAAAAATTGATGTAAACGCTCAAGCAACCTATCAATCAGATGTAATTGGATTTCCCACTACAATGCCAGGAGTTCAGCCTTTAAATAAAGATCAATACAGAACCACTTTAGATGTGAATCAGTTACTATATAATGGTGGAACAATTGATGCAAATTCTAAATTAAAAGAAGCACAAACTAAAACGCAACAACAACAAATTGAAGTCAGTTTATACCAATTAAAAACTCGGATAAATCAATATTTTTTTTCTGTTTTATTGCTTCAAGAAAAGACAGCATTATTGATGTCAAAAAAGGAGTCACTAACTGCTAAAATTAAGGAGGTAAAATCAGGAGTGCAATTTGGTGCCATCCTCCCGTCATCAGAGCAGGTTTTAGAAGCAGAAATCATTAAAATTAATCAACAGTTAACAGAAAATAAATTTGAAAACAACAAATTATTAAATAACCTTTCAAAATTAACATTTTCAGAAATTGATAGGGAGACAACTTTAATACAATCAATATCCTACTCAAATAATACCAATGTAACAAGACCTGAAATTGCTTTTTATGATTTACAAAAAGATCAACTAGAGTTTTCTAAAAATGTAATTTCCAAATCCAATCTCCCTAAAATAAATGCTTTTGGTCAAGCGGGCTATGGTAATCCGGGGTTAAATATGTTAGACAATTCTTTTCAAACCTTTTATATCGTTGGCTTAAAAGCGAATTGGAATGTTTTTGATTGGGGTAAAACTAAAACAGACAAAAAAGCATTGGATATTTCAAAAGATTTAGTTACAACTGAAAAAGAAACATTTGAATTGAACAACAAAATGCAATTAGAAGAGCAAGATTATGAAATAAAAAAAATAGAACAACTCTTGCTTTCCGATAGCGAAATAATTCAAATACGTGAAAAAGTTATTAAATCGTCGGATGCTCAATTGAAAAATGGTGTAATCACCACTTCAGAATATCTTGTAGAATTTACAAATCTATTTGAAGCTAAAAATATTTTAAAAATTCATCAAGTTCAATTAGCTGCTGCGAAATCAAATTACGAAATAATCAGAGGGAAATAAAAAAGTATAATAAAATTCTTTAAAAATGAAAAAAATAAGCATTATAATTTTAGCAACAATAGGATTAATTTCCTGTAATAAAAATAACGACAAAGCTGACGGTTACGGGAATTTTGAAGCGACTGAAGTCTCAATTTCGGCGGAAGCCAATGGCCAAATCGAGTATTTAAAATTGGAAGAAGGCGATATTTTGGAACCCAATAGTCAAATTGGTTTAATTGACACAACCCAATTGTATTTCAATAAACAACAATTAATTGCTTCAAAAAGCACTGTTTATTCTAAATCTGCAAATGTTTTGTCGCAAGTTAAAGTTTTGCAAGAACAACTCAAAACTACTTTAATCGAGAAAAAAAGAATCCAAAATATGTTTGCCGAAAATGCAGCTACAAGACGCCAAGTAGATGAAATTGACGGAAAAGTAAAAGTTATTCTGGAGCAAATAAAAAGTGTTGAAACCCAGAATGCGCCCATCGTGAACGAAGTAAAATCCATCGAAGTCCAAATCGAAAAAATCAACGATCAAATTCAGAAAAGCAAAATCATCAATCCAATAAAAGGAACGGTTTTGATAAAATATGCAGAACCAAACGAAGTGACAGCTTTTGGGAAACCACTTTATAAAATCGCAAATATTTCGGAAATGACACTTAGAGTTTACATCAGCGAAATACAATTGTCAAACATAAAAGTGGGTCAAAAAGTAAGCGTCAAAATTGATACCGAAAAAGAAATGAAATCTTTTCCTGGAACGATTTCTTGGATAGCTTCATCGGCTGAATTTACGCCAAAAGTTGTCCAAACAAAGGAAGAACGTGTCAACCTGGTTTATGCAGTGAAAGTGAACGTAAAAAATGACGGCAGTTTAAAAATAGGAATGCCTGCTGAAATGTGGATTAAATAATTTTAGAAGTTAATATATTGTTAAACCTTCATTTTATATGACTTTATGCAATAAATGTTACACAGTGCAAATGATTGTTTAAATAAGTTTATAGAATATAAATTCTAAAAAAAAAATTATGAAAAAAATTGTATTTGTTGTTTTTATAACTGCACTACTATTAAGCAACAGTTCCTATGTGAGTTATGAAAAAGCTTTAGTTCCATTGAGTCAAGCGGAAATTAACGATTTAAAATTTTTGAGGGAAGAAGAGAAACTGGCTCGTGACGTTTATTTGTATTCTTATGATAAATACCAATTAATGATTTTTGACAACATTTCGCAAAGTGAACAAAGACATATGAATAGTGTTTTAAATTTAATGAATAAATATGGAATTCCCGATTCAGCATCAACCGAAATAGGTGTTTTTAACAATCTAGATTTGCAAAAAACCTACAATACTTTAACACTTCAAGCCAATATTTCATCAGTTAATGCCTTAATAGCAGGAGCAACCATTGAGGATTTAGACATTAATGATATTGATCGTTTTACGGCGAACACCACTAAACCTGATTTATTGAATGTATATAGCAATTTAGTTTGTGGATCAAAAAATCACATGCGTGCTTTTACAAGTTGGCTTGAAAACAATGAAGAAACTTATGTGCCTCAATATATTTCAATGGAGGAATATAATGTTATTATAAGTGGTTCTAATGGCGGTTGTGGCAATAATAATAGAAAAAAATGAAAATAAATTCTATAATAATTGTAAGTCTAGTTGTCCTCTTTACAAGTTGTAATAAACAAAAAACATCAGATGATTTTGATAAAGATGTAACCCAAAGTACTGAAGTTGAAAATGCTGAAGGTCTAAAGTTATTCCAACAAAAATGTTATGCTTGCCACAGTGTCACTACCAAATCTCACGATGAAATTATTGCTCCGCCAATGATAGCCGTGAAAAAGAGATATTCGATGCAATATGATAACAAAGAAGATTTCGTCAATGCGGTTGTAGCATATGCAATTGATCCAAAGGCCGAAAATGCTTTGATGATTGGAGCTGTTAATAAATTTAAAGCAATGCCAAAACAAGCATTTGAAGAAGCCGATTTAAAAAAAATTGCAACCTATATCTATGAGAATAAAATAGAAACACCAGTTTGGTTTGAAGATCATTTTCAACAAAATCATAAAAAAGGGCAAGGAATGGGACAAGGAATGGGTAAGGGAATGGGTAAGGGAATGGGTAAGGGAATGGGCAAAACTCCAAACAATTAAATACTATAATTTTGAAAAAATTACTTCCTTATTTAATCGCATTTCCATTAGCCGCCTTTGGCTTGCTTACATTTTTTTTAAGCACTTCAATTATTTTTGATTGGTTTGGTATTAGGGTCAAAGAAGGTAATTATGTATTATTTGTAATTTGGGCAAATTTAATATGTAGTTTACTTTATTTTTTTGCAGCTTACGGATTTATAAAAGCAAAAAAATGGACTTTTTTGTTATTAGGTTTGGCTACAATAGTACTGATAAGCACTTTTGTCATTTTTAAAATTTATATTTATTCTGGTGGAATTTATGAAACTAAAACTGTTGGAGCCTTGATTTTCAGAATAATAACAACATTGGTTTTTGTAGTTATTGCTTATTTTACAATTACTCAAAAGAATAAAAGTACAAAGATTAATTAGCGAATGTTCTAAATTAATAATCATTAAAAACTTGATTATGAATAAACTAAAAGTGTTGATTTTTATTGCGTTGGGATTTATAATAATCTCTTGCAACAAAATATCTAAAGAAGAAACAATCGTAATTTCAGAAGATGTTAAAGAAACGCTTCAGAAATATGCGCTTGAAACCAAAGGAGTTTTAGGGAAGAATTTAATGAATGCCATCAATACGCAAGGCACCGAAAAAGCTATTGAGTTTTGCAGTACCAAAGCTATTGTGCTAACGGATAGTATGGGCACAGCATTTAATGCAACCCTAAAAAGAGTTTCGGACAAGCCAAGAAATCCGCTTAATATGGCAAACGATAAGGAAACAGCCTTCATCAATGAATTGAAACAAAAGATTTCGAAAGGCGAAAAAATGACACCAAAATTCTCGGAGTCTGATGGCGAAATAACGGGATACTTTCCGATAGAAACCAATGCAATGTGCTTGCAATGCCACGGTTCAAAAGACTTGGATATAAAACCTAACGTGCTCAAAAAAATAGTCCAACTCTATCCAAAAGATCTAGCCACAGGATATAAAGAAAATGAAATAAGAGGAATCTTTGTTGTAACCCAAAATAAGTAAAATGAATTTAAAAAACTTGCACACCGAAAACAAAGCCGTTCAAACAAAGGTATTATTTGAACCAACAGAATCTAAAGTGATTTCATTGCAAATTGCAGCAGGTGAAACATTGAAAGAACACGTTTCAAAAATTCCAGCATTGTTAGTTTGCATTTCGGGAAATGCTGTTTTTACTGACGAAAAAGGAACCATTATAAATCTTAAATCAGGCGTTTATGTAATGATTGAAGAAAATATAAAACACGCCATAAAGGCTATTGAAGAAAGTAATTTTATATTAGCAAAATAATGAGCATCGAAGTCCAAAACATCTCCAAATCGTACAACAAAATAAAAGCAGTTGAAAACATTACTTTTAATGTAAATGATGGAGAACTATTTGGTCTTATTGGCCCAGATGGCGCCGGAAAAACAACTATTTTCAGAATATTGACAACACTTTTAGTCGCTAACGAAGGTTCGGCAACAGTCGCTGGTTTTGATGTCATCACGCAACTTAAAGAAATTAGAAATTCAGTGGGGTATATGCCTGGTAAATTTTCGTTGTATCAAGATTTAACGGTAGAAGAAAATTTAGATTTTTTCGCCACCATTTTTGGAACAACTATCGAAGAAAATTATGATTTAATCAAGGATATTTACGTTCAAATTGAGCCTTTCAAAACGAGAAGGGCAGGAGCACTTTCGGGTGGAATGAAACAGAAATTGGCGTTGTGTTGCGCCTTGATTCACAAACCAAAAGTTTTATTTCTGGACGAGCCCACCACAGGAGTTGATCCAGTTTCCCGAAAAGAATTTTGGATTATGCTCAAACGATTACAAAAAAAAGGCATTACAATTTTGGTTTCAACACCTTATATGGACGAAGCCTCCCTTTGTGACAGGATTGCACTGATACAAAAAGGCAAGATTTTAAAAATTGATTCTCCCGAAAATATCATCAGGAAATACGACAAAGTTATTTATGATGTACAAGCCAAAAACACACACGGATTGATTCACGATTTAAAGAATTATCCAAGTCAATACAGTGTTTATGCGTTTGGCGAATTCATTCATTACATTGATAAAAAGGCAGATTTTAATCAAAACGATTTACACAATTATTTAAAAAATAAAAACCACACCGATATTGTTATAAAACCCGCAATAATAACGATTGAAGATGTTTTTATGGACTTATAAATCAATTATAAATTACGATTTAAAAATCTGTAATAATCTGTGACCCGGGCGATAGCGAACAGGCGAAGCAAATCTGAGGCAAAAAAATGAGAGAAATTCATACTTCGTAATAACAATATGGACAAAGAAAAAATTATAACTGTAAAAAACTTAACCAAAAAATTTGGCAATTTCACAGCTGTCAAAGGTATTTCCTTTGATGTGTATAAAGGGGAGATTTTCGGATTTTTAGGTGCCAATGGTGCGGGAAAAACAACGGCTATGAAAATGCTAATTGGAATTTCAAATCCTACTTCCGGAGATGCCAATGTGGCTGGTTTTGATGTGCATACACAGGCCGAAATGGTTAAAAAAAGCATAGGATATATGAGCCAAAAATTCTCTATGTATGATGATTTGACCATCAAAGAAAATATTACTTTTTTTGGCGGAATTTATGGTTTGTCAAGTATGCAAATCAAACAAAAAATAGCCCAATTAGTTGAAGAATTACAGCTTCAGGATGTGGTGAATAATTTAGTAGGTTCATTACCATTGGGTTGGAAACAAAAATTATCGTTTTCTGTAGCCTTGTTACACGAGCCAAAAATTGTCTTTTTGGACGAGCCAACAGGTGGTGTTGACCCAATTACCAGAAGGCAGTTTTGGGAAATGATTTACACACAAGCCTACAAAGGAACTACCATTTTTGTAACCACACATTATATGGACGAAGCCGAATATTGCGACCGAGTTTCTATTATGGTTGATGGTGCTATTGAAGCGCTGGATTCGCCAAAAAATTTGAAAGAACAATTCAAAGTAGATTCGATGAATGATGTATTTTTAAAATTAGCGCGAAATATTGAGTAGAATTAAGATTTGAGTATTAAGTAGTAAGACTTTGTGAATAAAAAAAAAATTAAATATTTATCCTATTAAACCCGCATATAAAATTAGTAATATTAAGTGTAATTAGTAGCTAAAAAAAACTTCGAGACTTTGTGTCTTTGTGGCAAAAAAAAAATACAAAATGAAAAGATTTATCGGATTTGTAAAAAAAGAATTCTACCATATTTTCAGAGATAAACGGTCATTGTTTATTCTGTTTGGTATGCCAATAGCTCAAATTTTACTCTTTGGTTTTGCCATAACAAATGAAATCAACAATGTAGATATTGCCATTTTAGACCTATCAAATGATGTGGAAACACAAAAGATTATTTACAAAATAAAATCTTCCCCTTATTTTAATATTGAAAATCAAATTGATAAAGAAAGTGATATTGAATCGGAATTTAAAAAAGGAAAAATTAAGGCAGTCCTGATTTTCGAACCGAATTTCAGTAAAAATTTAGAAACAAAAAAAGTAGCAATTATTCAAGCTATTACTGACGCCACAGAACCTAATATAGCCAATACCATAGCCAATTATACGTCGTCTATTATTCAAAATTATCAAGCTCAAAAAACACAATCCAATAGCAATCAAGTTAAAGTTGAAGTACAAACCAGAAGTTTTTATAATCCAGAACTCAAAAGTGTTTTCAATTTTGTTCCTGGCGTTATGACCGTAATTTTAATGCTGGTTTCCGCTATGATGACCTCTATTTCTATCACTCGAGAAAAAGAATTAGGGACTATGGAAATCCTGCTGGTTTCTCCATTAAAACCGTTTCAGGTAATTATTGGCAAAGTATTTCCGTATATTTTTCTTTCCGTTATCAATGCAATTGTAATTTTGACGTTAGGCTATTTTGTTTTTAAAATGCCAATTAATGGAAGTATATTTTTGTTGGCTTTTGAAAGTATTTTATTTATCATTTCTGCTCTTTCGTTGGGTATATTAATTTCCACAGTCTCAAATTCACAACAAACCGCAATGATGCTTTCCTTAATGGGCCTAATGCTACCCGTAATTATTCTTTCCGGATTCATTTTTCCTATAAATAGCATGCCTTTGCCAATTCAAGTTATAAGCAACATCATTCCAGCAAAATGGTTCATTATTATTGTAAAAGCTATTATGCTCAAAGGAGTTGGAATTCAATATATTTGGAAAGAAACTCTTGTTTTAATTGGGATGACAACAATTTTTATTGCCGTTAGTATTAAAAAATATAAAATTAGATTAGAATAATTATTAGGAGCTATTTCCTGCTATCCGCTATATCTTTACTTGCCTAAAGAAGGCAAGTAAAGGTAATTGTGAGAACAATTCGACATTCACTATCAGGGCTAAAAAACACAAAATGAAAACAATATTATTCATCATACAAAAAGAGTTCAAGCAAATTTTTAGAAATAAAAATATGCTCCAAATTATCTTTATTTTACCCATTATACAATTATTAATTTTGTCAAATGCAGCCACTTTCGACGTTAAAAACATCGCAATAACCTTTGTTGACAATGACCAAAGTCGGGATTCCAGAGATTTAATAAATGCTTTTAAATCCTCCACTTATTTTAAAGTTAGAGAACCTCATTTTTCTGAAAAAGAAGCTGTCGAAGAAATGCAAATAGGAAAAATAGATATTATTGTAAACATTCCTGTTCATTTCAATCGTGACCTCCAAAAAGACCAAAAAGCAAGTGTTTCAGTGATTATTAATGCCATTGATGCCGCAACAGCTGGCGTCGAAAATGTATATGTAACACAAATCATAAACACCTACAATCAAAACATTCAAATGCAGTCGAAATACTTCTCCGAAAACAAAGAAGTTCCCCAAAACATAATGGTTATTCCGTCCTTTTGGTACAACAAAACCTTGAATTACAAAACCTTTATGGTGCCTGGTATATTGGTTTTATTGGTCACTATGTTAACATTATTTCTATCGTCGATGAACATTGTCAGAGAAAAAGAGTTGGGAACATTAGAGCAAATCAACGTGACGCCAATAAAAAAATACCAGTTTATTATTGGAAAATTATTCCCGTTTTGGGTTCTTGGATTAGTCATTTTAACGGTGGGTTTAGTAATTTCCAAAGTAGTTTTTGACGTTCCAATGCTTGGTAATATTTTGCTGGTTTATGGCTTTACATCGGTCTATTTACTTTTGATTTTAGGATTCGGATTGTACATTTCCAATCATACCGAAACCCAACAACAAGCGATGTTCATTGCCTGGTTTTTTATAGTAATTTTTATTTTGATGAGTGGCTTGTTTACCCCAATAGAAAGTATGCCGCAATGGGCTCAAAAGCTCACTTTATTGAATCCTATTCGCTACTTTGTAGAGTTTATAAGAATGGTGCTGCTAAAAGGTTCTGGATTTTCAGAGGTATTACCCAACTTGTTAATTATTTCTGGATTTGCAGTATTTGTCAATGGTATGGCAGTTTGGAGTTATAAGAAAACAAACTAAAAATTTTAATTAACTCAATATTAAAGCTGAAAAAAAATTATAAATATTCTAACATTAAACAAATGAAAAAGCTTATTTCTTCACTATTTTTACTTTTATTTTTCAATTATTCCTATGGTCAGGAATCTTATTCTTTAACTGTTAAAGTAAATGATTTAAGAAATTCTAAAGGAGTTATTCTATTTATGTTATACAACAAAGATGGTTCAATACCCGACGAGAAATTAAATAAATATTATAAAAAAGAAATCGTAGCCATTTCAAATAATTCTTCATTGACAACCTTCTATAATCTTCCAAGAGGGAATTATGCAGTGTTTATTTTACACGATGAAAATAAAAATAGTAAAATAGACAAAAAATTTATTTTGCCTTCTGAAGGAGTTGGGCTTTCAAATTTTAAAAACATAAACCTTACCAATCGTCCTACCTTTTCCAAGGCAATTTTCCAAATAAACGAAGATTTAACAAAAACTATTAAAATTATTTATAAGTAATGGGTTCTAAACTATTTGAAAAAGAGATAACCATTGACTCGGCCTTTTAATAATTAAACAGAGTACCTTTAACAAAACAAAATTATTTATGAGAATATTTAATATATTCTTGTTTGCTGTTTTAATATCAAATAGCGCATCTGCACAAAGTAAATTGGTGTTTACCACTATTGATTCGCTTTATAAATATGCTAAAAATCACAGCGTTTCTATAAAAACGGGAGAACAACAAGCGCTTTTGGCAAAATGGCAAAAAATATCGGCTCAAGCGGGTTTGGTGAATTTTAGAATGCAAACTTCATTTTCGTTAACCGACAATGTAAAATTGCCTGTCACTTATTTTCCTGCGGAAGCATTTGGTGGAGAACCGGGCACTTTTAAAGAAGTGACAACCGGTCAGCAATACATGGGAAATTTTAATTTCGCGCCGCAAATAGACCTCATAAATCCTGTTAGCTGGACGAAGTTAAAAAGCGCAAAAATAAACCAAGAGCTTACAAATGTTAATAACTTAATTGTCAAAAAATCACTGTTTGAATCCATTTCAGCAGGTTATTACAACATTGTTTCATTAAAAGAACAAATTGTAATTTCACGGAAAAACTTGTACACTGCCGATACTTTGCAAATAATTATGCAAAATAAATATACCGAGGGAATTGTGCGCCAACAGGATTTAAATGATGCCACCATAAACAAACTCGCTTTAGAAGATAAATTAAACCAGTTAAAAATTTCGCTCAACCAACAATATTATGCCCTTAAAATATTGTGCGATATTCCTCAAAACGAAGATATTATCATAACTGAAACTGCAAATTACGAGCAGCAATTTAATATTGGTTTGCAGACAGATAATCAATTGCAGCACAAATCTTCACTATTAAAGTCTGGTTTAGCCAAAGAAGATTTGAGGTCAAATAGGTTGGCCCAGTATCCAACCGTTTCAATTGTCGCTTATGATGGTTGGCAACAGAACAGTAGAAATCAGTTTTTTGATTCGAACAGCAACTGGATAAATTCTCAATATATCGGGTTAAGGCTAAGCATGCCTTTTCCCGACATAAACAGATTTACCCTTACCAAAACTGCCAACATTAACAAAACAATCTCTGAATTAGATGCCGAGCATTCAAAACATCAAAATGACATTGCCAATATTCAATTGAATTTAGATTATGAAAAAGCATATTCTCAACTTAGCACAACCAAACAAATTTTTTTGCTGAAAGAGGAAAATTATCAAATGGCATTAAATCAATTTAATGAGTCAATTCTTCCTTCAGACAAATTGCTTATCGCTTTTAACGATATGTTGGCCAGCCGATTAAATTATAGCGCCGCTTTAGCAAATTTATTATATGCAAAATCAAAAATTGAAATAAATAATTCGATAAAATGAAAGATTTAACAAAAATAATTTTCTTTTTTACGGCCCTTTTTCTGGTAAATGCTTGCGGAAAAAAAATAATTGAAACCAAACCAATTCGTAAAGATATTACTGAAACCGTATTTGCTTCCGGCATTCTTGTGCCAGAAAATCAATATAATCTGACATCATTATCTGATGGATATATCAAAAAATTGAATTTTGAAGAAGGAGATATTGTGAATACAAATCAACTCCTAGCAATAGTTGATAACGAACAAAGTATTATAAATGCTAAAAGTTCAATTGAATTATTAAATATTGCAGCAGCTAATACAACATCGAATGCACCAGCACTAAAACAAGCAAGCATCAATCTTGAACTTGCCAAACAAAAACTCATTCAAGATGAAAAACAAGCAGATCGCTATAAAAAACTATATCAAACCAATAGCGTTTCAAAATTAGAATATGAAAATGCGGTGCTGAATTTAGACAATTCTAAAACCAGTTTTTTATCGCTTCAGGAAAATTACAAACTACAAAAACAACAAGCAGATCAGCAATTAATTATACAAAAATCGCAAAAAGAATCCAATACTGTTTCTTTAAACTTTAATGAAATTAAAGCCGTTGTAGGAGGAAAAGTATATGAGTTAAAAAAAGAATTAGGCGATTATATTCGAAAAGGGGACATTATTGCTATAATAGGAAGTCAAAAAAAACTGTATGCTTTGTTGAGTGTCGATGAAAGTAATATTTCTAAAATAAAACTGAAACAAAAAGTAATAATTCAGTTAAATACACAATTGCAAAAAAACTACAATGGTATTGTAACCGAAATATATCCGGCATTTGACGAGCAATCGCAATCGTTTTATTGTAAAGTGGAGTTTGAAGATGCATTAGAATTTAACATATCAGGAACTCAACTTCAGGGAAATATTATCATTAAAAACAAAAAAAATGTTTTGGTTATTCCAAGAAATTACTTGGGTTATGGCAATAAAGTAAAAGTAAAAGGTGGAGATGAAATAATAGTTGAAACAGGTTTTATTTCTAATGATTGGGTAGAAATAGTAAAAGGATTAGACGAGAATTCGATAATTATAACAGATAAGACAAAATGAAACTAAATGTAAATTCTGAAATTGCTTTAACTCATTTGCTCACACGAAAAAAGCAAACAATGATTGCCTCTTTGGGAGTAACAGTAGGCATTGGAATATTTATTTTTATGATTTCGTTGGTTGTTGGTTTTAATCGTTATTCTGACGAATCCTTGTTTAAAGCAGCACCACACTTGAGAATTTATCAAGATGATATATTAAGCCAACCGTTAATTCCTCGAAGTAATACAGGTTACACAACCGTAATTATTAACCCGAAAATTGCCAATTTATCGAATACACTTATCAACCCCGAAAAAATAATAGCCGATTTAAAAAAACAGGAAGATATTGTGACGGTAGTTCCACAAGTATCTGTAAATCTGTTTTATAACAACGGCACGTCGCAAATAAATGGAGTTGCATCTGGTGTAAATATTGAAGATGCCAATGCAATGTTCAACATACAATCGACAATGTTAGCTGGCGACATCCGAAACCTTTTGGCAACACCAAACGGAATCTTAATTGGTGTAGGAATTGCCAAAAAATTAAACATTCAATTGAATGATAATATCAATATTACTTCGTCAATTGGTGTTGTAAAAGTAATGAAAGTGGAAGGGATTTTTAAAACCAGCAATTCTAACATCGATTTAACAAAATCATACATAAATTTAGCAATGTCGCAACAATTATTGCATCAAAGTTCCAGTTATGTAACCGATATTTTGGTGAATACAAAAGACCCAAACAAAGCACCAGAATATGCCAAAAAACTAAAAGATTTAACCATTTATAAAGTAGAAGATTGGCAGTCTGCAAATGAGCAAACTATGGCAAGCAAAAAAACAAGACAAGTAATGTTTGGAGCTATTTCACTGGCTATTTTATTAGTGGCAGCGTTTGGAATATACAATATTATCAATATGACCATCAAAGAAAAACTAAACGACATTGCCATACTGAGAGCCACAGGTTTTTCGGGAAAAGATGTCATTAATATTTTTTTAAAAGAATCGTTAATAATGGGAGTTATAGGAACTTCAATAGGTTTAGTTCTAGCAGCTGCACTAATAAAATTTGTAAGCGGCATTTATATTGGTGGCGATAGAGATTATTTTCCTATAGGGTTTGAACCACAAATTTTCTTTATGGGTTCTATTCTTGGAATTCTAATTACACTTGGAGCAGGTTATATTCCTGCACTTGGAGCGGCAAAAATTGACCCAATCGAAATATTTAGAAAATAATGAAAAATCAAGTCATTTTAAAGACAAACCATATAAGTAAATACTTTTATGTACCCGAAAAATTCAGAGCCTTAAACGATGTTTCATTCGAGATATACAACAGCGAATTTATTACATTAATAGGAAAATCAGGTTCAGGGAAATCGACTTTGTTGTACATTCTTTCTACAATGGATACGGATTATGAAGGAGAATTGTTTATTGCTAACGAAAAAATAACAGGGCAAAAATTAGATAATCTTGCCGCAATTAGAAATCAAAATATTGGCTTTGTTTTTCAGTTTCATTATTTGCTACAAGAATTTTCGTGTTTGAAAAACGTAATGATTCCTGCTCTAAAATTAGGCAAATATTCGCCACAAGAAATAGAACATCAAGCCTACAAAAAATTAGAACTTTTAGGCATAAAAGACCAAGCACTAAAACCCGCCAGCAAACTTTCAGGTGGTCAGCAACAACGAGTAGCTATTGCAAGAGCCTTAATAAATCAACCAAAAATAATTATGTGCGACGAACCCACAGGAAATTTAGATAGTAAAAATACAAGTATTGTTTTGGAAACTTTTCATCAATTATCGAAAGAATTTGGGCAAACCATAATTGCAGTAACCCACGATAACGATTTTGCAAAAGCTTCAAATAGAATTATAGAAATGGTTGACGGACAAATTATTCATTAAAAGAATTAAAAATTGAAATATATAGAATTTAAAAAATGGAGTCAAAGAGAAATAGAAACATTCTTATGAAAAAATTTAATCTGCTATTCTTGTTAGTTATTTTAATATCAAATATTGCATCTACACAAACTAAAGTAGATTCAATAACTTGTCTTAATCTGGATAAAATAGCCCAAATTAATCAGGGCGAAAGTTATGTGACTTTTCCTTTTGATGTTGGAAATTTAGAACCTCTACTATTTGAAGCAAATGTAAGTCCTAACTTTAAAATTCGAGAACGTATGGATTCAAGATTAATGGCAGTATTTACACCACAAATCATTATAAGAATGTTTGATGGATATTCTAATCCTGTAAAAACGCCTAGTTACATTCCTCAACTAGCATTATATTTTTTAATAGGAAATAAAGACTCTCCCAACAAACAAACATTATTTGGTAAAATTGCTCATCATTCCAATGGTCAAGAAGGAGCTTTTTATACCGAAAATGGTGATATCAATTTGCAAACAGGAAATTTTTCAACAAATTATCTTGAATTCGGATTTTTGAAATCATCGTTTAGTAACCAACTTAAAGCTTTCAAAACTATCAAAAGTTCTATCGAAATTCATCCAAAGGAATGGATGCTACAAGAACTTCACGGACAATATAGCGGAATTCGGTGGCACAATTCTTTGTTAGCTTATAAACTTCCAATGAAAAGTAATTTTACAAATCGAAAAGAACAAAAAGCAAACTTCTCTCTAAAAGCAGAAACTATTTGGATGTTTGACAACATTAATGACTGGGATACGTTTAATTTGAACAGACTTAATCTTAATTTAATAGTCTATTATCATCCAAAATTTTTAGAAGATATAGGCTTCTTTGTTCAATTATATCACGGAATGGATTACTATAATATTTATTTTCAACATCAAATTAGTACAATCCGTTTTGGTATAATGACTGAAGTATTACGATTTTAAAGATATTGGCGTAACTAGCTTATTATGTTTTAGAATGGTAATGCTTAAAGGCGCTACGTTTTCTGATATATCGAGACCGTTTTTTATTGTTGTTTTCTATGAATTTTCGTTAAATGGTATCGCGGTTTGGAGTTTTAAAACAGTGAATTAAAAATCTTTATTTTGTTGTTCTTTATATTCCAAAATAGATCATCATCAATTTCACTTATCGAAAGTCACTTTACCGGTTTCAATATCATACAAAGCCCCAATAATTTTCACTTTTTTTGAATCGTAGAATTCCTTCAAAATAGGTTCAGAGGTTCTTAAAAAACTAACTCCATGTGTAATATTGGCGTCTATTGCTTTATCGATGTTCAATTCATGACGACTGGCTAGATTTTTTTCTTCTTGCTCGCTTTCGATGTATTCTATTATTTTTTTGATATGATCTAAATGTTCATAATGTCCATCAGATTTGATAAATGCTTTTATGGCGCCACAATCTTTATGTCCCATAACTAGTATTAATTTGCAATCTAAATGTTCGACAGCATACTCAATACTGCCCAATTCATAGTCTCCCATAACATTTCCTGCGGTGCGAATCGAAAAAATATCTCCAAGACCTTGGTCAAAAACAAGTTCGGCAGGCACTCTCGAATCGGAGCAACTGACCACAATAGCAAACGGATGTTGTCCTTTTTTCAGTTCACGCAACCTCTCGAGGGTTTCGTCAGGATGAATGGCTTTTCCGGCAGCAAATCGTTTGTTTCCTTCTTCGAGTTTTTGTAGTGGCGAAAATTTTGATTCATCTATTTTTTCCGTTTGATTACAAGCAAAAAAAACGCTTATGAATAACAAAGAGAGTAGTTTTTTTTTCATTATTCCTATTTTTAAATTACAATATCATTAGATCTATTCGAAAAAATCACACAAATTAATTCTTATCATTTAGGAAACAAATTTAGACACATGAAATCGCTTAAATATTGATATTTATCATATTTTGAAGTTAATTTCACTGTTATTAACTTTAATTAACAATGCTTAAAGTCTTGTTTTTCAATAATAGTTTTTTATTTTTTTAATAAAGTAAATTCTCGGATATATCGAGACCGTTTTTTTATAATCGTTTTTTATGCTTTTGCGTTGAATGGAATCGCAGTTTGGAGTTATAAAAAAGTGAATTAAAGATTTGTTTTGTATGCTGTTATTAATGAAGCGGATTGTGAATCTTCACTGTCGTGGTCGAATATAGCACAAAAGCTCAACAGTATTACTACTATTGAGCGTTATATCTCAAGCTACCATATTGCAAATACAATATATTACCGATTTAAATTTTTGGATGTTTCAAATTTCCAAAGGAGGACCTACTACTTCCATTTCGTGATCTGAAAATAATTTTGCACCTTCTTCAGGCGTAGGTTGACCTTTAAATGTAGCAAGTTTTCTAAAAAAATCTTCCATTTTACCTGATGGTTGAAACATAAAGAACATTTTGCCTTTTTCGGAAGTTTGTGCAAAAGCGTGTGGCACTTTTCTTGGCAAAAAAATGGTATCCCCTTTTTTTAACTGATAAATGCTTTCACCTACCTTAAATGTATATTCACCTTCTACGATAAAGAAAATTTCGTCTTGTTTGTAGTGAATATGTAGAGGTGGACCACCTTTTACATTTCCTATGTATTCAAATACAGTTAGTTTTCCATCCGTGTCTTTGCTCGACACTTTAATGTCGTTAGGGCTTGTGCCGCCAAAAAGCACAGTAGATTCTTTGAATCTGCTTTCATTTTCTTTTACAACAAAACCTTTGTCTGTTCTGATTTCTGGAGCGGAAAGATTTCCTCCGAGTGCAATGGCTGGAATGGAGGCAGCCGCTGTTGCAATAAATTTTCGTCTTTGCATACTAAAATAGTTTAAAGTTGAATGCAAAGAAAAAACAGCAACAAGAAAGTTCAGTGGTACAAATGCGACATATTTCAATAAGTGTCAGCTTCCCCAAATAGCCTTTCAGGAGCTTTCAAATCAATTTCGTGAAATTGATTTGGCGTAAGCCCTGTCAAATCTTTGTAGTCCCTGGCAAGATGTTGGTAGTCATAATATCCACAATTAATAGCTATGGTGAGCCAGTCCAATTGAGGGTTTTTATTTTTCATTCTAAAAGCATTCTCAAAGCGCAATACCTTTAAAAAGTATTTTGGTGAAATGCCCATACGTTCCTTAAAATTCCGCTCCAAGTGACGCGTAGATTGGTATGCTTTTTTTGCCAAAATATCAACGCTTGGTATCCATTCGCTTGTAAAAAGATTCGTTGTAGCTATGTCTAAAGGATGTATGTCCAAACCATTTCGCTTTAACTCATTAAGCAAAAATGCTTCAACCACTGCTATCATTTGGATGAATGTCTTGCAGTCATTTATCTTGTCATTCACTTGTTTAATTTCTTTTGAAAAAACGGTTTCAGCTTCGACATATTGATTGGTAAGATAATTGGAGGGAATACCCGTCAGTCTGTATAAACCACCTGGTTTGAAAACCACCTGAATCAGTAAAAAATTATTACCTACAAAACGATTCGTTACTTCTGTTTGGTGTCCAAACAAAACCGTCGAAAGATTGCCTGTCTTTTTTCCACTATTTTGATATTCAACAGTTTCAAAGTCTCTTGCATAAAAGCTCAAACATTGTTCAGGTCTTGGCGGATAGGCTTTAATGGGTAGCGAGCCATCAAATTTATACTCATAATGCACTAGTCTGAAAGTACGAATGTGTTCAGACAGAATTAAACTTGGTATGTATTCTTGAAGTACCATTTTATGAAGTTAGGGTTCGTCAAAAGCGGCAGAGAATCTAGTTACCAAATATATAACGACTATAATCTACCCAGTTTTGGGTGCTTTGTGTAACAATCGTTAAACTTTGATGAAACCAAATATACCTTTTTTTTACCAAAAATTAATCTTGTAATTATTATTTAAATATTTGGAAATAAAACTTTTACATTAAATGGCATAGTCTTTTGGAGTTATAAAAAAACTATTTAGTAACTTTATAGTTGCTATGAAAAAGACGCCACACTACAGACTTTCAAGAGACGAATACCGATTTTTTCAAGGACCACTTTCCCGATTTAGGGAATTGGTTTTTGTGTTTAAAGTCTTCTTTAATTTTATAAAAGCTTTTCGTAAAATGCACTTTCTAGGACCTTGTATTACGGTTTTTGGTTCGGCACGTTTTGGTCCCGAAATGGATCATTATCAGGATGCCGAGAGAATAGGTGCTGCGATGGCAAAATTAGGATTTACGGTAATGACAGGTGGCGGCCCCGGAATTATGGAAGCTGCCAATAAAGGTGCTTATGAAGCCGGCGGGTATTCTGTGGGTTGTAATATCGTACTTCCCGTGGAGCAAAAACCAAATCCATATCTTCATAAATGGATTTATATTCCCTACTTTTTTGTCCGGAAAGTGATTCTTGTGAAATATTCCTATGCTTTTATTGTAATGCCTGGAGGAATTGGCACTTTGGACGAATTGTTTGAAGCTTTGACCTTAATTCAAACCAAAATGATTGCCGGTTTTCCTGTCGTTATTTTTGACAAAGAATACCATAAAGATTTGTGCGAACACATTGCAATGATGATACAACACGAAACCATCAGCCCAGAAGATATGAAATTGCTTTTTGTGACTGATTCTGTTGATGATTTGGTTGCACATATCAAGAAATATTCCATCAAAAAGTTTGGTTTAAAGAAGAAAGTTTACAAAGCCAAATGGTGGTTTGGAGAGAGTAGGAGATGAGGATTTTGGGACGCGGTTAATATCATAAAGCTAAGGGATTTTTGATTGTAGATTAACGATTGTAGATTAACGATTGTAGATTTCAGATTTTGTGTAAGTAAATAAAAATTTGTCGATTTTTACAAGTCTTATACATCTGAAATCAAAAATCGTTAATCAAAAATCTTTAATCATTTTTTTTCTTAAATTAATGACAAAATATATCAAAAACATCTCCTTTCGAGATGTTTTTTCATTTTGTGCTAGTCTGTGTAACACTTGTTACTGAACTTCTTTTTTTGCGAATATATCTTTGTCCCATAATCAGATAAATCAATTATGAGGAAAATAAATTTAATACTATTAATTGGAGCAATTTCCATTTCGACTTTAGGTTTTGCACAGGATACTTTGACCATTTCCAAAAAGGATATTTGGTTAAAAGCTTCCGAAAAAAATATGCAAATCAAGATTGCTAATCAGGAATTCAAATCGGCGCAAGCAGATTATCGACAATCAAATGCATTATTCTTGCCTAGTATTTCGGCTTCGCATACCGCTATTTCAACCACAAATCCCTTGATGGCTTTTGGTTCAAAATTGAATCAGGAAGTTCTAACTGCTTCGGATTTTAATCCGGCTTTGTTGAATAATCCGTCTGCAACACAAAACTATACCACTAAAATTGAGGTTTTACAACCTTTAATCAATGTAGATGGATTGTATGGAAGACAAGCCGCCAAATCCAAAATGGAAGCCTATCAATTGCAAACGGAACGTAGCACAGAATATTTAGAATTAGAAGTCAACAAATCTTTTATGCAATTGCAATTGGCTTACAAAGCCGTAAAAGTTTTGGAAAAAGCTAATGCTACGGCTGATGCCAATTTGAAACTAGTAGAAAACTATTTCAAACAAGGAATCCTTCAAAAAACGGATTTATTGTCGGTGCAAGTTCGTGTCAACGAAATCAAAAACCAGTTGCAATATGCCAAAAGCAATGTGCAAAATGCTTCTGATTATTTGGCTTTTCTTTTAAATGAAGACAATACCAATAAAGTTTATAAACCATTGGAAGAGTTAGATAATACCATCGCTATTTCAAGTATTAATTCCACCGTTTCCGGAAATAGAAAAGACATTCTGGCAATGGATAAATCGGCTGAGGCTTATGCCAAAATGTATCAATCGAGCAAAATGAATTTCCTGCCAACATTGAATGCTTTTGGAAGTTATGAAATATACGACGATACACTTTTTGGAACCAATGCACAAGGTTATTTGGTAGGTGCTCAATTGTCTTGGAAGGTTTTTGACGGTTATAAATCCATTGGGAAAATGGAAAAAGCCAAAGCTGATTATCAAAAATCTGCAATGGAAAACCAACAATACAAATCCCAAAGCCAATTGGAACTTAACAAAACGAATCGACAGTTAAAAGATGCCGAAAACAAGGTGAATTTAGAAAAATTAGCTTTGGAACAATCTCAGGAAGCCTACAGAATCAGAAGTAACCGATTCACACAAGGATTAGAAAAAACAACCGATTTATTGCAAGCAGAAACCCAAATGTTCCAGAAAGAACTGGAAGTACTGCAAGCGGTTTTCGAATATGATTTTACTCAACAATATTTACAATTTTTAACAAAATAACGAAACTCTGTCCTGCAAGGTTTTCAAAACCTTGTAGGTATAAAAATATATAGAGTGAAACCTACAAGGTCAAAAAAAAGACCTTGCAGGATTATAAATAACAAAAACAATAAACTATGAAAAAAATAATAGCAATCCTTTCCATTTCCGCAGTTTTATTAACTTCTTGTGGAGGAGACAAAAAAGAACAGATTAAGGCAGAACCAGCAATTGCTGTAAAAGTAAGCGGTGTTTCTGAAAATGCCGATGGCGGATTTATAACCGCCAGCGGAAAAATTGAAGCCGAGAACAGTGCTAATCTCAGTACTCGAATGATGGGTTATGTTACCAAAATTCACGTGAAAGTGGGACAAAAAGTAGGAGCAGGTCAATTATTAGTGAGCATCAACAATAGCGATTTACAAGCCAAAAAAGCACAGGTGGATGCCAGTATTTTACAAGCGACTGCAGGTTACAACAATGCCAAGAAAGACTTTGATCGTTTTGTGAATTTGTTCCAACAACAAAGTGCTTCCCAAAAAGAATTGGATGATATGACGGCTCGTTACGAAATGGCGAAAGCAGGATTAGAAGGAGCCAAACAAATGCGTAACGAAGTGTTGGCTCAGTTTTCTTATTCGAATATCACGGCTCCGTTTTCAGGAACGGTCACGAATACTTTCGTTAAAGAAGGCGATATGGCCAATCCGGGAATGCCGTTAGTAAGCGTGGAAGGTGCATCAAGATTACAAGTTACCGCAATGGTTTCTGAAAATGATATTGCTTCCATCAAAAAAGGAATGGCGGTGAAAGTTTTGGTAAAATCATCGAATGTAACACTTTCCGGTAAAGTGAGTGAAGTGAGTTTGTCAGCAACGAATACCGGTGGACAGTATTTAGTTAAAATAAACTTGGATAAAACTGATAATACGGTATTATCCGGAATGTTTGTCAATGTACAATTTCCGGTTGAAAATAAAGTGCAAATTATAAAAAGCGAGGTGCTGCTAGTGCCAGAAAGTGCTTTGGTAAGACAAGGTCAATTAACCGGAGTTTACACGATTGGGGAAGGAAATATAGCTATTTTAAGATGGTTGCGAACAGGGAAAACTTTTGGCAATCAAGTGGAAGTATTATCCGGATTATCAGCCAATGAGCAATATATCGTTTCGGCTGAAGGGAAGCTATTTAACGGAGCTTTGGTTACTATTCTGTAATCTGTTTTCAGTGAACAGTAAAAAGTGTTAAGCAGCAGATAGTAGCTCCAGAGTTTCAAAAAAGAAAAATTGAAACACATAGAAACATAGAAAAAAGAGTTGGATAACCCAATTCTTGGGTTCACATAGCTATGATTCACTTTAACAAAGTGAAACGTCTTAAAGACATCAAAAAAAACTATGTTTCTATGCGTTTAAAAAAATAGTTATAGAATTCAATAAAGTTAAATCAGTATTCGGTTTTGGGGAACAACCTGAAACTTTAAACTTTAAATAAAAAAATATGCAAGAAGGTATTTCAGGTAAAATAGCCCATTTTTTCATCAATTCGAAATTAACCATTTTGTTGATGGTTGGTTTGATGATCATTGGCGTGTACAGTTCGTTTCTGATCCCAAGGGAAGAAGAACCGCAAATAAATGTTCCGATGGCCGACGTATTGGTGGGTTATCCCGGAGCAAGTCCTACGGAAGTGGAAAATCGTGTGGCCAAACCATTGGAAAAAATCATTTCAAATATCAAAGGTGTGGAGCACGTACATACTATGGCGATGAACGGTCAGGCACTATTGATTGTACAGTTTTATGTAGGTCAAGACGTGGAGCGTTCGTATGTGAAATTGTATGACGAGTTGGCTAAACACGAGGACATGTTTCCGAAAGGAGTGTATAAACCCATAGTAAAAACACGTTCTATTGACGATGTGCCTATGCTTGGATTAACACTTTGGAGCGAAAACATGGATGATTTCCAGTTGCGCCAAATTGCCGAGGAAGTGACTTCGGAAGTAGAAAAAGTAAAAGACGTTGCCATAACTAAAGAAATTGGTGGTCGAAATCGTGAACTAAAAGTAGTTCTGGACAAAGATAAAATGGCTGAAAATGGCGTGGATGCTTTGGGAATTATGGGAATGATTCAAGCCAATAACGGCAGTTCGCAATCAGGAAGTTTTGTCAATAATGACCAGGAATATCTAGTTACTACAGGGAAATTCCTTTCGAGTGCAGAAGATGTAGAAAGCTTGGTTGTAGGCGTAAACAAAAATATGCCTGTCTATTTAAAACAAGTAGCTACAGTTGAAGACGGACCCTCTACGGCCAGAAGTTATGTGTCTTTTGGATATGGTAAAGCCAATGAAAAATTCAAAACCACCAAATCGGAATATCCAGCTGTTACTATTTCTATTGGAAAGGTAAAAGGAGCTGATGCGATGAAAATATCGGAGAAAATCATTGCCAAAGTGGAGCAATTGAAGAAGAATTTAATCCCAGCTGATGTTCACGTTGAAGTGACCAGAAACTATGGAGAAACGGCTTCGGATAAAGTGGGTGAGTTGTTGCTGCACTTGGGAATTGCGATTATTGCTGTAACCTTTTTAGTGATTTTAGCGATGGGCTGGAGAGGCGGATTAGTTGTGTTTTTCTCTGTTCCGTTGACATTTGCTTTGACTTTATTTGCTTATTATTTATTGGGTTATACCTTAAATAGAATCACGCTTTTTGCTTTGGTTTTTGTGGTGGGAATTGTGGTCGACGATAGTATTATTATTGCTGAAAATATGCACCGACATTTCAAGATGAAGCGACTGCCGTTTAAGCAAGCGGCGATTTATGCGATAAATGAAGTTGGAAATCCAACGATTTTGGCAACATTTACCGTAATTGCAGCTATATTACCAATGGCTTTTGTTTCCGGAATGATGGGGCCTTATATGAGTCCAATGCCTATTGGTGCTTCGATTGCGATGATCTTGTCCTTGTTTGTGGCATTGACAGTTACACCTTATTTGGGGTATCATTTATTACAAGAGAAAGACGAGCAAAAGCACAAACACGATGAAGGAATGGAAACCAGCTGGGTGTACAAAATATACAACAAACTGGAAAGACCTTTATTAGAAAGCAATTCAAAAAGAAGAATTCTTTTAATCGTAACAGTCGTTTTATTAATTGGTTCGGTGACGATGTTTTTTACCAAATCGGTTGTGGTAAAAATGCTGCCTTTTGATAATAAAAATGAATTCCAGGTGGTAATTGATATGCCCGAAGGAACTACATTGGAAAGAACTGCAGCTGTAACCAAAGAAATTGCACAGTATCTTTCGACCAAACCCGAAGTGGTGGATTACCAAAACTACATTGGTACCTCGGCACCAATTACCTTCAACGGATTGGTTCGTCATTATGATTTGCGAGGTGGCAGTAATATGGCCGATATTCAGGTTAATTTGTTGCACAAAGACGACAGAAAACTGCAAAGTCACGATATCGCCAAAGAAATGCGTCCTGAAATTCAGAAGATTGCCAAGAAATATGGTGCGAATGTAAAAATTATTGAAGTTCCGCCAGGACCACCCGTTTTGTCGACTTTAGTTGCCGAAATCTATGGACCTAATTACAAGGAACAGATAAAAGTAGCGAATCAGGTAAAGGACATTCTGAAAAACACATCGGATATAGTAGATATAGATTGGACAGTTGAAGACAATCAAGTCGAATACAAACTGCAAGTTGATAAAGAAAAAGCGATGCTGAACGGAATTGCTCCACAACAAGTCGTTGGAAATCTGACCTATTTGCTTAAAGAATATCCGGTTTCTAACTTGTACGATGAAAATTCATACGACAATGTGGGGATCGTACTTTCGCTTGACGACAAAGACAAAACGAGTTTGCAAGACATTCAAAACCTTAAAATTAAAGGAAGTCAGGGGAATATGATTCCAGTGAGTGATTTGGTTAAGGTAGTGCGTGATACTTTGCAGAAAACCATTTATCGAAAAGATCAAAAACGTGTGGTTTATGTAACGGCTGATATGGCCGGAGCATTGGAAAGTCCTGTGTATGCTATTTTGGGAATGAATGAGAAACTAGCAAAAATGAAAGTACCAAAAGGCTACAAAGTCAATGAATTGTATATGGAACAACCTTCAGATGAAAGTGATTTCACCGTGAAATGGGATGGAGAATGGCAAATTACCTTGGAAGTTTTCCGTGATTTGGGTGTAGCCTTTATGGTGGTGATTGTCATCATCTATATGTTGATTGTAGGTTGGTTTCAAAACTTTAAAACACCAATGGTGATGATGCTTGCGATACCACTTTCGTTAATCGGAATTGTTTTTGGACACTGGTTGTTGAGTGCGTTTTTTACAGCCACTTCCTTTATTGGAATGATTGCTTTGGCGGGAGTTATGGTTCGAAACTCGGTTTTGCTGATAGACTTCATCGAAATCCGACTGAACGAAGGAGTTCCAATCAAACAAGCTATTATTGAAGCAGGAGCCGTACGAACTACGCCAATTTTATTGACCACAGGAGCAGTTGTTATTGGAGCTTCCATCATTTTATTTGATCCTATTTTTCAAGGATTGGCGATATCATTGGTTTTTGGAGCTATTGTTTCCACTGTATTAACCCTGCTTGTAGTACCCGTTATTTATTATATTACTGAAAGGAAAAAATGGGAAACCACTGCTGAAATTGATTCATTAACAACCGAAGAAAAAGAACCTAATACCTAAAAAATATGAAGCTATTATTATTAACCGCAGTAAAAGAATTTGAAAAAGACATTAAACAAATTTTTAAAAAATCAGGAGTTAAATCATTTTCTTACAGAGATGTAAACGGATTTAAAGACAGCTCAGGAGAGGCAATGGAAGGCAATTGGTTTGCCACCAATATGCAAGAAAACGAATCGGTTTTATTTTATGCTTTTGTAGAAAAAGGAAATGTGGATACCGTTTTTGACATCGTGGCTGAATTCAATGAAAAACAAAAAACTGCTTCGCACATTCACTTGGCAATGTTGAATATTGAAAAATCTAATTAATAACAATTAAAAAAAGAGGACGAGATTGCTTGGTACCTCGCAATGACATTATGAAAAATAGACTTATTCACGCTTTCGCAGGAACATTTATTCTAGCAAGCTTATTATTATCCATTTATGTTAATCAAAATTGGTTATGGTTCACTGCTTTTGTAGGAGCGAATCTCCTTCAATCTTCCATCACAAAATGGTGTTTACTTGGTTCAATTTTGACAAAATTAGGAGTGAAAGATTAAACAAAATTCCTGAATAAATTTACAAAACGAGAATGTTCTAAAAGGCATTCTCGTTTTTGCGTTTAAACAATTTGGGTTTCTTACAGGAAATTAATTTTAAAATCGTAACTTTAATTTAGTTTAATTGTAATCCCTATTTGCAATGGATTTAAGTAAATACAAACAAAAAAGAGATTTTGATTCTACCACCGAACCCAAAGGTGAGATAAACAAATCAAAAAACGAATTGATTTTTGTAGTCCAGAAACACGCAGCTTCGCATTTACACTATGATTTTCGTCTTGAAATGGATGGTGTTTTAAAAAGTTGGGCCATTCCAAAAGGGCCATCAATGAATCCCCAAGAAAAGCGACTCGCGATTATGGTTGAAGATCACCCAATTGATTACAAGAATTTTGAAGGTACAATTCCAGAAGGAAATTATGGTGCGGGAACTGTTATCGTTTGGGATAGTGGAACCTATACTTTAGCTGATGAACAAAATGAAGGAGAAATTATAAAAAAATTTAAAGAGAATTTGAAAGAAGGACACGTTAGTTTTATTCTGAACGGAAAGAAATTAAAAGGGGAATTTGCATTAGTAAGACTTAAAATCAGGCAAAAAAATGCCTGGCTTTTGATAAAGAAAGACGATCAGTATGCCAGTAAAACCAATGTTTTAAAGAAAAATAAATCTGTTATTTCAGGCTTGACATTGGAAAAAATTAATCCATAATAATTTATGACTATTCGTTACTAATACGAATCAAAAATCTTGTTTGTTTGAAAAAATATTTTTTTTCTCATTGAACCATTAAGAAATTAAGGTTCATTAAGGCTAACAAATTAATTTTCTTAATTTCTTAATGGTTTAAAAAAATATAATAAAAATATTTACTGAGCTAGGCGAACAATCCTATAATTTTTTTAATGAAAAAATAAGGCAATCACTATTTCGATAAGGATTAAAATGATGATGATCCATTCTAAGCGGTTGCTTTCCCGAACATTTAGTACATCGGTAAAAAGGGTCAGGTTATTTTCAACAATTTGTAATCGATAATCGAGGTCTTTGAAGCGTGGATTGATATCAAAATTTGTCTTTAGATGTCGATTGAGCAGATTGAGTTCCTCGTTGTCCCAAACCAAATTAGGATCATCCAGAATATACAAATTATCTACAATACTGTTTTTGACATTCAAAACTTTACCAATATATTTCAGCAAATTGGTTTTTGAAATGCTCAGTTTTCCGTGATGTTCCAGTTCCTGAATATAATGTTTAGAAGATGTAATGAGTTCATCTGTCAAGACTTCATAATGTTCGAGAGCGACAGATTGACCTATGTTGAGCATTACTATCCGCAATAGGGAAGAGTCAATTTGAGGAACGGTGACATAATCGTTTTTAACCAAAATTTTATTCAATCTTTCATCAGTAATGATTCGGTATTCCTCGGTCAAATCTATATTTACTAAAGTGGTAGCGTATTTTTTTATGAATTGTACGAATTCACTTTTGGCAACTGTATCATAATTGGCAAAAACTACCACGCCATAATCAAAAACATATAAATATCGGTTGGTTTCCGTCAGCGCATAAAAAACTTCGGAAGTGGAACCTGAAAATTCTTCGGCACGAAATTCGGCACGAAATTTCTTGATATTGAATAATTCGGCAATTTGAACTGCTTCGATTCGGATTTCCATAACAGGCTGTTTTATACAAATTTAAGGAATATTTCAATTTGGTAAACCAAAACAATAATCATTTTTACTTTGGGAAATTATTTTAGAAAATATTTTTATAAATCACGTGACCTCCATAAAAAACACAAAGTAATGAAGAAATAATAATCAAACCGATTTGTAGTTTTTGAGATTTCAAAATCGATTTTCCATAAGGAAGACTAAATAATCCTGAGGCAATAAACATTCCAACAATAGAACCTACACCAAAAATTAATATATACAACAATCCTTCTAAAGTAGTTTTCATCTGCGAAAGAACAAGTACTACTAATGCTCCGCTTCCTGCCAGACCGTGAACCAAACCCACTCCAAAAGCAGCACTAAAACTATTTGATTTATTAGGATGGGTGTGATTTGAAGTTGTAACTATGTGAGCGTGAGAATAGGTATGGGAATGTAAATGGCTCACTGAATCCGAATTGGAAAGCGTGTGACTGTGCGAGTAGGTATGTGTATGGGTGTTTTTTTTAAATAATTTAGACAAACGATACATTCCCAAAAAAACCAACATTAATCCAACAGCCGCTTCCAGATAATTAAAAACCGATTCACTGACAGCAATTTTAAAACCAATCATCAAAACTGCCACGACGAAAATGGTCAATGTGTGACCAATTCCCCAATATACGCCGTCTTTTACAGATTCTTTGAGATTGTTTCTATTGGTTACCAAGCTATTGACTGCCAATAAATGATCAGCTTCAAAAGCGTGTTCTAAGCCAGCATAGGCCGTTATAATGAATCCAATCATATTCTAAACGGAATAGTGATAATATGCCGCACAAGCTCCTTCAGAAGAAACCATTGGTGCGCCAAGAGGGTTTGAAGGCTTGCAATTTTTACCAAATTCAGGGCATTCGTGTGGTTTTTTAATTCCTTTTAAGATTTCACCCGCAATGCAGTTTTTATCTTTTTCGCTATGTGTTACTTCAATGGAAAACTTTTTATTGGCATCGTATTTTTTATATTTTTCGGTCATAACAAAACCACTTTCCGGAATTTTTCCAATACCTCGCCACTCTTGTTCGCCAATTTCAAAAACATCATAAATCACTTCTTTGGCTTTTAGATTTCCTTCGGGTTTTACCATTCGTTTGTATTGGTTGTCAACGAAATAATCGCCATTTTCTAATTGAAGTACGGCGTGATAAATTCCCTGAACTAAATCAGCAGGCTCGAAACCTGTAACCACAAGCGGAATTTTATATTTCTCAGCAATGGGATGGTATTCATCCAATCCCATAATCGTGCAAACGTGACCCGCCGCTAAAAACGCATCGATGGTACAAAACTTGTCTGATAAAATAGCCTCCATTGCGGGTGGAACCAATACATGAGAAACCAGAATAGAATAATTATTTAAACCCAATTTATGAGCGTGTACCACTGACAGCGCATTACTTGGAGCGGTGGTTTCAAAACCAACGGCAAAGAAAACTACTTCCTTGTCCGGGTTTGCTGCAGCAATATTTACTGCTTCAAGAGGTGAATACAAAATTCTTAAATCTCCACCATCCGCTTTAGCTTGGAGAAGACTTTTTGTTGAACCCGGAACCCGAATCATATCACCAAAAGAACAAACAACAACTCCTTGTTTCAACAATTCAATTGCCTTATCAATCAATGAAATAGGGGTAACGCAAACCGGGCAACCCGGCCCGTGAATCATTCTCACTTCTTTTGGGAGTAAATCCAATAAACCATTTTTTACCAAAGAATGGGTTTGACCGCCACAAATTTCCATTATGTTCCAAGGTTTCGTCACAATTTTACTTATCTCTGATAAATAATATTTTACGAGTTCTGGATTTCTGTATTCGGTTAAATATTTCATAGTAAAAATTATATTTTTAAACTATTTCCAACAATTCAATAATAAAAATCAAAGTCGAATTCGGCTGAATCATTGGCTGTGCGCCAAATTCTCCATATGCTAAATGATGCGGAATGTACAATTTCCAACGTGAACCCACAGGCATCAGTAGCAAGGCTTCTTGCCAGGCCAAAATGGTTTCCGCCAATTGCAAGTCTATAGCACCAGTATCTTTAGTCGAATCAAATACGTCTTTGTTTAAAAGCGAACCTTCGTAAATTACTTTTATTGTATCGTTAATAGTTGGAATTTCTCCAGTTCCTTGCTCCAGAATTTCGAATTGTAAACCACTTTCGAGAGTGATAACCCCTTCTTTTTTGGCATTTTCCTCCAAGAATTTTTTACCTAATTCAGCATTTTTATCTTTCAAATCTTCCTGAAGCAATGCCACATAGTTTTGAAAAATATCTATGGCTCTTTTTTGGGTAATCTTCGGATAAGAATCATTAAAAACAGACTTCATACCTTCGACATAATCATCGTATTTTATTTCGTCAAACCCAATGTCTTTTAGGCTTTGTGCCATAATTACTCCTGCAGAATAGGAAATTTTATCAGATTCATCTGTTTTTCCTATGGTTCCTAATAGTTCGTTTATATTCATTTTTATTGGATGATATTTATGTTAGTCTTCTATATTTAAATAATAATTCAATTGTCCGAAAGAGATATTTTCGTCGTTTGGTGATACATATTCGTGAAGATGTACCTCAAAATTGTTTGATAATAATTCAATAATCAAATCGACAAGTAATGAATTCTGAAACACTCCTCCGCTAAAGGCTAATGTATGAATTTTATTGTTTACAGCAATCTTTTCGATACACTTAATTAGTGTATAGTGAAAATTCAGGGCAATTTCTCCAGGAGGAATTCCATTGGTTTTTGCAGTAATTATTTGGTCGAAAAGTAGTTTTGTTGGAATGTTATTATTGCTAAATTCTATATTTTCCAGATAATTAATGAGCTCCTTTTTAGAAGCTGAATACTGCTTTTGAGCTATTTTTTCCAAATAAATAGCTGCTTCACCTTCAAAGGAAATGGGTTGATGAAATCCGAGGACAAACCCCACAGCATCAAATAATCTACCCATCGATGATGTTTTTATACTTGGATTTTGAATCGCTTTTGAATAAATATTCCACTCGTTATCATCAAAATATTTTCGAAAATATGGATTTGAATCACTTATAGACAAAGCTGAAATCTTAGGGTTTTTAGACATTTTATCGCCTAGAACCCAAGGATAATAGTCCAGATGACCAATTCTATTGATGGTTTTATTGTGATATTCGAAAAATTCTCCACCCCAAATTTGTTCATCGTCTCCAAAACCAATTCCATCCCAAATAATTCCTAGGATTTTATTTTCGGATTTCCACAGATTTTTTTCGCCAAGAATCGCAGCGAAATGTGCTTTATGATGTTGAATTTTTTGATAATGAATAGTGTTTTCCTGATGAACGAAACTTTCTGCTAATCTTGAACTCACATATTTTGGATGAGCATCGAATAGCACTATTTCTGGTTCAAAACTGAATATTCGGGTATAATTTTCTATTGTTTTTTCAAATCTTAAATAGGTATCATAATTTGCTAAATCTCCAATGTATTCGCTTACATAGCAATTGCTGTTTGGTAAAATGGTGATAGTGTTTTTTAAATCGCTGCCAAAACAGAGTATTTTTTTATTGCATTCCGGGGTTTTGAATTCCAATACATTAGGAGCAAAACCGCGAGAACGTCTCAATATTATTTTTTTAGAATGTTTTTCTGTGTATTTCATTACAGAATCATCTTGGGGATGAAGGATATTCAAGGAATTGTGCAGAAAATAATCGGCAATTTCTTTTAAAGTTTTTTTAGCAACTTTTTCAGAACGACATATTGGTGAGCCATGAAAATTAGCACTAGTGGCAATAATTGGCTTATCGAAATTTTCCATTACCAATTTTAATGTTCCAGAGTTTGGAATCATCGCACCGATAGTTTCAAGGTTTGGAGCAATTTGGTTAACAGCTAAATCCAATGTATTTTTTATTGGTAAAATTACAATTGGAGCTTCTGTTGAGTTTAATAAATTTTCTTCTAAATCACTACTATTTAAATAATTACTGATGCTTTTCGTGTCTTTAAATAAAACAGCAAATGGTTTTGTTGGTCTTTTTTTTCTGATTCTTAATTCTTTTACGGCTGCTTCATTGGTGGCATCACAAATTAAAACATAACCAGCTGTGTTTTTTAGGGCAATTATATTTCCTAATGCTAATTTTTCGCCAATAATTTTGAATATTTCTGCATTTGATTGAGATAAGATTGCTCCTGAATTGTCGGTGAATTTTAAAGTAATTCCACAATTTGGGCAGGAATTTGTTTGAGAATGAAACCGAATGTCATCACTGTTTTTGTATTCCTGCGAACAATTTTCACACATTGTAAATTCATCAATGCTGTTGTTTATTCTTTCGAAAGGAAATTTTTTGGTAATGGTATACCTTGGACCGCATTGGGTGCAAGTCGTAAAAGGATAATAATATCTTGGGTTTTCCGCATCCAGAATTTCATTGGAGCAACTTTCGCATATTGCAAAATCAGGAGTCAACGGAATATCAATAAGTAGGCTGGAGGCCGTGGGTTTTATATAGAAATCATCAAATATTTCTGTTTGAGGAATACTGTTTTTTTTAGAAGATGTAATCTCAGAACTTCGCGGTTTTTGAATGAATATTTGTTCATAAAAAGCGTCAAGAATGTTTTGCTCTGCCACCGCATTGATCAATACACCTCTTTCACTATTGGTTACAAAACCTTTTATATTGTACTTTTTAGCCAAATTATATACAAAAGGTCTGAATCCAACACCTTGAACCCTTCCAGAAATAGTTATTTCTAAAATTTCAGGATTCAATTAAAATATTATTTTTTGTTTTTAATTCTTCGATTAAATCTAGTACTTTGGATTTTACAACAGCTAATGAAGCTTGTACTTTTGGAGATAAAATGGTAACCATAGGATCCATATTGTCTATGGAAACGGTGTAAAGATAAATGTCCGGCATTCTTTCAAACATTGTCAAAATCTCGACCATATCTTTTAATCCAAAGTTGTGTCCACTTAATGATAAAGGGAAATCATTTGAAAATTTTGGTTTCAAAAGTGAGACCGTTCCGGCTTCTTTTCCATCCATTGTAGCATCCACAATAATAGCTACACGGTGACTTTCTAAATAGGGGATAAGCAGGAATCCGCCTGTTCCACCATCCATAAACGTTATGTTTTTTGGAAATGAGGATTCATCAACATTGTTGACAAAATGAACGCCAACTCCTTCGTCACCCATTAAATAGTTTCCAATTCCCAATATTAAAATATCATTTCCATTATTATGAAAACTGTCAGATACATGCGGAAATATTTCTTCTTTCATGTTTGTATTTTTATCCAATTAATATTGTAAAAAAATTCCCTGATGGTCTCAGGGAATTTTTAAATTATCCTTCTTTTACTGCATCTTTCTTTTGTGTATTCTTAGCCCTTTCGGCTCTTACAAATTTATAACCGCTTATCATTGCTGATGATTCGCCTCGACCTTCTAACCAATCGTGGAAAAATACGAGATAAACATGTACTAGCGAAAACAGTATGAATCCCCACATTGACAAGTGATGTATAACTCTGGTGCTCATATCTCCACCCAAAAATTCAGGAACCCAGGCAAACATTTTTGGCAGAAACCAAGTTGCATTATCTGAATACAATCCAAATCCGGTAAAAATCATAACCAATGCCAGAATGAACATAACAAGATAGGAAACAGCGGCAATGTCATTGTGTCCAACGAAGATACTTTTTTTATAGTCGTATTCCTTTTCATTTTGAAGAAATATATCATGCTTAAGGGTATGCCATACGCTTACTAATCCTTCTTTATCAAAGGGAAAAAACACCTTCCAACTGGAATATTTATTTCCTTTAAATGACCAATATACTCTCATTATCAAGACGGCCACCATCACATAAGCACTCATAAAATGAATTTTACGAATGTATCCAAACCAAAACTGGGTAGAAGCTTCTCCTGAGGACATTATTCCTGGCGGATGAGATATCAAAAGTCCGGTAATGATTAAAAGAGTTATTGATAATGCATTGGCCCAATGAAATATCCTAACCGGCAATTGCCAAATATAGGCTCTTCTATAATCTTGTGTTGCCATAAAATTTTATTTAAAGGTTACATTATACATTACACACAGAGATGTCATTCACTTCATTAATGATGTTTCCATTCTCATCATACAAATGCACGGCACAAGCAATACAAGGGTCGAATGAATGAATTGTTCTAATGATTTCCAATGGAAGTTCAGAATCAGCCACCGGAGTGTTTAATAAAGCGCTTTCATATGGTGATCTTTGGCCTTTTGGGTCTCTAGGAGAAGCATTCCATGTTGAAGGAACTACTTGTTGATAATTTTCGGTTTTGCCGTCTTTTATCACGATCCAGTGGCTTAATGCACCACGAGGAGCTTCAACCAGACCTACGCCTTTAGCTTCTGAAGGCCAAGATGATGTTTCCCATTTTTCCATATTTGCCATTCTTTCATCCCCATTTTTGATGTTATTGATCAGGGTATCAAAGAATTCCAGATTCCAGTCAGCAACTAATTGGGTTTCTAAAGCTCTTGCTGCTGTTCTTCCTAAAGTAGAGAAAAGTGCAGCTGCAGGAACTTGTAATTTAGAAAGGGTAGCATCAACAATTTCTTTGTATTCAGGTCTTCCCGAAGCATATCCAATTAATGTTCTTGCCAAAGGTCCTACTTCCATTGCCTGACCTTTCCATCTTGGTGTTTTGATATAACTGTATTTTTTATCTACATCGAGATGCGTATAAGGAGGTTTTGGACCTGTATAATTAATATTGGTTTCTCCGCTCCAAGGGTGTTTTCCAGCATCACCATCACCTGAATAGTCGTACCAAGAATTATTTACATATTCTTCTACAGTTTTTAAATTTCGCAAGTCAAGGTCATGAACTTTAGTTAAGTCCTTGTTTAATATTACTCCTGATGGAAATTTGAAAGTACTATTGTCGGTATTGTTATAACCCTGCATTGGGAAATCTCCAAAACTCATAAAATTATGGAAACCACCAATTGCTCCCCAATCTTTATAGAAGCCTGCAATTGCTAATACATCCGGAATATAAACTTGTTCTACAAATTGTTTTCCTTGGATTAACAGTTTTTGAACCATTGCCAATCTTTCAGCATTCAATCCGCTGGCATCATCCAAATTGATGGCACAAGCCATACCTCCAACTAAATAATTAGGGTGTGGATTTTTACCTCCAAAGATGGCATGAACTTTTACAATTTCTTTTTGCCATTCTAATGCTTCCAGATAATGCGCAGTAGCCATTAAATTAGCTTCGGGTGGTAATTTCATTGCCGGGTGTCCCCAATAGCCATTGGCGAAGATTCCCAATTGTCCGCTTTCTACAAATTTTTTCAGTCTTTTTTGTAGATCTGAATAATATCCTGGAGAACTTTTTGGCCAATTTGAAATACTTTGAGCTAACTGTGATGTTTTCACAGGGTCAGCACTAAGGCCACTTACAACATCCACCCAGTCAAAAGCATGAAGGTGATAAAAGTGAACCACATGATCATGGATATATAATGCCCCAGTCATAATGTTTCGAACCATTTCAGCATTTGGCGGTACTTTGATTCCCAATGCATCTTCTACAGCTCTTACAGACGTTGTTGCATGTACAGTGGTACAAACACCACAAGTTCTTTGAACAAAGGCCCAAACATCTTTAGGGTTTCTTCCTTTAACAATATTTTCCAGACCTCTTACCATTGTTGAGGACAAAAAAGCTTCTTTTATAGTTCCATCCGAAATTTCTACTTCTGCTCTTAAATGCCCTTCAATTCTTGTAATTGGGTCAACTACGATTCTTTCTGCCATCTTATACTATTTTTTGGTTTATTAATCTTTAATTTTTTCTTCTACTTTTATTCCTTCTGAGATTCTTCTTTCTAATTCTTTTCTTTTGGAAACATTAGAAAGAGCAGCATGAGCAACAACACCAACACCTACAGCTCCAAGAGCTATTTTTCCTAAAGTATCGGCATCACTTTCGATTCCGCCACCTATTGCTAGGTCTCTAGAGTAGAAACTTCCTGCATCCCAGAAACCTTTAGCAGCACAACCTAAGCAACCATGTCCTGATTGAATTGGGTAGCTAACGCCTCCGTTCCATTTGATATTTCCACAGGCATTGTAAGTAGTTGGTCCTTTACATCCCACTTTGTACAAGCAATATCCTTTTTTAGCGTTTTCATCATCAAAGTTTTCGACAAATAATCCTGCATCAAAATAAGGTCTTCTGTAACAGCTGTCATGGACTCTTTTAGAGTAAAATGCTTTAGGTCTACCAGCACTATCTAATTCAGGAAGTCTTTCAAAAGCAACAACGTGAACAATAATCCCTGCCATAACTTCACCAATAGGAGGGCAGCCAGGAACATTGATTATTGGTTTATCTTTTATTATATCCTGAATCGGTACCGCTCCAGTTGGATTTGGTTTAGCCGCCTGAACACAACCGGTAGTTGCGCAACTTCCCCAAGCGATTATAGCTTTGGCACCAGCAGCAGATTCCTTTAATATATCGATTGCGCTTCTACCTGCAATACAACAATAATTTCCATCATCGCCCATAGGAACAGAGCCTTCAACACAAAGGATGTATTCACCTTTGTATTTTTCCATTGTTGCTTTCTTAGCTGCCTCAGCCTGATGACCAGATGCTGCCATTAAAGTTAAGGTATAATCAAGAGAAATTTTGTCCAAAATAATATCAGCAACAATAGGGTGATCAGAACGAATAAAAGATTCGCTACAACAGGTACATTCCTGAAAGTGTTCCCAAATAACCGGCAATCGCGGTTTTGTTGATAATGACTTTGCGATTTGACCTAATGTAGAGGATTCTACACCCATATAGGCTCCAATAAACGCAACAAATTTTAGAAAATCTCTTCGATTGTATCCTTGTCTAACGATACTTTCATAATAAGTTTCATTTGTTTTGATCTTTTGTTCCATAATGTGTTGTTTGATAAAATTAATAATTTCACAAAAATTATAATAAGTATCAAAAATATTAGATATATTATAATTAAAATATGATATTTATCATATATTATAATAATATTTAATAGTTTATTTGTGAATTACACAATTAAGGATTAATCAACTGAACACGATTATGCATGAACTCTCCATTGCAACTTCTATTATCAAAACTACTGAAGATGAGGTAGATGCTGCCAATGGAGAAAAAGTAATTGAAATTATTTTAGAAATCGGAAAACTTTCGGGTGTAGAAATTCAATCTTTACATTTTGTTTGGGAATTAGCTGCAAAAAATACCGTTTTAGAAGATTCAAAAATCACTATATTTGAACCAGAGGGCATTGCTATTTGTGCAGAATGTGATACAGAATATAAATTAGAAAAAATTTATGATACATGTACAAAATGCAATAGCCCGTTTAAAAATATTATTTCGGGTAAAGAGTTAAAAATAAAGAAATTAATAATAAACTAATTATATTATGTGTGTAACTTGTGGATGCAGTTCCGATGACAATGAAGTTCGAATCACAAAAGTGGATGGTTCTGCTACTCAACACTCTCATGTGCACAGTCACGGGCACGAACATCATGAACATTCCCATAGTCATGATCATGGTCACGAGCACCATCATCACGATGACGATCATAAACACAGTCCTCATCAATTCAAAGAAATTGATTTGGAAAGAGAAATTCTGCATAAAAACGATTTATTGGCCGAGCGGAATAAAGGTTATTTTGAAGCCAAGAATATCTTTGCCATCAATTTAGTGAGTTCTCCGGGTTCCGGAAAAACATCATTACTAGAAAGAACCATTGCCGATTTGAAAAGCGAAATTTCATTTAACGTCATAGAAGGTGACCAGCAAACCACCAATGATGCTGACAGGATTGCGGCGCTCCATGTTCCCGTGATTCAAATCAATACAGGTAAAGGTTGTCATCTTGATAGTGAAATGATTGCCAAAGCTGTGAAAGAACTTTCTCCAAAAGACGGTTCCTTAATGATGATAGAAAATGTTGGGAATTTAGTTTGTCCATCGATGTTTGATTTGGGTGAAAACATAAGAGTTGTCATAATTTCAATTACTGAAGGTGAAGATAAACCCATAAAATATCCTGATATGTTTCATGGCTCACAAGTTTGTATTATCAATAAAATTGACTTGTTGCCTTATCTAAAATTCGATATTGAAAAACTGAAGGATTATGCCAAAAAGGTGAATCCAAATCTCGAATTTTTTGAAGTGTCCACATATACCGGCCAAGGAATGGAATCCTGGTATACTTTTTTAAAAAAATCATTAAAATCATAAGATATGTGTTTAGCCATACCTGGAAAATTAGAAAAAATCATAGCTGAATTGGATGAAACTTTCAGAATAGGAAGCGTATCCTTTGAAGGAGTTATCAAAGAAGTCAATCTGGCCTTGGTTCCAGAAGCCAAAATAGGTGATTATTTGTTGGTTCACGTAGGAGCCGCCATTGGAGTAATAAACGAAGAAGAGGCTAAAGCTACAATGACCGTATTGAAGCAAATAGGAGAAGGAATAGATTAGATTTTTGATTGTAGATTAACGATTTTTGATTTCAGATTTTTTGAGAATTATATCCCCAAAACTGTTGACTTTACTTAAAGTCAATAAAAAAACAATAATTAATGCCAAATCAACAAGATAATAAAGAGAAAATAAATCTGCATCACGGAAGCGGAGGGGAGCATACCACAAAACTTTTGAATGAAGTAATTTTCAAACATTTAAATAATCCAATTCTTAATGTGAGACATGACGGTGCTTTTCTTGATATTCAGGGAAAATTAGCTTTTTCTACTGATAGTTATGTCATTCATCCTATTTTTTTTAAAGGAGGAAACATTGGAGAATTAGCCGTAAACGGTACTGTTAACGACTTGTCAATGTGTGGTGCTATTCCCAAATACCTTTCATTAGCGTTTATTATTGAAGAAGGTTTTGGATTGGATGAATTTACAGAAATAATCAAATCCATTAGAGCAACAGCCGATAAAGCGGGTGTGTTTATCGTTACCGGTGATACCAAAGTGGTTGAAAAAGGAAAAGGAGACAAGATCTATATCAATACCTCCGGTGTTGGTGTTTTACACGAAAAAGCGAACATAAAAATAAGCCGAATTCAATCTGGAGATTCCATAATTGTCAATATGCCCATAGCTTCTCACGGAATGGCAATTATGTCAGAAAGAGAAGGACTGCAGTTTGAAAGCGAAATCCTCAGCGATACTAACAACCTCAATTTTATAGTAGAAAAATTAATGGATCAATGCGGCGACGATATTCATTTCTTGAGAGACGCCACACGTGGTGGATTAGCTTCTGTTTTACACGAAATCACCACCGAAAGTAATCTTGGAATGCTTCTGGAAGACGAAAAAATTCTTGTGGATACTCAAGTCAAAAGCGCTTGTGAAATCCTTGGTTTAGACCCTTTATATGTAGCCAATGAAGGTGTTTTTGCTTGTATTGTTTCCAAATCAGTGGAGAATGAGATTATGGAAATCTTAAAATCCGTAGGTCAAAATCCTTCCATAATTGGCAAAATTACTGATGACCCAAAAGCAAAAATCATTCTGGAAAGTGCTTTTGGCGGAAAAAGAGTGGTAAGTCCATTGATTGGAGAACAATTGCCTAGAATTTGTTAAAAGTCGAACAGCTAAATCACTATCCTAGTTTTAGAATAATAAGTATATTTTTTTTGCCTATATATCATAATTGTCACTCCTGCAAGGTCTTTTTTTTGACCTTGCAGGTATGAAATTATTGAAAAATGATACCTACAATGTTTTGAAAACCTTGCAGGATTGCGATAATTTTTAAAAAACTGCACTATTCTAATAGCCCTTATGTTTTATTGTTACCTAAAAACAATATAAATATAACAATTAAAGGCTAAACTGTTATTTTTTTATACTTTTGATCCACATTAAAAAAGCTACTTCAATGAATTTCGACAGAAAAAATCTTACCAACGATCAATTATTAGATTTATACAAAAGATTGGTAAAACCACGATTAATCGAAGAAAAAATGTTGATTCTCATCCGACAAGGAAAAGTGTCTAAATGGTTTTCCGGAATTGGTCAAGAAGCTATTTCTGTAGGAGTTACGGCAGTTTTGGATCAAGATGAATATATTTTACCAATGCACCGAAACTTGGGTGTTTTCACAGGAAGGGATATTCCTTTGTACCGCCTTTTTTCTCAATGGCAAGGCAAAGCCAATGGGTTTACTAAAGGTCGTGACCGCAGTTTTCATTTTGGAACACAGCAATATAAAATTATCGGGATGATTTCGCATTTGGGTCCGCAATTGGGCGTTGCAGATGGGATTGCTTTGGCCAACAAACTGCAGCAAAACGGAAAAATAACTGCTGTATTCACTGGTGAAGGCGCTACAAGTGAAGGTGATTTTCACGAAGCCTTGAATATTGCCGCTGTTTGGGAATTGCCCGTGATGTTTGTCATCGAAAACAATGGTTATGGATTATCTACACCAACAGACGAACAATTTCGTTGTGAGAATATAGCTGATAAAGGCATTGGTTACGGAATGGAAAGTCACATTATCGACGGGAATAATATTCTGGATGTTTATAACAAATTATCGGAATTGAAAGCTTCGATGATTGTGAATCCCCGACCCGTTTTATTGGAATTCAAAACCTTTAGAATGCGCGGGCACGAAGAGGCGAGTGGCACTAAATATGTTCCTTCAGCGTTAATGGATGAATGGGCCATTAAAGATCCGGTGGAGAATTACAGGAAATTTTTATCCGAAAATGGAATTCTTTCCGACGATTTTGATACCGCTTTACGCAGCGAAATCAAGGCCGAAATTGATGAAAGTCTGGCTCTTGCCAATGCTGAACCAGAGATTGAAGCCTCTTACGATGAAGAATTAAGTGACGTTTACAAATCCTATCAATATCAGGAAGTTAAACATTCTGATGAAGTTAAAAATATTCGTTTTATAGATGCTATTTCCAGCAGTTTGCGACAGTCTATGGAGCGCTATGACAATTTGGTCATTATGGGTCAAGATGTTGCTGAATATGGAGGAGCTTTCAAGATTACCGATGGATTTGTTGAGCAGTTTGGCAAAGAACGGGTTCGCAACACGCCCATTTGTGAAAGTGCCGTTGTTTCGGCAGGAATGGGATTGTCCATCAACGGGTATAAGGCGATTGTAGAAATGCAATTTGCTGATTTTGTTTCTACAGGGTTTAATCCAATAGTAAATTTATTAGCCAAAACACATTACCGTTGGCAGGAAAAAGCAGATGTTGTGGTTCGAATGCCTTGTGGTGGCGGGACACAAGCAGGACCTTTTCATTCGCAAACAAACGAAGCTTGGTTTACTAAAACACCAGGTTTAAAAGTCGTTTACCCAGCTTTCCCTTATGATGCAAAAGGACTTTTAGCCGAATCTATAAACGATCCAAATCCAGTCTTGTTTTTTGAGCATAAGCAATTGTACAGAAGTGTTTACCAAGATGTTCCTATAGATTATTACACATTACCATTAGGAAAAGCCGCATTATTAAAAGAAGGAACTCAGGTTACCATCATAGCATTTGGAGCTGCGGTTCATTGGGCTTTAGAAACTTTAAATAAAAATCCTGAAATTTCTGCTGATGTATTGGATTTAAGAACCTTGCAGCCTTTGGATACGGATGCCATTTATGCTTCGGTAAAGAAAACGGGGAAAGCGATTATTTTGCAAGAAGACTCTTTGTTTGGTGGTATTGCCAGCGATATTTCGGCCTTGATTATGGAAAATTGTTTTGAATACTTAGATGCTCCTGTAAAAAGATTGACCAGTTTAGACAGTCCAATTCCGTTTACTAAAGCACTTGAAGATCAATATTTGCCGAAAGGCCGATTTGAAAAAGCGTTGTTGGAGTTGTTGAATTATTAGTTTTACCTATTATTCAACTTCGCCTTCTCCTTTATAATATCGCTAATTTTTCGATTTTCGATTTTGCTTTCGAGCCAAGAAATGATGTCGAGATAAAGGAAAGCCCTTTTTTCGTAGGTGTTTTTTTCTAGTTCAACAAAACGTTCTTTTACTTTGATAAACTCTTTTTTGATGTCGCTTGGATAAATGGTGCTTAATTTTTTCAAAAAGCGAATGATTTCCTTTTGTACTTCGTGTAAATCGTTCATTTTAATCAGAAATTTATAGGTGCTTACCAACTGATTTTCCAAGTTAAAATCTTTGCCTGATTCGTAATGTGCAATAAGACATAACAACCTGGCAAAACATGCTAAATCTTCCCGAACATATAGATTTTTGTTGTTTATTATTTTTTCAAGATAAAATACACATTCATTGTATTTTTCGTTGCCAAAATAAATACAGGCAATTTTATAATAAAACAACATTTCGTGATGCTCGTCCAGATGTTCACTGTGCAGGTTTATTTTATCCAAAACTTCGGGAATCAGGTATTCACTTTCTTCAAAAGTACCTTCGAGAATGTGATAATTCAGTTTGTTGTTGTACAAATATAAAAACGATAAAGAAGCAATATTATCATTTACGGGAAAGCGGGAATCGTTGATTGTTTCTTCCATTAATTCCAAATATTTTTTGAAATTAGACTTGTATTTCAGCATAAATAAAGACTCCAAAAGATAGTGGTTTCCTTTCAGAAAGAATACGGGATTCAGGAAAATCATATTTTCGTTATCGTAGAAAAGGGTAACCCATTTATGCGAATATTTATAGCAAGCCAAAAAGTCCTGAACTAAAAAACTACGCCAAAGATTGGCATTATAAAACCAGTATTTTTCCCGAAAACCAAACTTTTTCTCATCAAATTTAGAGATGTGTTTGTTGAAATAATCATCGATGTATTTGTATTCTTCATCACTTTTTACATAGCCGGTTTTCAGCATAATGCCATACAATTGCAAGGATAAGTTGGATAATTTGCTTGAAATGGTATTTTTATAATTCAGTTCTTTGGCCTGAATCACCAGTTCATCGGCGCGACCTTGCATACTTCGGGTGATGTATTGTGATTCGATTAGTTTTTCGAATTCGACAATTTCATACGCCATATATTTCTCGTCATTTTCCAAGGCAATTTGCTTGGTTTTATCCAAGATTTTCAAACTCTGCTTGTACAAGCCTTTGTTGTATAAAATTGCTGCAAAATCGATTTGTTCCCTTAACTGATACCTAATATTTTGACTGGGAATATTCAACCGAATACTCACCAAAATTTGTTTATATAAATAAGATTTAAGATTGGATAATTGTACTTTCTTGATAATGCCGCTTTTCAGGATGATTTTCTCATCATAGCCTTCCGATTTGTCTAAAATATTGAACAATTCGATAAACTTTGTATTGGAACTCGTTTCGAGCCGACTGGCAAAAATCTTGAATTGTCTTTTTTCAGACTTTGAAAGTGATTTTATCAATACAAATAAAGAATCTTTTTGATGGTTAGCCATTGTAAATTATAGTAATGTAACTTATTGTTTATCAATTGTTTATATAGTTATTACTTGCCTTATAAACAGTATAATTCATGAAAATGAATTTTATATTAAAGTAATGAAATCTATTTTTGTTGAAAGATGTGAAATTACATTAAATATTTTAAAATGAATAGAGAGAAAGTCCAAATTTTTGATACCACTTTAAGAGACGGAGAACAGGTCCCAGGATGCAAATTAGATACGAACCAAAAACTTGTAATTGCAGCTCGTCTCGACGAAATGGGAGTTGATATTATTGAAGCCGGTTTTCCTGTTTCAAGTCCCGGAGATTTTTTATCCGTTTCAGAAATAAGTAAGATTATAAAAAATGCTACGGTTTGCGGACTTACAAGAGCAATTAAAAATGATATTGATGTTGCTGCTGCAGCATTAAAATATGCCAAAAAGCCTCGTATTCATACCGGAATCGGGACTTCAGAATCCCATATCATACACAAACTTAATACTACCAGAGAAGATATTATTGCCAGAGCGAAATACGCCGTTTCTTATGCTAAATCTTACGTTGAAGATGTAGAATTTTATGCTGAAGATGCCGGAAGAACTGATAATGATTTCTTAGCACGAGTCTGTGAAGAAGTCATAAAATCAGGTGCTACAGTGATTAATATTCCAGATACTACTGGTTATTGTTTGCCTCACGAATATGGTGAAAAAATTAAATACCTAAAAGAAAACGTAAAAGGGATAGAAAACGTAATCATCTCTTGCCATTGTCATAATGATTTAGGAATGGCTACTGCCAATTCCATTTCAGGAGTTATCAATGGAGCCCGACAAATAGAATGTACGATAAACGGAATTGGCGAAAGAGCAGGAAATACAGCACTTGAAGAAGTGGTTATGGTGTTAAAACAACATCCTTATTTGAATTTAGATACCAATATCAACACCCGTCAATTGAATGAAATGAGTAGATTGGTTTCTGAAAGTATGGGAATGATAGTGCAACCTAATAAAGCTATTGTTGGTGCCAACGCCTTCTCCCACAGTTCCGGGATTCATCAGGATGGTATTATAAAAAATAGAGAAACATACGAAATTATGGATCCTTTGGAAGTTGGTGTCACTGAATCTTCCATCATTCTTACTGCCAGAAGCGGTAGAGCAGCATTGGCTTACAGAGCTAAAAAAGTAGGTTATGAATTGACAAAAATACAATTAGACATTGTATATGTTGAGTTCCTGAAATTCGCCGATATTAAAAAAGAAGTAATGGATGATCATATTCATCTAATTATTGAAGCCTGTAAAATCGAAGGTGATTTAATCAGAAGCTGATTGTAAAAAATTAAATAAAATTAGAAAAAAAATATAATGGAATTAAATAAATACAGTAAAACCATAACTCAAGATATAACACAACCTGCAGCACAAGCGATGTTGTACGGTATTGGTTTAACTGAAGAGGATTTGAATAAAGCTCAAGTTGGGATTGTAAGTATGGGTTATGAAGGCAATACTTGTAATATGCACCTAAATGATTTGGCCAAAGATGTTAAAAAAGGAGTTTGGGATGCCGATTTAGTGGGATTGATTTTTAACACTATTGGTGTAAGCGACGGGATTTCTAACGGAACGGAAGGAATGCGTTTTTCTTTGGTTTCTCGTGATGTAATTGCCGATTCTATCGAAACCGTAATGGGAGCACAGTGGTATGATGGTTTGATAGCCATTCCTGGTTGTGATAAAAATATGCCCGGAGCCTTAATCGCTATGGGAAGAGTTAATCGTCCTTCGATTATGGTTTATGGGGGAACTATTCACTCAGGCAGATGGAAAGGGGAGCACTTAAATATTGTTTCGGCTTTTGAAGCCTTAGGAAAGAAATTTAAAAATGCCATTTCTGATGAGGATTTTAAAGGTGTAATCAAAAATTCTTGTCCCGGTCCTGGTGCTTGCGGCGGAATGTATACCGCCAATACAATGGCATCAGCAATTGAAGCTTTAGGAATGAGTTTACCTTACAGTTCATCAAATCCTGCAGTAAGCCAAGATAAATTACAAGAATGTGAAGATGCTGGAAAAGCCATTCGAATTTTATTGGAAAAAGATATTAAGCCAAAAGATATAATGACTCGCAAGGCTTTTGAAAATGCAATTACAATTGTAGCTGTTTTAGGCGGTTCAACCAATGCCGTTATGCACTTAATTGCTATGGCACATTCCGTTGATATCGAAATAACATTGGAAGATTTTCAAGCCATTAGTGATAGAACGCCTGTTTTGGCCGATTTAAAACCAAGCGGGAAATTTATGATGGAAGATTTACACGCTGTTGGAGGTGTTCCTGCGGTGTTGAAATATTTATTGAAAGAAGGCTATATTCACGGAGAATGTTTAACCGTAACCGGAAAAACATTGGCCGAAAATTTAGAATCTGTTCCTGATTTATCAGAAGGTCAAGAGGTCGTTTTTGAAATAAAAAATGCTTTGAAATCGACAGGAAATATTCAGATTTTATACGGGAATTTAGCTTCGGAAGGTTGTGTTGCCAAAATCAGCGGAAATGAAGGAGAATATTTTGAGGGAACAGCAGTCGTTTTTGAGAGTGAATTCACTGTAATACCCGGATTAGAAAAAGGTTTAATAAAACCAGGTGATGTCGTCGTCATTAGGTATTGTGGTCCAAAAGGTGGGCCTGGAATGCCAGAAATGCTAAAACCAACCTCTGCCATTATGGGAGCTGGATTAGGTGATAAAGTAGCATTAATAACCGATGGCCGTTTTTCAGGTGGATCACATGGTTTTGTGGTAGGTCACATTACACCGGAAGCCTATGATGGTGGTGGAATTGCTCTAATCGAAAACGGAGATTTAATTACCATTGATGCTGTAAAAAACACTATCAATTTAAAAATTTCTGATGAAGAATTTGCCAAAAGAAAAGCAGCTTGGGTTCAACCTGCTTTAAAAGCGACAAAAGGCGTTTTGCTTAAATATGCAAGATCCGTTTCAAGCGCATCAACAGGATGTGTAACCGATAAGTAAAGCCCCCTAACCCCCGAAGGGGGAATTGAGCAGCAAGTATAAAATAAAAGTGGAATACAAATAAAATCCCCATTTGCCAGTTACGGCTCCCTCTCCTTTGGAGAGGGCTGGGGTGAGGAAAAAAACAAAAAATGAAAAATAATAAAATATCAGGCGCAGAAGCCGTTATTAGATGTTTGCTAGAAGAAGGAGTAGACTTGGTTTATGGATATCCCGGTGGTGCTATAATGCCAGTTTATGACGAATTATATAAATTTAAAGATGAATTGCATCATGTATTGGTGCGCCACGAACAAGGTGCGACTCACGCAGCCCAAGGGTATGCAAGAGCTACAGGTAAAGTAGGTGTTGCCATCGCGACTTCAGGTCCGGGAGCAACAAACTTAGTAACTGGAATTGCCGATGCCCAAATCGATTCCACCCCAATGGTTTGCATCACTGGTCAGGTGGGAAAACATTTATTGGGTTCTGATGCCTTTCAGGAAACGGACATTATCGGAATTTCAACTCCAGTAACCAAATGGAATTATCAAATTACTGAGGCTTCCGAAATTCCTGAAATCATAGCCAAGGCTTTCTTTATTGCAAAATCGGGGCGTCCAGGACCAGTTTTAATTGACATTACCAAAAACGCTCAGTTTGAAGAACTGGAATTCAGTTATAAAAAATGTACTGGAATCAGAAGTTACAATCCAAAACCCACTTTAGATCTTGAAAAAGTTGCAGCAGCAGCAGAGTTAATCAATACTGCCAAAAAACCTTATATCATTTTTGGTCAGGGAATTATTCTTGGTGAAGCTGAAGCGGAATTAAAAGCATTGGTCGAAAAATCAGGAATTCCAGCTGCCTGGACTATCCTAGGCCTTTCGGCATTACCAACAGACCACCCTTTAAACGTAGGAATGGTAGGAATGCACGGAAATTATGGTCCCAATGTACTTACTAACGAATGCGATGTTTTGATTGCTCTCGGAATGCGTTTTGATGACCGTGTTACGGGAAATTTGGCTACTTATGCCAAACAAGCCAAAGTAATTCATTTCGAAATAGACCCTTCTGAAATCGATAAAAATGTAAAAACTACTGTGGCCGTTTTGGCAGATGTAAAAGAATCTTTGCAAGCATTGCTTCCGCTTATCAAAAGCAATACACACGAATCCTGGCACAACGAATTCAAGGAAAAATACAAAATTGAATTTGATACAGTTATAAAAGAAGAGTTGACTCCATCAAAAAATGGTGGAATTTCTATGGGAGAAACTATAGAAATGATCAACAAACATTCAAATGGAGATGCCATTATCGTTTCTGATGTTGGTCAACACCAAATGTTTGCCTGTCGTTATGCTAAATTCAATTCGACCAAAAGTAATATTACTTCCGGAGGATTAGGAACAATGGGATTTGCATTACCAGCTGCAATTGGTGCTAAAATGGGAATGCCAAATCGTGAAGTGGTAGCTATAATAGGAGATGGTGGTTTTCAAATGACCATTCAAGAATTAGGGACCATTTTTCAAACCAAAGTTCCGGTGAAAATCGTTGTACTTAACAATGAATTTTTAGGAATGGTTCGCCAATGGCAAGAACTGTTTTTTGACAGCAGATATGCTTCGACTGTAATGACCAACCCCAACTTTGTTGCTATTGCAGAAGGGTATCATATAAAATCAAAAAAAATAACCAAAAGAGAAGAATTGAATGATGCTGTAGCCGAAATGCTGGCTTCAAAAGAATCCTATTTCCTCGAAGTTATGGTAGAAAAAGAAAACAATGTATTCCCAATGATTCCAACAGGAGCTTCGGTTTCCGACATTAGATTAAGTTAATATTATGGAAAATAAAATGTTCACCATTTCTGTTTATTCAGAAAACAACGTTGGCTTACTCAACAGAATATCAGGAATATTCTTGAAACGCCACATCAATATATTAAGTCTCAATGTATCCGAATCAGAAATCGAAAATGTTTCTCGATTCATCATTGTGGTCAATACCACAGAAAAGTGGGTGCATAATATTGTAGGCCAAATCGAAAAACAAATCGAAGTCATCAAGGCTTTCTATCATATTGACGAAGAAACCATTTTCCTTGAAAGTGCTATTTTTAAAATTGAGTCCAGTTTATTATTTGACGAAAGACAAATACAAAACATCATCAAAGAAAGCCACTCGGAAATTGTTACTGTTTCAAGAGACTTTTTCGTGATTTCAAAATCAGGAAAGCGCTCTGAAATTGAAGACTTATACAAAAAATTAAAACCTTTCGGAATTATGCAATTTGTACGCTCAGGAAGAATATCCGTTTCTAAAGAAAAAATGGAAATTACCACTTTATTAGAAGAACTTAAATAAGATTCAGGTTGCAGGTTGTAGCTTCGTGAGCAGATTGTCCTCCCGAGCGCAGTCGAGGGAAATATTTCAATTATTAAATTATACAATTATTAAACACAAAAAAATGGCAAATTACTTCAATTCATTACCACTTAGATTACAATTAGAACAATTAGGCGTTTGCGAATTTATGGATCAATCCGAATTTGCAGATGGAATAGCAGCCCTTAAAGGGAAAAAAGTAGTAATCGTAGGTTGCGGAGCTCAAGGTTTGAACCAAGGTTTGAATATGAGAGATTCTGGCTTAGATATTTCTTATACTTTACGTGCTGAAGCAATTGCTCAAAAAAGAGCTTCTTTTATGAACGCTGCCGACAATGGTTTCAAAGTGGGAACTTATGAGGAATTAATTCCAACGGCTGATTTGGTTTGTAACCTTACGCCAGACAAACAGCACACTGCTGTTGTTGCTGCTATTATGCCTTTGATGAAAAAAGGTTCTACATTAGCGTATTCTCACGGTTTCAATATTGTGGAAGAAGGAATGCAAATTCGTAAAGATATCACTGTTATTATGTGTGCTCCTAAATGTCCAGGATCAGAAGTTCGTGAAGAATACAAAAGAGGTTTTGGTGTACCAACATTAATCGCAGTTCACCCAGAAAATGATCCAAACGGAGAAGGTTTTGCTCAGGCAAAAGCGTATGCCGTTGCTACTGGAGGTCACAAAGCGGGAGTTTTAAACTCTTCATTTGTTGCCGAAGTAAAATCGGATTTAATGGGAGAACAAACCATCCTTTGTGGAATGTTGCAGACCGGTTCTATCTTGTGTTTTGACAAAATGGTCGAAAAAGGAATCGAACCTGCATATGCATCCAAATTGATTCAATACGGTTGGGAAACTATTACTGAAGCCTTGAAACACGGTGGAATTACCAATATGATGGATCGTTTGAACAATCCTTCAAAAATTGAAGCATTCGAACTTGCCGAAGAATTAAAAGATATTATGCGTCCGTTATTCCAAAAACATATGGATGACATTATTTCAGGAGAATTTTCGAAAAATATGATGATTGACTGGGCCAATGACGATATCAATCTATTGACTTGGAGAGCTGCCACTGCCGAAACTAATTTCGAGAAAACAGCACCAACTGCTGCTCATATTTCGGAACAAGAATATTTTGACAACGGAGTTTTGATGATTGCAATGGTAAAAGCAGGTGTAGAATTGGCTTTCGAAACTATGACACAATCCGGAATCATCGAAGAATCTGCTTACTATGAATCATTGCACGAATTGCCTTTGATTGCCAATACGGTAGCCAGAAAAAAATTATACGAAATGAACCGAATTATTTCTGACACTGCAGAATACGGTTGTTATTTGTTTGATCACGCTTGCAAACCATTATTGACTGATTTTATGAAAACTGTTGATACCAATGTAATTGGCAAACCATTTTCAAAATCAAATGGTGTGGAAAATGCAGTTCTAATTGCAGTAAACAATGAAATTCGTCAACATCCTATCGAAGAAGTAGGAGCGTGGTTGAGAGAATCGATGACAGCAATGAAAAAAATTGGATAATAAACACTTAGGTGTGCCGGGATTTTGGCAACATATTTTATTTCATAATATTTTGAATTAGTTAGAACTTATTAAAGAAATCAATGTAGATAGTCATTTACATTCACTTAACTTGAAAACAGAGTTAATAGTTAAGTGAGGTAATCCCGAGAAATAGTTAAAAAAGCGAGATAGAAATACTATCTCGTTTTTTTTTGCTGTAATTTTTCTTTTGTTTATGCCAAATGGAGTAAAATAAATGCTAAATTAGCAAAACTATGGATACTAATGTAGATGTTGTAATTGTTGGCGGAGGATTGGCCGGTCTAACCAGTGCCATACATTTATCGAAATCTGGACTAAAAGTCAGCTTGATTGAGAAAAATGAATTTCCAAAACACAAAGTTTGCGGAGAATACATTTCGAATGAAGTGTTGCCTTATTTTGAATCATTAGAATTAACTATTTCAGATTTAGAACCTTCCATTATTTCCAAAATGGAATTTTCCACAGCAAAAGGAAAAATCATTTCGTCTCCTTTGCCATTGGGTGGATTTGGAATAAGTCGCTATGCATTGGATCATTATCTTTACCAAAAAGCATTGACAAATGGTTGTCAAATTATTCAGGATACAGTAACTGATATTTGTTTTTCCGAAAATGAATTTACCATCTCCACTTCTGATGCTGTAGTATTTAAATCAAAAATAGTCCTTGGCGCTTTTGGCAAACGATCGAATATTGACCAAAAGTTACATCGCGATTTCATTCAAAAAAAATCACCCTGGCTGGCTGTAAAAGCCCATTACTCAGGAGAATTCTCAGATAATTTGGTTGGCTTGCATAATTTTAAAGGTGGTTATTGCGGTGTTTCGAAAGTGGAAAATGATATCATAAATATATGTTATCTTGCCGATTATGACACTTTCAAACACTCTAAGAATATCGAAGAATTCCAGTCAAAAGTAATTTATAAAAACCCCCATTTGAAAGCTGTTTTTGAAAACTGCACGTTGCTTTTTGAAAAACCTTTGACGATAAGCCAAATTTGTTTCGAGAAAAAAGAAACTATTGTAAACCATATTTTAATGATTGGCGATACGGCAGGATTGATTCATCCTCTGTGTGGTAACGGAATGGCGATGGCGATTCACAGCGCCAAAATTGCTTCTGAATTGATTATCGATTTTTTTGACAATACAATAAGCAGTCGGAAAGAGTTGGAAGACAGGTACACACAAGAGTGGAATAAAAATTTCAAAAGCAGACTTGCAACGGGTCGATTTTTGGCTAAAATCCTGCAGAAAGAAAAGTTAGCTATACTTCTTATGCAATTATTGGCTATATTTCCGTTTTTATTACCAATAATCATAAAAAAAACGCACGGGAAACCAATACTTTTAAAATCATAAATGCCTGTAAACACAAAATATAGATCAGACGCTCCGGAAATAATGGATGATTTTGCAATGGAAGGCGAAATCTTACGTGATGCTTTGGATAAAATTGCGAAAATCAATCAACTCTTAGGTGGAAACCAGCTAACTTTAAGAGGCGTTCAGAATTTGATTGCAACTATTCCAAAAACAGCCGAAATCTCTATTGTGGACGTGGGTTGTGGCAATGGCGATATGTTGCGAACCTTGGCAGATTATGGTTCAAAACACCATTTAAATTTTCGATTAACAGGAATTGATGCCAATAATTTTACCATCCATCACGCCAGAAAATTATCTGAGAATCATTCAAATATAAGCTATCGCTGTGAAGATATTTTTAGTCCGCCTTTCGAAGAGTTAAAATATGATATTGTATTGTGCACCTTGACATTACATCATTTTAAAGACGATGAAATTATTCGATTGATGACCGTTTTTAATGCGAATTCAAGAATTGGAATCGTAATCAATGATTTGCACAGAAATGCATTGGCATATCGATTATTTCAAGGCCTATGTTTTGTATTTCAATTGAATGCGATGTCAAGAGAAGATGGATTGGTTTCCATTTTAAGAGGTTTTAAAAAGGAAGAATTGGTTCGTTTTTCAGAAAAATTAAATTTAACCAACTATAAAATTCAATGGAAATGGGCTTTCCGTTACCAATGGATAATTAGGAAAGACTAATAGTTGAAGCGAGAGAAAGAAGAAAGAAGAAAGAAGAAAGATGTCTGAAGTTTAAGTCGATTACAAATGCTTCGATAAAAAAAGTCTAAAAAAAAACTATGAGTGTAAAAATTAAATGTGTTTCCAAACAATTACCTAAATATTCCAGAACTACGGAGGAAATCATACCATTTCTTGATGCTTGGCTTGTAGGACAGGATGCTCGTTACATCCGGAAAGTTAAGAAGATTTTTGAAGGAGCAGCCGTAGACAAACGCTATTCCATTATGGATCCAATTGAAGTTTTTACGAATACTTCTTTTGAAGAAAGAAATGATATTTACGTTCGTGAGGTCATTGATTTAGGGTCGAAAGTATTGGAAAAAGCTTTGGAAAAAGCCTATTGGAAGCCTGAGACTCTTGATTACATCATCACGGTAAGCTGCACCGGAATAATGATTCCATCCCTAGATGCTTATTTGATTAACAAACTGAAATTACGTCAGGATATTGTTCGGCTTCCCGTGACTGAAATGGGGTGTGCGGCAGGGATTTCGGGGATTATCTATGCCAAAAACTTCCTGAAAGCCAATCCAGGGAAACGGGCAGCGGTAATTGCGGTCGAAAGTCCAACAGCTACGTTTCAACTTGATGATTTTTCGATGGCTAACATTGTCAGTGCCGCGATTTTCGGTGACGGAGCCGCTTGCGTACTACTTTCTTCCCAAATTGAAGATGAAGGTCCGGAAATTCTGGATGAAGAAATGTATCATTTCTATGATGCTGAACATTTAATGGGATTCAAACTGACCAATTCCGGCCTGCAAATGATTTTAGATATTGATGTTCCGGTAACTATTGCTTCTCATTTTCCAGATATTATTAATCCTTTTTTGGAAAAAAATGATCTAAAAACAGAAGATTTAGACCTTTTGATTTTTCATCCGGGAGGCAAAAAGATTGTTCAAACCGTAGAAAGTTTATTTTTAGATTTAGGGAAAAATATCGACGACACAAAGGAAGTGTTGCGATTGTATGGAAATATGTCCAGCGCCACTGTTTTATATGTTTTAGAACGAATTATGGATAGCAAACCCAAAAAAGGCGCGAAAGGATTGATGTTGAGTTTTGGACCTGGGTTTTCAGCTCAAAAAGTATTATTGCAATTTTAAGCCTCTAACCAGTAAAGAGGAATTATAAAAATATGACCAAAGAAGAAATTATATCAAAATTACCGTATTCCAAACCCTTTTTGTTTGTGGATGAGTTGCTGCATATCGATGAGAATGGAGTGGTAGGTACTTATACATTTGATGAAAAGCTGGATTTTTACAAAGGTCACTTCAAGGATAATCCCATCACGCCCGGAGTCATTCTGACCGAGGTTATGGCTCAAATTGGCTTGGTCTGCTTGGGAATATATTTATTAAATTTTGAATTCAATTCAACTACTTTAATTGCCTTAACATCAACGGAAATAGATTTTTTAAAACCAGTATTCCCCAATGAAAAAGTAACGGTAATTTCAGAAAAAATATATTTTAGATTTGGTAAGTTAAAATGTAAGGTTGTGATGAAAAATCAGAACGATGAAGAAGTTTGCTCAGGTACAATTGCAGGAATAATAGTATCCTCACCCCAATCATCTCTAAAGGAGAGGGAGCCAAAACTGGATTAAAATAATGTTGTGAGATTGCTTCGTTCCTCGCAATGACAAATAAATACAAAAAATGAATAAACGTGTTGTAATTACTGGTCTTGGTGTTATTGCTCCAAACGGAGTGGGGCTTGACGCGTTTACCAATGCCATAAAACAAGGAATCTCGGGGATAAAACACGATGCCGAATTGGAGCGTTTGCAATTTTCTTGTCAAATTGCAGGAAAACCAGAAGTTTCCACCGAATTATCTTTACATTATTTTAGTGAATTAGAATTGCGAAACTTTAATTCAACTGGTATTTTGTATGGGGTTATTGCAGGAATTGATGCCTGGAAAGATGCGGGATTATCATTGGAAATCAACGATGAACCCGATTGGGATAGCGGAACCATTTTTGGAACCGGAACTTCCGGAATCGATAAATTTCGAGAAAGTATTTATAAAATTGACGCCTTTCAGACCCGAAGATTGGGAAGTACAGCCGTGGCACAGACTATGAATAGTGGTGTGAGCGCTTATTTGGGTGGAAAATTAGGATTGGGAAATCAAGTGACCACCAATTCATCTGCCTGTACAACAGGAACGGAAGCTATTTTGATGGCTTTTGAACGCATCAAATCTGGTCAGGCAAAACGGATTTTGGCGGGAAGCACGAGTGATTCCGGTCCTTATATTTGGGGTGGATTTGATGCAATGAAAGTATGCACTTTTAAACACAATGAATTACCAGAACAAGGATCAAGGCCAATGTCAGCAAGTGCTTCTGGTTTTGTTCCGGGAAGTGGGGCAGGAGCATTGGTTTTGGAAGATTTGGAAACGGCTTTGGCAAGAGGAGCAAAGATATATGCAGAAGTTCTTGGCGGTAATCTGAATTCCGGTGGCCAACGTGGTCAAGGGACAATGACGGCACCAAATCCTGTTGCCGTCCAAAAATGTATTAAAGATGCTTTGAAAAATGCGGGAATTCATCCCAATGAAATTGATGCCATTAACGGACATTTGACCGCCACTTCAAAAGACAGTTTAGAAGTGCAAAATTGGAGTGAAGCTTTAAATAGGAGTGGAGCTGATTTTCCTTACATTAACTCTTTAAAATCAATGGTTGGGCATTGTTTGTCCGGTGCCGGGAGCATTGAAAGTGTGGCTTCGGTATTGCAATTGCATCAGGGATTTGTTTTTCCGAATATCAATTGTGATGATTTGCATCCTGAAATTACAGCCATTATAGATACAACCTGTATTCCACAGCAATTGATTGAAAAAGATTTGAGTATTATTGCAAAAGCAAGTTTTGGTTTTGGTGATGTCAATGGATGTGTGGTATTTAAGAAATATAAAAATTAAAAGATTCAATATATGAACAAACCCGAAATAATCGAGAAGTTAAAGGTAATCGTAAAACCGTATATTAAAAATCAGGAAGCGTTTGATACTCTTACCGAAAGCACTGATTTTATTACTGATTTACAGATCAATTCGGCAAATTTAGTAGATGTAATTTTAGATATTGAAGAAGAATTCAGCATCATAATTGACAATCAATCGATGGAACGAATGCTGGATGTTAAATCAGCAATGGAAATTATTGAAACCAAGTTATCTGAAAAATGATAGGCAACGACATTGTAGATTTGGCTTTAGCCCAAAAAGAAAGTAATTGGAAACGAAAAGGATTTTTAGATAAAATCTTTACCAAAAATGAGCAATTACAGATTTCTAATGCCCAGAATTCAGAAGTTATGGTTTGGGATTTATGGAGCAGGAAGGAAGCTGCTTATAAAATTTACAATCGGCAAACGCAAATTAGGGGTTATTTTCCTTTGCAATTGGAATGTTTTGATTTAAAAATTACCGATGGATTTACTTTTGGAAAAGTAGCAATAAAAGAGACTGTTTATTTTACAAAAACTGAAATCACAACTCAATTTATCCATACAATAGCAATGGAGAATAGTAATGATTTTGATTCAATTAAATTGTTGGAAAATCGAAATAATATTCAAAAAAATATTAGTATACCAAGCTATTTCGAAAATAAAACTTTAGGTTCTAAACCAGTATCTATTAGCCACCACGGTAGATTTGAGCAAATTATTTCTATTTAATTCAATCCAAGCCTCGATTTTAATTTCAGGAAAAGCAGGGCTATTTTATAAGCATCTTCAGAAGAAGAATTTCTATCACTTTTAGGAATCTTGTAAATCTCAGACAATTCTTCAAGCGAAAATTGTTTGTTGTTGATATCCAGCAGTTTTCGATGCATTATATCAATATCCAATGCTTCATTTTTTAATCGTCCGCAACCTAATCTTTCTAAAGCGGCATTGATCATTTCTACATCAAAATCAATGTGGTGTCCTACCAATACAGAATTTCCAATAAACTCAATAAAAGCTTGAATTCCTTCAGATTCTCCAAGTTTTTTCATTTTGCTTTCTACGGTAAATTCGTTTAAAATTCCATTATCGTGAAAGAATTTATATTGAGCAAAATAAGCTTCGAAACTATCCCCAATGAGAATACTATTATTGATTACAGAAAAAGAACCTACAGACAAAATCACATCTTTATCTGGGTTTAAACCAGTAGTTTCAGTGCATAGTACCACAAATCGATTTGATTTTTTATCGAATTTAGAAAGATAATTTTTCCAAAATTCAGGATATTCCTTATTTATATTTTTTATCCAGTCTAACATTGTTATGAGAATTGGGTAAGTTGAAACTTGTTTTTTATTAATTCCTCTAATTCTCTCATTGGAGCCAAAGCATTCTTTAAATTTTCCTTGTCCACTTTTGATAATTCCTGCAAGTTTATAAATTGTCCAGAATTATCATTTTTTAAACCTTCTAAAGTTCTGATTTTTGATAAAGTCAAAAACGCTTCAGAACAATTCAGATAAATCTCGGCATTTCTAGGGTCTACAATTGCTAACTGCTTGAATCTCATAAAAGTATTATTGACTCCTTTTAAATTATAGCTTAAACTGAATAGTCGGGCTCCATCGATAAGCGGCATTAAAGCACGTGTTTTAATGTCGAATTTATCTTTGTTCGGACCTTCTTCTTCCACTATAAATTTCTTAAAAAAGCTTAGTGGTGCGTTTTTTCGCAGGGCATCATTTCCAAGGAAATCGAAGAATAAAGTATTATTTTTAACGTTATTAAAAATGACATTCTCAATCGACTCTTCAATTTTTTGTTCGCCAAAAGCAAGTTCGAAATCAAAGAAAATACTACTTATCTCATTACTATTTTCACCTGGAGTATTCATCCAGTTATTGTATTGTTTAGTCCAGTCAGTCAATGACTTACACCATATCATATTGCTTCCCATATGTCCGTTTTGACAGAATTCATAACCCACTTTTTCCAGAATAGCTGTAGTTCTTTTTCCTAATTTCAGGAAATAATCTTTTACATCTCTGTATTTATCTGCCGTTACGTCTTCAAAAATCAATATACTGTCCTGATCCGTGAGGAGTAATTGTTCTTTTCTCCCTTGACTACCAATGCTTAGCCAAGCAAAACGAGCAGGAGGAGAGCCTAGATCCAAGATTGATAATTCTACAGCTCTTTTTATGATAGCCAAATTAATTTCGCTTGCAATATTACTAATATTAGAAATTGAAACGTTTTTATGAATTGATTTTTGGATAAGATTTGTCAATCGATCCCGAATAGATTTTAAATCTTTTGGTGATTGGGAACGTTTAATTTCTTTTATCAAAACCCCAGGGTTATTGGCCTGAGCCACAATCAAATCGTGTTCAGAAATAATTCCTTTTATGTCCGATTTATCAGAACCATCTTTAGTTACACACAAATGAGTCACATTATTTTTTAACATTAACAATTGAGCTTCAGCCAAAGAAATATTCTCAACCACAGTTACAACAGGTGATGACATAATTTTATCAATAGTTGAAGTGATTGCAAAACGTCCTGTTGCAATTTTAGAACACATATCAGTATTTGTAATGATTCCAATAGGATAATTGTCTTTAGAGACAATGGCTCCATTAGTCATAGTATCGGTCATTTGTTGTGCTACTTCCTGAATAATACTTGTTATAGGCACTTTTAAGGGAGTAATATTATAAGATAACAACTGAAAATACTGCATTTCAGACTGTTGATTCGAATAATAGACATTATCAGAAATTAGTTTTCCGCCGATATTTTCCATATCGTTTGGATTACTTGTATTAGTGGCGAAACTTTGCAAGAGAAAGTCCAAAACTTCAGAATTATTAGCTACAAAAGGACGAAAAACTGCAATTGGAATAGCATAAATTATACTTTCTTCACGAGCTTTGGCCGTCATCATATAATTGTTTTTGGCAAAAAATGGACGCAAACCAAAAACATCCCCAGCAACACATTTGTTCAATAATGTTTCCTCAGCATCAGCTATTACGGACAAATTTACAACTCCTGAAGCCACAACATAAAAACTATCGTGTAAATTGTCATTTATTTGGAACAAGATTTTGTGTTTTTCCAGATTTACCACACGAATACTTGTAGCAATCTCAGACAGTTCCTGAAAAGATAGATTATCAAATGGTGGATATTTCTTTAAGAAATCAGCAATATGTTCTGCAATTGTGTTCATATAATAATTAGTATAGTCGAATGTAAAAATAATGAATTATTAAATTATAATACTGTCCTTAGAAGAGTAAAACGATTATTTTTTTAATTTATAATTTTCTCTTATAAAAATTAAGTATAATGATAAATTTGATCTAGTTATTATAAATTTATAACTCAAACTAAAACATTATAAATCTTGGGATTACAAAAGATTATTTATTTGTTATTCATTGAGTTGGTATCGATAACTTTCGTTACTGGACAGGATAAGCCGGCAAGTCCAGCAGCAGTAGCTACTGGTAATGAAAACACCAATTGATGCTCTTTCCTCAAATGTAGTTTTCTTGCACTATAATTTATATTATGTAAAATAGAATTTTGTTGTTTATTGTAGCCTATTGCCTTTTGTATTATTTGTAATATAGAAACGAACAATAAAACCCTTTTGCTCGTTTCATTATAGAAAAAATAATTAATTTCTTTTTAACCTCTTAACAGGTTTCTCTGTTGGCTCATTTTTATTTTGCAACAAATAATTAGCCAATAGTTTTTCTACCAATTCATCCTTGGTCAAATGATGAAAGACGGTTTTTACTTTAGTTTTTAAATCCAATGAAACTTCGTGATTGGGTTTGGTTTTGAAGATTTGCTTTGCCCACAATAATGTATTGTTTTCTTCAATATTTTCTATAGTTGGTTTTTGGAACTTGGTGAATTTGATTCCCAATTCCTTTTCGAAATCCGCAATTTCAGTAACTTCTTCCTGTTGCAAAACGGTTAACGAAAATCCTTTGGCTCCAGCTCTTGCTGTTCTTCCGCTGCGGTGAACATAAACTTCATACACCTCCGGCAAATGATAATTCACCACATAAGAAATTTCCTTTACGTCAATTCCTCTTGCCGCCAAGTCAGTTGCGACTAATATATTGATATGTCCTTCGCGAAATTGTTCCATAATACGATCTCGGATGCCTTGTGATAAACTTCCGTGTAATGCTCCAGAAGAAAATCTGTTGATGGCTAAGTTTTTGGCTAATTTATTAACGGCGGCTTTGGTTTTACAAAAAATAATACCGCGTTCTCCTTCTTTTGAAGTTAAAAAATGCATCAAAACGTCCAGCTTTTCAATTGGATTTACAACAATGTATTGATTATCAATACCTTGATTTCCTATTGTTTGCATATCAGCACTTACCTGAACTACGTTTTTATTCAAGTAGTTCTGAATCAATTGCTTAATAGTTCCGGGCATTGTTGCCGAGAAAAGAAAAGTCTTACGGGTTTTTGGTAATTCAGCAATGATTTCGTCTAAACCTTCTTTCAAGATTGTAACCATTTCGTCAGCTTCGTCCAAAACTAGAAATTTGGTTTCTTTTAAGTTTATTGCCTTGCGTTGGATTAAATCAATTAATCTTCCCGGTGTTGCAACAATAATATGCGTCGGATTTGTTAATCGTTCGATTTGAGGTTTTATGGGAATTCCTCCGCAAGTTGCTGCGATGGAAATTTCAGGAAGGTATTTTGCGAATGCTTCTAAATTGCTAAAAATCTGATGTCCTAATTCCCGTGTTGGAACCAAAATTACCGCTTGTATAAATGGGGATTTTGTGTCAATTAATTGTAGTAATGGCAATCCAAAAGCGGCTGTTTTTCCAGTTCCGGTTTTGGCAAGCCCAACAATATCAGTAGTATTTGATAAAAGCAACGGAATTGTTTTTTGCTGAATTTCTGTTGGCACAACAAATTTTAGTTCAGTTATTGCTTTTAGTAAAGCTTCTGAAATTCCTAAATCGGCGAATTGTTTTGACATTTTTTAGATTTAATAATTTATAAAATTGTTGTTATGAAAACGAAATTCCTAGCCCCGATAAAAGGGAAAATCCTCCCGATTTTTCATCGGGAGATTGGAATGATAGCGGGAAATAGCTCCTGAAAACTAATCTGCTTCGTTCATAATTTTTTCGCGATACTTCTTCCCTATCAATAAAGTCAGTTTCAGTTTGTAGTCTTCAACCAACCATTCACGGTAGTTTTTGCTGCATTGACTCAAACATTTAGCATAGCGTTTCAGACGACATTCGATATCTGGTTCCAATTCTTTGCACAATGCTTTTGCATCCCTTAATTCTTCGGAATTGTCGACACACATAGCGGCGTGTTGTTCTAAAGATTTGTCTAAAACTACTTTGGAACGCAAATTTTGTGCAATGGCAAGTTTATGTTCTTCATCGATATCAAAAGTCACAACTTCTGTTTTGCTGAATTTAGCACGCAATTCCGGTGGCATTGTATATTTAAAATACAATTCAATTTCGGTGTCATCACGCAAGTTCTCCAAATAGAATTCCGGTGATTTGAAGATGTGTTGCCAGTTTACAGGCTCACTCCACAAACCAAAACGTGCGGCATTATTTCCTAAATCGATTACGTTAAAGGTATCTTTATGGGGCAATTTTCTAGAACCACGACCAATCATTTGAAAGTACAAAGTCAATGATTTCGTAGCTCTGTTTAATATAATTGTTTCTACTGTAGGTTCATCAAAACCTGTGGTAAGAATCCCAACCGATGTTAAAATAGCATCCGGAGTTTTCTTGAACCACTGCAAAATATCTTTCCGTTCTTCGGTGCTGCTGGTGTTGTCAAGGTGACGAATGACATATCCTGCTTCTCTAAAAGTTTCATATACATATAAGGATGTATTGATTCCGTTATTGAAAATCAGGGTTTTCTTTCCTAGAGATTTCTCTGTGTAAGCGTGCAATAATTTTTCCTGCATCGCCATATTCGTGTATAAATCATCGGATGATTTTACAGTATAATCGCCATTTATCCCTACTTTCAACGAAGTCAATCCTACATCATAACTATAAGTAACGGCTTTCGCCAAAAAACCTTTGTCAATTAGCGAACTGATATTGTCTCCAACAACCAATTCATCATAATTTTCGTGCATTGGCAACTTAATATTCGAACTCAAAGGTGTTGCTGTAACTCCCAGAATAAAGGCATTTTTGAAAGAACTCAATAATTTTCGAAAAGAATTGTAATGTGCTTCATCAATAATTACCAAACCAATATTATCAAGATGCAATTTTTCGTCATTGATTCGGTTTTTCAAAGTTTCGACCATTGCTACAAAACAAGAATAATCGTTTTGGTCTGGAAGTTCTTTGACTTTGCTGTTGATAATTTTATTTTTTACATCAAATCCTTTCAGCATTTTTGAAGTTTGCTTACACAATTCAATTCTATGGGTCAAAACAACTACTTTTTTGTCGTGCTTTGACAAATATTGCCGAACAATTTCTGAAAAAACCACAGTTTTACCCCCGCCAGTAGGCAATTGGTATAACAAATGATGATTTGCAGGAGCATTTTCTAATCGCTCAAAAATGGTTTCAATATCTCCTTTTTGATATGAATAAAGCTCTTTTTTATCTTCTTTTTCTGTTTCTAAAGTGTTTTGAGACATTGCTTTTTGATGGGTTTTTGCAAAAATACGCCTAAAAAAGAGTTATTCCACTAAATTATTCTGTAAAAAAAGAAGAGTGATTAAATAAAATCGATTATGAACTTTTTTCTAATATTCGAAACGTTCAATAATAGCGTCAAATTCCTGTTTATTATACCAATTTTGGCGCATCGTTTCATCATTTATAGCAATGATTCTAGGTTTAAACTCATTTAGAATTCCATTAGCAATCATAAAAATTACGGCCTGTTCAAAAGAATTGAACATACTTTTATAAAATAATTCCTGTTTCACTACTCTTTCAGCTGAAAAAGTTTGGGCAATTTCAATGGAATAAAGCATAACATCTCCTATTATGAATGGATCTACTCCCAAAAGGATAAAGTGCTTGATGTATTTTTGGGCAACCGAGCGTCGCATCTTTGGCTTTCGGGCTTTATTTCCGGAAGTTCTTGGCGGAAAATATTCGTTCGAAATTTTGATTTTGCATTCCTGCAGCAGCGTTTCCTCTTTTGGATTAAAAACAAAATCGTAATAGATTTTTACAGCACTAAATTTTTCGTACAACTCGATAATTTGTTCTTCGAGTTGGGTTTTATCGAGTTCTGAAAGGTATTTTTTTAAATCGCGTTTGCTCATTACATCTATTTATTGTTGCAAATGTAAATTAGTTTAGGAACGAATACTCTAAAAATCAATGATAATACTTAATTTTGCCACAATAAATTTTAAAATATCATTATTAAATGCTCAAATCGTTCAAAATTATAGCAATCCTGGAAGGAATCTCTTATTTGGTTTTATTTGCCAATATGCTTCTAATAAAGCCTTCAAATATCGAACTTTATAAAAGTTTGTTATATCCTATCGGAATGACTCACGGAATATTATTTATAGTATACGTTTTGCTGGCGGGTTTACTTAAAAATTCTCAGGAATGGAATTTGAAAACATCGTCAATAGTACTTATCGCATCACTTTTGCCTTTTGCAACTTTTTACGTTGAAAAAAAATATTTAAGAAATGCATAATTTACTCGAAAAAATCTTTGGTTGGTGCTATCCTTTATTTCGAAAATTAGGATTCGAATATACGATTGCATCTTACCTAAGTTTGCTTATAAATATCGCCATAATGTGTGTTTTGGCCTATGTGATTTTTATAGTATTTCGGTTTATTTTGGATAAAAGCGTTCGGTCACTTGTTAAAAAGACAAAAAACACATTTGATGATTTTATAATAGAAAAGATAACAGGCCAATATCTGTTCTATTTATTTCCATTATTATTTATATACAAATCGGTTCCAATTCTCTTAGAAAAATATGATTATTGGGAATTCCTTTTTGGAAAAATCGTTGGTATTTTTATTATCGTCCTGATAATAATGATTATCCGTACTGCTTTTAATATCTTAAGATATTATCTAAAGTTAATCCCCAGATACAGCGACAAACCTATAGATAGCTTCATTCAGGTTATCAATATTGTGTTGTGGATGTTCGGGATTACCATAATTATTTCAAGATTATTTGAAATAAACCAAAAAGATCTCCTTACCATTTTAGGAGCTATTTCGGCATTGATAATCTTGATTTTCAGAGATACTATTTTAGGTTTTGTTGCCAGTGTACAGGTAGCCATTAATGATATGGTTCGAATTGGAGACTGGGTTACAATGGAAAAGTTTGGTGTTGATGGAGATGTAATCGAAATCAATCTTGCTACGGTTAAAGTTCGAAATTTTGACAATACCACAACAACAATTCCCACTTATAGTTTAATATCGGATTCGTTCCAAAATTGGCGTGGAATGATTGATTCTGATGGACGACGAATCAAAAGACATATTCTTATAAAAGCCAGCAGCATTCATTTTTTAGATGAATCAGAATTAGTTGATTTGAAAAAAATTCAGCTTATCAGTACTTATATAGATACCAGAAAAACCGAAATTGATAAGTACAATACCAATAATAATATTGATAAATCAATTGCTATCAATGGTCGAAATTTGACAAATCTGGGTCTCTTTCGCAAATATATCACACAATATCTCCATAATTATCCGGGATTAAACAAAGATTTAATTATGGTTTGTCGCCAATTGCAATCTACATCGTATGGCGTTCCTCTTGAAGTTTATGCTTTTTCGAAGGATAAAAAATTTGAAAATTACGAATACATTATGGCAGACATATTTGACCATATTATTGCTTCGGTTCCCTTTTTTGATTTAGAAATTTCTGAAATACCAACAGAAAAAGGAATTTCGAAATAAAATACTAGTCTTCCAAGCGGTCTTTTATATATTCAATTTCCGTTTTACCGTGTGCTTTTGGCTTGCCATCATTACCTAAACTTACCATTGTGGTGCTGTCAATTGAAATAATGGTTTCGCGTGTCATCATATTTCGTGCTTCACACTTTAATGTAATCGAAGTATTTCCAAATTTGACCACATCAATACCAATTTCGATGATATCCCCTTGTTTTGCTGAACTTCTGAAATTAATTTCCGACATATGCTTGGTCACAATTCTGGAATTTTCCAATTGAATAATGGTGTATAGAGCCAATTCTTCATCTAACCAAGCCAACAATTTCCCACCAAATAATGTTCCGTTTGGATTTAAATCTTCGGGTTTTACCCATTTTCTAGTATGAAATCGCATATTATTTTTTTATAAATACAAAATTAAAGTATTCTTATCTCAATTTTTTTTATTTTTAAAGAAAAAATAATGAATCAAAGAGATGTTTTCTTAAAAGAATTTCGTGGAGAAACAATTGGTATTGTAAACACTCAATCATCATTGGACGAACTGTTTCAAAATGAAGTGCTTCGGCCTATTTTGAAGTTACAAAACGATTTGTTTGTCGCTTCCTTTATTAATCATGTGACGAAAAACAAAATAGATTTCAATGCCTATTCAATAGAAAAAAAAATGGCTATGATTGAAAATGCTGTTCAAAAAGACATCAAGTTCAGAAATGCTTTGAAGGGAATGATTATAGGATTATTTACTGCCGATGAATATTCGCAATACATAAAAAACTCTTCGAGCCTCAACAAAAGAATGATGGGTATGCTTATCGAAAGGTTAAAAAGTCAAGTGCAGTTATTTTAATCTATTTCATTTAATTATTCGTATATTTTTTATTAAAAAAAATCGATTTTTCCGGAGCTATTTATGTGTTTCGTTTGAATATTTTCATTATAATTGTTAAAAATAAATGTATGAAAGAAGAATATTTCAAGTGGTACTCCCCTAACCTGAGTAGAGATATAGAAATGCTCGTTTTCGGTCATTCCGGATACCCCGTAATTTTATTTCCTACTTCTATGGGAAGCTTTCATGAAAACAAGGATATGGGCTTGATTGAATCGGCAAAATGGTTTATAGAACAAGGTTTAATCCAAATATTTTGCCCTGCAAGTATTGACAAAGACAGCTTTTACAATAAAAATATACATCCCGTTCACCGAATAGAAAATCATACTTGGTACGACAAAATGATTTGCCATGAAATCGTCGAAAAAGTAAAAAACAATACTCCTTCCGGAAAAGTTGCCGTTGCCGGTTGCAGTTTTGGAGGTTATCATGCTGCCAATTTTGCGTTTCGTCATCCTGGTTATGTGAGTCACGTTTTCTCGATGGGCGGAGCTTTTAACATCAAAAGTTTTATGGATGGTTTTCATAATGATGACGTGTTCTATAACAATCCTGAAGATTATTTATACGGATTGAATGATTCCGAAATTTGGAATATGGACATTTGTTTAGGAACTTCTAACTGGGATATTTGCTATGATGCGAATCTAAAATTAAGCCGGGTTTTAAGCGAACGCAATATCCACTATTGGCTTGATATTCGTCAGGATAGAGAACACGATTGGCCGGTTTGGAAAGAAATGTTTCCGCATTATTTATCAAGAATCAAGTTTTTCTAAAAGTATTAAGACTAAAAAATAATAAGTTGAAATCGTAGATTCACAAAAACCAAATAAACAATATAAAAATGAGTAAAAAAATTGGAATATTATTCGGAATGGAAGACACTTTTCCGCAAGCATTTATAGACAGAGTAAATTCAAAAAACGAAAAAGGAATCATTGCTGAAGCCGTTTCTATTGATAAAGTAGTTCAAAATAAAGACAGTGAATATGCCGTGATTATTGATAGAATTTCACAAGATGTGCCGTTTTACAGAGCTTACTTAAAAAACGCTGCTTTGACGGGAACAAATGTCATCAACAACCCATTTTGGTGGAGTGCTGACGATAAATTTTTCAACAATGCATTGGCAGATACTTTAGGAGTTCCGTTACCCAACACGGTGATTCTTCCCTCGGCAGAACATCCAACAGATACCACTGGAAAATCTTTCCGTAACTTAAAATATCCAATGGATTGGCAAGGAATTTTTGATTACATCGGTTTTCCTGCTTATATGAAACCGTATGCAGGTGGCGGTTGGAAAAATGTTTACCGATTAGAAAACAAGGAAGAATTCTGGGAAAAACATCAGGAAACAGGGCAATTAGTGATGATGTTACAGGAAGAAATTGTTTTTACAGAGTATTTTCGAGTGTATTGTTTGGGTTGTAAAGATGTTCGAATTATGCAATATGAACCTAGAAATCCGCATCATTTGCGCTACGTGATTGACGGACCTGCGGTTGATAAAAAATTATTGGCCACCGTAAAAGACTATACTTTGAGACTTTGCAAAGGTTTGGGTTATGATTTTAACACCGTTGAATTTGCTGTTCGAGATGGAATTCCTTATGCGATTGATTTTGGCAATCCTGCTCCAGATGCAGAGTTGACTTCCGTTGGAGCAGAAAATTTTGAATGGGTTGTAGAACATGCTGCAAAAATGGCAATCTCAGCTGCCAAAAAGCAGAAACCTGGAAAAATGAATTTAACTTGGGGAACATTTATAAAAGATGCCGTTTCTGTTAAATAATAATTATAATTATTATGAAAAAATTACCTGTTTTTACACTTGGTGTTGAAGAAGAATATCAAATTATTGATCCAGTAACTAGAGATTTACGCTCGCATTTATCCAAAATTGTTGATGGAGCCAAAACAATATTAAACGAGCAGGTCAAAGCCGAAATGCACCAATCTGTGGTTGAAGTTGGAACTAATATTTGTAAAAATGTCCAGGAAGCTGAGGCCGAAATCAAATCTTTAAGAGGTCATATCGTTGATTTAGCCGATAAACAAGGACTAATTGTAGGTGGTGCGGGAACACATCCTTTTTCAAAATGGCAAGATCAGCCCATCACCGATGATCCTCGTTATCACAACATTGTCAACGAGTTGCAAGATGCTGCGCGTTCTAATTTAATTTTCGGAATGCATTGTCACGTTGGAATTGAAAACCGTGAAATTGGCTTGCAAATAATGAATCAAGCCTGTTATTTTTTGCCCCATATCTTTGCAATTTCTACTAATTCTCCTTTTTGGGAAGGAAGACAAACTGGTTATAAATCCTTTAGAACCAAAGTTTTCGATAAGTTTCCCAGAACTGGATTACCAGAATATTTTGATTCAGTTTCTTCCTATGATAATTTTCTGGAAACTTTGGTAAAAACCAATTGTATCGATAATCCAAAGAAAATTTGGTGGGATTTGCGCTTACATCCGTTTTATGACACCATTGAATTTCGTATTTGCGATATGTGTTTAACCGTTGATGAAACGATGTGTATTGTAGCCATTATTCAAGCAATCGTGGCCAAATTGTATAAATTATCCTTGCACAATATGAGTTTCAATGTCTACAGATTAGCGTTGATAAAAGAAAATAAATTCCGTGCTGCACGTTATGGAATTGAAGGCCACATGATTGATTTTGGTCTTCAAAAAGAAGTAGAAACTAAGATGCTCATCATCGAATTGCTTGAATTTGTTGATGATGTTGTGGATGAATTGGGAAGTCGGGAACAAATCAATTACGTTTATGAAATTATGAAAAACGGTACCGGAGCTGACAAACAATTGGCTGTTTTTGAAAATACAAATGACCTAACCAAGGTTGTTGATTTTATTACTGGAGAATTTACGAAGGGGCTTTAGATTTTGGATTGAAGAGTAACGATTTTTGATTTCAGATTTTAAAATCAATACCTTTGCAAATTAATTATTAACACCAATAATGAATAATAATACCATAAAAATTGCGGTTTTAGATATGTACAATGGCGAACCTAATCAGGGAATGCGCTGTATCATTGATATTATCAACCGTTTCAATCAAATTGTCACCTTTCAAATTTTTGACGTCAGAGGTAAATCAGAAATGCCGGATATTAAAAAATTCGATATTTATATCTCGACAGGCGGTCCTGGAAATCCATTGATTGGCGATGGAAATTGGGATACAAAATACTACAATTTCATTGACGAATTGACCAAATGGAATACAGAAAACACTGTAAAAAAACATGTTTTATTCATTTGTCATTCGTTTCAAATGGCTTGCAAACACTTTGGCTTAGCCGAAATCACCAAGCGACACGATACCTCTTTTGGAGTTATGACCATTCACAAAACTAAAGAAGGTCTTGAAGATCCTCTTTTTGACGGTCTTGGAGATCCATTTTATGCTATTGATTCCAGAGATTATCAGGTGGTACAGCCAAAATTGAGTGTTTTTAAGAAAAAAGGTGCTAAAATTATTTCTTTGGAAAAAATCAGGGATTATGTTCAATATGAAAGAGCGATTATGGCGGTTCGTTTTTCAGACTATTTTGTGGGAACTCAATTTCATCCAGAAGCTGACCCAATCAGTTTTATTTCCAATTTGAGAAATATAGAATCCAAAGAAAAAATCAAAAAAATGAAGGGCAATACCAAATTCCGGAATATGCTCGAAGATTTATTGGACGATGATAAAATTTACAGAACCAATGAAACTTTGATTCCTAATTTCCTTCGAATTGCCATCAACGATTTGATGAAAACCAAGAAAACGCTGTCGAATTAAAAGGTATTTAGAATTATATAAATGTCCGCTAAGAGGACTTCATTTTAGAACTCAAACCTTTATAAAATTTTGCCACGAATTACACGAATTGTCACTAATTTTTTAAAAATTAAAACAGGAATTCGTGGAAATTCGTGTAATTCGTGGCTGAAAAATTAATTAGTATTAGTAAAGAATAGTTTTTTAGAATTAAGTATCAAGAAACACTTGAATTCAACACACTATTCTTAATACTTTTATCTTAATATATTTAAAATGATTGAAAAATACAGACAACTTTTTAATTCCCAATTTACTGACAAAAAGTATCAGGAATTCAAGGACGATATTGCTTCTGATTTTGATTATGCACCCACTTTTCGAATTGGAGAAACTCCTTTTTTTATCTCCAATGAGTTAAAAGCACAAATGCTGGAAGGTTGCGCTGACATCATAAAATTGATTCAACAGAAAGACTTTAAAAAGCTTACAAATAAATCATTAGAACTCAATCATAATGTTCCCAACGAAGACGAACACACCACTTTCTTAGCCATTGATTTTGGAATTTGCGAAGAAAATGGAGCAGTTGTTCCCAAATTAATTGAAGTTCAAGGATTTCCTTCTTTGTATAATTACCAGATTAATTTATACGAAAAATTCAAGAATCATTATCCGTTTCTGAAGGATTTGACGCCATTTATCAATGACATAACACCTAAGGAATATCTCGAAACACTGGAAGATGTAATTTGCAACAATCATCCAAAAGAAAATGTAATTCTGTTGGAAATTGAGCCCGAAAATCAAAATACTAAAATCGATTTTTATTATTGTCGAAGAGACCTTGGCATACCGATAGTTTGTGTCACCGATATAATAAAAAAAGGCAAGCAACTTTTCTACAAAAATGAAAACGGCCAAGAAATACGTGTCAAACGAATCTATAATCGGGTGATTTTTGACGAATTGGATTTGCGAACCGATTTGAAACTGAATTTCCATTTCTCAGAAGATCTTGACGTGGAATGGGCCGGACATCCTAACTGGTTTTTCAGAATCAGCAAGTTTATTTTGCCTTTTTTGAAAGGGAAGTATTTTATAGAAACTACTTTGTTAAGCGACTTAAAACAAATTCCAGAAGATTTAGAAAATTATGTATTGAAACCTTTGTTTTCTTTCTCAGGTTCCGGCGTAATATTTCACGTAAAAAAGGAAGATATTGAAGCTGTGGTCGAAAAAGAACTATACATTCTCCAGAAAAAGGTAAATTATATTCCCATCGTGCAATCTCCCGACGGAAAAGTAAAAGCCGAAGTTCGTGTACTTTGTGTCTGGAAAAAAGAAGATGCCGCTCCTACTCTACTCTGCAACTTGGTGCGATTGAGCCGTGGCGAAATGATTGGCGTGAAATTCAATAAAGATAAAGATTGGGTTGGTGGAACTTTGGGTTTGTTTGAGAGATAGAAATCTCTAATTATAATCACTTACCCTTCAATACATTCACATAAAAATTCTTATCCACTTCCACTTTCAAATCTTTCGCAGTTTGTGGCAAAATAGTCCATTCTGCTTGAGGTTTCAGCCATTGTTCTTTTCCGTTCAAAGTTACTTTTACAGGAATATTGAAACCGGGAACACAATTGTTCCATCGATATGAAAGGATATTATCTTTGAATTTATATTCAAAAGTCGGGATTCTGATATCTCTCAAATATTGGTCAAAAAACGGAGCTAAATCGAGTCCAACGTTTTTGCTTAAATAATCCTCGATTTGTTTTGTCGTAACGGTTTGGTGGTAAAATGTGCTGTTCAATCCTCTTAAAATTGTTCTCCATTTTTCGTCGTCATTCAAGATTTGGCGCAGCGTATGCAACATATTTCCGCCTTTATTGTACATATCGCCAGAACCTTCGTTGTTTACATCGTAATGTCCAATAATTGGTTTGTCATTTTCGATACTATTTCTTAAACCCCTAACATATTCAGCACCAGCTTCTTTTCCATAGTAATATTCTACAAAAAGACTTTCAGAATAGTTGGTAAAACTCTCGTGAATCCACATATCGGCAATGTCTTTATAGGTGATATTATTGGCAAACCATTCGTGCCCCGATTCATGGATAATGATAAAATCGAATTTTAATCCCCAACCCGTTCCACTTAAATCTGTTCCTCGATAACCGTTTTTGAAACCATTTCCATAAGTAACACTGCTTTGATGTTCCATTCCTAAATATGGAGCTTCAACAAGCTTGTAACTGTCTTCATAAAAAGGATATGGACCAAACCAATGTTCGAAAGCTTTCAGCATTCGTGACGCATCCTTGAATTGGATTTTGGCTTTTTCCAAATTATCTCTCAACACATAATATTCGCAATCTAAATCGCCTTTTTCTCCAGAGAAAACTTCGGAAAAAGAAACATAATCGCCTATGTTTATATTTACGCCATAATTATTGATGGGATTTGAAACATACCAATTGAATGTTCTAGTTCCATCTTTCATATCAATAACACTTTGCAAACGGCCATTGGAAACATCCGTCAAATTTTTGGGAACATTCACACTGATGAGCATATCGTCCACTTCGTCATACATATGATCTTTGTTGGGCCACCAAACACTTGCGCCCAATCCTTGACAGGTCGAAGCGATAAACGGTTTTCCATTAGTGTCTTTGCTCCAGGTAATTCCTCCATCCCAAGGCGGACGAACGGCGATTTTAGGTTTACCACCATAAAAAACAGTGAGTTCTTTTATTTCATTAACATTTTGCGGTGCAACCAAATCAATATAAAAGACATTGCCGTCTCTTTGATATTTTAATTCCTTGCCATCTTGCGTTACTTTGCTAATTTTTAAAGGTTCTTGAAGATCAATTTGCATTCGGTTATAAGAATTCAAAACCTTGTATCGAATGGTATTCGAACCCGAAATTGTGCTATCACTGGGATTTACCTTGATGTCAAGATGGTAATATTTCACGTCCCACCAAGCTCTTTCCTTAGTAATGCTTCCTCGCAAAGTATCCTGATGTGTGAAAACCGTTTCTGATTTGCCCATAAGTCCCTGAGCATTTGTAGTATTAGTGATAAGAAATGCAATAAAAACAATGCTTACATATTTGTTCATGGATTTAAAATAAAAAGTTATTTTTAGCAAGTAGATAAAATTTAATTATAATTTTTTTGTCTGAAATTTGTCATTTCGACGAAGGAGAAATCTCATTTGTTGCTCTCTTTATGTGATTTCTCCTGTTGGTCGAAATGACAAAACACAACCTATTAATGCAACTTCTCGACTTTTTTTTGTTCAACAACGGCAGCAAAATCAGCAGTTAAGCGATTGGCATAATCGTTCAATAATTCTAAAACGCGTTCTCTCGAATCCGATTTTACAATCAGTCCGGCGTGATAATCCAAAGGAACCCTGAAACAAACTTCCGGATCCGAAAATGAAGACAAATCAGGATGTTGAAACTTTGACAAAGTCAATACAATTCCGGCATATTTTTTTTTACCTTTTGGCAAAGTGTATTTAGTTCCTTTTACCAATGCATCTTCAATTGCTGCCCATTCTTTCCAAAGGTTGATGTTCGAAGCTTCGGCAACCATTTCAGCGAGATGTGCTCCACCCACTCGGGAAGAAGTTTCCAGAAAATAGATTTTTCCATCATCCTTACATTTAATATATTCTGAATGTGCTGCTCCGTGTTTCAATCCAAATCCTTTTATAACCTGTTCATTTACGGCTTTAATTGCTTTGTCATCATCCGAATCATACTCGATATTGGCACTTCTGAAAATACCGCCACCTTGCGAAATTTCCATTGGAGTCGTCAGATATTTAGAGGTAATGCTAAAGAGTATTTTACTATTTAAAACCAAACTATCGCAATGGTACACATCGCCGGGGCGAAATTGTTCCAATAAATATTTGAAGCGATTATTCCCCATTTCGTTGATGTGAATCCACAAACTTTCCTTATCAAACACTTTTATAATCCCAGAAGCAGAAGCCTCAGATCGTGGTTTCAAAACCCAAGGAGCAGAAATTGTGTCAGCAAACGTATTGATGTCGTGATCATTAAATAACGAGCAGAAATTAGGATTTGAAATTCCGCAACTTTTGGCTCTCATTCGCATTGCCAATTTATCCCTGAAATAACGACCTGTTGTTTGTCCCATTCCGTCAATCCGAAGATTTTCGCGCAGATAGGTTGCTTTTTCCACATCATAATCGTCTAATGATACGATGGCATCAATTTTATTGGATTTCATCAAATTGCCAACGCCCAGCAACAAATGCTCTAAATTCCAATCTATATCTTGACCCGCCATATAGAAAACTTCGTCTATGTGGTCAAAAGGCCAAGGTTTATCTCTCAATTTTTCGCTAGTTATCAGATAGACTTTGTTGCCCAAATTTTTTAAATGGATTAAAAAATCAGCGCCTTTGAAATAATTTGAGATACAAATGAAAGTTTTAGAGTTTTCCATAAAATATATTTTTAACGTTCTTTAATTCCCGTTTAGGGGTTAGTGGTTAAATTTTCAATGAATTTAGTCAATAAATGAACACCATACGCCGTTGCGTGTTTGCTTTTAGCAAATTCATCATCACCAAAAGCAACTCCAGCAATATCAAGATGCGCCCAAGCTTTGTGTTCTTCGGTGAAATATTCCAAGAATTTAGCTGCTGAAATGGCTCCGGCAACTGGTTTTCCGCTGTAATTTTTCACGTCGGCAATATCGCTTTCTATGTCTTGCTTGTAGCAATCCCAAAGTGGCAATTGCCATAATCGTTCTCCAATGGCATCACCTGACTGTTGCAATTTCTTCGAAATAGCTTCATTGTTGGTAAATAATGCAGCACAATCGTATCCAAAAGTCCCCACGGCACTTCCTGTCAATGTTGCAATATCAACAATAAATTCGGGTTTGAAATTCTTGATTAAATAGGACAAACCATCGGCCAAAATCAATCTTCCTTCGGCATCAGTGTCAATAATTTCTATGGAATGTCCGCTATAGCTTTGGATAACATCACTAGGATAAAACGATTTTGCATCTACCGAATTTTCGGCGCAAGGCACAATCGCAGTCACTTTTACAGGCAATTTTAAATCCGCAATCAGCTGCATTGCTCCAAAAACTGCAGCGCCACCCGCCATATCACATTTCATATGCAACATTCCGGAAGTTTTTATATTCAATCCGCCTGTGTCAAAAGTGATTCCTTTACCCACCAAACCTACATGCTTTGTTTTAGCATTCGCATTTTCGGGAACATATTTCATAATGACAAATTGAGGCTCTTCGTCGCTTCCTTTTCCAACAGATAAAAAAGCTTCTAATCCTGCTTTTTTAGAAGCTTCGAAACCTAAAGTCTCCACCTCAAAACCGAATTTTTCCCCGCTTTCGTTAGCCCAATTGGACAAGTATTTAGGTGTGACCACATTTGGAGGTAAATCGACTAAATGTAGTATTTCGAGTTGAGCTTTGGCAATTTTTATTGCTTTAGAAACTGTTTCAGAAGTGTCTGTTTTGGAGATAAGAGATAGTTCAAAATCATCATTCAAAAACGGATGTTTCTCCGTTTTCTTGAAATGACCCAAATCGTAAGTTCCTAAATATAGTCCAGAAATAGAAGCTTCAACTTGTTCTGAAGTAAATTGTTCCGGTATAACCAATGCCACATTCGAACTAAATGATTCTTTTTGTTTTGATGCAATTCTTCGGAAAGTAGTTTTCAATGATTTATAATCGATGTCTTTTCCTAACCCAATAAAAATATGGGTGCAATCGTATTTTTCGACCAAATAATGTGTGTCTTTTTTTCCATAAAACACTTTTGAATGAACAGAAACTCCGTGGAATTCAATTGGAACCAGACTTTTAACATAAGTTTCGAAAACAGGAATTAATAATGTTCCTGAAAATCCTTCTAGATTTTGAATTGTATTTGTTTTCATTATTACTTTTATAATTTTTAGTTTTACCTCGAATCTATTGGGCAAATTAGTTTTAATAAAAAAATAAGCCACGAATTACACGAATTGCCACAAATTTCTAAATTATTAAAAATAATTCGTGAAAATTCGTGCAATTCGTGGCTAAAAAATTGTGTTAACCATAATTTTAGACGCGATAAATTTTGTCTTTACTGATTTGTGTTAAAAAAAAGCCATTCTATTGCCTTTGGAAATTCATCACTCCAATAGGTTTCATTGTGCTTTCCTTTCATATTGATACTTAAATTAATATTCATTTTGTCTTTCACAAATTCGCTAGCAATTATATTTTTCTTAAAAAGCTGCACGTGTTCAATCATTGTTTCACTTTCATCTCCTCCTGCATATAAATAAATCTTGGTGTCATCTGAAGTTGGTGAATCTGATTCAATTTTTAGCTTTGGAACAACCCATAAAGAAGGCGAAAAAATCATTAATTTTCCATACACTTCCGGATTGCGCAATCCGCTAAAAATACTGACTAATCCACCCATCGAACTTCCTCCTATTCCCGTGAATTCACGTTCTGTTTTGGTTCTGAAATTGCTATCTACGAAAGGCTTCAAAGTTTCGGTTACAAAGCGAATGTATTTTTTGCCTTGCCCTTTTCCAAGCACCGTTTTGCCCACATTGTATTCCTTTATTCTGTCTTTTTCGGCGTGTTCTATGGCAATAATTATAATTTTTCCAATTTTATATTCTGACATTACAGCCAGTTTTTTATCAATTTCCCAATTGCCGTATTCCGCCTCTTCATTGAATAAATTCTGCGCATCCTGCAAATACATTACCGGATATCTTTCGTTCGTGGAATCATAATCGTGTGGCAGCAATGCCCATACTTTTCTGGTTTTATTGAGCTGTGGAATTTCAAATTCATCCGAAATCAATAATACTTGAGGCAAAAAAGATTGCTTGAACGGCAACCAATTTCTTCTCCATCGTGCTACATATTCATTTTGAATTCCGCTGTTCTTTTTGGTCGAACGGTTTTCAGTACGGTTTCCGTTAGCGTCAATTTCAACTTCGCTCCAATCTCCTTTGGTGAATTTATATAAAAGCTCTTCTGGGTAATCAAAATCGTTTGGAAATTCATATTGGTACAAATTATTTCCGATTCTTTCCATCAAAAAGTCTTTGTCCTGTGTTTTCCAATTGTTGAAATTACCAGAAATATAGACTGGTCGAGCATCATCTTCATCTGTTTTCAAAAGGATTTGGAATCCTTTTTTTATTGTATTTAATTCTTGCGTAATCATAGTATTCTCTGAATTCATCTCTTGCATTGTGGTAATGTAATTTGTAATAAAAAGTAAATATAGTGGATTGCTATTGGATATAAAAGAAAAAAAGAAAACCCAATAGTAAATGAATAAACTATTGGGTTTTATGTATGAAAATTAATTAGGATTGGCTCTGCTATTTCTGGCGACCTTTTAATATATTGACAACGTCATTCAATTGAAATCCTTTGGCTTGTAATAAAATTAGGTAGTGAAAAAGCAAATCAGCACTTTCGTTTAAAAATAAATCATCGTTATCGTCTTTAGCTTCAATAACTACTTCTATTGCCTCCTCACCCACTTTTTGAGCAATTTTATTGATGCCTTTTTCGAATAATGAAGCTACATAACTTTTCTCAGAATCTGCATTTTCTCTTCGAAGCGTGATTGTTTTTTCTAATTTAGAAATGAACCCATACTCTTGATTGTTAGATTCTTGCCAGCACGTATCTGAACCTGTATGACAAGTAGGTCCTTCTGGTTTTACTTGTATCAAAAGTGTGTCATTATCACAGTCATTTTTGATGTCTACCAAATTTAAAAAGTTGCCACTTTCCTCTCCTTTTGTCCAAAGTCTTTGTTTGGAACGGCTGAAAAAAGTTACTTTTTTGGTGTCCAATGTTTTTTGGTAGGATTCTGCGTTCATATAACCAAGCATCAAAACACTTTTGGTTTCGCTGTCCTGAATAATCGCCGGAATCAATCCGTGTGCGCTTTTTGAAAAATCTATGTTCATTTTATTAATTTAAAGATTGAAAAATTCAAAGATTGAAAAATTGTTTTCACAACTTTCATTTTTCTTTGTTCTATTATCTATATTCTTACTTCTATATTATTATTTTTTAATTCTTTTTTTAATGTCTTGATTTCAATTTCCTTGAAATGAAATACGCTTGCCGCCAATGCTGCATCTGCTTTTCCTTCGACAAAGGTATCGACAAAATGTTGGATATTTCCTGCTCCACCCGAAGCAATTATGGGAATATTTACTATTTCCGACAATGTCGCCAAAGCTTCGTTAGCAAAACCATTTTTCGTTCCGTCGTGATTCATTGAGGTAAAAAGAATTTCTCCAGCGCCACGTTGCTCCACTTCTTTTGCCCAATCAAATAGTCGAATTTCTGTTGGAACCTTTCCTCCTACCAAATGTACCATCCATTCTCCATCAATTTGCTTAGCATCAATTGCCACAACCACACATTGGCTACCGAATTTTTGTGCCAAATCATTAATCAACTGCGGATTTTTTACTGCCGATGAATTAATTGAAACCTTATCGGCACCATTTTGCAACAAAGCTTCAACATCAGAAACTGATGAAATTCCACCTCCAACAGTAAACGGTATATTAATGGTTGCCGCGACCTTTCGAACCAAATCAATCAAGGTTTTTCTGCGTTCTTCCGTTGCCGAAATATCTAGGAAAACCAATTCGTCAGCACCTTCATCCGAATAGATTTTCGCCAATTCCACAGGATCGCCAGCATCTCGCAAATCTACGAAATTGACACCTTTCACGGTTCGTCCGTTTTTGATGTCGAGGCAAGGGATTATTCTTTTTGTTAACATTATTTTTTTTATTTTTTATGTAGAGACGCACCGTAGAGACGCACTGCAGTGCGTCTCTACATTGTTAAAATATATTGTTCCAATTGCTTTAACGAAATTCTTCCTTCGTAAATTGCTTTGCCAATTATCGTTCCTTCGCAACCCAATTCAGCTAATTTAGGCAATTCGTCAAATGTGGAAATTCCTCCAGAAGCAATTAATTTGATTCCTTTGGCTTCTGCAAACTTCTCGACTCTCGACTGCGCTCGAGGTGACACGCCCGAAGTGACAGAACATTTATTGATGATTTTTTTATATAAATCAAAACTTGGGCCTTCTAGCATTCCGTCTTTTGCAATATCAGTACAAATTACGTACTGTATTCCTTTGTTTTGATAATCTTGTATAAATGGAACCAAATCTTCATTAGAATCTTCTAACCAACCTGAAACGGCTACTTTTTCATTATTAGCATCAGCACCTAAAATAATTTTATCAGAACCATATTCAGCAATCCATTTTTCGAAAATGGCTCTGTTTTTCACGGCAATACTTCCTCCTGTGATTTGGTTTGCACCACTTTCGAAAGCTATTTTCAAATCAGAATCAGCTTTTAATCCTCCTCCAAAATCAATTTTTAATTTGGTTTGTGAGGCAATTTGTTCCAATATTTTATAATTGACAATTTTGCTGGATTTTGCTCCATCCAAATCCACCAAATGCAAATATTCAATTCCGTGGGCTTCGAATGATTTCGCTACTTCCAGCGGGTTTTCGTTGTAAATGATTTTAGTATTGTAATCACCTTTTGACAAGCGAACACATTTTCCTTCGATGATGTCTATTGCAGGTATTATTCTCATTTTAATTAGTCTTAAAGTTTGAAAGTCAAAAGTCCTAAAGACTCAACTTAATTTATAATTTTAGAAAATTCTCAAGAATTTTCTCTCCAACATCGCCGCTCTTTTCAGGATGAAATTGGGTTCCATAGAAATTATCATTTTCCAATGCCGAGGAATATTCCAGTTCATAATTAGTTGTGGCAATCGTTTCAGCACAAAGAGGAGCGTAATAACTGTGCACTAAATACATATATTCATTTTCGGCAATTCCTTTGAATAAATCCGATTTTAGATTGTAAATGGTGTTCCATCCCATTTGGGGCACTTTTACTTTGGAAGAAAATTTTACAACATCCACGTTAAAAATTCCCAATCCTTTAGTGTCTCCTTCCTCAGAATAGTTACACATCAATTGCATTCCCAGACAAATTCCAAAAACTGGTTGTTTTAGTGTTGGAATCAAAGTGTCTAACCCGCTTTCCTGAAGCATTTTCATTGCATAACTTGCTTCTCCCACTCCTGGGAAAATTACTTTGTCGGCTGCTTTAATTTCGTCAGGATTGTTGCTCAAAACGGCTTTGTATCCCAATCTTTCAATGGCAAACATAATGCTTTGAATGTTTCCTGCTCCGTAATTTATGATTACTATTTTCATTTAATTAGTTGTTGGTTGTTGGTTGTTGGTTGATAGCTAACAACTATCAACCAACAACTATCAACTTTAAAGCATCCCTTTCGTGCTTGGCAAAATCATTTTTTCCGTGTCGCGTTTTACAGCCACTTTTATAGCTTTGGCGAAAGCCTTGAAAATTGCTTCGATTTTGTGGTGTTCATTCGTTCCTTCGGCTTTGATGTTGATGTTGGCTTTTGCTCCATCTGAAAAGGATTTGAAAAAATGATAGAACATTTCTGTTGGCATTTTACCCACCATTTCGCGTTTGAATTCGGTTTCCCAAACCAACCAGTTTCTACCTCCAAAATCAATCGCCACTTGTGACAAACAATCGTCCATTGGCAAACAAAAACCGTATCTTTCTATTCCTAGTTTATTGCCTAATGCTTTGGCAAAAACTTCTCCCAAGGCAATCGCCGTATCTTCGATCGTGTGGTGCTCATCGACTTCTAAATCGCCTTTTACAATCACTTCCAGGTCCATTTGTCCGTGACGCGCGATTTGGTCCAGCATATGGTCGAAAAAAGCGATTCCTGTTTCGATTTTACTTTTTCCTGTTCCGTCCAAATTTAGATTGATATAAATATCAGTTTCATTCGTTTTTCTAGAAATAGTTGCCGACCGTTCCTCTAATTTTAAAAACTCATAAATGGTTTTCCATTCAGTTGTTTGCAAAGCAATAACAGGGTCTAATTCGTGTCTTTTAGAGGCAATCTCATCACTTCCCAACTCTTCGTCCGTGCTTATGAAAATAGCTTTTGAGCCGAGATTTTTAGCCAATTCCACGTCGGTTATTCTGTCTCCAATTACAAATGAATTTTCTAAATCATATTCGGGATTGTTGATGTATTTTGTCAATAAACCTATAGCAGGCTTGCGTGTTGGCGCATTTTCATGTGGAAATGTTTTGTCAATCAGAACATCACTAAATACAACTCCTTCATTTTCGAAAGCCTTCATAACCAAATTATGCACTGGCCAAAAGTTGGCTTCTGGATGTGAATCCGTTCCCAATCCATCTTGATTAGTCACCATAACCAATTCGAAATCCAATTCGGCAGCAATTTTTCCTAGATATTGAAAAGCTTTTGGATAAAATTCTAATTTTTCGAAACTGTCCAATTGATAATCGTTTGGTTCTAAAACCATTGTTCCGTCGCGATCTATAAAAAGTATTTTTTTCATTTTATTTGTTTATTAACTAAGCTAAAAGCATTTAATTTCTTCTTTCATTTTTTTCATTTTCTTTTCAGCGGAATCTTTTGTGATTTCTTCGCCATAAATTCTGAAACTTAATAATCCATTATCTAAAAAAAACTGAACGTAAGTTATTCTATCTGACTGAACCTCAATTTTACATTTTTCAGCCTTCTCATTAATTTTTAATCCTCCATATTGAACATAACATTCGTGTTTTCCAACAAGAACTTCGTGTGTAGAATATTTTTTATTATTTAATTCGCAGACAAGTTCACCATCAATATATGTTTTGAATGCTGAACATGAGCCCGAAAGCCCTGTTGAGCGTAGAAAACATATTTTTCCTACTTCTTTTTTTTCAGTTTCTTGTGCATTTACTGAAAGAGAAAAACTGAATGTTATAATTAATAACAAGATTATTTTTTTTACTACTTCATTCATTTTTTAAAATATATAAGGTTAGTTCATTAATAACAAAGTTTCTATCAACTTCTTATTCTCCTCACTCGTTCCAATAGTCAAACGCAAAGTGTTTTCACATAAAGGTTGGGTTGTTCTGTTTCGAATCACAATTCCTTTTGCAATCAATTCGGCGTATCTTTTATTGGCATCATCCACTTTTATCAAGATAAAATTAGCTTCTGTTGGGTAAATTTTTTCGACAAATTTTACATCAACTAATACTTTAAGTAATTCATCTCTTTGCTCAATAATAGAAACTATTTCAGATTTTATTTTTTCTGGATCACTCAATCTTTCCAAAGCTCTTAATTGAGTCAATTCATTCACGTTATAAGGTGGTTTTATCTTGTTTAAAACCGAAATTATCGCAGCCGAAGCATAACAGATTCCCAATCGAATTCCTGCCAAACCATAGGCTTTTGAAAGCGTTTGTGTGATAACAAGATTTGGATATTCATCCAATTCGTTCATCCAACTTTGCTTTTTTGAGAAATCAATATAGGCTTCATCGATTACAACCAATCCGTTGAAATTTTTCAATAAATACGCTACACTTTCATCAGAAAATGAATTGGCGGTCGGATTATTTGGCGAACACAAAAAGAGGATTTTTGTATTTTTATCAACAGCATTAAGAATCTTTTCGACTTGTGGCTGAAATTCATTTGAAAGCAACACTTCTCTATTTTCAACAGCATTGATATTTGCCAAAACACCGTACATTCCGTAAGTTGGAGGTAAAGTGATTACATTGTCGATTTTAGGTTCACAAAAAGCCCTGAAAATTAAATCCAGTACTTCGTCGCTTCCGTTTCCTAATAAAATTTGATTGGTTTGAACCTTTTTTAGTTTCGCCAAAACCTTTTTCACATTAATTTGTTGTGGATCAGGATACCGATTTACGCCATTTTCGAATGGATTTTCATTGGCATCCAAAAAAATCATATCAGCTGTATCGAAATCCTCAAATTCGTCACGTGCCGAAGAATAAGGCTTCATCAGCTTTACGTTTTCTCGAACTAAATTATTTATATTGAAATTCATTTTTATTCAATTTTACACCTGCAAGGTTTTCAAAACCTTATAGGTGTGATTATTATAAATACCTACAAGTTTTTAGAAACCTTGCAGGATTCTAATCTCAAAGTGACTGCATTTTTATGAGCTTGCAATCCTTCGGCTTCAGCCATAATTTCAATGGCTTTTCCAATATTTTGAATTCCTTTTTCAGAAATTTTCTGAAAAGTCATCGATTTAGTAAAGCTATCTAAATTCACACCACTATAATTCTTGGCATATCCGTTGGTTGGCAAAGTATGATTGGTTCCAGAAGCGTAATCTCCCGCACTTTCTGGTGTATAATTCCCAATGAAAACCGAACCTGCATTTCCAATATTATCTACAAAATAATCTTCGTTTTTGCAACAAATTATAAAGTGTTCCGGGCCGTATTCGTTGATTAATTCCAAAGCAATAGTGTCATTTTCGACATAAATTAATTTGGAATTGGCAATCGCTTTTTCGGCAATGTTTTTTCGAGGTAAATCCGCAATTTGAGATTGAATTTCTGTTTCCACTTTATCAATTAATGCTTTAGAAGTAGAAACTAAAATTACTTGACTATCCGTTCCGTGTTCTGCTTGCGACAACAAATCGGAAGCGATGAAAGCGGGAACAGCAGAATCATCAGCCACAATCAACAATTCAGAAGGTCCAGCCGGCATATCTATTGCCACGCCATATTGGGTTGCCAATTGTTTTGCCACAGTCACAAACTGATTTCCTGGTCCAAAAATCTTATATACTTTTGGAATAGTTTTCGTTCCGAAAGTCATTGCTGCAATCGCTTGGATTCCTCCTACTTTCAAAATTTTTGTAACCCCGCACAAATTGGCAGCATATAAAATAGCCGGATTTATATTTCCGTTTTTATCAGGTGGCGAACACAGCACAATTTCGTTACAGCATGCTATATTTGCTGGAACAGCTAGCATCAAAACCGTTGAAAATAATGGTGCTGTTCCTCCGGGAATGTATAAACCAATCTTTTGAATTGGTCTTTTTTCCTGCCAGCAATTGACTCCTTTGGTAGTTTCTACAAGAATTTTTGGTGTTTTTTGAGCGAAATGAAATTTTTCTATATTTGATTTTGCCAATTGAATTGCGCTTTTTAGCTCTTCAGAAATAGACGCAATTGCTTGATCTATTTCGGATTTAGAAACTTCTATATTTTCAAATTTGACACCGTCAAATAGTGAAGTGTATTTTGAAACGGCAACATCACCTTTCTTTTGAACTTCCTTGAAAATTTCCTTTACGGTAGCTTCAATGTCGTCAATAGTTTTTGTTGGTCTTTTTAAAATAGCAGACCAAGTTTCTGGTTTTGGATTGAATATTTTGTTCATTTATATTTTAATTTAAAGATTTAATGATTCAAAAATTGAAAGATTTCGGTATTAATAAGCTCGAATCTTTAACTTTTTAAATCGTACTTTATAAAACCATTTTTTCGATTGGACAAACTAGAATACCTTCGGCACCGGCTTCTTTTAATTGGTCAATAACATCCCAAAAACTGTCTTTGTCAATTACAGAGTGAACGCTGCTCCATCCCTCTTCTGCCAAAGGCATTACGGTAAGGCTCTTTAAAACCGGCAATATTTTACCAATAGCTTCAATTTTATCATTGGGAACGTTCATCAAAATGTATTTTGATTTTCGGGCTCTTAAAACGGATTCTATTCGGAATCGAAGTGTATCGATAATGGATTGCACTTCTGGAGTCACTTTTGGTGAAACAGCTAAAACAGCTTCACTTTTGAAAATCACTTCTACTTCTTTCAGATTATTTTTGAATAGAGTACTTCCACTGGAAACAATATCCACGATAGCATCGGCAAGGCCTATGTTTGGTGCAATTTCAACTGAGCCGGAAATTTGGTGAATGTCAACCGTCATTCCAAAGGAAGCAAAATACTCGATAACAGTATTGGGATAGGATGTTGCAATACGCAATCCGCTTAAATCCTGAATGGATTTGTACTCGAAAGCTTTTGGAACAGCAACAGAAACTTTACATTTAGAAAAGCCTAATTTCTGGATTACTTTGATGTTTTTCCCTTTTTCGACCAAAAGATTATCGCCAACAATGGCAATATCGACCACTCCATCGATTAAATATTGAGGAATATCTGAATTTCTCAGGTACAAAACTTCCAAAGGAAAATTTGATGCTGAAGCTTTGAGTTGGTCGTTTCCATTATCGATAGAAATTCCGCAGTCTTTTAGAATTTGGATACTGTCTTCGTTTAAACGTCCTGATTTTTGAATTGCAATTTTTAAAGTACTCATTTTTGTTTTGTTGTTTTTCCCCACCCCAACCCTCCCCGAAGGGGAGGGAGCCGAGTCCTGCTCAGTTTGGTGAATTATTGTTTATAATTAATTGTTTTGTTTGAGTACGACAGATTTGAAATAAAAAACCCGTTTGATGTACTCAAACGGGTTTTAAAATATGATGATTTACACACATATCATTAACACATCGCTTGAGAGCAATAATGAAAATGATGATGATGTAGTTGAATTGATAACATAATTTTTAATTTGATAATCCTTTTATTCGATTGCAAATATACGAGATAATTTAATTACAACGCACTTTTTAATTTAACTAATCAAAAATAAATTGTTAAAAAAAATGATTTTAAAATTAAACATCTGTAACTAATACTTTTTGAATACCAGCTACAGATGTTTAAATAACTTATAATTCTGAATCTAGTTTAAAACCGATTCTATTGAAGGTCCAGCAGCAACTAAACGTTTTCCTTCTTCATTACCAGTATATTGCTCAAAATATTTGATGTAACGTGAAGCTAAATCTTTCGCTTTTGCATCCCATTCCGCTTTGTCAACATAAGTGTCTCTTGGGTCTAGAATTCCTTCGCTTACATTTGGTAATGCAGTTGGGAAAGTTAAATTCAAGAAAGGAATAGTTTTAGTTTCCGCTTTGTTGATGTCTCCATTAATGATGGCATCAATGATGGCTCTGGTGTTTTTTAATGAAATTCTTTTTCCTGTTCCATTCCATCCTGTGTTTACCAAATAGGCTGTAGCTTTGTGTTCTTTCATTTTTCCAATTAATGTTTTAGAATACATTGTTGGGTGTAATGTTAAGAAAGCTTCACCAAAAGCTGGAGAGAATGATGGTTCTGGTGCAGTAATTCCTCTTTCGGTTCCTGCTAATTTAGAGGTATATCCACAAAGGAAGTGGTAAGCCGCTTGATCATCAGTAAGAATAGAAACTGGAGGCAAAACTCCAAATGCATCAGCAGAAAGATAGATTATTTTACTAGCGTGTCCTGCTTTTGAAGGCAAAACAATTTTGCTAATATGGTGAATTGGGTAAGAAACTCTTGAATTTTCAGTGATTGAATGATCGTAATAATCGATTTCTCCATATTCATCAACAATCACGTTTTCTAATAAAGCGTCTCTTTTGATTGCTCTCCAGATGTCCGGTTCGTTGTTTTCGCTAAGGTCAATTACTTTTGCATAACATCCACCTTCGTAGTTAAATACTCCGTTATCATCCCATCCGTGTTCGTCATCACCTATCAAATATCTTTTTGGGTCAGCAGATAAAGTTGTTTTTCCTGTTCCTGAAAGACCAAAGAAGACAGCAACATCACCTTCTGAGCCAACATTGGCAGAACAGTGCATTGAAGCCATCCCTTTTAGAGGAAGATAATAATTCATCATCGCGAACATTCCTTTTTTCATTTCTCCACCGTACCAAGTTCCACCAATAATTTGGACTCTTTCAGTAAGATTAAATAAAACAAAGTTTTCAGAATTTAATCCGTGAGCTTTCCAGTTTGGATTAGTCGCTTTTGAAGCGTTCATTACAACGAAATCTGGTTCACCGAAGTTTTCCAGTTCATATATTGAAGGTCTAATGAACATATTGGTCACAAAGTGAGCTTGCCAAGCCACTTCCATTACGAAACGAACTTTAAGTCTTGTATCAACGTTTGTTCCACAAAAAGCATCAACAACATATAATTTTGGAGAAGTAGAGAGTTGCTCTAAAGTAAGTGCTTTTAAATCGTCCCAAACTTCTTTTGTTGTTGGATAGTTCGGAGTGCTGATTCCTGATTCTTTATCCCAACAAATAGTATCTTTAGAAACATCATCTTTTACTATATATCTATCTTTAGGAGAACGACCTGTAAAAACGCCTGTTTTTACAGCCACACATCCTGTATCTGTTATTGCGCCTTTTTCAAAACCTTTTCTTTTGTGCGATACCTCTGCTTGATACAATTCTTCATAAGAAGAGTTATAAGCTACTTCATGATACCCGGTAATTCCTAAATTGTGTAATTCTTGAATAATTTTAATGTTTTTCATAATACAATTTTTTATATATATTCTTGTCGTTTTAATTCATTTCAAAATTAAGAAATTCAAATCTAAAAAACCTGATAATTATCATAAAATAAATAAATCTACGAAAACGATTTCTTTGTTTTCAAGGGTTCGCGAGGGTTATTTATGATAATTATCATATTAAACGAATAATAAATCACTAATTTTGACACTGAAAGATATCACTACATTTAGTGTTATATTTTAATGTATTGATCAAAAAATTATTTAAAAGAAACACCTAAAATGTTGCTTTTTTTATTTCTGTAATCTAATTATTAAATTTATATATTATGTTTGAATGGTTTAGAATATTGTTTACTCCGACCGATGAGCCAGAAATGACACAGTCATTGATTGTATTGTTCATGGCTATAAGTGTCGGTTTTTTTGTTGGAAAAGTCAAATTTGGAAGCATCTCATTAGGGGTATCCGCTGTAATGTTTGTTGGTCTTTTCTTAGGGCATTTAGGCTTTACTATGAATGCTGAATTAATTCAATTTGTTCGTGAGTTTGGTTTAATTCTATTTGTTTATGGAATTGGTATTCAAGTAGGTCCTACTTTCTTTTCTTCCTTTAAAAAAGAAGGACTGATTTTTAATGCTTTGGGAGTTGGAACTGTTTTTCTAGGAGGTATTATCACTTATCTTATTCACTTATTAGCTAATATTAAAATCGAAAATGCTGTTGGATTGATGTCGGGTTCGGTTACCAATACTCCTGGATTAGGAGCTGCAAAATCAACTCTTATTGAAATTCAAAAACAATTGAATCTTCCTGCTGATCACTTTTCGGATCCAGCGATTGCCTACGCTATCACCTATCCTATAGGAGTTTTTGGAATTATCATACTTATTATCTTATCTAAAAACTTTTTAAAAATTGATTTAGCCAAAGAAGAAGTTTTACTTCAGGAGAAAAATAAAGACTCTGAGAATAAAATCGTTCGTCAAAAATGTCGAGTTACTAAACCTGAAGTTTTTGGAAAAACAATAAAACAAGTATTGAAAGAATTCAATATTAAAGATGTAATTATTTCAAGACAGAAACATAGTGGAACAACTGTTGTTTATTTGCCATCATTAGATACAATAATAAATAAAAAAGACGTTTTGATGGTTGTTGCAAAACAAAAAGATATTACTGCTTTTATTGATTGTGTTGGTAAAGTTTCGACAGATTTATTTATCGAATCAGAAGATGATCTTACAACTAAAATTATCAGTGTTACTCAAAAAACAGCTACTCACAAAACATTGGCTCAATTGGATTTATATAACCAATATGATGTCAAAGTTACCCGTGTAATTCGTTCTGGATTAGAAATTTTAGCCCAGCCTTCTTTAGAATTATTTTACGGAGATACATTAATGATTTTTGGTAACAGGCAAGCTATTGCAGAGGTTGAAAAAATTGTTGGTAATTCTAAAAAAATACTTTTAGAACCCGATTTTCTTTCTCTTTTTGGTGGGTTAATTTTTGGAGTTATTATTGGGTCTATTCCTATAATGATTCCTTCTTTGCCAGTTCCACTAAAATTAGGATTGGCAGCAGGACCACTTATGGCAGCTTTATTTATCAGTAGATACGGAGGTGTTGGAGTAATTCACTCGTATATCAATAACGGTGCGATTCATTTTATGAAAGATTTTGGTATTTGTTTGTTCTTTGCTGCTGTAGGGATAAAAGCGGGTCATGGCTTCTATGACAGCTTTGTAGAAAATAATGGCTGGATGTGGATTTATTATGGCTGTTATATCACTTTTATACCATTAACGCTATTAGTATTAATTAGTCGATTTGTCTTTAAGCTAAATTTTTATCAAATGGTAGGTATTATGAGTGGTTCATATACTGATCCTGCTGCCTTGTCTTTTAGTACCAAATATTTAGATTCTGACATTCCTAATCAATCTTATGCTACAGTGTATCCTTTGGTAACTATCAGCAGAATTTTGGTTGCACAACTGCTTATATTGTTATTCACGAGTTAGTCAAAAACTTAAATATATATACTAATTTTTATTCAAAAGCTACAAATAACGCTCTTGAATTATTCTTAAATGATGAGTTTGATGCCCTGAAATCACAAAACCTATAGCACGAACAGAAATTACATGATCAGAAGCAGTTCCCAAATAAAGTAGTCGTTCGTCAGAAAAATTATTAAACAAGCATAAAGTTGACTTTCTAACCAACTGAAATTCTTCCAATAAACTTTCTGATGTACGGCTATTGGCTACCGCGTTAGGAACATAATCATTTTCCTCAAAGCCAGCCAAAGGAGTTGTATCGCCTCTGCCAATTCGCAAAGCACGATATGCAAAAATACGTTCGGCATCGATTAGATGCAATACTATATCTTTGATTGTCCATTTATTATCCGCGTAGCGGTATTCCAATTTTTCGTCCGGAATTGCTGAAATAAAAGAAACCATTTGGTTCAACCCATTTTCCAATCCTTCGATTAGACTGACCTCTTCTAATGCATTAATATAAGTGGCGTTGAAAGAAGAATATTCCTGTTTTGCTAATTCGCTGGGTAGCATAAATTCTTTTTTAAGCCGAGTTTCTACTGGCGTTAGTATTTCCAAAAAGAGAACGGGTCACAATTTTTTCGTACGTTTTTATCAAATCCAAGTTTGGGTTTTCTTCTTTGTTTAGCTCACTAATTTTCAATAAAGCATATTGTTGTATTGTCAACAATGGCAAAACGATACGTTCTCTTATATCAATTGAAGCTTTTCCGTCAGGATAGTTCTCCATTAATTCTTTGTGTCCTGCAATTTTTAATAACAAACGTTTTGTTTCTAAAAATTCATCATAAATAATTTGCCAAAAAGGACCAAATTCAGGGTCTTTTTTCATATAAGCTGTCAAAGGAAAAAATGATTTTGCCAATGACATCATACTATTTTCTAACAACGTTCTAAAGAATAATGAGTTGTTGTATAAATTCTGAACTTTATCCCATTGATCATTATCCTCAAAGTGTTTTAATGCAGAACCTACACCAAAAAATCCAGGAACGTTTTGCTTCAACTGGCTCCAAGAACCAACAAATGGTATAGCTCGTAAATCGGCAAAATCTAAAGTTGCAGATTTACTTCTTTTAGACGGACGGCTTCCTATGTTTGTTTTGGCATAATACTTCAAAGTACTCATTTGTTCCAAATAGGGAATAAATTTTGGGTGATTCTTAAAATTCAAATATTTTTGATACCCCAATTCAGCCAATTGGTCTAAAATATCTTTTTCTTTTTCAGACAATTCATTTTTGACTTTATTGAAAACCTGATTTGTAGCTCCTGCGCTTAATAAATTTTCCAAATTATAGCGACAAGAATCTAAAGTTCCAAAATTGGAGCTTATTGTTTGTCCTTGTACAGTAACCTGAATCTCATTATTTTCGATTTTTGGACCTAAAGAGGCATAAAATTTATGTGTTTTCCCTCCACCACGTGCCGGTGGACCGCCGCGTCCATCAAAGAAAATAGCTTTAATTCCGTATTTTCTTGACATTGCTGTCAATTCCTCTTTAGCTTTATAAATACTCCAATTCGCCATCAAATAACCACCGTCTTTTGTTCCGTCAGAGAAACCAAGCATAATGGTTTGTTTTTTGTTCCTATTCGTTAAATGTTCCGCATAAGCAGGATTAGTATATAATTTTTCCATAATTAAATGGGCACTTTGCAAATCGTCAACTGATTCGAAAAGCGGAATTATATCAACCGAAAGAGTCTCCCAATTATTTAATTTAAAAAGCGCATAAGTTTCCATCACATTTAATGCACTTTCATTATTACTGATAATGTATCGGTTTGAACCAAATTCTCCATTATTTTCCTGAATTTGTTTAATTGCTTGTATAGACTCAATAGTCGATTTTGTTATTTCATTTTCAAAAACATTCGGATCAAGATTACCTTTTAAATTTGACAGTATTTCAAATTTTTCGTTTTCTGATAATTCAAAATAATTCTTTGGAAAAACATCAGAATTTGAGTTTAAATAAAACGATACAACATCCTCAAAAACAGCATCGTGTATTTTACTATTTTGACGAATGTCTAAGGATGCAAAATGGAAACCAAATAAATTGACTTTTATAAGAAGTGCTTCTAATTCATCTAAGTACAAGGATTGATTTCGCTCAATGAGGATTGTTTTAATTTTGTTTAATTGCGACTTAAACTCGTCTAAAGTGATGTAAATTTCTCCTTGTGAATAGTAAACAGATCGATATAATTTGTTTTCAAGTTCAGCTACTAATACATCTACTTCAAAGAATGTTAACTTTCTTTTTAAATTTCGCATTTCGAGATAGTAACATTTTAATATTGAATTTCTCAATCTGTCAGCTACTTTAAGCGTAATTTCGGTTGTCACGAAAGGGTTTCCATCGCGATCTCCACCAGGCCAAAATCCTAATTTTATTAATTGATTTTGAATTGAACCCCCACGAAATACATTCTTTTGGAGGTAATGTACTATTTCGCCAGAAGTTTCATAAAATACATTCTCGAGATACCATATCAAACTAACTGCTTCATCAAAAGGGTTGGGTTTTTCGGTTTGTATGAATGGTGTTTTTCCTAATTGAGCCAATAATTGTTTAATCTCCAATAAATTATTTTTACGAATGGCGTCCGTCAAATCGTTAATAATTCCAAGAACCGGTCCAGGATAAAACTGTGTTGGGTGAGCCGTTAAAACTGGTCTAACATTAAAGTTTTCCAAGAAATCTATTAACTCCACTTCCCTATCTTTAGCTCCAGCTTTTTCTTTGATATCGCGCAATGAACCTCTTCCTTCCATATTGTTTACAATTGAGAAGGCCGCGTCTTCAATAGCATCAAAAAGAACTATTTGGCGTTCAATATATTGAATAAAACGGAACATTAAATCTATTTTTTCTGTTTCGGAAGCTCCCTGCATGTATTTTTGGGTGAAAAAATTGACAATTTCTTTAGGAGTTTCTTGTTTTTTGAAACCACTTTCGCAACCATCAGTAAATAAAGGAAGCAAAACGCCCGTATTATCTATGGAATCAAATGGTAATGTAATAAATACACTGTTGTATATATGATATTTAGAAAGAACTTCCTCGTTGAACCTTTCAATTTTTGGATGCGTATACATATTTGGTCAAATTAGTTAGGATTGGCAATAGTTAATCAAAAAAAAAACCTCAAGAATTCACTTGAGGTTATATTATAAAATAGATTTCAAATGAATTATATATCTTTAAAAATAGTGTGCATTAAACGTTTTTTGTCATTTATACTTTCTTCTAACGAAATCATCGTTTCGGTTCTGTAAACACCTTCGATATCATCTATCATAAAAATCACATCTTTTGCATGCTTAGTATCTTTTGCTCTGATTTTACAAAAAATATTGAATTTTCCTGTAGTTACAGAAGCAACTGTCACAAAAGGAATTTCATTAATTCGCTGTAAAACAAATTTAGTTTGTGATGTATTATTAAGAAAAACACCAACGTAAGCTATAAAAGAATATCCTAGTTTATCATAATCAAGTACTAATGAAGAACCCATTATAATTCCCGCATCTTCCATCTTCTTAACTCTTACGTGAACAGTTCCTGCAGAAATCAATAATTTCTTAGCAATATCTGTAAAAGGAATCCTTGTGTTGTCAATCAACATGTCCAAAATCTGGTGGTCTACTTCATCTAAACGAAACTTGCTCATAATTCAATAAATTAATGTTATTATTTACATTTACAAAGTTTAGTTTTTAATTAAACCATTAACAAACTTGACATTGTTGTCTAAATAAAAGTCTGCTTTTTGATCTAATTTCGGAAAATTATCATATTCATCCTGATAAAGAGCTCCTTTAGCATCATATTCAAAATGTCCAAAATAATCATCCAAATCACTAATACGAACAAAATAAGCATTAAAATAAATCTTACCTTCTATTAGTTCTTCTTTGTATTGTGCTGCAAAATTCGTGATTATTTCAATACCATCATAATTTATTTTGATATTTTTATACATTAAATCATAAAAAACTACTTTATTTTGAGAAATACTCAAATAATTATCAAGTTTATTGATAACTATATCGTTTTCGCTTAGTATATTGAAACTTGAAACTAAAGCTATAAAAACATATTTTCGAGTTTCCTCTCTTAAATAATCATTAGGAAAATGTCCAGCTTCAAACAAAACGGTTGGAACTCCTAATGACTGAAAAGTATCTCCAATGCAATTAATATTAAAAGAATCATCAAAACGACCAAGCTGACCCGGAATATATTGCTGTAAGACCTCATTCATACTTGCAATGAGGTTGATTGCTTTTAATCGAGAATCGTTTATTTCCCGTGCTTCATTATATGAGGGCGCTAAAAAGGACAAGGTTGCCGGCTTGCCTGTGCTTCCTACTCCAAATATAGTGCGCTGATCGTGAAGATTATAGCAGTAATCTGGTTTGAATTTCTCGAAAATTTCTCTTAAAACCCTACTTTCGGGTTGGGACAGGTTTTGTGAATCCCGATTTAAGTCCACTTTATTAGCATTTTCGCGAGTATATAATTTTGCTCCATCAGGATTTAACATCGGAATGCAACAAAAAGTAAATGTGTTAAGCAGTTTTTTTGCCAATTCTGAATCTCCATTCAAGACATTTATAAAATCAAAAAGGGCTTTTGTCGTTGTGCTTTCATTTCCATGCATTTGAGACCAGAGCAGAATCTTAATTTTTCCAGTTCCAATTTGGTACTTATATATAGGATTTTCAAGAACTGATTTTCCAATAATTTCTACCTGATGATTCGTGTTAATTTTATTTAATAAAGGTAGAATTGAGTCTAAAGTTATATAACGTCCCTCAATAGATTGTTCTTTATATTGACTGAATAATTGTTCTAAATCCATAGGTATAATTTTGTTTTACAAAAGTAAACATCTTTATATTTACATTTGTAAACTATGAAAAATTAGTTTTATTCAAATTTGTAAACAGTAATTTTACTTTATCCACACTCTATTTCGAATGCATTGTTAACATCTGTATTCATAATAACATACTGTATCTATAATATTATTTATCAGTTAATTAATATATGTTACTTTATGTTTTAATTCTGTATAATTCATAATTTTTAAATGATTTACATCTGTAATTTTGGTGGTTTCATTGTTAATGGTTACATTTGTAAATATTATTATTTAAAATATAATTTACAATGGTAAACACGGAAAGTTTTATAAAAAGATTAGAAATTATACTGGACTATTACAGTCTAAACGCTTCTTCATTTGCCGATAAAATAGGTGTGCAACGTTCCAGTTTGTCTCATCTCCTTTCTGGCAGAAACAAGCCAAGCTTGGATTTTATTCTTAAAATTTCAGCTGTTTTTCCCGATGTCGATTTGTATTGGATCTTAAATGGGAAGGGAAATTTTCCAAAGTCGGAATTAAATAGTGAACCTAACATTGTTTCCCCTACTCCAATTTATACTACTCCAATTGCAGCAACTAAAATTGAAACTCCACCCGATTTGTTTTCAGAGAAAATTTCAAATTCAAAAAATCGTACAGAAGAAAATTTTTCAAATAATTTTGTCAATACGCCAATCTCATCACATCCAAAAAAAGGAGGTGAAATTGACCAAATTGTAATTTTCTATAAAAATGGAACTTTTACTACTTATTCTCCTGAATGAAGATTATTTAAAGGTATAAGTGTTTTGAGGGATTTTTCCAATAACTCCCTCAAAATGGTTGAGGAGAATTTTCAAATCGGCTTCGTAGTTTGAAGTCGGTTGAAAAGGTTTGCCTATGTTAACTGTTTTCCTTCCAAAATCAAATGCCACAGGAATTATGGGAACATTTGCTTTCAATGCAATATAATAAAATCCAGATTTTAGTTCATTGACTTTTTTTCTGGTTCCTTCAGGAGAGATGGCCAGTCTGAACTCATCGTGTTTATCAAATATTTTTGCAATGGCATCTACCTTATTCAAACTTCCAATCCTGTCTATCGGTGCTCCGCCCATCCAACTGAAATAAAAGCTGAATGGAAAACGAAACAACTCTTTTTTGGCAATAAAATTCATTTCAATACCGGTAATTCCTCTCGTAAACATTCCCAGAAAAAAATCATGCCAACTCGTGTGAGGCAAAACCATCAGCACACATTTCTTGATACTTTCATCAATGGTGCCTTCAATCTTCCAACCCAATAGTTTAAAGAAAATAAATTTGTAGATGCTTTTTTTCATTTGGAACCTAGTTTTTCGTAAAATTAGCATTATTCCCGTATTTTTGGTAAAAATAATTCTAATGTTTAAAAAACTATTCAGTTATCTTCTTCCAATCACTATTTTCAAGCAAAAATCCACCATTAGTCAAACCTTAGAAGTAACCTGGACTGACGGAAAATTAGTTTTGGACAGTAAGAACACCAATTACTCATATGGAAGTCTGCAGCGTATTCTGAGAAAAGGATTGAAGATAATTGGTTTCGAAAGAATTGAGACTATGAATTCTATTCTCGTTTTGGGAGTTGCCGGAGGCAGTGTTATCAGAACTCTCGTTGACGAAATTAATTTTAAAGGAGAAATTACGGGCGTCGACATTGACCAAGCGGTAATTGAAATTGCCAATGCTTATTTTAAACTCAACGAGATTCCAAATCTGGAAATCATAATAGATGATGCCGCTGAGTTTGTCCAAAAAACTAAAAACAAATATGATCTGATTATAATTGACATTTTTCAGGATACTAAAATGCCTGATTTTTTGTTTGAAACCCATTTTATAGACAGAATTTGCTTTTTATTAAATCCCAAAGGTTTTGTGCTTTTTAATACTATGCTACTAAATGCTCAACAAAAACAGCTTCATTTAGATTATGTGAAAAATTTTGACACTAACAAATATAAAGTAGCAAAATTCAATAAATTAGAAGAAACCAATGAGTTGATACTTATTGAAAGCAAATTATAATCTATGTCTTATAAAAAGTTACACAATTATTTCGTAAATTAGAGGTCGTATTCCAATCCTATAATTATGAAAGCAATTCTAAAAAAACTCTTGTTAGGAAATGTTTCAAGGATTCCAAAACCCGAATATAATCCTGTTGAAAAACGCATTCAGAACATTAAAGCAATTTGGAATAATGACCATCAGGATGATAATGGAATTGAAAAAATAGTACGGTTGTTTCTTTCGTCTTCACAATTACTTTTCCCGGGAGTTTACATAAAATATTTAGCTACTTTAAAAGGATATGAATATCGAGATTTAGCCTTGGATTTCTATGTTTTACTCAAAGTTGCCTTCCCTCTGTTGATTTTAATTTATCAGTGGCAAAGTTATCCTTTTGTGATTTGGATAATGGTTTATGTATTACTGGAGACTGTTTTATACATTCCAACGTTGATTTTTGCTTCAGATTTATTTTCAAAACCGCGTTCCTATAAAAGATCCATGCTTTTGCTTTTCCTTAATTATATCGAAATTATATTTGCTTTTGGTGTCTTATATTCTTGTGACAATTACTTGAACAAACCTCTTGTAAATTGGTTCGACGCCATTTATTTCAGCACAATTACTTCTTCGTCAATAGGATATGGAGATTTTTATCCTGTAACAACCATTGGAAAACTATTAGTAAGTGCACAAGCCATATTATTTCTGTTTTTTGTAGTGTTGTTTTTGAATTTTTTCTCTACCAAAATAAAAGTCAAAGGCTATTTTGATCTTGATAACAATTCCTAATTACAACATTCTCCTTGCCTTTTCCAAATCTTCCGGCGTGTCAATGCCAATACTCTTATCAGCGGTTTCGACCATTTTTATACGTTTTCCAAATTCTAAATAGCGCAATTGTTCCAGTTTTTCGGAGGCTTCCAAGGATTTCATTGGCAAACTGTAGAAATCCAAAAGTGCCTGTTTTCTAAAAGCATAAATCCCGATGTGCTGCATATAGCGAACGCCCACGTTTTTCTCTCTTGGATACGGAATCACAGAACGGGAAAAGTACAAAGCAAAACCGTTTTGGTCTACCACGACTTTTACATTATTGGGATTGTTGATTTCGTCTTCCTCTGTTATTTCAAACATTAGGGAAGCCAAATCTACTTTATTTTCGGTATCGTTTTTATACACTTCAATCAGTTTTTCTAAAGCAACGGTATTGATAAAAGGTTCGTCGCCTTGCACATTCACAACAATATCCACCTCGAGATTTTCGACCGCTTCGGCAATTCTATCGCTTCCTGATTCGTGTTCCTTGATGCTCTTGATGGCTTTGCCTCCATTGGAAACTATTTCGTCAAAAATTAAATCCGAATCCGTAACCACAAAAACATCGTCAAAAAGATGGGATTGTTGCGCCGCTTCATAGGTTCTTAAAATCACGGTTTTTCCTCCCAAATCCTGCATCAGTTTGGCTGGAAATCTAGTTGAGGCATAACGTGCGGGAATGACTGCTATTATTTTCATTACTTTTTTATATTTTTAATTTCTTTATCAAAATCTGAAATGAATTTTTGGTCTTGGATAATTCTAAATTTTTGATATTCAGTTTCAGCTTTCGACATTGCTTGATTATGGGAGATACTCCCCGAATTATTTAGCAATTCGTAGCGGTTCAATTTTAAGAAAGAATCCAAAATTTCAACCCATTCTTTCATTTTTGTTGGAATGTTCCTTTCGGCTTGGAGTTCGGCAAAGTTCAAATACAATTCGACTAATCTATTCAATTCTCGAATTTCTTTCTCGGATAAATAATTTTTGGCAATTTCAGCATCCGACTTTAAAATTTTCCCGTCAGGCGAATTTTTCCAAGTTGTTAAACCCATATTTGGTTTTGCAACATCGGCTCTTTTATCAATTATTTCTGCTGCTGTATTTCCTGTAATTGCCCAATGCAATTTGTTTTGAACCGTTTTGTAAAAATTTGTTGTCAATTCTGATTTTGGATCATAATCAACGCTACATTGCGAAAATATATCAGTTATTTTTTGATAGAATCGTCTTTCCGATGCTCGGATTTCCCTGATTCTTTCCAGTAATTCTTCAAAATAATCCTTCCCAAAAACCTGACCACCTTGCTTTAATCGTTTATCATCTATAGTAAAACCTTTTATAATAAACTCCTGTAAAGTTTTGGTTGCCCAAATTCTGAATTGGGTGGCTTGTTTTGAGTTTACGCGATAACCAACAGAAATAATAACATCCAGATTATAGAATTTTGTTTGATATGATTTACCATCTTCGGCAGTATGTTCCAAAATGGAACTAACTGAATTTTCGACTAGTTCTCCTGATAAGAAAATATTACCCAAATGTTTAGTAATCGCAGGTCTTTGAACACCAAAAAGTTCACCGATTGCTTTTTGGGTCAACCAAACGGTTTCGTCATTTACAAAAACATCAACACGAACTTCTCCATCAGGAGCCGTATAAAGGATAAAATCTGAATTATTAGACTGTAATTGTTTCATAAATGTTAATTAGAAAAAACTTAACGTGCGGGAATGACTACTATTATTTTTATTTTGTATATTCTTTAAATTCATCTGCTGTTGCAGTCATATCAATTTTCTTTGGCTTTTGTTTTGGGTCAAATAAATAGATTCCCCAAATTTCCTTTTCTAAATCAAGTTTTATAGTGGTGATACTTTTATCTGCCAAAATAAATTTCAAAACTTTGTCATTTTTTGTCATCACTATCTTCATTTTCTGTGATTCTAAATACTTATATGAATCATTAAGGTAAAATAAATAGTCATCAGCTGCAATGTAAAAATCTTCTTCTCCAACTTCTTTTTTGAGTTTATTAATTCTTTCATCAGTTGGCTCATATATAATTGCACTTCTATTTTCAATAACTAAAGTATCATTTTTTACTTTTTGCAAGGTTTTTTTTTCAGACAATTTTTCATTATATGTTGTGAATATTTTTCCATTCCAAGGGTAATCACTACCTCTACCAATTGTGAATGCTTTAATAGTTAAAAGTGTTGACAATATAAGAATAAACGAAATTATTCGTGATATTAAAATACTGAAATTTGATGTTTTAAATATTAATATTACAAGAAAAACAACCAAAATAGTTAGCCAAAGAATTTGAATATAAAAGTAAAATAAGTCCCCAAGCCCCCAACCAAATGTCAAAACATTCCGCAGCATAAGAGTTAGCACTGTTACAAAGAAAAAAATCGTTGAAATTAAAATTATTTTAAGCGTTTTTCCCATTTTATTTTTAAACATAATTAATTCCCAAATATACCATTTTCCCACAAAATCAACCTACATAATCTTCACCGAAGTCATACTTAAGAAACCCACCACTAATTTGTCATTGAACAAACTCAGATATAAAACAAAACCCCACTAAATTTTATGAGTGAGGTTCAATTTTAAATTTCTAAATTGGTGTAATGTCCTTTCAAGCTATGTATCAATAAAACACCTTCGTCTGGAATTTCATAAACAATACGATGTTCTTCGTTAATTTTTCTAGACCAAGTTCCTTGTAAAGTATGTTTTAATGCCTCGGGTTTTCCAATCCCTTCAAATGGATTTTTCATTATGTCTTCAATCAGAAGCTGAATTTTCTTTTGAATCGCTTTATTTCCTGATTTTTTCCAAAACCCAAAATGTTCCAATGCTTTTTTGGTTAATTTTATTTCCATAAATCCTTGGTAGACATAGTAGTACATTCACCGCGTTTATATTCGGCTCTACCTTCTTGAATTGAATTTACAAAATCAGGATCATAAGGACTGTTTCCCTCATTTATAGTCACATTTCTAACTCCTTTTAGATGTTCCAAAAGTGTTTTTACAAACGAAATGTGTTTTTCATCGACTTCAATAGTTATTGTACTCATCATAAATGATTTTATTTTTACAAATATAACAAAAAAATATTTTTCTTAAATAACTTCCCTACACTATCTTCACCGATGTCATACTCAACGAACCCGCCACTAATTTGTCATTAAATAAACTCAAATCTTCGGTTTTGTCTTTTAGACCCAAAGTGTAAATCAAGGGCAAATAATGGTCTGGCGTTGGAATCGCTATTTGTAAAGCCTTGCTTTGTTTTTCGTAATCGATAAGCGGTTGGAAATTGCCATCCAATAAATACTTGTTGACGGTTTCTCTGGCTTCAATTGCCCAATCATAGCCATAATTGTCTTTGTCAAAATTAGGATAATCAACCAATCTCAAATTATGCACGATATTGCCGCTGCCAATAATCAGGATTCCTTTTTGACGCAAATCGCTTAATTTCTTGGCCAATTCAAAATGATATTGTGTTGGTTTTGTATAATCAATACTCAACTGGATTACAGGAACATTGGCTTCTGGATACAAATGCTTGACCACACTCCAAGTACCATGGTCCAAACCCCAATGTTCATCGAGTTCTACTTCAATAGGTTTTAACAATTCCTTAGTTTCTATAGCTAATTCCGGACTTCCTTTCGCCGGATATTGCACCTCGAACAATTCTTGCGGAAAACCACCAAAATCGTGAATTGTTCTGGGCATTTCCATCGCAGTAACTTTAGTACCATTGGTAAACCAATGTGCTGAAATACACAAAATAGCGTTGGGTTTTGGCAAAGTTTTGGCCACTTTCGAAAACCAGTTACAAACTCATTTTCCTCAATGGCATTCATTGGACTTCCGTGTCCCAGAAATAAAACCGGCATTTTTTCGGTGTTTGAAAAAGTGATTGAAATTTTATGTAAATCATTTAAAGTAATCATTTTAATTTTTGTTTAATATAATATGGCTGTCAGCTAAGCGGACTAAATTTTCAGGACACAAACGCTTTATGAAAATTTTGCCACGAATTACACGAATTTGCACAAATTTTTTTAAAATTAAAACAAGAATTCGTGCCAATTCGTGTAATTCGTGTAATTCGTGGCTAAAATAATCTAATGGTATAACTAACGGATAGTCATATAATATAAAATATCCTTCCTACTTTTTCAAAATCAAATATTGATAGGAAGTCAACGCCAGATTTCCTGACAGAGAAACGGTAGCATTAGTCAAAGCATTCGTCCAATTTCCTTGCAATTCGGTAGGAACGGCCAAGCTTTGTGCGCTCGAACGTGCATTTACAATTACCAACACATTCTCTAATGTGTTACTTTTCTTGAAAACAGCAATGTTTGGATTCGCATAAGTGGTCAATGTTCCTTTTCGGGCTGCATTTGAGGAATTGTAAAAACTCAACAAATTTTGATACGCCAAAAGCATATCGCCATTAGCATTCCAATCAATGGTATTGCTTCCATTATACGTGCTGGTGCTGCTCACTCCTACTTCCTGTCCACAATACAATAATGGAACTCCTTGCAAATAAACGGCAATTACTGAAGCAGCCAATGCTCCGTTTTTGCCTCCATAAATTGTTATTGGTGTTGCTTGGTTGGATTCGTCGTGGTTTGTAGTAAAACGCAGTTTTTGTTTACCCGTTGGAACCACGGAATATTCATTTGTATTTGTAGTAAACAAATTGGCCACACTGGCTTGACTTCCGCCAAACACGTTCTTTTCGGCACCCAAATAATCCCAGGCAAAATTCATTTGAAAACCTGCTGAAAGATGATCGGCGCGGCTTCCTTCGGCAAGAAGAATTAAGTGCTTATTGGGAATGGCATTCAATGCTGTATTGGCTTGAACCCAAAAATCAACCGGAACAAAATCAGCCGCATCACAGCGATACCCATCAATATTAGCTTCGGTCACCCAATATTTCATAGCTTCAATCATTGCCAACCGCATTGAAGCATTGTTGAAATTCAAATCGGCAACATCATTCCAATTCGTTCCTGCCGGGCTGATGATTTGTCCGCTTCCGTCTTGAGTGTACCAATTTCGATTAGTTGTTATCCAGGCATTATCCCAAGACGTATGATTAGCAACCCAATCAAAAATTACGGCAATTCCTTTTTGGTGTGCAGTACTCACGAGGGTTTTTAAATCCTGCAGTGTTCCATAACTCGGGTTGATGCCTTTGTAATCTTTGACACAATAAAATGAGCCAAACGAATTCAAAACTCCAACCGTATAAATAGGCATTATCCAAATGGTATTTACGCCCAAAGCTTTTATATTGTCTAATCTGTTGGTTATTCCCTGAAAGTTTTTGGTTGCACTAAACGCTTTTGGATTAATTTCATACATCACGATATCTTCTGTTGCTGCAGGTTGAAAACTGTCCGTTGGTGTTGGTGTTGGCACAATTGTATCTTCACTTTTGCTGCAACTTTGCAATATAAAAAATAAGCAAACTATTATAAGTCTTGCAATCATCGATTTTGTATTGATATTTATTTCTTTCATTTTTTATTATTCAATTTTTAAAATTATTCCACAAAATTTTCGTCTTTAAAACCTATCAAATATAATTTATTTTTAGCTCTTGTCATAGCCGTGTATAACCACCGAATGTAATCTCTGTTGATTCCGTCAGGCAAATAGGGTTGCTCGATAAAAACGGTATTCCATTGACCTCCTTGTGATTTATGACAGGTTATCGCGTACGAAAACTTGACTTGCAGGCCATTGAAATACTCATTGGCTTTAACTTTTTGGAATTTTTGAAACTTGGTTTCCCCTTCATAATCTTTCAAGACTTCCTGATACAATCGGTTGGATTCATCGTAAGTCAAGGACGGCGATTCGCTTTTTATGGTATCCAATAGTAGAACTGTTTCAAATGGTTTTTGATTGGGATAATCAATCATTCTAATTTTTACATTGGCAAATTTAAAACCGTATAATTCCTTGATATTGAATATTTCCAACACTTCGATAATATCGCCATTGGCAATAAAACCAGCTTCGTCAGAATCTTTTAACCAAAAATAATTATTTTTCACGACCATCAAAAAATCTCCGGTAGACAATTCATTTTCTTTGTCTAAAATCTTTGAGCGAATTTGCTCATTGTATTGATTGGCACGTTTATTCGACCGAACGATAAAAGCCGTGTCCTCAATACTATAATTACTATAGGACGAATTGATAGCGTCCTGAATGTCATATCCATCCGTCAAACGAACAATATCCTTGAATTTCTTGAGGTCAAATTTGAATTCGTCAATAAAAGAATCCTTTAATAACTCCCGCAATTCCGTGGCGTTATACAAAATTCCAGAGTTTTCTTCCTGACGCATTACTTCGTCTAATTCTATATGTTCGACTTCTTTATTGTAATTCATTCCCAAAGTTTGAATATCCAAAGCCGGACTTATATCCAAATTCACAGGAGGTAATTGGGCAGTATCACCCAACAAAATCATCTTACAATTGGTTCCAGAATACACATAGGAAATCAAATCATCGAGCAAAGAACTGTTTTCATACAACTTAGAATCTGAATTCGTATCGGAAATCATCGAGGCTTCATCAACAATAAAAATCGTGTTCGTGTGTTTGTTTTGTTGCAAAGTAAAGGAAACTCCACCGCCCGAGGATTTCTTGGGAAAGTAGATTTTCTTGTGAATTGTAAAAGCAGGCTTGTTCGAATAATTGGCAATTACTTTGGCTGCGCGACCCGTTGGAGCCAGCAAAACATATTTCTTATTGATGTCTAATAAATTATTGACAATGGTCGAAATCACAGTCGTTTTTCCTGTTCCTGCATATCCTTTCAAGACAAAAATCGTGTTGTTATCATTTTCAGTTAAGAAAATAGCGATTTTCTGAAAAAAAATATCCTGTTTATAAGTTGGTGTAAACGGGAATTTTTTCTGTAAAAGACTATAAAACAAGGAGGAATTCATTAGTGTAATTTTAGTGCAAAGTAAGGAATGTTTTTCAATTGATAATTGATAATTAACAATGGATAATGAGAATCAAGGATTCAATTTATAACTTTTTGAGGTTCAATCCAATCATTATAGATTTTAAAACCTATGAGATCTAAACCTAAGAAATTCAATATTCTATTTCAACCATAATTTACATTGTTAATTATCAATTGTTAATTATCAATTGTTAATTCTTTTAAAAATTTGTAAGTTTGCAACTATGTCGATTAACACTACCATTACCGATAAAAAATACAAAAAACTATCTCTTCAAGTTTCCTTGACTGGGCTTTCTTTTTGTGTTTTTGATACTTTGAATCACAAGATCCTTTCTGTGAAGGAAGTTCATTTTGACACCTTTCATAAATCCACAAAAATCGAAGCTTTGTTTGCCGATGCATTCAATGACCATTCAGAATTAAAGGATTCTTATGATGAAATACTGGTGATTCACAACAATAATCTTTCGACCTTTGTTCCGGAACCGCTTTTTGACGAGAATTTCTTGGGAAGTTATTTACAATATAATACGAAGGTTTTTGATACCGATTTTTTTGCTTTCGACGAAATTCAGAACTACCAAATGAATGCGGTTTACATTCCGTATGTGAATATCAATAATTTCTTTATTGACCAATTTGGTTCTTTTGATTACAAACACGCCAACAGCATCTTAGTTACCAAACTTTTGGATGCATCCAAAAATAATGACGACAAAAAGATGATTGTGAATTTCAATCCCGGTCATTTTGAAATTATTGTGGTCCAAAATCAAAAATTACATTTGTTTAATTCATTCGATTATCAAACGCCGGAAGATTTTCTTTACTATTTGCTTTTCACTGCCGAACAATTGAATATGAATCCCGAGAATTTCAAATTGGAATTATTGGGAACCATTGCCGAGGAAGACGATTTTTATAAAATAGCTTTCAAATACATTCGAAATGTATCCTTATTTGATGTTTCCGATTTGCAAAAAAACAATTCCTTTTCAACTGCCCAGAATCAGAAACATTTTATTTTATTCCAATCGTGAGAATCATATCAGGTAAATATAAAGGAAGACGCATTTTTCCGCCCAAAGGACTTCCCGTTCGTCCCACAACCGATATGAGTAAAGAAGCATTATTTAATGTTTTGAACAATCATTTTAGTTTTGAAGGTTTGAAAATTTTGGATTTATTCGCAGGAACCGGAAATATAAGTTTCGAATTTGCTTCTCGTGGCAGCACACCAATCACGTCTGTTGATGCGGATTTTGGTTGTGTGAAATTTATCAAGCAAGTCGCTGCGGAATATGACTTTAATATTGCAGCCACCAAAAGTGATGTTTTTCAATTCTTGGAAAGAAACAAAGCTACTTACGACATTATTTTTGCCGATCCTCCTTATGCATTGGACCAAAAAACCTTCGATAAAATTGTCTTGCTGGTTTTCGAAAAAAACACGCTCCAAGAAGATGGAATGATGATAATTGAACATTCCAAGTACACGAAACTCGACCATTTGATTCACTTTTCCTTCAAGAAAAGTTACGGTGGTTCGATTTTTAGTTTCTTTGAGATTGGAAAATCAACTGACGAAGAAGCAGAAGATGAAGAGTTGTTTTCGGAATCGGAAGAAGAGTAGATTTCAATAATTATATCTGAAAAAAAATCAACCGCAGATTCGCAGATTTTCAAATTAATTTAAAAATCTGCGAATCTGCGGTTAATCAATTTTTAGAAGTAACTTGAATATAGATTCATAGCATTTTCATAATTTACAAAGGATCTGGAGTTTTATATTTTATTGGTTTTGATGATTTTCTAAAACTAAAATAATAATTTACACCTGCACCTAAAACGCCGTTTGAATTAAATTTATAATCTGAACTGTGCTCCAAATTATTAATTACTTTTCCAAGATTTACACCATTATAATATATAATTAAACAAATTGAATTCGAATTATCGCCAGACAAAGGAATATCTAATCCGATTCCTAAACCCACAGAATGTTGGGTGCTTTTTTCAAATTCATAATTATTTTTTGAAGTACCATTTTCATTAAATTCTACGAAATTGCCTTTAGCTTCTATTTTAGAAATAGTATATCGAGGCAAAATTACCAAATAGTTTGCGCCGTCTCTTTTATTTCCGATGCAAATTTTGGGACAAAAACTAAAATTCAAGGAAGAAACCGATCGAATGTACAACTCAGTTTGTATTATGGGTGTTCCAAATTTATACTTTGTAGCATCTTCAATACCTCCAAAAAAATAACTACATTCTAATTCAGGCATGAAATAAGGCTTGATTTTAAATACGGCACCTGCATTTGCTCCGGCATAAGAAGATTTTTCAAAATCCCATTGTAGGTAGGCAGAACCTCCAATAAAAGGTCTTACTATTTGAGCTTTTGCACTGCAAGAAAAAGCTAGTAAAATAAATAAAATTATGTTTTTCAAAATAAATTATTTGCCAATTACCCAACCTAATGTGAAATTTAAAACGGGTACAAACTCACTATCATTTTTTGAAAAACCATAACCTGCTCCCATATTCAAATCTAAATTAAATTTATGTTTATATGTTCTTTGAAAACCCCATACTGGAGCAATAACAACCGATGAATTTGATGATGAATAGGAATCATTAGTAGTGATAGATTTAAAATTATAATAAGCCGCTATCGCCACAAAATTTCCAGAATTATGGGACGTTACTTTTCCTTTAACTGTTCTTTTTTCTAAGTTATAATAATGACGAAATTGTTCTTGAATATAAGGATAAAAACTCCAGTTCTCGCCAAAGCCACTACTACTATAACCAAAACCTGCCGATAATTCCGAATAGAGCGTATTTTTATTGTTTATACCATATTCGTAAACAAATCCAGGAAGCAATACATTTATTTTAAATTGATTTTTTTCAACCGAAGGAACATTTTGGGCTTGAACAAAAGAAGAAAGAAGTAATAAAAAGACAATTGATTTAGGAAATTTCATAAATGTTTAGATATATATTGTTGCCAAATTTAAAATAAATTTAACAAGAATTTACAAATAATTATTATTTATTTTAATTCCTATTTAAGTTAAAAAAAAAGCAGACCTATAAGCCGGGTTCTGTCCACGCCGGGGCGTGGCCTTATCATTTATCTAGTCTCGTTGTTACCAACGAGATCCATCTTTCTACCCTTCGACAACGGGCGAGAACCCTTAAATGCCGATATACTTGAAATTTCACCGCATAGAGTTTACCTGGTTTCACTACAGCATTACCTGTACATACTTTCTGTTGCACTTGTCCTATCACGCTTTTGGGCGTGACGACGGGTGTTACCCGCTATGCTTCTCTGTGGTGTCCGGACTTTCCTCCACGCTTTTGGGCGTGGCGATAAGGCGGTCTGCGGTGCAAAAGTAAGGATTTTAGATTGAAGATTAGCGATTGAAGATTTTTGATTTTAAAATTGAAGTTGTCATTACAATTTTTTTTAGGAGCTATTTCCTGCTTTCGCCTTTATCCACGCAAAAAAGCGTGGGATATCAGCTCAATCAGGGCTAGGGCATTCCGTTATTAACAACGTATTGATAAATAATAAAATCTTTCAATCCTTAAATTTTTCAATCTTTGAATTAAAAACTATATTTGCTTTCGAAGAAAAATTATATGGAACAATTTGTAGTATCGGCTCGTAAATATCGTCCTCAAACCTTTAATGATGTTGTGGGACAAAAGGCGATTACCAATACTTTATTGCACGCCATAGAGAGCAATCATCTTGCTTCTGCCCTATTGTTTACAGGCCCTCGTGGTGTTGGAAAAACAACTTGCGCTCGAATTCTTGCCCGAAAAATCAACCAACCCGGTTATGATGACCCAAATGAAGATTTTGCTTTCAATGTTTTCGAATTGGATGCTGCTTCTAATAATTCTGTAGATGATATTAGAAATCTGATTGACCAAGTTCGGATTCCGCCACAAACCGGAAAATACAAGGTTTATATTATTGACGAGGTGCATATGTTGTCTTCGGCCGCTTTTAATGCTTTCCTAAAAACATTGGAAGAACCGCCAAAGCACGCCATTTTTATATTGGCCACGACCGAAAAACACAAAATCATACCGACGATACTTTCTCGTTGCCAGATATTTGATTTCAAAAGAATCACCGTAAAAGATGCTAAAGAACATCTTGCCGAAGTCGCTTTTAGCCAAGGCGTAACTTGCGAAGACGATGCTTTGCATATTATAGCTCAAAAAGCTGATGGAGCGATGCGTGATGCTTTGTCGATTTTTGATCGAGTGGTTTCGTTTTGCGGCAACAATCTGACCCGTCAGGCTGTTACTGAAAATTTGAATGTGCTGGATTATGAAACTTATATCACGGTAACCGACTTGATTTTGGAAAACAAAATACCGGAATTACTGATTTCTTTCAACGATATTCTTGCCAAAGGTTTTGATGCGCATCATTTTGTATCCGGTTTGGCAACACATTTCAGAGATTTATTGGTTTCGAAAACTCCATCTACTTTATCCTTATTGGAAGTTGGAGAACAAGCTCAAAAATTGTATGCCATTCAATCCCAAAAAGCATCCCAGGACTTTTTGCTAAAAGGAATTGAAATTGCCAATGATTGTGATTTGAAATACAAAGTGAGTCAAAACCAGCGACTGCTTGTTGAACTTTGCTTGATGCAACTAGCCTCCATCACCTTTGATGGAGAAAAAAAAAAGTTGACAAATTTATAATTTCCCCTACTTATTTTAGAAGAACTGATTATTCGATAGTTGAAGTTAATTATATTTCAGATAGCAGAACGCAGATTTCAGATAGCAGAACGCAGATGGCAGATAGCAGTTTGCAGACTGCAGAAGTAAAAGCAGAAGTTGAAGAACCAAAAGTTGAAATTAATACTTCAGATTTAATTGTTTCAACCGAAACCCAAATGGAGAGCAACGCTCGAACAGACGAAGCAAACCCAAAACCCGTAACCCAAGACCTTTCAAGAGAACCCAAAGTTTCTGCATTTTCCATTTCAAGTATTCGCGCCAAAAGAGAATTACAGGAAAGTACAAAAGGATTTGTAAAAGAGGAAGTTCATCTTCCGACAGAAGCATTTACTGAAACCGAAATGTTGTTGCAATGGAGCAAATATGCTCAACGGTTAAGCGACAAAGGACACAAAATAATGGAATCGCTTTTATTGATAAGCGACCCAAAATTAGAAGGCACAACCATTACACACGAACTTCCTAATGATGGTTCTAGGATTGATTTTGAAACTGAAAAAATTGAACTTTTGGGTTATTTAAGAGGTAAACTTCACAACCACGATATTGTAATTGAAGTTGTGGTAAACGAAAAAGTGGAGAATAAATTTGCTTTTACACCTCAAGATAAATACAATAGATTGAACGAAATAAACCCTAATTTGGAGTTATTGAAAAAGACTTTCGATTTGGATATTTAATCTCTGTATTTATTCCTACTACTTTTATTTAAAAAAAATACCGCAGATTCGCAGATTTTTTTAGTTAATTCTTTAAAAAAAATCTGCGAATCTGCGGTATAATTATTTAATACTTTCAGAGTTATTATCTACTAGACTAAATCTTCCCATAATACATTGCCTTCACAATTCCATCAGAAAGTCCTATTTTTGGAACATAAATATTTCTGGCACCGCTCCATTTCATTGCGTTAAGATAGATTCTGATTGCCGGAATGATAACGTCGGCACGGTCTGGATTCAGTCCTAATTCCGATATTCTTTGTTCGTAAGTAAGAGAATTCAGGAAAGCATATTGGGAATTCAGATAAATATAGGACAAAGGTTTTTCTAATGCTTTACCAGACATTTTGAATAATTTATTGATGTTTCCACCGGAACCTATAAGTGTAACTTCATCATAATACTGAGTGTTTGTCTTAATCCATTGTTCCATTTCTTTCCAAACGACCTCGCTTACCATTTCATTCAAAAAACGAACAGTTCCCGCTTTAAATGATTTAGAAGTGACAATTTTACCATTAGAAAAAAGAGAAAACTCTGAGCTTCCACCTCCAACATCCACATAAAGATAGGTTTTATCTGTTTTTAGAAGATGGTGTAAATCTGTAGAAGCAATGATTGTGGCTTCTTTTTTACCGTCAATAATTTCTATTTTTATATCGGATTCTTTATTGACAATATCTACTACTTCGAAGGCATTATTCGCTTCTCGCATCGCTGATGTGGCAAAAGCCAGGTACTTTTCGACTTTATGTACTTTCATCAAAAGACGGAATGCTTTCATAGCATCAATCATTCTAGCTATACTTTCCTCTGAAATTTCACCAACAGTAAAGGAATCCTGTCCTAAACGAATAGGAACACGCACTAAGGAGTTTTTGTTAAATTGCGATTCTTTTCCATCCTGTTCGACAATATTCGTAATTAAAAGTCGCATTGCATTTGAACCAATATCAATCGCAGCGTATTTTTTAATTCTAAACATTTTCTCGTTGGTTTGTTTAATCGTTAATGGGTCATTCATTAATTCTAAATTTTCTTTATTTTGCAACTACTTCCGATTAAACAATTTCGGCAACTACTTCAACTTTTCTTTGATAATAGTTATAGGTTTCTAATTGAGCTCTAAAAATAAGTTCATTTTCCTCGCGGATTTTATACTTATTATCTAATTTTTCTGAATGGTAGCGTGCTTTTACATTGCCTTTCCATCCCAAATCAAAAATATCAATGAGTTCCTTTTTAATTTCAGGATCATAAATAGGGCAAGTAACTTCTACTCTGCCGTCGAGGTTTCTGGTCATAAAATCAGCTGATGAAATGTAAACTTCGGTATCTCCAGCATTACCAAAAATATAGATTCTGGAATGTTCGAGATAATTATCAACGATACTTATGGCTTCAATATTGTCACTCATTCCACGAACACCGGGAATTAAAGAGCAAATACCTCTTATTTCGAGCTGTATTTTTACACCTGCATTACTGGCTTCATATAATTTATCAATCATATCGAAATCAGATAAGCTATTCATTTTTAGCTTCATATAGGTTTTCTTACCTTCTAAAGCGTGAGCAATTTCTCTATCTATTAATTTATTGAGTCGTGATCTTGTGTAATGAGGAGAAACGATCAAATGTTTGTATCTGTATAAACGATAATTGATTTCGAAAAACTCAAAAATTTTGGAAACATCTTTTAATATTTGCTGATGACTTGTAAAAAGTGTAACATCCGTATATACTTTTGCCGTTTGTTCGTTAAAATTTCCGGTTGAAATAAAACCATATCGTTTCGTTTTTTCATTTTCGATTCTTTCGATAACGCATACTTTGCTGTGTACTTTTAGACCTTTTATTCCAAAAATTAGGTCGATACCTTCGGTTTGCATTTGTTCTGCATAAGAAATATTTGAAGCTTCATCGAAACGAGCCTGTAATTCGATTTGGACAATTACTTTTTTTCCGTTTTTGGCGGCATTAATTAAGGAGCTTATAATTTGGGAATTTTGGGCTAATCGATATAAGGTAATTTTAATAGAAGTTACTTTTGGATCCAAAGCAGCTTCACGCAAAAACTTTGTGAGATACGAAAATGACTGGTATGGAGCGTGTAATAAATAATCTTTCTTACTTATTTTTTCCAATAAACTGCCTTCGAGACTTAGTCCGGGAATGGGTAAAGGATTATTTGTTTTATATAGCAAATCAAATCTTCCAAGATTCGGAAATTTCATATAATCCCTTCTATTATGGTACTTTCCGCCAGGAATAATACTATCTGTAGAGACAATATGCATTTTGTCCAGAAAAAATTGGAGTGTGTCTTTTTCTATTTTCTGATCATAAATAAACCGGACAGGTTCGCCTATTCTTCGGTCTTTAACACTAGTTGCGATTTTTTCGAGCATACTTTTACTCAAATCACTATCAATTTCCAATTGAGCATCCCGAGTGATTTTTATCATATGAGCCGAAACACTTTCGTAATCAAAAATATTGAAAATGCTGCTCAAATTATGTCTAATCACATCGTCGAGCAGAATAACATATTGTTTTTTATCCTTAGATGGTAAAACTACAAATCGGTTAATTGTATTGGGAATTTCAATCATTGCGTAATGAACTTCTGCATTATGTTTCATTACCAATTTTATGGCTAAATAACCCACAGTATCTTTCAATATAGGGAATTCGGCCAAATCGTTTAATATTATAGTAATCAATTCAGGACTCAGTTTTTGAATAAAGAAGTCTTTCAAAAATATTTCCTGTTCCACTGAAATATGATTTTCATCGATAATGAAAACATTTTCAGTTTCGAGTTTGCCTTCAATATTATTTAAAATTCGTAAACTTTCGGATTGTTGCTGAATTACAATTTCGGTAATATCTTTCAATAATTGTTGGGATGAGATTCCGCCAAGCACTTTTTCGCCAGATATGCCAGACAAACTCAATCTTCTGATTGCAGCAAATCGAACCCTAAAAAACTCATCTAAATTATTGGAGAAAATACCCAAAAAACGGAGCCTTTCTAATAATGGTACTGAATTATCTGCAGCTTCTTGTAGCACTCGTGCATTAAAGGTTAACCAACTTTTTTCTCTTTCTATATATTTATATTTATGCACTATACTTTTTTTAATTTTTTTGGGAATATTATTTTTTTTGTTTCGCCTTTCTTTATTTTTCCCCAACTATTGGTATCAAATTGCAATGATACAAATCCCGCCGTAGGAACATTGTCAATAAAAACATCACCAAATTTATTAACAAAATTTGTAATTGCCTCGTTATGACCAAAAAGAATTAGATTATCAAAAACATCACTACACGATTTGATCACTTTTTCCAATTGGATTTCATCAAAAGTATAAAGTTCTTCTTTAAAAACGATACTTTCGATAGGATATAAATTATTTTGTGCAAAAATCATTGCCGTTTCTGAAGCTCTTTTTGCGGGGCTACTCCAAATAATATAGAAAGAAGGAACAAATTTTTTACAATCAGCAGCAACAAGATGTGCATCATTAATACCTCTCTGAATTAATGGCCTATCTATATCTTTAAGAGGCGCTTCCCAACTTGATTTTGCGTGTCGAATTAGTATTAGGTTTTTCATATCTGGGGATATTTAATTGTTACTTATTTATATTACAAGTCTACAAATTACAAAAAAAAAATGAAACGAGACGTTAATTTTGTTATAACTCTTTATACTCATTAGAAATAGCATTATTTATTCATTCTAAATCAATGCCATTATAGTCTTTTTGTATTTTAACTTTCAAATCAATCTAAATATATTAATAATTTGTAGTATTATACTTCTAAATACCTATATCTGTGTACTTAAACAGTCTTTTTTTGTATTTAATCGATGTTTTTTGTTGAAGCAAAGAAATTAAAAACTATATTTGAATATTAAAAAGTAATTTTCAAGATTATGATATCTAATTATAGCTTTTAGTATAGGGTTAAATTTAATAAGTAAAGTACTGATAATTTAATTTATTTTACTGAATAATTTATAAAAAAAAGATTACAAAAAAAGAATGCAAATGACACTAAAAGCCACTTTCAACGAGTATTTAGGTTGATGGTAGAAAAATTAATACAATTCCAAACTATGTGGTTAGCTTCGCAGACTGAATTTAAAGACAATATTTAAAATAATAGATTAAAATAAAAAAAACTAATACGTTTTACATTATGCAAAAAACCACCCCAAAACAAGTTGTTAACCTACAAAACTTTTTTTATTCTCTTCAAAAACCTCTCTTTTCAATTTTAAAAGGAGTTATGATTGTTGCCGTATTTATTTCTTTTTGTTCGACAATTTACGCTCAAAATTCAATTTCTAGTACTCCAGTTTTAGAAGTGAAATCATATATGTCATCATTAAGAACATTAGAGCAGAATTCGAAATCTTCTTATTCCAATGCCCAGAATCTAGAGGATTTACTTTTTAAAGTACAGCCCTCTATTTATTTCTTTTCTGGAGATATCAAGTCTTATGGTGAAAAGCCAAAAAATCTTTACACTGGAATTAGTTCTTTAAATGGAATTTCCAATGCCAATTTATCGAAAAACAATATTGAAATTGTGATTATCAAAATTGACTCCAATAACGACTTAAATTCGACAATTGATTTGAATGTTTTTTCAAATTTTTACAAATTAAAATACATCTACATTTTATCTAGTATTTCCATCACGGAACAAGACATCTCCAAAATGATTTTAAACTACGATGAACAATACACCATCTTTTATAAAATAGATAAAGGAGAATAATCAATACTATTGATAAAATAACACCAAATTATATGAAGAATATCTACTTTAATACCATAAAAAACAACGCACATTATTTATTAATATTAATTGCACTTCTAGTTGGAAATGTATTTACTATAGATGCGCAGGTTAAAAAAACATTAACTCAAAGAACCTCAAGTTATACTCCCACAAAGAAAATATATAACATCAAAGGGGATTTTACAATGTTAGGAAATACCAACTTAACACCGCAAAATTATAGCCCAACTACTAACAACAATGGGTCAACTATGCAGTATGTTGATATTGATGGCGATTCCAATACTTTTAATTCCTCTTCCTCAACATTAGATTTATCTACAGAAAATGGTGCCTTGCCTTCTTGTTCTAAGATTATTTATGCGGGTTTGTATTGGACCGGAAAATCATCTGCAAATTCTACTTTTACGGTTAATAAAACTGTCCCAAGTAGCCCACATAATATTGACAATAATTATTTTGTTTCACATAATAATAATATAACTAACTCAAACTATTCGCTTTCAATTTCTAGAGGAGGTAGTAAAAACTCAAGATTTCCTATTTATGAATTTACAGATGGTAATGATACATACTTTTTTAGCTACACTAACACCTCTGGATCAAGCAATGTTACACTCTCAATAAATGGAACCTCGGTTAATATTCCTGTAACAATAATTACAGTTGGTTCTACAGCAACAGCAACATTTACTACACCATATATTATCAATGATGGAACAGTAAATGTAACTATTAAACAATTAATTAGAGATACTTCAATAAATGATGGAGATTATCAAGGCAGTCCAAATGCAGCTTCAGTTAATGTTTCTGGAACTATTTCAACGGCTATTGTAACAAAAACTTTCGACAAAAGAAAAATTTCATTAAAAGGACCTCAATCGAGTTCTTATACCGAATTTTCTGCTGGAGCGAATGATATTTATTATCCTTCAGGTACTGATGACAATATTTATTCTGCTTATGTAGAAGTTACTGACTATGTAAAAACTAATGGTGTTGGAGCCTATTTTGCTGCCGATATTGCTTTATTAGAAGGCAATCCAGGAGGAACTGGTTATTCTGGCGGGTGGGGTATGATTGTAGTATATGAAAACTCTAAAATGAAATATCGTGACGTAACTATTTTTGATGGTTATGCTTACGTACAAGCCAGTAATACTAGTGGTTTCACATTACCCGTTACCGGTTTTAATACCATTCAGTCCGGTACTGTTAATATGAAATTGGGGTTAATGGCGAGTGAAGGAGATGTCGATTTTACTGGTGATTATTTTCAAATTCAGAAAGTTAGCGATGCCAGTTATATGGACTTGAGTCATTCCGGTAATGATACAGCAAATTTCTTTAATTCTTCAATTTTAGCAGGAGGAACAAGAAATCCAAGTTTAGTTAACAATACCGGTATTGACATTAGTATGTTTAATGTTCTAAATACCAATAATACCGTAATTACTAATAATCAATCAGCAACTAATTTTAAATATGGTACATCTGGCGACACTTATTCCATTTTTGCAATTGCAATGGCCGTTGATGCCTATACTCCTGTAGTTGACGCTGTAATTGCTGCAAAATCTGTAAACAATGTTCCTGTAAGTGGTTCCATAACTTCCGTTTTGCCAGGAGATATAATAGAAGCTAAAATCAACATTTATAACAAAGGAACTGAAGCTGTAAATAGCACAAAATATATCATTGCAATACCATACACATTGGATTATGTAGGCAGTTTAACAAATCACGTTAATTTTTCTCCACTTCCTTCCCCAAACAATTATTATTTTGATCCTCTTTTAGGTCCAAAAGGTTCGATTGTATTTGATTTAGGAACATTGCCTTTACCAGCTGACCCAAATACTATTCTTGCTGATTTTTCTTTTAAAGTTAAAGTAACTGAAGATTGTGCCATACTTACTAATTCTATCTGTAATCAAAATGTGGAAATTTCAGGGTTTATTAGTGGAACCGGAGCTACAACAGGAATAAATTTTAGTAATAAACCTTTGTACGTTGGCTATAATTCTACTGGAACTTGTACTGATGAGCCCATATTAAATCCACTTTCATTCAGTCTTAATTCAGCAGCTTATGTTGCGGCTCATTGCCAAGACACTCCAAATGTTAGAGAATTTGTTTTTTGCACACCAGATCCAACCATTTCTGTTGATAAAATAAACAGCGGATTTCCTCTTGGATACTTGTTTTACAATCAGTTTCCAGTAACTAATGACACAGAACAATATGACATTTCAAATCCATTTCCAGCAACCTTAGGATCTGTAAATTATTATGCAGTTCCACCAGGTGCCAGTGGCTCGTGTAACTTTCCATTTACCATCAAGGTAACTAATGTTACAACAATGCCTGAAACAGCAACTTCTATTGAGTATTGTCAAGGAGCTACTGCTTTGCCATTGACTGCAACAGTATCTAATCCTGCCTATACATTATACTATTTTACCTCTCTTACTGGTGGAATAGCCCAAACATCATTGGAACCATCAACAACAACTGCAGGATCCACAACTTATTATGTAGCTGAAGCTGCTTCATCATCTTGTATTGGACCTAGAAAAGCAATTGTTGTTACAGTTAATGCAAAACCTGCTGAACCAGTTCACGAAAACTGTTGGGATACTTATTCTTTCACGGATTGTGCTTGGGTAAATAACAACACACCTAAACCTACTGAACCAGTTCACGAAAACTGTTGGGATACTTACTCTTTCACGGATTGTGCTTGGGTAAATAACAACACACCTAAACCTACTGAACCAGTTCACGAAAACTGTTGGGATACTTATTCTTTCAACACAACAACTTGTGTTTGGGATGTTACTGGAACGCAACCGGTGAAACCAGCATTGGCTAATTATGAAACTGCAACTTGGAATCCAGAAACTTGTATTTGGGATATAACTGGGAATCCTCCTATTATAATAGCTCAAGATGATACCATCGCTGGCGGAAATGGAACAACTGGAAACACCAATGTGGGTAATGTTTTAAACAATAATGGAAACGGAAACGACACTTTAAATGATGTTAATGTTACTTTAGATCAAGTAAATCTTACCATAACAACTCCTGCAACTCCTATTGGTGGTGCCCCGGTTCCTGTTATCAGTACAACAACCGGGCAAATTAGTGTACCTATTGGAACTCCTGCTGGAACCTATACATTAACATATTCAATTTGTGATAAATTAAATCCAACAAATTGTGATTCTGCAACTGTTACTATAACAGTAACTGCACTAGCAATTGTTGCCAAAGATGACAAGTTTATTGACTTAGATGGAGCAAATGGAAATTCTAATGCTGGTAATGTTCTAAACAATAATGGAAACGGTAACGATACTCTTAATGGTATTAATGTCACTATAGATCTAGTAAATCTTACAGTAACAATTCCAGCTGTTTCTATTGGTGGTGCTCCTGTTCCTGTAATAGATACTACTACTGGACAAGTTAACGTGCCTGTTGGAACTCCTGCTGGAACCTACACTATTGTATATTCAATTTGTGAGAAATCAAATTCAACAAATTGTGATTCTGCAACTGTTATATTAGAAGTAGCTGTTGTATTTGGAGTTGGATGTGACGCTATAATAGTTCATAAAGCCCTTACTCCTAATTTTGATGATATAAATGATATTCTTATTATTGATGGTGTTGAAGATAGTACTTGTTATCCTTCTGGTGTTAATATTGAAATATACAACCGTTGGGGAGTATTAGTTTTCGAAACTAGTAAATACAGCAACACATCTAATTATTTCGATGGTTATTCAAGAGGAAGAACAACTGTAAGTAAATCTGATGGTTTGCCAACAGGAACCTATTTTTACATATTGAATTACGAATCTGTTGAAACTGGAAATATTCAAATGAATAAAAAAGACGGGTTTATATACCTTTCAAGATAAATTTAACTCAAATCTAACTCCCGGGAAGTAACGCCTCCCGGGTTTAAATACAAACTAAATGAAGACAAGATTACTATTATTCGCTTTGATGTTTACTGGAGTGGTAAGTTATGCTCAACAAGACGCACAATTTACACAATACATGTACAACACAATCAATGTCAATCCTGCCTATGCTGGATCGAGAGGAGCCTTGAGTATGTTTGCCCTGCATCGTACGCAATGGGTTGGTTTAGACGGAGCACCCGTTACCAATACCGTGTCTGTTAATAC
>CAMCFT010000006.1 GCA_945874225.1 Flavobacterium psychrophilum
TGGCTCAAGAATTACAGCTCCGGCAGCCTTAGCTACTTCTCTGTATCCCATTCTAGCTGCTAACTCAAAAGAGAGTGCATCCGAATCGACTGGGTGAAAAGATCCGTCTAATAAAGTTACTTTCAAACTATCTACTTGGTATCCTGCTAAAGGACCCGTTTTCATAGCTTCTCTGAAACCTTTTTCTACAGATGGAATATATTCTTTAGGAACGTTTCCACCTTTTACGGCATTTATAAACTGCAAGCCTACAGGAGCTTTACCGTCAACTTCATCAGCAGGTTCCAATTTAAATACGATATCACCGAATTTACCACGACCTCCAGATTGTTTCTTGTAAGTTTCTCTGTGTTGAGCAGATTTTGTAAAAGCTTCTTTATATTCAACTTGAGGTTCACCTTGGTTAACTTCAACTTTAAATTCACGTTTCATTCTATCAACAAGAATATCTAAGTGTAATTCTCCCATTCCTGAGATAATTGTTTGTCCTGAAGCTTCATCCGTTCTAACCGTAAATGTTGGATCTTCCTCCGCTAATTTAGCCAAAGCCATACCCATTTTATCTACGTCAGCTTTAGTTTTAGGCTCAATAGCAATACCAATAACCGGTGCTGGGAATTTCATTGACTCAAGAATAATTGGGTGCTTTTCATCACACAATGTATCTCCAGTTTTGATATCTTTAAATCCTACTGCTGCTCCAATATCACCTGCTTCGATATAATCGATTGGGTTTTGTTTGTTAGCGTGCATTTGGTAGATACGAGAAATTCTTTCTTTATTTCCTGAACGAGTGTTCAAAACGTAAGAACCTGCATCTAAACGCCCTGAATAAGCACGGAAGAAAGCCAAACGACCTACGAATGGGTCAGTAGCAATTTTAAATGCTAAAGCAGCGAATGGCTCTTTAACATCTGGCTTACGCAAGATTTTAGTTTGATCCTCTTCTAATAATTCAGCATCATCAGGATGAATTCCTTCAATACCTTCTTTATCCATTGGAGACGGCAAGTATTTACATACTGCATCTAACATGAATTGAACTCCTTTATTTTTGAAAGCAGAACCAGCAATCATCGGAATGATAGCCATATCCATAGTCGCAGCTCTTAATGCGTTATTGATTTCTTCCTCAGTAATAGATTCTTCATCTTCCATGAATTTCTCTAAAAGGTTTTCATCATAATCAGCAACTGCTTCAATAAGGATAGATCTGTATTCTTTTACTTCTGCAAGCATATCTTCTGGAATAGGCACAATATCAAATGTAGCACCCAAACCTTCTTCATGCCATACAATAGCTTGATTTTTTACTAAATCAACCACACCTCTGAAGTCATTTTCTTCACCAATTGGCAAAGTAATAGCAACAGCATTAGACTTTAACATATCTCTTACTTGTTGACATACCATCAAAAAGTTAGATCCTTGTCTGTCCATTTTGTTTACGAATCCCATACGAGGCACTCTATATTGATCTGCCAATCTCCAGTTTGTTTCTGATTGTGGCTCAACACCATCAACAGCACTAAACAAGAAAACTAACCCGTCAAGTACACGTAAAGAACGATTTACTTCAACAGTAAAATCAACGTGTCCCGGGGTATCAATAATATTAAAGTGATAAGGAAGTGATTCAGGTAAAATTTTACCTTGTTCAGTTGGAAAATTCCATTCACAAGTTGTAGCAGCAGAAGTAATTGTTATACCTCTTTCTTGCTCTTGTGCCATCCAGTCCATTGTTGCAGCACCATCGTGTACTTCACCAATTTTATGTGACTTTCCGGTATAGAATAATATACGCTCCGTTGTTGTTGTTTTACCAGCATCAATGTGAGCAGCAATTCCAATATTTCTTGTAAATTTAAGATCTCTAGCCATTTCTTAAGAATTAAAATCTAAAGTGAGAGAAAGCTTTATTAGCCTCTGCCATTTTGTGAGTATCCATTCTTTTCTTAACAGCAGCTCCTTCTTCTTTAGCCGCAGCTAAACATTCTGAAGCTAATCTTTGAGCCATTGATTTTTCGTTTCTTCTTCTTGAATAAAGAATCAACCATTTCATGGCCATAGATATTTTTCTGTCTGGTCTAATTTGCATTGGAATTTGGAATGTAGCTCCACCTACTCTACGACTACGTACTTCTACGTGAGGCATAACGTTAGTTAAAGCATCTTTCCAGATGTCTAATGCTGGTTTTTCTGCATCTTGCTTTTTAGTTTCTATAATGTCAATTGCATCATAAAATACTTTAAAAGCTGTTGATTTCTTACCGTCCCACATTAAGTTGTTTACAAAACGTGTTACCAATTGGTCGTTAAACCTTGGATCTGGTAAAAGTGGTCTTTTCTTTGCCGCTCGTTTTCTCATTTCTTTTTTTTTAAAAAAGTCTTAACGTCTTAACGTCATAATGTCATAATGCAAAAAATGCATATTCGACTTTAAACTTTCGACTTTCGACTAATTAATTACTTTTTTGCTTCTTTTGGGCGTTTTGCTCCGTATTTAGATCTTCTTTGCGTTCTTCCAGCAACACCTGATGTATCAAGTGCTCCACGAACGATGTGATATCTTACTCCTGGCAAATCTTTTACCCTTCCACCCCTAACTAATACTATCGAGTGCTCTTGTAGATTGTGTCCTTCACCAGGGATGTAGGCATTTACTTCATTACCATTTGTCAAACGTACACGCGCTACTTTACGCATTGCAGAGTTTGGTTTTTTTGGTGTAGTAGTGTAAACACGCGTACAAACCCCTCTTCTTTGAGGACAAGAATCTAAAGCAACCGATTTACTCTTCTTAGTTATCTGAGTTCTTCCTGTTCTTACTAATTGTTGAATTGTTGGCATAATTAATACTAAAATTTCTTATATATTAAATTTCCCGCTTTTTACGGGGTTGCAAATGTAGTAATTATTTTTTTCTAAACAAATCATAATTAATTAAATTTTGCAAGAAGTAAATATTTGTTATTTAATGGAATACAGAATTGACGAAATAATAATCTTGATAAAAATTAAAACTATATATTAATGGCTATTTCGATAAGAATATTTAACCTTGTAATTATATCACAAACAATAGATATTTGCGTTACATTTATTAAAATTTATAATCATTTGAAAAACTTAGTCTTCTTTTTATTGTTTTTAACCTTTGGCGCGAATTGTTTTGCCCAGAGTTTTCGGCTACAAATAATCGGGAGTTCAATTTACGAAAACAAAGTCATTGATTCCTTAAAATACACTTCAACTTACACAAATACTAAATCCATTAGTGATGAGTTAAATATCCTATCCGAAAGGCTATCAAAAACAGGATATATCGAGAACCAAATCCTTGAAAACAGAAGGGAAAATGACTCCAGTTATATTGCTAAATTCAGCTTGGGTGATAGAATAAAATCAATAAATATATATATAGGTAGAATAAACCTCACCCCAACCCTCTCCAAAGGAGAGAGAGCCGAAGCTGTTATTGATAATAATAGTATAATTAAAGACTTGATTGGATTAAATAAAACCAAAGACACTTTAATTCTTCCTTACAGCGAAATAGAAACCTTTCTTAACCAAACTTTGCAAAAACTGGAACAAAAAGGGTATGCGCTAGCAAAACTTAAACTCATCCACATTCAAAAGAAAAACAATTCTCTTTACGCTGATTTACAATTTGAGTCTGATAAACAAAGACGATTAAATTCCATTGTGGTAAGATTTGGCGAAAGCAACAAAAAAAACAGTTTCCCCGAAGGCCATCTGAAACAAATTAATCGGAAATACCATAACAGCACTTTCAATCAGGATATCGTTCGCAAGATTCACGATGATTTTGATAAATTTGGATTTGTAAACCAAATAAAAAATCCGGAAATATTGTTCACCAAAGACACTACCAAAGTGTATGTATATCTCGAAAAAAGAAAATCCAATACTTTTGACGGTTTTATTGGCTTTTTGAACAATGAAAACAACAAATTAGTTTTTAATGGTTACCTAGATTTAACATTGGAAAACACCATTCGAGCCGGAGAACAATTTTCACTATATTGGAAAAGCGAAGGAAACAACCAAAAAACATTCAAAACAAGCATTGATTTACCCTACATTTTTAAAAGTCCTATAGGTTTGAAAGCTCAAATATATATTTTCAAACAAGACAGCATATTTCAAAACACTAAAACCTCCATTGATTTGGGCTATTTTATGGATTACAACACTCGAATATATTTGGGATACCAATCTACTGAATCCAGTGACATACAAAACACAAACAACAGCAGCATCAGCGATTATAAGAATTCATTTCTCACAACAAATTTTGAATACTCAAAATTTGACAATGAAAATTTAACTTTTCCAAAAAAGACAAATCTCTCCATTACTATGGGACTTGGAAAAAGAACAACAACAGACTTAGTCGAAACTGCAGGCTCCAGTAAACAGACTTATATTAACATTAACGCAATGCATAACTTCTATTTGAACAAAAAAAACTGTTTTAACATAAATTATCAAAATTATTTTTTAAAAAGCGACACTTATATCATCAATGAATTATACCGTTTTGGAGGTGTCAATTCCATTCGAGGATTTGCTGAGAATAGCCTACAATCTAACTTTATGACAGCCATTATTACTGAATATCGATATATTATTTCCCAAGATTTATACCTGCATTCCATTACGGATTATGGCTATTATCAGGATGATAGCACAAGTAGTAAAGGAAATCTACTAGGATTTGGATTTGGATTGGGGGTGCAAACCAGAAACGGATTACTAAAATTAGCTATTGCGAATGGAAGCACAAAAAACCAAGAAATCAAATTTTATAACACTATCATTAATATATGTTATAATGTTAAATTTTGATACTAATCAAAAAAAGATTTTCATTTATTAGGAAAGTTAACAAATTATTAAGATTTTTGTCTCACTAATTCAAAATATTTAAAAATGAAACTAAAGTTCAATGGATTCTTAGTACTATTAGTAGTACTTGTGGCGCAAATTACTTTTGCGCAAGAGAGAGTTGTTTCAGGAGTTGTTTCTGATAATGCGGGACTGCCTTTACCTGGCGTGAGTGTATTAGTAAAAGGAACTAAATCTGGAACACAAACTGATTTTGATGGAAAATATTCTATCAAAGCATCGTCAAGCCAAGTCTTGATTTTTAGCTATGTTGGGATGAAGACCCAAGAAGTTACGGCTAGTTCAGCTACAGTAAATGTTAAATTGGCAAGTACTGCTGTAGAGCTTGAAGGAGTAGTTGTTACAGCTTTGGGAATTAAAAAATCCGAAAAAGCGATAGGTTACGCTGCTCAAAGCGTTAAAGGAGCAAGTCTTACCGAAGCAAGAGAAACCAATTTAGTTAATGCTTTAAGCGGAAAAATTGCTGGGGTTCAAGTTACAAACAGCTCTGGTGCGGTAGGTGCTTCATCAAGAATCGTATTGAGAGGTAACTCTTCTATTACAGGAAATAATCAAGCATTATTTGTCGTTGATGGAGTTCCTTTTGACAACACATCTTATAGTAATGCTGATGATACAGGAGGACGTGATTTACCAAATGGCGTTGCCAGTATCAATCCTGATGATGTGGAAAGCATTACTGTATTAAAAGGCCCAAATGCTGCAGCACTATATGGTCTTAGAGCAAGTAATGGTGTGATTATTATTACAACTAAATCTGGCAAAAAAGGAAAAGGGTTAAGTGTTGCTTCCTTTAATTCAAATACAACTTTCACAGATCCTTTAATATTGCCTAAGTACCAAAATTCTTATGGTCAAGGAGCAACTTCGGATTACTATGAATTTGTAGATGGTGCTGGTGGAGGATATAATGATGGTGTTGATGAAAGTTGGGGTCCAGCTTTAGACAAAGGATTGTCTTTTGTTCAATGGGATTCTTACAAAGTAGGTGGCGCTCCACTCCCTTGGATTTCCCACAAAGATAACGTTAAAGATTTTTATGAAACTGGATATTCCCAGTCCAACAACTTGTCATTATCAGCAGGTTCAGATGATGCTAATTTTAGAATGTCTATTGGTAATTCTGACGAAAAAGGTATGCTTTATAATACTGACTTCAAAAAGTTTAACGTAAGTTTGAATGGTAATATCAAACTTGGAGAAAAACTAACAGGAGGTATTACAATGAACTATTTTAATGATAAAAGTAATAATTTGCCAACAGGAGGTTATGATAATGAGAATGCGGCTCAGCAATTTATTTGGTCCGCAAGAAACGTTCAATTTACAGATTTGAAAGATTGGAAGAATCTACCTCTTGCGCCAGTAGGCACGCCCGCTGAAGGAACACCATTAAACTGGAATACTAATTTCCAAAACAATCCATATTGGGTTCTAGACACTAATACGAATACTTACGATAGAGATAGGGTAACAGGAGCTGCATTTGTGGGGTATCAGGTTACAAATAGCATATCAGCAAATGGAAAAATCTCATTAGATCAATACTCACAATTGACTACTAGCAGACAAGCTTTGGGCTCAAACAGTGCAGTAGATGGATCTTATGGTGAAAATTCTTTAAGATATTCTGAAATTAATGCTGAATTTATTTTGAGTTACAAAAAACAGTTTACTGAAGATATTAATTTTTCCATTAATTTTGGAGGAAATAATATGAAAAGAATAGTAACACAAAACTTTGGTAGTATTTCTGGTTTAGAGTTGCCTAACTTCTATAATTTATCAAACATTAAATCCGGCACCACGCCAATTTTTGGTAATAACTATAATGAAGTAAGAATTGGTTCGCTTTTAGGATTTGGTGAAGTTTCTTATAAAGATTATTTATATATTAATTTTTCTGGAAGAAATGATTGGGCGAGTGTATTACCTACGCAAAACAATTCATTCTTTTATCCTGCGGTTTCAGGTTCATTGGTTTTATCCGAACTTTTAGATACTAAAGACTCTAGTGTAAACTATATCAAGTTAAGAGGAGGTTGGTCTAAAGTTGGTGGTACTGGTGCATTAGGCGCATATAATTTAAACTCAACGTATGATCTTGCTAATAATGGATGGGGAAATCAAGCTTCTACGCCTGCTACACAATATAATCCTAACCTAAAACCAGAGTCGGTTATAGGAGTAGAGGTAGGTATAGATTTGAATGCATTTAAAAACAGATTGCGTTTTTCTGGAACTTACTACACTAAGACAAGTTCTGATTTGTTAGTTCCAATTCAAGTTTCATCCTCAACAGGTTTTACCAACGTTTGGGACAACATTGCAGAAATGGAAAATAAAGGTTTTGAATTACAATTAGGTGTTACTGCTTTGAAAACCAAAGATTTTGCATTTGATATTGATTTAAACTTTGCCAAGAATGATAATAAAGTTACTTCTTTAGGAGAACTAGACACTTATATTCTTGGTGGTCAATGGGGACTAACCTTAGAGGCTAGACCTGGACATCAATATGGAGATCTTGTAGGTAGAGGATTTGAAAGAGATGCCAATGGAAGTGTAATTTATGAAAATGGATTGCCAAAAATCGAATCTACTACAAAAGTATTAGGTAATATTACACCAGATTGGACTGGAGGAGCTAATTTCACTTTCAAGTATAAAGATTTCGATTTTAGCACATTAATTGACGCAAAAATTGGCGGAGATGTTCACTCAATGACTTATGCTTGGGGTAGATATGCTGGTACTTTAGAAGAATCCTTGATTGGTCGTGAAACTGGTCTTGTTGGTAATGGTGTTATGTCTGATGGTGCAGGTGGATACATTCCAAACAATGTAGTTGTTAGTGCAAAATCATTTAATCAAACAGCTTATGGTAATACTGTCGAAGAAAGCGCCATTTTTGACGCTAGTTATGTTAAACTAAGACAAATGGCTATTGGTTATTCAATTCCAAAGAAACTGTTGCAAAACACTCCAATTCAAGATTTCAAGTTTTCTATAGTTGCTAGAAATTTAGCGATTTTATACAAAAAAGCTCCACATATAGATCCAGAAACAGGGTTTAGTAGTACTAATGGAAATCAAGGTCAAGAGTTTGGACAAATTCCTTCAGCAAGATCTTACGGATTTAATATAAACGTTCAATTTTAAATCTAACAACTAAAATATTATGAAAAAAATATCAATTTTATTTATAGCCTTACTTGGTCTTTTTAGTGCAAGTTGCGATAAAGACTTCGAAGAAGTAAACACAAATCCAAATAAACCTGTTGCAGTTCCTGCACATTTATTATTGGGTAATATTGTTCGATTAAACCAAAATGCTGTGTATCACATGCAACGAGGTGGTGATATGGGTATGTGTTGGACTCAACACGTTTCTAAGGTACAATATAATGACGAAGAAAGATATATTCCTAGAAGAGCTGTAATTAACGACATCTGGGATGTTCTCTATAGCGGTGTCATTGCTGACGCAAAAGCTATGTACACTTTAGCAGATGCAGAGGGCAATACTAACATTAAAGGAATTTCATTAGTACTTCAAGCTAATACTTTTCAGATATTGACAGATCTTTATGGTCCTGTTCCTTACATAGAAGCTTGTAATCCAAACATTTTAAAGCCTGCTTACGACAGCCAAGAAATTGTTTACAAAGGAATTTTAGACCTGTTAACTAGAGCAGATGCATTATTGGCAAGTGGTTCAGGTAGTATTCCTGCTACTTCAGATTTAGTTTATGGTGGTGATGCATCAAAATGGAGAAAATTGGCTAATTCATTAAAGCTAAAAGCCTTAATGAGAATTTCTAAAGCTCCGGGAATGAATGTTGGAGCTCAGATTCAAGCATTAGTAACAGCAGGTAATTTAATGTCTTCTAACAGTGATAGCGCACAATTGCTTTATTTAGCAGCACAACCTGATGCTAATCCTATTTATGAAACAATTGTTTACGGAACAAGATCTGAGTATAAAATGAGTTCTGTTTTAGTTACTAAACTACAAGGTCTTAATGATCCTAGACTTCCTGTTTTTGCAGGGAAAAATGATGTTGGCCTTTATGTTGGAAATATTCCTGGGGTTGAAAATCCTGGAAATTATAATGGATTTTCACCTTTAAGTGCTTTCTATTTGAATCCTACATTACCAGGGGTGATTTTATCTTATGCTCAATCAGAATTTTTATTAGCTGAAGCTATCAATGAAGGATATGTTTCTGGAGGTACTGAGGCGGCATTACTTCATTACAAAAACGGGATTACGGCCAACTTTGAATTTAACGGAATTGGAGCAAGTGCGCCAGCTTATGTAGCGCTACCAAACATTGAATTTACAAATCAAGCTGATGGAAGACTTAAAATTGGAGAACAAACTTGGCTAGCTCTTTTCGGCCAGGGGTTTGAGGCTTGGACTGAATGGAGAAGAACTGGTTTGCCAGCTTTGTCTCCTGTATTTGATGCAGCTCCTGGTGTACCTACCATTCCTTCAAGATTATATTATAACGACACTGAAGGCTCACTAAACAAAGCAAATTATGATGCTGCAGTTGGGACTCTAGTAGGTGGTGACAAATTAACATCTCGTCTTTGGTGGATGAACTAATTAATTTTAAAAATGAAAAAAATGAAAAAATTTAAATTATATTCTTTAGCCCTTTTAGTTTTAGCTGGTCTTTTTTCTTGTGAGGAAGACAGTGATGCGCTAACAGGCGGAGCAGCAACGGGTGGCTTATTAACTGTAAATTCAGGATTAGTTGGCTATGTCGTAGGAAATGGGAATGACTATAAATATCCCGTGAAAGTTACCAGTTTTCAAGGTGAGATTACTACAACTAAAATTGAAGTATACAAATCTTTTACAAACGTGGCTGGTAAAAAAAGTAACGAGCTATTATATAAGACAATAAATGTAGTAGCTACTCCTGAGAATCAAGTTGTTGATTTTGATGTTACTTATAATGAGTTAAAAGCAGATCTTACCATTGATGGAGTTCCTTTACCTAATGATGATAGTTTGTTAATTATTGGTGATGCTTGGACATTAAGATATGTAACAACAACCTCTAATGGTGATGTGCATGCGAATGCAAAAACCACTAAAATAGCTGTAGGAACTCGTTTTGCGGGAACTTATAGAGTTATTGACAGTAATTACTGGAGACTTGGAGTAAGCAACGGTGGATGGAACGGCGATATTCGTGTAATAGAATCAGTAGATGCAACAACATATCGATATGTTGGATATGCAGGTCTATTTGCTTCTGATGCAAATACACATTATTTTACAATTGACGGTGCTGGTGTGGTTGTAACACCACAAACCTATAATGGAGCAGTTCAATTATTAAACGGTCAACCATTAATTAATTGCACTTCTAACCCTGTTGATATGATAAAATCTTGTGGATATGCAGGGCCTCAAAACACAGTAACCAAAGATGATGTTAATAGCAAAGATAGAATCTATAGAACTTACGGTTACTATACTGCAGGTTCGGGACCACGTGAATTTTATGAAGCTTTAGAAAGAGTAGTCAACTAATAAATAAATAAAAATGAAAAAAATAACTAAAATATTTTTGTTTTCAGCACTATCATTGACTTCTCTACTTTTTGTAGGTTGTTATGAAGAGGATCTGACAGGACAGAGCACTATAGATGTCTCCCAAAATGTGGTGGGTACTATTCAATTTGTTGCACCATTGGTGGCGACACAAACGGTACAAGAAGGAGACGAGGGAAAGTATCAATATAATCTAAAAATAACTAATCCTCAACCTGTTGATATCTATGTAAAAGTTAAAATAAAATCTGGAACAGCAACTCGAGGCGAGGATTTTGATTTTGACGATCAACTCTTAATAAAAGCTTATGCAACTTCTGTAACAGGAAATATTAATATAATAACAGATCTTATATTTGAACCAAATGAAAATTTCGTTTTAGAAATAGGTGGGGATGTGAATATATCTAATGCATCAATTCCCGCAAGTACTATTTCTTTTACAATAGCAAACTATGTTGGCAGCAGTGTAGATATTTCATTTGCTTGGGATAAACTAATTGATGGTTACTCTGCAGGGTCTAATATTGATTTTGATATATTTGTTGCAGATGCAGCAGGTTATAACAATAGTGATCCTTGGGCTACTTTTAATGGCACTGATTATGCTGCAACAGGAGATGAACCAGAATTACTATCGATGGATATAGCTGATTGGGCAGACGGTGAATATATTTTATTTCACGATTTGTACTATAACGGGTTTTACGGATATGGTGCTGCAGCAAATGTTACGGTGCCTATAGTTGCAACTTTTTCGAGAGCAGGAGCTTTTTCAACTGTAGTTACACAAGATCCATCTCAATCAATAAATGCAAACACAACAAATGGTTATGTAGATGATACTAATGCTAAAACAGGAGCATGGCATAATGGTTTTATTGCCAAAGTAACTATTGCTAATGGTGTATTTACAATTACAGATTACGAAGGGGTAAAGTTAGCCTCTGGAAAATTATCTGGGACTAAGAATAAAACTTTAAGACCATTATCTATTTTAAAGAAGAACTAAATTCTTATAATTTGAAGACTAAAAACCACCAGTAAATCACTGGTGGTTTTTTTATTGTCCGTTGTCTAGTCCTAAAATAGCGACAAAAAAACCGTAAGGAAGAAAATACAAATTATACTATTGGTTAAAATATTTTAGATAAAAAAAAACAATTTAAGTGTAGGACAGAATGTATTTTCTATTAAAATTTAAAAATGAGATTTGGAAATTAATACCGTTATACCATTTGAACTAAAATATAATGAATAATGGTATAAGAGCCAATTGGGTTTAATTTTGTGCAATAAAAATGATTAATGTTTTAACAATCTTCGATTTTTTGTTACTAGATTAAACAGCTTTCAAAAAGTTAACTAAGCTGTTTTTCTACAGAAAATCAAATAGAACTATTAAGTACTTTTGGGTTGTCTGTGAAAGCATAAGTGACATTAGACTAACATTCATTGCTGTTTTTCTATATCTTGATCTATCGGGACATAGAAAAAGCAAAAAAACTAAACCACTATAAACTTGAAGTCCAAAGGTTTGATTGGCAGACTAAAAACCTGCAAGGTTGGATACATTTAGACGGTGATTCACAAATTTATAATAATTAATCTGTGAATCTTGCCTAAAACCATTTATAAAACCTGAAAGTAAATGCACTAAAAGCGCATAGTTTTAGACTATATTTGATACCCATAAATCTATATAGTTAAAAATACAAAAAATCTAGTAGGACCTATTAAATAATTGTGCTTGGGCTATTATCTTGTTTACGTAATCGGAATAGCAAATTAATAATAAGAATAAAAAAATCCTCGAGGCACAGCCTCAAGGATCCTTTGTTTATTCTAATTTTAGAACTTTATTTAATAATTATTTTTTCTGCATAATTTATTGTTTCGTTACTTATTTTTAGAATGTACATTCCTTTTTGTAAAGAATTCAAATTTATAGATTTTTCAATATTAAAATTAATATCCGTTAATTTAAATACAACTCTTCCGGTTAAATCAGCAACTTGAAGATTTACTTTGCCAGCGAATTCATTAATACGAATATTAAGTTGCCCTTTAGGCGCAGGATTTGGATAAACACTAATTTTATCATTATTAATAAATTGATTTACTGCTAATGTACAATTAGCACCAGCAGCAGGTTCCGTAAAATCTTCTACTTGATCGTTAATCGCAGCAATATTTGTTCTGTCTCCACTATTATCGCCTGAAGAAGCATTAACACCTAATCCTCTTCTAGCAAATACTTTCCAAATCATGCAATAATCCATTCCTCCTGTTGTGGCTTGATCCGCTGCAATTATGGCATTTCTAGCTTGAATATAAGAAGGATTGCAGGGCTGCAATTTCATCGCATCCAAAACTAAACGCATTACTTTATTATTACCACCTGTCCCAGTATATATATTTGAATTAAAACCATATTTATCAATATATGCCCAGGTTAAGTCCCATAACATTGCGGTCCATATTTCGCCGGTTTCATGCGGTTCTACTTTCTCAATGCTATCAACAGAGTCAATAAATGTTTTACCGTTTGTATCTGCAAAGGTCAAAGGATTTACAGATATATTTGTTGAATATGGATAATTTCTGATTCCTCCTCCATTAATAGGCTCATTAATTGCATAAGTTCCAATACCTCTCGGATCTGCACCAGAATCTCCAGTTTTTAATTGCATCATTAGTGCTACCCAATCTGACCAACCTTCACCCATTTGCTCAGGAGAAGTTAAGCAAGTTGATTTAAGTGGACCTCCAGTTAATCTATTTGAAATACCGTGGGCAAATTCGTGGGCAATTATTCCATTATCAAAATCGCCATCGCCATACAAATACAAACCAGCTGGAGTCTCTAGTTTAACATTTACAGGACCATTTGCCATTTCAGCAATAAAGACATCCCCTATTTCTTTGGTTACAAAAACAGCAGGAATTGTTATTCCTAAAATCCCTGTAGAACTCATAGACAGTCTCACTGGACTATTAGGGATACTATCCATCATAATAACTCCAATGGCTCCGGCATCCTGAGCATTTTTTACTTTTAAATTAAAAAAACATCCTCCTCTTTTTATTAAAGCTATTTTTCCTATTAAGGCAGCTGCATTAGTAGGAGCCTGACAAGCTGAATTATAACCTGGAGGTGTTGGATTATTTTGATACAAAACTAAATTCGAGGCAATACCGTTAGGGGAAGCTGGTATAGGAATTCTGTCAGTTCCTTCGAAAACATTAGTTGTGGCAACCCTTAGGCCTGCGATTGATGAAGGAGAATTTACAGTTATATATTCAGTAGGTGGTGCTCCAGCATCCCACATGAACATTTGTACTCTTGGTCTAGTTCCATCATTTGGCGTAGCAAAATTAGCGTTATTCAAGGTAGCAACTGATTGCGAATACCCATCCTGAGAATCAGCATAAACATAGTCTCCTGTAAGAGATGACGTCCCGCCTCTACCATAATTAGTTTTTTGAAAATTACCAGAAACCTCATCAAAACCATAACGATACCATACGTCATGCATGATGTTTACCATATAAAACAAATTAGTTGTTGCTGCAGAGGTATACGCTGTTGGTTGCAATGTTTGTCCTCCATAAGTAAAATCAAAATTTAAAGATGCCCCACCTTCTGCCCGTATTCCACTACCATCATCACCATTTGCGTCTTCCTGTGCCAAAACGTTATTGCCAAAAGTATTAGTAAAAACATTTGAAGCAGTTGTACTCCCAATAGTAGTATTCGTATTGTGCCATCCATTAGGTGATGCTGTTGCATCACTTGGAGAAGCTATTAATTGAAATAGACTGTGATTTGGGCTTTCATAATTAAAAGGAATTACTCTGTAAGAACCCGCATTAACCTGAACTGGTGAAACAAAAGTGTTTGCAACAACTTCTTCTTTAAAATTAAACGGATAATTAGATGGGTAATGATATTGATTTGATTTACCAAAATTACAACTAACAACTAAATCATGTTTTTCTAATATAACCCCATTGAGTGCATCAATTCTTATATCCCAAAGGTGCTTACCATCAGGCGAATAAAACTGAAATGCCCAAGCTAATTTTAATTTATTCTCTTTCGTAGATTGGTAAACTAATTTAGCACTAATCAAATCTTCCTGAATTCCATCACTTAATCGAAACGATTTATCATTAATTGTTTCTACAACAGAAAATTTGGCCGGAGCTATAATCCCTAGACGAGAATAAGCACTTGTAATCGCTTCCAGAACAGATAAACTAGGAGCAATTGCATTTGCTTTCATATTTATGTTCTTTACAAAGTTATTGCCAATGTCGATAACATTTCCGTCTTTCATTGAGATGTTAGATTGAGCATTAAAAATCTCAATTCCCTGATATCTTTGAACAATATAATAATTAGTGATTTTAGTCCCTTCAGAAGAAACTTCGCTTTCAACAACCCAGTCAGAAACATCTATGCTTGTCAAGCCAAACTTTTTCATTTCTGTATTCAGTCGTGACTGAATCTTCTGCTTATTTGATTGGGAAAATCCAGTCCAACAAATCAGAAAAGCAAATAATAGTACAATTTTTTTCATATTCTTGTTTAATTTACAACAAACATAAATCAATTTGTTGTAATAATTGTTTAATATTATAACATTTAACATATAACATATAATAATTATGGTAATATTTTAAAAAAAATGTTAAAAAAAATTGAATTGTTGTTAATTTACTGATATAGCTTAAAGTACAATATTTTCTATTATCATTACATAAATTCTGAAACGAAAAACTATCTTTGCAAAATGGAAAAAGAACATTTAATATTCGGGATACGAGCAATAATTGAAGCAATACAATCAGGAAAGGAAGTCGATAAAGTATTTATACAAAAAGAAATATCGGGCGAACTGATGAAAGATTTAATGAAGGTGATGAAACGTGCCAACGTGAATTTCTCTTATGTTCCTGTCGAAAAACTGAATCGATTAACTCCAAATAATCATCAAGGTGCTGTAGCTTCTATTTCACCAATTGGTTTTATTGACCTGGAACATTTAGTTGATGCCACTGTTGAATCTGGAAAAGTACCATTGTTTTTAATTCTAGATCAAATATCGGATGCACGTAATTTTGGCGCTATCATCAGAACTGCTGAATGTACTGGCGTAAACGGAATTATTGTTCAAAAAGCAGGTTCTGCTCCAGTAAATGGTGACACCGTTAAAACTTCGGCTGGAGCCGTGTTTAATGTGCCTATTTGCAAAGTAGAACACATCAAAGACGCTATTTTCTATCTGCAAGGTTCTGGAATAAAAACCGTTGCTGCAACTGAAAAAACAGATCAAAATATTTATGATGTTGATTTAAAAGATGGAGTTGCTATTATTATGGGTTCAGAAGACAGAGGAATCAACCCTTCAGTTCTTAAAATTGTGGATGAAAAAGCAAAACTTCCAATGTTTGGAACAATAGGTTCACTAAATGTTTCCGTAGCCTGCGGCGCTTTTTTATACGAAGCGGTAAGACAGAGAAGTTAAAGATTTCTGATTGAAGATTAACGATTTTTGATTTCAGATTTAGAATAAAAAAAATTGAATTAAGGCTCTGGTTTTGATTCATTTTTTTTGTTTTCAACGATAGTGTAATCCACTAGAGAACTTGAGGAAAAATACGGAGGAATTTCATCGTCTAGTTCAACTATTGGAACATTTACAAAGTTCCCATATTCATCAAAACGCTGCATAAACTTATCTTCTTGTGGGTCAAAATCAGGATGTTCCCAATCGTATTTGATAATCTTCTTATATTCTGGCGTCTTGTAAATTATTGAAAGAACAAGCCCCGTAATCAATCCGGCCAAATGTCCTTCCCAAGAAATTTTTTCTTCTACTTTTGGAAAAATGTACCAAACCAACCCACCATAAACCACGACAACAGCCAATGACAAAGCAACTAATCGATAATATTTTGTTTGAATTCCTTTGAAAAAAATGAAACTGACCAAAACATAAATTAAACTGCTGGCACCAATGTGATAACTATCTCTGCCAATTACCCAAGTGATTAATCCCGAAAGCAATATTCCATAACTAATAACTGCCAAAGACTGTCTGGTATAAAAATACTGTAAGGCTGCCAATAAAATCAATAACGGAATTGAATTATTATATAAATGTTCAATATCAGCGTGGATGAAAGGGCTGAAAATAATGCCTTGTAAACCAGACAATGTTCTGGGAAAAATACCGTTTTCAGTAAAATCAAAATCAAATCGGATTTCTAACCAATAAACAAACCACAAGAACAACACAAAAAAAAGTGGAAGTCCTATGACTGAATTAGTATATTTGAAATGGTTGTCGTTCATTAAAAAATTAAGATTTTAGAATTAAAGTCCGAGTCTAAATTTACTCAAAAATTTAACCAAAAACAATTTAGTGCTATTTTGTCATATTTAGGAAAAAGAGAATAGAAAATAGATAATTGAAAAAGAGAATATTAGAATATCTTTATTCTTAGTAGCTTCAAATAAAAACAGTAATTTTACCAAAGTTATTTTTTGATTTCTGATTGAAGAATAACGATTTATGATTTCAGATTTAAAAAGAAATGGAAGCACCTTTAGCAGAACGCATACGTCCGCAAAAATTAGAAGATTACATCAGTCAATCCCATTTAGTTGGGCCAAGTGGGTCTTTGACACAACAAATCGCTAAGGGAATTATTCCCTCATTAATATTTTGGGGACCGCCGGGAACTGGGAAAACAACATTGGCACAAATTATTGCACAGGAATCGAAACGACCTTTTTATATTTTGAGCGCCATCAATTCAGGTGTGAAAGATATTCGTGAAGTGATTGAAAAAGCCAAGCAAAGTGGCGGACTTTTCACAACAAAAAATCCAATTCTTTTTATTGATGAGATTCATCGTTTCAGCAAATCACAACAAGATTCCTTATTGGCGGCTGTCGAAAAAGGTTGGATAACCTTGATTGGTGCCACAACCGAAAATCCAAGTTTTGAAGTGATTCCTGCATTATTGTCACGTTGCCAAGTTTATATTTTGAATGCGTTTACCAAGGATGACTTAGAGACCTTATTGCACCGTGCTTTGAAAACAGATGCTTTTTTGGCTACTAAAAATATCAAGCTAACCGAAACCGAGGCGCTGTTGAGACTTTCCGGTGGTGATGGACGCAAACTTTTAAATATTTTTGAACTCGTTGTAAACGCTTCTGATGAAGACGAAATTGAAATCACAAACGACCGAGTTTTTGAACTCGTGCAACAAAATACGGTTTTGTATGACAAAAGTGGCGAACAGCATTATGACATTGTTTCGGCTTTTATAAAATCAATTCGAGGCAGCGATCCAAATGGTGCTGTTTATTGGCTGGCCAGAATGATTGAAGGTGGCGAAGACGTAAAATTTATCGCCAGACGTATGCTTATTTTGTCAAGTGAAGATATTGGAAATGCAAATCCCACCGCTTTTATTATGGCTAACAATACTTTTCAAGCCGTAGCAACAATTGGTTATCCCGAAAGCAGAATTATTCTGAGCCAATGTGCGATTTACTTAGCAACTTCGCCCAAAAGCAATGCTTCTTATTTGGCTATTGGAACTGCACAACAATTGGTAAAACAAACTGGTGATTTACCGGTTCCCATTCATTTACGCAATGCTCCAACTAAGTTGATGAAGGAATTGGGTTATGGTGACGAGTATAAATATTCGCACGATTATGCCAATAACTTTGCTGAACAGGAATTCCTTCCCGATGCTATTTCTGAAACCCTGCTCTACAATCCCGGAAACAATTCGAGAGAAAATAGCAACCGTGAATTTTTAAAAAATCGTTGGAAAAATAAATATGGTTATTAAATAAGGTAACAGGTAGCAGGTAGCAGGTAGCAGGTAGCAGGTAGCAGGTAGCAAAAATAAAAAAATTAGATTTCAGATTAGAGGTTTACCTTCTTAATCTGAAATCTGAAATCTAAAACTTAACGTCAATTTTTTCGGAAATCAATTTGTCATTTTGATAATATTCAAAAAACCACTGATTGTCTTTAGAAGCTAAAACTCCCTGAACACTTCCTTTTGTTGCCATATAACTGGCAGGATTAGATGTTTTATACACTTTCATCACAACTTTTGGCTCGCTGTCAATCAATTGATAACCGTAAGATGTGGGTTGTGCATAAAGCAAACCAACACTTATATTTTCAGAATTTTTTACCGCTGAAACGGCTACCGCTGGAACTGCTACTTCAGGAACTACTAAAGCCGGAGTCACTGACACAGGAACTGATTGGGAAACTACTCCAGATTTTGGACTAAAATTAGTATTGCCATTGTATTTATAATTCAAGTCATAAACAGATCCAAAAGCTAGGTTTAACGCTTCGACATAAGAAGCCTCAAATTCTTTTTCTTTACTTTTCCCTACAGTAGACTGATACACAACTGTACCATAACAATCCTTAAAAACCACATAAAGTTTCGAAATCAAGAAAGCATTTTCTTTTTTAACATCAACATATAAGAGACTACATCTATCGGTGAAATCTGCAGGCATTGCTTCATTGGCATAAAAAGCGGGAAATCCTGCTTTTTGTAAATCAATTTTCGTAATAGTTTGGAGTCGGTATTGATTTTCCGTTTTTAGAAAATCATATTTCATTGGAATAACAACTGCTTTGTAATCATTGACCGTTTGCGAAAATCCACAGCCAGAAATAAATAGCATCAGGAATAAGAATTTACTTTTCATAATTAAAGGTATTTTTTAAGTTCTAATAAATGGTTTACTTGTTTAATATTATCTGCAACATGAGCATTACTTTCGTTAAATAAAATGGCATCCAAACCGGCATCTAAAGCACCTTGAACATCCGCCTCTATACAATCTCCTATCATAATGCTGTTTTCTTTTTGAGCTTCAGCTAAATCCAATGCATACTCAAAAATCCTATGATTTGGTTTTTTAACTCCAGCCATTTCAGAATTAGTGATGGTCTTAAAATAATGCGTAATATAGGAATTATTCAATTTATTTTCCTGAATTTCTGCAAAACCATTGGTGATAATATGTAAATTATATTTGGCTTTCAAATAGTCCAAAATTTCGATTGTTCCATCAAATAAAAAATTGAATTTTGGCAAATAATATATGTATTGTTCAGATAATATATCTATTTTTCCGTCTTCAATACTGAATTCCATCAAGTCAAAAGTATCCTTCAATCTTCCGTAACGCAACTCCTTTTGAGTCACTTTATCTTTGCGATACCTTTCCCAATATTCTCTGTTTATAGGCACGTAAAACTGAAGGAAGTCATTCATGTTTACTTCTAAATCCTGCATTTTAAATACAGTTTCAAATGCCAATGCTGAGTTTTTTTCGAAATCCCAAAGAGTGTGATCTAAATCGAAAAATATGTCTGTTATATTTGTGTTTGTTATTTTCATTTTTTAAAAAATTCCTTCGTCATTAAAACTATAAAATCCGTTCTCGGCAATAATAATGTGATCTAAAACTTGAATGTCTAAATTTTGACCCGCCGTTTTTAGTTTTTTAGTAATTTGTTTATCGGCATCACTGGGAATCAAAGTTCCAGAAGGATGATTGTGACACAAAATTAGCGAAGTTGCACCAATTTCAAGAGCAGTTTTAAAAACCAACCGTACATCAACAATAGTTCCTGTTATTCCGCCCTTGCCTTGTTGCGATTTCGAAAGTACTTTATTCGAATTATTTAAGTACAAAACCCAAAATTCTTCGTGTGGCAATTCGCCAATGATGGGTTGCATCAATTCGAAAATCATTTTGCTGGATGAAATTTTCTTTAATTCTACCGCATCTTCTGTCCTTCTTCGTCTTCCCAATTCCATTGCAGAAATAATCGAAATAGCTTTAGCCTCGCCTATTCCCTTGAAATTCATCAACTGCTGAATGGTTAATTTTCCCAACGCATTCAAGTTGTTGTCTACACTCGCCAAAATCCTTTTGCTCAAACCCACCGCCGATTCGTTTCTGCTTCCAGAACCAATCAAAATAGCTATCAATTCGGCATCACTCAAAGCACTTTTGCCTTTGAGCATAAGTTTTTCGCGTGGTTTGTCGTCTTCGGACCAATTCGTTATCGGGAAATTATTTTGTTCCATTTATAATTTATTTCATCAGCTCCTTAACCTCATCAAAATTTAATCCGCCATAATTTCCAGAACTCATTAACAACAACGCAGAATTTTCAAAATTTTGATTGAATATAAATTCTTTAAAAGCTGCCGGATTGGTATAAATAATTAAATCTTTTCGGTTGAAGGCATTTGCAATTTGGTCGTAGGTTACTTCTTCGAGTTGCTTGATTTTTACTGCATCTGGCGAATAGAAAACTACAGCAACATCAGCATATTCAAGTGCTCCTTCATATTCTTTGAGGAATTCGGCATTCAAGCTGCTGTAAGTATGCAATTCTAGGCAAGCCACCAAAGTTCTATTTGGATATTGTTCTTTTACCGCTTTAGTAGTTGCGGCCACTTTACTTGGAGAATGGGCAAAATCTTTGTAAGCCACTTTAGTTTTACTTTCGGCAATTTTTTCCAAACGTTTCGAAGCACCTTTAAAACTGGCAATAGCTTCATAAAAATCAGCTTCGTCGACGCCCATATTCTGGCAAATCCATTTGGCTCCAGCCAAATTATTTAAGTTATGAGCTCCAAAAACTTCGATTGGCATTGCTCCTTCTGGAGTTTCTAGCAAAGTGATTCCGTCTTTTACTTCATATTTTGGTGTTGTATATGGTATTTTCCTAATTGGATTCGTGGCGGCTTCAGCAACACGTTTTACTTCTGAATCTTCTTCATTATATACCAAGATTCCGCCATTGGTGATTTTGGATATGAAAATTTCAAATTGTTCTACATAAAAATCATAGGTTGGAAAAACATTGATATGATCCCAAGCAATTCCTGAAATTAGGGCAATGTTTGGCTGATACAAATGAAATTTTGGTCTTCTGTCTATTGGCGAAGATAAATATTCATCGCCTTCGAGAACGATAAAATCATTTTCCTCAGTAAGGTGAACCATCGTTTCAAATCCTTCTAATTGTGCGCCAACCATATAATCCACTTCAATATTATGAAAGTGCATCACGTGCAAAATCATCGAAGTAATCGTGGTTTTTCCGTGTGAACCACCAATAACGACGCGGGTTTTATTTTTGGATTGTTCGTATAAAAACTCAGGATAAGAATAAATTTTCAACCCTAATTCTTGTGCTTTTAATAATTCCGGATTATCCGCCTTGGCGTGCATTCCGAGAATTACAGCTTCAATATCTTGGGTTATTTTTTCGGGAAACCAACCCATTTCTGCTGGTAAAATGCCTTTTTTCTCCAAACGGGTTTTCGAAGGTTCAAAAATAGCATCATCGCTTCCGGTAACCTGATATCCTTTGTTATGTAATGCCAAAGCCAAGTTGTGCATGGCACTTCCGCCAATGGCTATAAAATGAAGCCCCCTAACCCCCGAAGGGGGAACTCCTATGTTTGTAATATTAGTATTTACAGATTCCATATATTGATTTTTCTTAATTTTATTTCTATTTACAAGTTGAGAATTCCCCTTCGGGGGTTAGGGGGCTTTTTTCATCTTGTTTTTATACAAATTAGCTAGCATTTGCCCTCCTGTTTTGGTGCTTCCTGCTGCAATTGCCTTTTTATATTGTGTTTCTGCCGAAGGATATCTTTTGAAATATTCTTCTATTTGACCTCTGGATAAATAGCCGTCAACTGGTGACAGTTTTAATAATTCATTCGAATATTTTATCGCTTTTGATTCACTTCCACCTATAATTCTGGGAAGTTGCAGATACAACATCACTAATGCCCAGCGCGCTTCGATGTGTTTTGGATTGAGTGTTATCGCTTTTTCAAATGACTCTCTTACTTCTCCAATCATTCCTAGAGCTTTAAATTTATTGGCTTCTTTGGCTCTCATTCCAAGAACTCCTCCATATTTATAATAATAATTAGCTTCAGAGGGTTTTAACTCTTTTAACTTTTTATAATATTCAATGGATTTATCCCAGGATTTATTGTGACCGGCAATGTCTCCTAAATATTCGATTGCTTTTAAATTAGAAGGATTTTCTTTAACGATGTTCTCAAAAACAATTTGCGCTTGTTCATATTTCCCTTCTCGGAATAATTTCTCCCCTTTTTCAAAATCCGCTTGAGCAAAAATGAGTATAGGAAATAGTAAAAATAGGAATGATATTTTTTTCATTGTTCAAAAATAAGGAAATTTATAAAAGGATAGACAGAATTTTAGGTTAAAACAAACCAAATAATAATACAAAAGAAACATTGCCATAACATAAGGCAATTAGTTTTGTAAAAACAAAATATGAAACGTAAACGAAAAATCCCCTTAGTAGTAATTAGTGATGTTCATCTTGGGACGTACGGCTGCCAGGCTAAGGAATTACTACACTATTTAAAATCCATTCAACCTAAGACATTGGTTTTAAATGGCGATATCATTGATATGTGGAGCTTTAGCAAGCGCTATTTTCCAGTGGCGCATATGGAGGTTCTGAGATACATTATCAAAATGTCGAATTTAGGAACCCGTGTAATATACATTACAGGAAATCATGATGAAGCGCTAAGAAAATATTCAGATTTCATTTTAGGTAACTTGGAATTGGTAGACAAATTAATCTTGGATTTAGACGGAAAAAAAACTTGGATTTTTCATGGCGATGTTTTTGATTCTTCTACAAAAGGATATGCAAAAATATTGGCCAAACTTGGTGGAAAAGGATATGATTTATTGATTTTAATAAATAGTTTCATCAATTGGATCTTAGTCGCTCTAGGAAAAGAGAAACGAAGTTTTTCTAAAATGGTTAAAGACAGTGTAAAAAAAGCCGTTTCATTTGTTTCCAATTTTGAAACTACTGCTGCCGAAATTGCTATCCAAAAAAAATACAGTTATGTTGTTTGTGGCCATATTCACAAACCTCAAATGAAAGAAGTTCAAAACGAACATGGTAAAGTCTTGTATTTAAACAGTGGCGATTGGGTGGAGAACCTTACAGCATTAGAATATAAAAAAGAAAAGTGGAAAATTTATCATTATAAAAAATCTGACTATTTAAATACTGACAACAAAGAAGATAAAATCATAAATGACATTGTTGCCAAAATTTTATCCTAAAACAGGACTGTGACAACAAAATAATATCGCTAGTTATTTCAAATTAGTCCAATAAAAATTGAACTAAATGAAATATACAGCGGCATTAGACCAGAACGATTGGACTATAATGAACTATTTAATGGTATAACTTTCAATTAATTTAAAAATAATGAAAATATTTTACGCAATACAAGCTACAGGAAATGGACATATAAGTAGAGCCATTCAATTATATCCATATTTACAAAAATTTGGAACTGTAGATTTCTTTTTGAGCGGAAACAATGCGAGCCTGAATGCAGACTTGCCAATAAAATTTAAAAGTGACGGTTGTAGCTTGCATTACAGCAAATGTGGCGGTTTGAATTACTGGGACATTGCCAAAAATATTCAGCCTATTCAAATGTATAAAGATGCCAAATCATTGCCTTTAAAAGATTATGACGTGGTTATAAATGATTTTGATTCTATTACTTCGCTTGCTTGCAAATTGCAGAAAGTTCATTCGGTGCAATTTGGTCATCAAGCCAGTTTTGTATCAGAAGCTACGCCAAGACCTGAAAAAAGAAGTATTATGGGCGAAATGATTCTTAAACATTACGCTCCTTCACCAAAACATATTGGATTGCATTTTGAAAAATATGATTCCTTTATTCATCCTCCAATCATCAAAGATGAAATAATGCAAGCCCAACCAAAAGACTTAAAACACATCACGGTTTATCTACCTTCTTTTCAAAAGGATTGTTTAGAAAAAGCTTTTAACAAACTTTCAGGACAGGAATTTCATTGGTTTTTGAATGATGTTAAAATGAAATACTCGGTTGGAAACATTACTTATTATCCTGTAAATCAAAAATTATTCAACGAAAGCATGATTAATTGTCACGGTATAATTACTGGCGGTGGATTTGAAACTCCAGCAGAAGCTTTATATCTTGGGAAAAAAATACTCAGCATCCCAATTCGCGACCATTATGAACAAGAATGTAATGCAGCAGCATTAAAGAAAATGGGAGTTCCTGTGGTTTATGAAGTTGGAGATGATTTTGATGAAGTCATAGAAAATTGGCTCAATACAGCAACACAATATCCAACGATGAAAGCCAATAATATTAATGAAACCTTACAGTTTTTGTTTGACACATACAATGAACCAAACACGACTTTTTAAAAAATATTTATACAAAAAAACCCGTTACAAATAATTTTGAAACGGGTTTTTAACTTCAATTAAAGCTTTCTTAATTTGCTATCGTCATTTCGTCAACAATGTTTTTTGCTCCTGCATATTTGTCAATTATCCAAAGTACATAACGAATATCTACGTTGATTGTCCTTTGCAATTTTTTATCAAAAATCACATCCCCAGCTATACCTTCGATGTTGCCATCAAATGCAATTCCTATCAATTCCCCTTTTCCATTTAGCACCGGCGATCCTGAATTTCCACCTGTAATATCATTATCGGTCAAGAAATTTACTGGCATATAACCTGCTTTGTCAGCATATTTTCCAAAATCTTTTGCCTTATTCATCTCCAATAATCGGGCTGGTAAATCAAATTCTTGGTCTCCTGCTTTATACTTTTTGACTAATCCAGACATTGTAGTATAATTATTAATCGTTGCATCGTTGCGTTTATCGGCTGGTAAAGCATTTACCTTCCCGTAAGACAATCTCAAAGTTGAATTAGCATCCGGATATTTAATTGTATTTATTTTAGACTCACGTAAGCCCTCTACTAAATTGCGGTAGGCCTTCTCAAAATCATTATCTAATTGCTGTTGCTCGCCAGATTTAAATCTTAATTTAGTTGCTAATTCATTTGAAATTACATACAAAGGATCAGCACTAATCAGCTCTGGTTTTGGATCTTTCATAAAAGCCAAAACACTTTCTTTAGACACAAAAATACTTTTGGACACTGCATCATTTACAACTGTTGTAAAATCTCCTTTATTTTCTTCATTCAATTTTGATACTATTGGAGAAAGACCGTATTCAGAACCTTTAGATGCATATAGATTTAATTGAGTCGTAAAGATATCTTTCTCTAAAGGAGCATAAAATTTTCCATAAATATTCTCGATTAATCCGTTTAATTTAGGAAGCATCTCTATTCTTTTTGCTTCATTTTCTTTAAAATAAGCTATAAGAGAATTTCCTAGATTTACAGGCGAAGGCCCATAAGAAGTAGTTCTCATCAATTGAGATAGGTAATTATCGTGACGAGATTTCAAATTAGTTTTTGCGTAATAATTATTAATTATAGCAATTATACTACCATATTTAGTTTTGTTTTCGGATTTGTTTGCCCACTCATTGAACTTGGTTTCTTGATTGGTTTTAGTTTTAACTGTTCCCGATTTAGTCAAAGCATCAATCATTCCTTGACGATTTTTCCAATAATTAGCTGTCGAAGCATACTTTGACGCATATTGCAAACGAACTGTAGCATCTTTGTCCATATACACTTTCATTCTGTCCATCCCGGTTTTAGCACCTTCAACCCAGGCAGGATAAGCAAATTTGATGTTTTGTTCAATTCCGCTTGCTGGCATCCATCGATTAGTTCTGCCCGGATAACCCAATATCATTGCAAAATCATTCTCTTGAACACCTTTCAAGCTTATTGGTAAATAATATTTTGGTTGCAAATGCACATTTTCTTTTGAATATTCAGCGGGATTACCCTCTTTATCAGCATAAACTCTAAACATAGAAAAATCTCCAGTGTGACGTGGCCATTCCCAATTATCGGTGTCTTTACCAAATTTTCCAATACTTTCCGGAGGAGTTCCTACTAATCGAACGTCTTTGTAATCTTGGTAAACAAAATAGTAATATTCATTTCCTTGAAAGAAAGGACGCACGGAAACGGTATATTTCCCTCCTTCACTATTCTCTTTTTCAATCAGGGCAATTTCTTGCTGAATGGCTTTATTTCGATCCGTTTCGGTCATTTTATCATCCACTTTTGATAAAATCCTTTTTGAAACATCGTCCATCCGAACGAAGAAACGAACATATAAAGACTTTGGTTTCAGTTCAGCAGTTTTGTCTTTTGCCCAAAAACCGTCTTTCAAATAATTTTGCTCTTCTGTCGAAAGTTCTGCAATAGCGCTATAACCACAATGATGATTGGTCAACACTAATCCTTCTTTCGAAACAATTTCTGCAGTACATCCACCATTAAATTGTACAACTGCATCTTTCAGGCTACTGTGGTTGATGCTGTAAATCTCTTCGGATGTCAATTGCAATCCCATTTTTTCCATATCACGGTGATTCAAACGTTCGATAAACATAAGAAACCACATTCCTTCATCTGCTTTTACACTAATTGGCATTAGCATAATTCCAGCGATTAAGGCAAAAATAATTTTTTTCATTTTTTTAAATCTATAAAGGTTAATTGTATGCTAGTTAAACGTATAAAAAAGATTGTTCTATACAAAAGCAGATTATTCACTAAAAATAGTGTCACGAAAGTAGTGATTTTTAATGATTTGATTAAATAAATGAAAGTTATTCTTAACAAAATAAGCAAAAATTAATTTTATAAAAACAAAAAAGGCGCTCTATTTGTAGAACACCTTTTCAATATAAAATTTCGAGTTTTAATCATTTAACATTTTCCAAAGTTTGTCCTTTAACTCTTGTAAACCTTGTTGTGCTACAGAAGAGATAAACATATAAGGAATGTCTTTGAACTCTTTATCTAATTCTACTTTCAATTCTGCTTTGAGCTCATCATCCAGCATATCACATTTTGAAATGACTAACAAACGTTCTTTATCCAGCATTTCGGGATTGTATTTTGTCAATTCATTTACCAGAATATCATATTCACCCTTGATATCTGGTGTATCAACCGGAACTAAAAATAGCAAGGTTGAATTTCTTTCAATATGACGCAAGAAATAATGTCCAAGACCTTTTCCTTCGGCCGCACCTTCGATAATTCCTGGAATATCGGCAATTACAAACGATTGAAAATCCCTGTAAGCCACAATCCCTAGATTTGGTTTTAAAGTCGTAAAGGGATAATCGGCAATTTTTGGTTTGGCAGAAGTCAAAACCGACAATAAAGTCGATTTTCCAGCATTTGGAAAACCTACCAATCCTACGTCAGCCAAGACTTTTAGTTCCAAGATAACATCCATTTCAACTCCAGGCAAACCCGGTTGTGAATATCTTGGCGTTTGATTTGTCGAGCTTCTAAAATGCCAGTTTCCCAATCCTCCTTTTCCTCCACGTGAAAGGATTTGCTTTTCGCCATCCTCAGTAATTTCGAATAAAACCTCGCCAGTTTCTTTGTCTTTTACAACTGTTCCTAATGGAACTTCGATAAATTTGTCGTCTCCATCAGCACCTGTACTTCTGTCTCCACCACCATCTCCACCATGACCGGCTTTGATGTGACGGGCAAATTTCAGGTGAAATAAGGTCCAAAGCCCTTTGTTTCCCACTAAATATACGTGTCCACCGCGACCACCATCACCACCATCAGGACCGCCCTTTTCGATAAATTTTTCTCTATGTAAATGCGTAGATCCTTTTCCTCCTTTTCCGGAAGAAACATATATTTTTACGTAATCTACAAAATTCCCTTCTGTCATTTTTTTAAGTATTCAGTGGTCAGTGGTCAGTATTTTAGTGGTCAGCGTGTTACTGAAAACTAAAAACTGAATACTGAACACTATTATTTTATGGCTCTCACCATCACTTTATCAATCTTCACGCCATCCATATCAATGACTTCCAACTCAAATTTTTGCCAAATCAACTTCTCTCCTTCTTTTGGAATATGAGAAAGTTCAGTCATTATTAATCCGCTCACAGTGGTCACTTCGTAGTCACTGATTAGTTCATCCAATTCAAAATTAGTCAAGAAATCGTGTAAGGAATAATGACCGTCAACTAACCAAGTTCCATCTTCTCTTTCAATCATTTGGAAATCATCCTTGTAAAAATCGGATGCATTTCCCACCAAGGCTTCCAGAATGTCGTTCAAAGTAATTATTCCCTGAAAAACGCCGTATTCATCTGAAACAAAAGCGTAGTGAATACCTGATTTTTTGAACTGTTCTAATGCTTTATAAGCCGTAGTTTGCTCCATCATAAAAGGCGCTTCGGTCATAATTTCGGGCAAATTGAAATTGTCTTTGTCAATATTAGCAAAAATGCTTTTCAAATTTACAACCCCAACTATATCATCGTGATTTTCTTCAAAAACGGGATAAATTGAATGCAATTCTTTAAGCATAAACTCTTTAACTTGACTTTTATCCGAATGCAGTGGCAATAACACCACTGATTTTCTATGTGTCATCAAGGAATTTATTTTTCTGTCTCCAATGTGGAAAACGCGCTCAACAATATCTTGCTCTATTTCCTGTACTTCGCCGCCTTCAGTTCCTTCTTTGATGATGGCTTTGATTTCTTCTTCGGTTACTTTACCGTCAGCAGTGGGTTTTATTTGCAAAACTTTCAACAAAAATTCAGTTGAATGAGTTAACAACCAAATAAAAGGAGCGGTAATTATTGAAACTATTTTCATTGGCCATGCAACGGCTTTGGCAATGGATTCCGGATGGTTTAACCCAATTCTTTTAGGTAATAATTCCCCTAAAACCAAAGAAAAGAATGTCAAAATTACCACCACAATTCCCACTGCAATTGAAGGAGCAAATGGTTTTAGTATTTCGAATCCTGCTATAAAGTCCTGAACATCGTGTGTAATTTTGTCTCCAGAATAAATACCGGTAAGAATTCCTATAAGTGTTATTCCTATTTGAACTGTCGATAAAAATTTGTTTGGAGAATTAGCCAAGTCCAATGCGATTTGGGCATTTTTATTTCCCTTTTTTGCAGCTGTTTCCAATCGGTTTTTTCGTGCCGAAATCAATGCAATTTCAGACATAGAGAAAACTCCGTTGAGGATGATTAAAAAAAGAATTATTAGAATTTCCAAAGTGTATTTTTATTGTTAAAACTGCTTTCTAGCCCAGATGTAAGCGAAAAGCCCGCAGTTTCAAAAACTTATTTTTCCTGACATAAAAGAGCGACCAGAGGAAGCTCCTTTTATGGTTTTGGAAAAATTGTTTTTGAAGCGAGGACTTGTTGCGTTCAGCTGGAAATAGCTTCTATAAATTATTAATAATAGTGCTTAATCGCTCTGTTATCTCTGCTATAGAACCAATTCCATTTATTGGATAAAATTTATTTTGTGCTTTGTAATACTCCATTAAAGGAGCTGTTTTTTCGTTATATTCTTGATAACGGTGTCTGATTTTTTCTTCATCCTGATCGTCAGATCGGCCTGAAGTTTTTCCTCTTTCAAGTACGCGATGAATTAGAATTTCGTCATCAGCTTCGAGTGCAATTGTAGCGGCAACTTTCCATTTTTTACTAGCTAAAAACTTATCTAATTCTTCAGCTTGAGCCAAAGTTCTTGGAAAACCATCATACAAAAAACCATGTGCATCAAGATTATTATCTACTGATTCTTCGAGCATTTTGATAGTCAATGCATCAGGGACTAAATCGCCTTTGTCCATATAACTTTTGGCCAATTTACCTAATTCAGTTTCGTTTTTGATATTAAATCTAAAAATATCGCCCGTTGAAAGATGTACTAAATTGTATCTTTCTTTCAAAAATTCTGCCTGAGTTCCTTTTCCTGCGCCCGGTTTACCGAATAAAACAATGTTAATCATAAGTTTGTTAGTGTATTGTGTGTTGGTTTGTGTTATTGTTTATTATTCTTTTAATTGATATACTTCTGGTAAATTTCTGCCTAATCCATCGTAGTCTAATCCGTAACCAACGATAAATTTATTTGGAATTCTAATCCCAACATAGTCTATTTTAACCTCATGTTTGAAAGCTTCTGGTTTAAAAAACAGTGTTGCAATCTTAAAATGTTTTACGTTTTGTTTTTTGAACAGTTCTTTTAAGGCTACCAAAGTATTTCCTGTATCAACAATATCTTCAATAACAACAACGGTTCTTCCAGTTAAATCCTGATCTAAACCAATTAATTGCTTTACGTCATTTGTTGAAGTAGTACCTTCATAAGAAGCCATTTTTATAAAACTCACTTCGCAAGGCGACTTATAATGTTTCATAAAATCAGAAACTACCATAAAAGCGCCATTCAAAACACCAATGAATAAAGGCGTTTCATCAGCAAAATCATCTTCTACTAATGCAGCTATTTTTGCAATGGCAAAGTCTATTTCTTGTGCAGAAATAAACGGAACAAATTGTTTATCGTGTAATTGTATCACTTTTTCGTTTTTTAAATAATTTGCAAAGATACTGAATTCTAAACGTTTAAAAAAACTGATTTTTGACTTTAAAATAAATTTTAACTTATTAATAAACAATACTAAATATCAAGTAATTAATTCCTTTTCAATTCTTCTATTCTTAAATCAAGTAAATTGTGAAGAAAATAAAATAGCATTTTCCTATTTAATCATTATAAAGTATCTTTGCTCTCAATAAACAACAACGCAATGACACGAGCGAAGCGACTGCATTTGACCGTTAAAAAAATAACTACAACAAATGAATTATTTTTCGTCCAATTTTAAATTGGGAATTCTCGGTGGTGGACAACTCGGCAAAATGCTGTTATTCGACACCCGAAAATTCGATATTCAAACCTATGTTCTTGATCCAAGCGAGGAAGCGCCTTGCAAAATCGCTTGCAATAAATTTTTCCAAGGAGATTTAATGGATTTTGAAACCGTTTATAACTTTGGGAAACAAGTAGATGTTTTGACTTTCGAAATTGAATTGGTCAACCTCGAAGCTTTGGAAAAATTGGAAAACGAAGGCTTAAAAGTTTATCCTTCTCCAAAAACCCTGAAACTCATTCAAAACAAAGGAATTCAAAAAGCCTTTTACATTAATAATACCATTCCAACAGCTCCTTCTAAAACATTCAAAAATTTAAATAATTTGGTTGTTGATATTGTCGAGTCAAAATTAGAAATGCCATTTGTGTGGAAATGCACCGAATTTGGTTATGACGGAAACGGCGTGAAAATCATTCGAACGCTGCAAGATGTTGAGAATTTGCCTAATGTAGAATGCATTGCCGAAGAAATGGTCGAATTCAAAAATGAATTGGCCGTTATTGTTTGTCGCAGTGCTTCTGGCGAAATCAAAACCTATCCGGTGGTCGAAATGGAATTCCATCCTGAAGCTAACCAAGTAGAATATGTGATTTGCCCAGCAAGGATTGACGATAAAGTAGCTATGAAAGCAAGAGCAATTGCACTCGATGTTTCCGAAAAATTCAACCACGTAGGTCTTTTGGCAGTCGAAATGTTTCAAACTTTTGATGATGAAATCTTGGTAAACGAAGTTGCTCCTCGCCCACATAATTCGGGTCATTATAGTATAGAAGCCAGTTATACTTCGCAATTCGAAAATCACTTGCGAGCCATTCTTGATTTGCCTCTTGGAAACACTGATAGCAAAGTTGCCGGAATTATGGTAAATTTGGTTGGTGAAGATGGCTTTTCAGGCGATGTCATTTATGAAAATATTGAAAAAATATTAGGGTGGGATGGTGTAACACCTCACATCTACGGAAAAAAGCAAACACGTCCTTTCCGAAAAATGGGACACGTAACAATTGTGAACGAAGACATCAACAAAGCGAGAAAAATTGCTGAGGATGTAAAGAATACTATAAGAGTGATAAGCGATAAATTGAATAATTAAAAGATTTAATGATTTAAAAATTGTGATCTGCAAAAAGTGTTTGACAATTTTTCAATCTTTAAATTTTTCAATCTTTAAATAAAAAAGAAAATGAAAGTAGCCGTAATAATGGGAAGCATATCCGATATGCCCATAATGCAAGAAGCAATCGACATCTTGAATGGATTTGATATAGAAGTGGAAGTTGATATCGTTTCGGCACACAGAACACCCGAAAAACTATTCGATTTCAGCAAAAACGCACACACTCGTGGCATTTCAGTAATTATTGCCGGCGCTGGTGGCGCAGCTCACTTGCCAGGAATGGTCGCTTCAATGTCGCCACTTCCAGTGATTGGCGTTCCTGTAAAATCAAGCAATTCTATTGATGGTTGGGATAGTGTTTTGTCGATTTTGCAAATGCCGGGCGGAGTTCCTGTCGCAACTGTTGCACTAAACGGAGCAAAAAATGCTGGAATTCTAGCCGCCCAAATCATTGGAACTTCTGACAAATGTGTTTTAGACAAAATCATACTTTATAAAGAAGGTTTGAAAGACACGGTCAATAAATCTTCTGAAAATTTAAAAAAATAATTCAAAATAACCTGATTTCTTTTCAGGAGCTATTTCCCGCTATTCGTTACAATCCACGCAAAAAAAGCGTGGGATTTCCACTGCAAACGAAGTTCACTGAACTCCGATGAAAATGAAAATAAAGTGAAGTAATCGGGGCTAAAAAACAAAACAATGAGCATCTTAACACACCATTTCAATACGAAATATAACACTGCTCCTTTTTCTAAAATCAAAAACGAAGACTTTCTTCCTGCTTTTAAAAAAGGAATCGAATTGGCAAAAGCCGAAATTGACGGAATTGTAAATAATCCTATTCAGCCTACTTTCGAAAATACGATTGAAGCCTTAGCTTTTAGTGGTGATATTTTAGACCGAATTTCAAGTATATTTTTCAACCTGAATTCGGCAGAAACCAGTGACGAAATGCAAAAAATAGCACAGGAAGTTTCTCCATTATTATCCGAATTTGGAAATGATATTCGATTAAATCCAGAATTATTCGCGAGAGTAAAAACTGTTTACGAACAAAGAGAACACTTGAACCTCAACCCGGAACAAACGACTCTTTTAGAAAAAAAATATAAAAGTTTTGCCAGAAACGGCGCTAATTTATCGGAAGATAAAAAGAACCAATTGCGCGAAATAGATAAAGAATTATCGAAATTGAGTTTGCAGTTTGGCGAAAATGTTTTGGCAGAAACCCACGCTTTCGAATTGCATATTACAGACGAAAATGATTTAGCCGGTTTGCCCGAAGGAACTCGTGAAGCGGCTCGTTCTTTGGCGAAAAGCCAAGAAAAAGAAGGTTGGATTTTCACCTTGGATCATCCCAGTTACATTCCGTTTGTGACTTATGCTGACAACCGCGAATTGCGCAAGAAAATGGCGATTGCCTTTGGCGCCAGAGCTTTTCAAAACAACGAATTCGACAATCAGGAAATTGTACTTAAAATTGCAAAACTTCGTTTCGACAGAGCGCAGGTTTTGGGTTACAAAACCCATTCTCATTTTGTTCTCGAAGAACGAATGGCTGAAACTCCAGAGAAAGTGATTTCATTTTCAAACGATTTATTGGCCAAAGCCAAACCCGCAGCACAAAAAGAATTTGCTCAATTAGCCGCTTTCGCCAAGGAATTGGACGGAATCGAGCAACTCGAAAAATGGGATGGCGCTTATTATTCAGAGAAATTGAAACAAAAATTGTTCAGTTTGGATGATGAAATATTGAAACCGTATTTCCAATTAGAGAAAGTTTTGGAAGGAGCTTTCACGGTCGCACAAAAACTATACGGAATCACTTTCGAAGAAATTTTTGAGATAGATAAATACCACGAAGATGTAAAAACCTATGAAGTAAAAGATGAAGACGGCCAATTAGTTGCGATTTTCTATGCCGATTTTTTTCCAAGAAAAGGCAAACGAAACGGCGCTTGGATGACATCTTTCAAATCACAATACATCAAAAAAGGAATCAACGAAAGACCACACATTTCGAACGTTTGTAATTTCACACCACCAATTGTCTCTTCCGAGAAATCGGAAGCCAAACCATCACTTTTGACATTTAACGAAGTGACCACTTTATTTCACGAATTTGGTCACGCTTTGCACGGAATGTTGGCCAATACAACGTATCCAAGTTTATCCGGAACATCGGTTTATTGGGATTTTGTAGAGTTGCCAAGCCAGATTATGGAAAACTGGTGTTACGAACCGGAAGCCTTGGCTTTGTTTGCTTATCACTATGAAACAGGCGAAATGATTCCTATGGAATTAGTCAACAAAATCAAGGAAAGCGCCAGTTTTCAGGAAGGAATCGCAACAATGCGCCAGTTGAGTTTTGGATTATTGGATATGGGCTGGCACGGACAAGATCCTACGAATATTACTGACATTAAAGCTTTCGAAACTGAGCAATTTGCAGCGACACAATTATATCCTGACGTGAAAGAAAACGCAATGAGTACTGCTTTTTCTCATATTTTTCAAGGTGGTTATTCTTCTGGATATTATAGTTACAAATGGGCGGAAGTTTTGGATGCAGACGCTTTTGAATATTTCCAGGAAAAAGGAATTTTCAACAAAGAAGTGGCTACAAAATTCAAGGAAAACGTGCTTTCAAAAGGCGGAACCGAACATCCAATGATATTGTACAAACGTTTTAGAGGGCAAGAACCAAAACCGGAAGCGCTGTTGAGAAGAGCTGGATTAGCCCCCTAACCCCAAAGGGGAAAATGGAACCGAAATAGAAATGTTTCGGTTTTTTTATTGAAATAAAACCAACATCAACAACCATAAAATCGGAATACTTTCTACCCAAAAAGAAGTGTAATATTTTGAACGTTTTTCATTGGCTAAAAGCAGAAATAAAGAAATAATACTCACTAAAATAAGATTAACAATAAGCTGTTTTTGATCGAAATTAGTTTTCAAAAATTCAAGAAAATAAAACGGAATTAAAAGCAGCATTCCAACAATTTTAGTCCGCTTCACTCCTATTTGCTGTGGAACGGTTTGCAAATGCGGATCGTCATTCGCCAAATCGATGATTTCGAAAATGAGAATCAATGCGAAAATAAGTAGAAATCGTTGCACACATTTGAGATAAAAATCAGAAGTAATATCAATTTCAGCGTTCAACACAGGCAAAACGACCGTCACGCCAACCCAACACAAAGCCACAATATAAATTTTTAGTCCAGCCCAATTTCGGGCATTTTTTCTGTTTGGGAAAAAAGGCAGCGTATATAATAATGTCAAAACCAAAACAGCAAACGAGATAATTTGGGTGATTCGTTGCAATTGAAAAAAATAAAACCCAACTACTAACAAAGACAAAAAACTCAGAACTGAAATTACTTTTAGCTCTTTGCGCATTTGTGCTTTTTTGGCTCTAGCCAAGGCTTCATATTTTACAAAATTATAGCCAACAATTGTACCGAAAAAAGCAAAATAAGCTATTGTTTCATCTTGGAAAATTTGAAACATTTGTTGAGTCATACGAACCAGTGCATAACAAGACAAAGCCACGTGAATACTGCCATCAATATAAAAATTGAATATTTGCTTATAAATCCTCATTCAACAAAAATAACAAAACTGTTAACAAGAACGCCTTTTGGTTGAAAAATTACTAAAAATCAATCGCTTGAGACCCCTTTTTTCTGATAATAATCCATAAATTTGCGGCTCAAAAAACAACACTTTTATCACTACATGAAAACAGATGCTTTTGCTTTAAGACACATTGGGCCAAGAGAAAATGACCTTCAAATTATGTTGAAAACAATTGGCGCAGCAACGCTGGATCAATTAATTTCCGAAACTATTCCCGATGATATTCGCTTAAAAACACCTTTGAATTTAGATCCAGCAATGACTGAATATGAATATTCAAATCATATTTCACAATTAGGCAATAAAAATAAAGTTTTTCAAACTTACATTGGTTTGGGATACAATCAAGCCATTGTTCCGGCCGTAATTCAAAGAAATATTTTTGAAAATCCAGGTTGGTATACTGCTTACACACCGTATCAAGCCGAAATTGCTCAAGGTCGTCTTGAAGCAATTTTGAATTTTCAAACTATGGTTATCGAATTGACCGGAATGGAAATCGCAAATGCCTCTTTATTGGACGAAGGAACTGCTGCTGCTGAAGCGATGGCATTACTATTTGATGTTCGTTCTCGTGACCAAAAGAAAAACAACATCAATAAATTCTTCGTTTCAGAGGAAATTTTACCGCAAACTTTATCTGTTTTACAAACCCGTTCAGCTCCAATTGGTGTGGAATTGGTAATTGGAAACCACGAAGCATTTGATTTTTCAACTCAATTTTTTGGAGCCATCCTTCAATATCCTGGAAAATTTGGACAAGTTTATGATTATGCTGATTTTATTGCTAAAGCAAAATCAAGCGAAATAAAAGTTGCCGTTGCAGCCGATATTTTAAGTTTGGCAAAACTGACACCTCCAGGAGAAATGGGCGCTGCAGTTGTAGTGGGAACTACTCAACGTTTCGGAATTCCGTTAGGTTATGGCGGACCACACGCTGCTTATTTCGCCACAAAAGACGAATATAAAAGAAGTATGCCGGGAAGAATTATCGGAGTTACCGTTGATACTGACGGAAATCGTGCGCTTCGAATGGCTTTGCAAACTCGCGAACAACACATCAAACGCGACAAAGCAACTTCAAACATTTGTACAGCACAAGTTTTATTGTCGGTTATGGCCGGAATGTATGCGGTTTACCACGGTCCAAAAGGCTTGAAATATATTGCCAATAAAATCCATGCTTTAACTGCAACTTTGTCAAATGAATTAGAAAAAATAGGTTTACAACAAACCAATACTGCTTTCTTTGACACTATAGTTGTGAAAGCTGACTCCAAAAAAATATGCGCCATAGCTGAACAAAACGAAATCAATTTCTATTATATTGACGGAAATACGGTATCTATTTCTTTGAATGAAACTACAAGTATTGCTGATTTGAATAAAATTGTTTCGGTTTTCGCTTCCGCAAAAGGCACTAAGGCAAATGCAATCGAAGTCTTGTCCGAAACCAATCATTTTCCTTCTTACTTAGAAAGAACCTCGACCTTTTTACAACACGAAGTTTTCAATAAATACCATTCGGAATCCGCACTAATGCGTTATATCAAAATGCTGGAACGCAAAGATTTATCTTTGAATCACTCGATGATTTCTCTTGGTTCTTGCACGATGAAGTTGAATGCAGCTTCTGAAATGTTGCCATTAAGCAATGCCAATTGGAACAACATTCACCCATTTGCTCCATTAAATCAAGCACAAGGTTATCAGGAAATGTTGCGAAAACTAGAACAACAATTAAATGTAATTACCGGTTTTGCAGGAACAACTTTGCAACCCAATTCTGGCGCACAAGGAGAATATGCAGGACTTATGGTTATTCGCGCCTATCATCAATCTCGTGGCGATCACCACAGAAATATTGCCTTAATTCCATCATCGGCACACGGAACAAATCCAGCTTCGGCAGCGATGGCAGGAATGAAAGTTATTGTCACCAAAACATTGGAAAACGGAAATATCGACGTGGAGGATTTACGTGAAAAAGCCATTCAACACAAAGACGATTTAGCTTGTTTGATGGTAACGTATCCTTCTACTCACGGTGTTTTTGAAAGTGCCATCAGGGAAATCACTCAAATAATACACGATAACGGAGGGCAAGTTTATATGGATGGTGCCAATATGAATGCACAAGTGGGATTGACAAATCCTGCTACCATTGGAGCTGACGTTTGTCACTTGAACTTGCACAAAACTTTCGCAATTCCACACGGAGGCGGTGGACCAGGTGTTGGACCAATATGTGTGGCCAAACAATTAGTCCCGTTCTTACCATCAAATCCTATCATTACAACTGGAGGAGAAAACGCTATAACTGCAATTTCTGCAGCACCTTGGGGTTCCGCTTTAGTTTGCTTGATTTCTTATGGCTACATTTCTATGCTTGGCGCAGAAGGTTTAAAAAGCTCTACCGAATACGCTATTTTGAATGCTAATTATATTAAAGAAAAATTAAACGGTCATTACGACACTTTATATTCAGGTGAAATGGGTCGTGCGGCTCATGAAATGATTTTGGAATGTCGCCCTTTCAAACAAAAAGGAATTGAAGTTACCGATATTGCTAAACGTTTGATGGATTATGGTTTTCACGCGCCAACGGTTTCATTTCCTGTAGCGGGCACTTTGATGATTGAACCAACCGAAAGCGAAAACTTGGAAGAATTAGACCGTTTTTGTGATGCGATGATTTCGATTAGAAAAGAAATCGAAGCTTCGACAATTGAAGACAAAAATAATATGTTGAAAAATTCCCCACATACTTTAGGAATGCTAACTGCTGATGTTTGGAACTTTCCTTACACCAGAGAACAAGCTGCTTTTCCATTGGAATATATTGCGGAAAACAAATTTTGGCCAACTGTCCGCAGAGCAGATGATGCTTATGGTGACAGAAACTTGGTTTGTAGTTGCGCGCCAATAGAAGCCTATATGGAAAACTAAACTTTCCTTATTTTATAAAAAATGCCCCCAAATAGTATTTAACTTTTTGGGGGCTTTCATTTAAAGGAATTCTGTTTTTGGTAAAATAGAAATTAATATTTATAAGCTATTCCTTTTCTAATAGCTTGAACTGCTCCAAATGAAACTCCATTAGCTCCAGATTCATTAATATCCTTATCAGCAGTCATAAAAATAAATTCACATCCAAGTTTTGCTGCTTCCATTTTTAATTTTTTATCTGCTTTTGAATCGCCAGTGTTTCCGGTATGCATATTGATAAAGGCTGTTTTACCTTTAATTTCACCAACCTTTTTTAATCCAGCGATATAAGATTTGTCTTCAAGAATTATAACTTTATTCCAATCATCTTCACCATTTATTATAATTTTTTCAGTAACTTCTTCTACTCTTCCACTTTTTCCATAGACAATTTTTTGAATTGCATATTTACTAATAGAATTTTCAGCATCTTCCCCATCATACTTATAAACAACAATATATTCATCAACTCGAATAACTTTTCCGGACAAAGTTTCTCCAGAGTGTTTCGTTATTATATCTACTTGGGCAAAGATTAATGAAGTTGTAAACAACATTAAAAAGGATAGAATAATTTTTTTCATTTTTAATAAAATTTAAGATTAGCAACAAATATATAAAAATATAAACACAGTATTGGATTTAGTATTTAAATTTGCACAACTATGAGAGACATACAAACACCCGATGATTTGCATTTATTAATGAGTGAATTCTATTTGAAATTACTTGCTGACAGCAAAATAAGTTTCATTTTTATCAAAGTAGCAAAAATAGATTTAGCTCCCCATTTATTAGAGTTGGTCGATTTCTGGGAACAAATTCTTTTTGATACTGGAAACTACCGAAAAAATATACTCCAAATTCATACGGATTTAAATCAAAAAACAAAACTTTCGGAGGAACATTTTGCAATTTGGCTTAACTATTTTAATATAACAATTGACGAAAACTTTGCCGGACAAGTAGCAGAAAATATGAAAACCAGAGCTTTGTCAATTGCAACAGTGATGAGAATAAAAATGTAGCTATTCTGTATTTTGTTTAACAAATCATCAGTATTTTACTTAAAAGTAAATTATTTAACAATTATATGCACGCATAGTAAATTTTATCTAAAAATCTCATTTTTTATCTATAAATTAGCATAATATTATTTATTTGTTTACAATGAAAATTAAAATAACAGGAGTAGGGAGTTATATTCCCGAAATAAAAGTTGCCAATATTGATTTTGACAAACACGTATTTTTAAATGAAGATGGCAGTCCTTTTGGATACCCAAATGATGTTGTTATTGGAAAATTTAAAAGCATCACAGGAATTGAACAGCGACGCTATGCAGCTCCAGATCAATGTTCATCTGATTTAGCTTTTTTAGCTTCACAAAAAGCAATAGAAAATGCAGGAATCGATCCCGAAACTATAGACTATATCATTTTTGCACACAATTTTGGTGATGTAAAATACGGAACCAATCAATCCGATATGATTCCAAGTTTAGCCACACGTGTCAAACACAAATTGCAGATAAAAAACCCAAAATGTGTTGCTTATGACATTCTCTTTGGATGTCCCGGATGGATAGAAGGTGTTCTGCAAGCCAATGCTTTTATCAAATCAGGAATGGCAAAACGATGTTTGGTAATAGGTTCCGAAACACTTTCGAGAGTAGTTGATGACCACGACAGAGATTCTATGATTTATTCTGACGGTGCCGGCGCAACTATTATTGAAGCCTCTGACGATGAAACCGGACTTTTGTCTTACGAGAGCGCAACTTTTGCTTATGATGAAGCAGGTTATTTGTTTTTTGGAAAATCATACAATCCAGATTTAGACCAAGATATTAAATACATAAAAATGTTTGGGCGAAAAATATATGAATTCGCTTTAAGCCAAGTTCCTGCAGCGATGAAAAGCTGTTTAGACAAAAGCGGATTGGGTATTGACGACGTGAAAAAAATCCTCATTCATCAAGCCAATGAAAAGATGGACGAAGCAATTATTCATCGTTTTTACAAATTATATGGCAAATCAGTTCCAAAAGACATTATGCCAATGAGCATTCACGAGCTTGGAAACAGTAGCGTGGCGACCGTTCCTACCCTTTTCGATTTATTGATTAACGGAAAAATAGAAAATCAGGAAATACATAAAGGAGATGTTATTATCTTTGCATCCGTTGGCGCAGGAATGAATGTCAACGCCTTTGTCTATAGATATTAAAAAAACAAAAAAATTAAAGTTTAAGGTTTAAGGCTGTCACATTTGAGAGCTTTAAACCTTAAAATTTACAGCCTAATTAAACTCAAGAACGAGAGATTGCTTCGTTCCACGCAATGACTATGTACGAAAAAACATTTCCGAATAAGAGATTCAAACATACTTTAGAATTTTTAAAAAAACACATTTCTACAACCGAAACCATCTTGGATTTAGGCGTGGAAAATCCTTTTTCTAAAATAATGAAAGCCGAAGGTTTTCAGGTAAAAAACACAACTGGAGAAGATTTAGACAACAATCAAACTGCATTGCAAAACGAAAAATATACCGTTTTTACTGCCTTTGAAATCTTCGAACATTTATTAAATCCCTTCACCATATTAGAAAATGTAAAATCTGATAAATTACTTATTTCAATTCCTTTGAGATTGTGGTTTTCACCAGCGTATCGTAGCAAAACCGATATGTGGGACAGACATTACCACGAATTTGAAGATTGGCAATTGGACTGGCTTTTAGAAAAAACAGGTTGGAAAATCATCGATAGAGAAAAATTTACACACCCTGTTAGTAAAATTGGATTCAGACCTTTATTGCGATTTTTTACACCAAGATATTATATTGTTTACGCTGAAAAAGTAAAATAAACAGCTTTGTCAAAGTTCAAAACTTTGACAAAGCTTTGAAGAAAACAAATGAAATATTATATCGTCATTCCAGCGCACAACGAAGAAGATTTCATTGCATTAACATTGCAATCCTTGATTTCCCAAACACTGCTGCCAAAAAAAGTAGTCGTTGTCAACGATAATTCTACTGATAAAACTGCCGAAATTGTTTTGGCTTTCGCCAAAGAAAATCCATTTATTACTTTAGTAAACAAAACTTCCGAAGCGATTCATTTACCAGGAAGCAAAGTCATTCAGGCGTTTCATAAAGGTTTTGAAACCTTGGATAATGATTATGATGTGATTGTAAAATTGGACGCCGATTTAATTTTACCCAACAATTATTTTGAACGCATTGCTTCTATTTTCGAAAATGATTCAAAAGTAGGAATGGCTGGCGGATTTGCCTACATAGAAAAAAATGGCAATTGGATTTTAGAAAACCTAACCGACAAAGATCATATTCGTGGTGCTTTTAAAGCCTATAGAAAAGCTCTTTTCGAACAAATGGGAAACTTAAAACCAGCTATGGGCTGGGACACCGTTGACGAATTGTTGGCCAAATTCTATGGTTGGAAAGTAATAACAGATTCTTCATTAATAGTAAAACACCTGAAACCAACTGGTGCCAATTACAACAAAACAGCACGTTACAAACAAGGAGAAGCTTTTTACACTTTAGGCTACGGATTTATAATAACTGCTATTGCTTCGGCAAAACTGGCAATGATGAAAAAGAAACCCTTGCTTTTTGTAGATTACATTCAAGGTTTTTGGAAAGCCAAAAAAGCAAATACCCCTTTATTAGTCAACCAAGAACAAGCAAGATTTATTAGAAAGTATCGCTTGCAGAAAATGAAAGAAAAATTATTTTAATATTTCGACCATCTGTAATTAAAAACAAAATCTAAAATCCCAACAAAATACAGTATTTTTGCGTACTGGTATTCTCGACTGAATACTGCAAACTGTAAACTGAACACTAAAAAAATGATGCTCATTCGCTATTTATCCCAGATAGGAAAATACTTTTTGATGTGGAAAGAAATTTTCAGGAAACAGACTAAATGGTCTGTAATGAGAGGACTTATCTTTAAGGAAATTGATGATTTAATTATCGATTCACTCGGAATTGTGGCTTTTATATCCTTTTTTGTGGGTGGTGTTGTGTCAATTCAAACTGCATTAAACCTGAACAATCCATTAATCCCAAAAAACCTTATTGGTTTTGCCACTCGAGAATCTGTAATATTAGAGTTTGCCCCAACATTTATCTCCGTTATTATGGCTGGTAAAATGGGTTCATTTATAACATCCAGCATTGGATCAATGCGTGTTACAGAACAAATTGATGCGCTAGAAGTTATGGGTGTAAATTCACTGAATTATCTTGTTTTTCCAAAACTTATTGCCATACTACTTTATCCATTTGTAATAGGAATTAGTATGTTTTTAGGCGTTTTTGGAGGTTATATTGCTACAGTTTATGGCGGCTTTGGAACGAGTACAGATTTTATTGAGGGTGTTCAAATTAATTTCATCCCATTTCACGTAACTTATGCTTTTATTAAAACTTTTATTTTTGGAATTTTACTAGCTTCTATTCCAGCTTTTCATGGTTATTATATGAAAGGTGGCGCTCTTGAAGTAGGAAAAGCGAGTACCGTAGCGTTTGTTTGGACATCGGTTATGATTATTTTGATGAATTATATTCTAACTCAATTACTCTTAACTTAATGATAGAAATAAAAAACATAGAGAAATCATTTGGAGGTACCAAAATTCTTAAAGGCATTTCTACTATTTTCGAAACTGGAAAAACCAATTTGATTATTGGTCAAAGTGGTTCTGGGAAAACAGTTTTATTAAAATCATTATTGGGAATTTTCACTCCAGAAGTAGGAACAATTTCTTTTGACGGCCGAATTTATTCTGACCTTAGTTCTGATGAGAAGCGAGAATTGAGAACTGAAATTGGAATGCTTTTCCAAGGAAGTGCTTTATTTGACTCTATGACGGTATCCGAAAATGTTGGTTTCCCGTTAAGAATGTTCACCAATGATGATAAACATAAAATTCAGGATCGTGTTGATTTTGTTTTAAAAAGAGTAAATCTAGTTGATGCCCACCATAAATTACCTTCAGAGATTTCGGGCGGAATGCAAAAACGTGTTGCTATTGCCCGTGCCATTGTGAACAATCCTAAATATCTTTTTTGTGATGAACCTAATTCAGGTTTAGATCCTAACACGGCTACATTGATTGATAATCTAATCAAGGAAATTACTGAAGAATATAATATTACCACGGTAATTAACACCCACGATATGAACTCCGTGATGGAAATTGGAGAAAACATTATCTTTTTAAAAGATGGATTAAAAGAATGGGAAGGCACAAAAGAAGAAATTTTTAGGACAGATAATGCGGCTATTGTAGACTTTGTTTACTCCTCAAATTTATTCAAAAAAGTTAGAGAAGCCTATTTAAAAGACTAACAATTCTTTATATAAATCACCAACCTTTTTGTTAAATTATTTTTTCAAACTCGAGACTATTCCCTTTATTTCCTGCTCTTTGCTTTTGGGATAAATCAACAATACATTGTCTTTATCTACAATAATATAATCTTCAAGTCCATCAATGATTACTAATTTATCTTTAGAGGTACTGATAATATTACTCGAAGCGTTTTTCAATAAAACAGTTGCATTTACAACAGCATTATTGTTTTCGTCTTTTTCCAATTTTTCATGCAAAGAACCCCAAGTTCCCAAGTCATTCCAATCAAAAGTAGCGGGAAGAACATAGACATTTTGGGCGTTTTCCATCACAGCGTAATCAATGGAAATGTTTTCGGCCAAGGCATAATTTTCTTCGATAAATGGTTTTTCTTTAGCTGTGTTATAACTAACAATTCCTTCAAGAAACAATGCATTCATTCGCGGTTGAAATTTTTCGAAAGCTTCAGTTATCGATTTTACACTCCAAATAAAAATACCACCGTTCCACAAGAAATTTCCGCTTTTAAGAAATGATTTAGCGGTTTCGTAATCTGGTTTTTCACGAAATTGTGAAACTTTTTTTATGGGATTAGTATCTTTTTTATCATATTCAATATAACCAAAACCGGTATTGGGAAACGTAGGTTGAATCCCGAGAGTCATCAACGCATTTTCTTTGGCACAAAAATCGAAACATTGCTGCAAGTTTTCAGCAAAGGTATTTTCATCTTCAATCCAATGATCACTTGGCGCAACAACCATTACAGCATCAGGATTTTGTTTTTGAATTTTTAGAGACGCATATAAAATACAAGGAGCCGTATTCCGCATTGCAGGTTCCAGTAAAACTTGCTCTTGCTTCACCATTGGCAATTGCTCTAAAACAATATCATTGTATTTTTCATTGGTTAATATGAGGATATTTTCGATTGGAATCAATTTCGATAATCTGCTGAACGTTTTTTGGATTAGGGTTTCGCCTGCACCTAGCATATCGTGAAACTGTTTCGGAAATTCAGTTGTACTTACTGGCCAAAACCGTGAACCAACGCCACCAGCCATTAGAATTGCGTAATAATTTTTATTCATTTTTATAGTTAACGGCTTATTTTTGACCGTTGTTTTTTAATTTATATTAACTCGGCAACAATTCAACCTCAGCATTTGGATTAAAAAGATAGGTTCGTCCTGAACTTATTTCCAAGCATTCAAAACGTTTCGTCCTTATCGCTCCTTTTTTGAAAATCTTACCATTATGAATTCTAAAAACACTTCCGTAAGGAATTTCAAAGATATGGTTTTTATCATTTTGTTGGTCAAATTGTTTCAATGCTAATGATAATGTGGCATCAGTGTCACTACTTGCTGTAGGATTTTTGAAATGTCGCGCCAATAATGGCAATAAATGATTGGGGAAAATCTCCGGACGAATAAACGGAATCATCATTCGCTGAAAAGCATATTTCCATTCGTTTCCGTGTGGCTTTATGTTACGTCCAAATTTTTCAAACGCCACCAAATGGGAAATTTCGTGAACCAGCGTAATCAAAAACTTGTATTTGTTCAAACTGGCGTTGACAGTAATTTCGTGTTTACCACTCAATCCTTTTCGATAATCGCCATGTCGAGTCACACGTTCATTCACGATTTTGAGATGCACTTGATTCACCACAATCAGTTCAAAAACTGGTTTCACAGCGTGTTCCGGAAGATATTTAGAAAGTGTTTCGCTCATTTATAAAAATCCCTCGACTGCGCTCGGGATGACAAAAATTAGTTGAATTACGGATTAGTAGAAGAAACTTGCAGCACTTTTCCGTTGTAATATTTATTCCCAGTTAATGCAAATTCAAAAATATAATCGGACATTTCTTTTGCGGTAATTGGGGCTTCGTAACCCGGAAATGCTTCTTGCAACATTTCAGTTTGGACTGCGCCAAGAGCCAACACATTAAATGAAACTCCTTTTTCTTTGTATTCTTCAGCCAATAATTCTGATAAGGTAATCACTGCTCCTTTACTGGAACTGTAAGCTGCAAGCCCTGCGAATTTAAGGCTTCCTTGTATTCCTCCCATTGAACTTATGGTTACAACATGACTTCCTTTTTGTAAATAAGGCAAACACACACGAGTCAAATTAGCAACCCCAAAAACATTAACTTTATATATGTTTTCAAAATCTTCTTGACACGTTTCAGAAAAGGGCTTTAACAATAAACTTCCAGCATTGTGAATTATAATGTCAACGTTTTTCCAAGAATGTGACAGGAAATTATCAACCTTTTCCATTTCGGTTTCATCGGATAAATCGACTGAAAGACATGTGATGTTTTTGTTGCCTAATAAAGTTTGAGGTGTTTTTCTGGAAATCGCCAAGACATTATGACCTGCATTAGCAAACTGCAAAGCCAGCTCATAACCAATTCCTCTTGATGTTCCTGTAATGATAATGTTTTTCATATAGCGAAAATAAGCAAAAACTTTAAAAAAAGAGATTTTAAAGCAAGGTATTGTTTGTAATTTTAAAATTTGGATTCCTATTATTTTTCTTAATTTTGGGCAGGAATTAACCAACTTTTGAATTCGTTAAAAATAATGGAAAACATACAACTTGAAGTAGCAAAATTAAGTGATATTGATGGTGTTTTAGATTTACAAAAACTATATCTCGTTACAAATTTAAACGAAGAAGAAAAGAAATCCGGTTTTGTTACCACTCCTTTTTCTGATGAACAACTGACTTATGTTATCAATAACGAAGGTTTGTTTATTGCCAAGGACAATGGTAAAATAATCGCTTACATTTTTGCCGAAAGCTGGGATTTCTTTAGTCAATATCCACTTTTCGAATATATGATTAGCCTCTTTCCAAAACTTAAATTTTTAGATTTCGAAATAAATTCAATCACCAGTTTTCAATACGGACCAATTTGCATCGACAAAAAATACAGAGGAAAAGGTTTGATTAATTTGTTATTTGAATTTATGCGAATTCATGTTATAAAAAAATACCCGTTGAGTTTGACTTTCATCAACAAAACCAATATACCATCCTATAAAGCACATACTGAAAAACTAAAATGGACTGTCATTGCTGACTTTGAATTCAACAACAATAACTATTATATTTTGGCTTACGATATGAATGTAGTATGCGGTGAGTAGAATAAAAAACCTATAAGGTTATAAAAACCTCATAGGTTTGCAGCACTATTCTTCAATTTACCCAGCAATAATACTTCTGGAAATTACGATTTTCTGAATTTCAGAAGTGCCTTCGTAGATTTGAGTAATTTTGGCATCACGCATCATTCGCTCCACGTGATATTCTCTCACATAACCATTTCCGCCGTGAATTTGCACCGCTTCAACAGCAGTATCCATAGCCGTTTGGGAGGCAAAAAGTTTGGCCATCGCTCCGCTTATGTCGTAATTATGTTGATTGTCTTTGTCCCAAGCGGCCTTCATACAAAGATGCCTTGCCGCTTCAATATTAACTGCCATATCAGCCAATTTGAAAGCAATCGCCTGATGATTGCAGATTTCTGTTCCAAATGCTTTGCGTTCTTTCGAATATTTCAACGCCAATTCATAAGCTCCGGAAGCAATTCCTAATGCTTGAGAAGCAATTCCAATTCTTCCTCCGGCCAATGTTTTCATTGCAAATTTGAAACCGAAACCATCTTCACCTATTCTATTTTCTTTTGGAACTTTCACATCATTAAACATCAAAGAATGGGTGTCAGAACCACGAATTCCCATTTTATGTTCCTTTGGACCAATAGAAAAACCGGGCATATCTTTGGTCATAATCAAAGCGTTAATTCCTTTACTTCTTTTCTCGACATCGGTTTGTGCAATGACAATATAAAATGAAGCTGTTCCGCCATTTGTTATCCAGTTTTTTGTTCCGTTTACCAAATAATGATCTCCCATATCTATTGCAGTAGTTTTTTGCGAAGTTGCATCACTTCCCGCTTCAGGTTCGCTTAAACAAAATGCGCCGTGAATTTGCCCAGAAGCCAAAAGTGGTAACCAATGTTGTTTTTGTTCTTCAGTTCCAAAAGCCTGTAATCCCCAACAAACCAATGAATTATTTACGGACATCACCACCGAAGCTGAGGCGTCAACTTTGGAAATTTCCTCCATTGCAATAACATAAGAAATCGTATCCAGTCCGCTTCCGCCGTATTTTGGATCCACCATCATTCCCATAAATCCAAGTTCACCCATTTTTTTTATTTGCTCGGCAGGAAAAATTTGCTTCTCATCTCTTTCAATAACACCTGGCAAAAGTTCGTTTTGAGCAAAATCTCTGGCGGCTTGTTGCACCATTAATTGTTCTTCGGTTAGATTAAAATTCATATATGTAGATTTTGATTTTTTAGCGGTCATATATGTTATCGCATTTACTCTTTGGTGTTTGTTTGCAACAAACTCGATGTTAGTGACGATTTCATAATAATATAAAATAAATGTTGTTTTTTGTTATAAAAATATGCTCAAAGGTACTTTTTTATAATGAAATTTTCAATTTTGATTCGTAAATTTGACTAATGAAAAATGATTACTACAACGTTATCGGAGTTATGTCTGGAACATCACTTGACGGTGTTGATTTAGCCCACATTAAATTCCGTTTAAACAACCAGAAATGGACTTTCGAAATCCTTGAAAGTGAAACCATTGGCTATAGCCAAAGTTGGATTAATCATCTAAAATTAGCAGTGGATTACTCAGAAACTGAACTGGATAAATTAAACTCCGCCTATACAAAACTTCTCGGAACCATCATTTCCACTTTTATCGAAAAGCATAAAATTGAAAGCCTTGATGCGGTTTGCTCTCACGGACACACTATTTTGCACCAACCAGATAAAGGCTTGACATTGCAAATTGGCAATTTACCTGAAATTTCGAGTTTGATAGAGCAAACTGTCGTTTGTGATTTTAGGGTTCAGGATGTAAAATTGGGTGGTCAAGGTGCTCCTTTGGTTCCTATTGGTGACCGAATATTATTTTCAGAATATGATTATTGCATGAATTTGGGTGGTTTTTCTAATGTTTCGTTTGAACAAAATGGAGAAAGAATTGCCTTCGATATTTCGCCAGTAAATACGGTTTTGAATTATTATGCCAATGAATTGGGAATGGATTATGACGATAAAGGCATAATTTCAAGAACAGGAAAAGTCAACGAAAATTTGTTGAGCGAATTAAACGCATTGGATTTCTACCAACAAAAATTTCCTAAATCATTGGGTTTTGAGTTTGTAAAAGAAATAGTTTTACCATTAATCGAAAATTATAAAATCCCAATTGAAGATAAATTACGAACTTTTACGGAGCACGTTGCTTTGCAAACCGCTTTGGCTTTGTCCGACAAAAAAGGGAGAATATTAATCACTGGCGGTGGCGCTTACAATGATTTTATTATTGAACGCATTCAATCCTATTTGCCAGAAATGGAAATTATCATCCCATCGACAAAAATCTTGGAATTCAAGGAAGCTTTAATATTCGCCTTGCTTGGAGTTTTGAAATTACGAGGCGAAATCAATGTTTTGAGTAGTGTGACAGGGGCGAATATGGATCATAGTTCTGGGACTATTTATAAAGCATAAAATCTATTGTTTCCTAGTTCTAATAATTTTTAGTAATTTTCAACGTTTTACTAAAGTATTCAAAATTTAAAATCTAAATGAGTTCGACCATTTCATCTGACCAAAAGAAATCAATAGCAATATCCGTCCTTTTATATGGAACCATGTTGATGATTTTATTCTTCATTCGCTTTTGGCCGCCTGCAAACTTGGCTGAATTAACTGGTGGCGGAGGTGGCGGAGGTGTTACCGTAAATTTTGGCGACAGCGATTTTGGTTCAGGAGCAAATTATAAAAGCGAGGTTTTGAATGTGAAAAATCAGGCCAAGCAAATACCAACAAAAGCTACGCCAGAAGAATCTATTTTATCCCAGGAAAATTCTACTGAAGAAAGCGTGGTAATTCCGCAGAAACAGAAACCACTAAAATCAACACCCGTTTTAAAGGAGGAACCTAAACCCGTCATAGTAAAACCAAGGGTTTCCAACAATACAAATGATGCTTTATCCAACATTATGAAAGGTTCCAATAAAGGCGGTGACGGCGATGACAAAACCGCAGGAAACAAAGGAAAAGCAAACGGAAGTCTAAGCTCAAACGGCTATTATGGAACTGGAGGTTCTGGAGGAGGAACCGGCGGAGGAAATGGAACTGGAAACGGAATTGGCACAGGAAGCGGTTATGGCGCTGGAAGTGGCGGTGGTTCCGGAAATGGGAGCGGTTATTCCTTAGGCAACCGAAAAGCGATTTCAAAACCTGCTCCAAAATACACCTGTAATGAAGCAGGAAAAGTTGTTGTAGAAGTTTCTGTAGATAGAAATGGAAAAACCATAGATGCGATTGCTGGAGTAAAAGGAACTACTAACACGGCAAAATGTTTATTAGATCAGGCCAGAATTGCTGCGATGAATACCAAATGGGACGCCAGTAGTGATGCACCAGAAAAACAAGTGGGGAAGATTGTTTACAATTTCAATTTGAATTAAAAATTGGGACGCGGATAAAACGGATTTAAATAAACAAAATTGCCTCGAATCATCGAGGCATTTTCTATTTAATGTTGTGTCATTTCGACGAAGGAGACTCGAGCGATAGCGAACAGGCGAAGCAAATCTCATTAGTTGCTCTCGTTATGTGATTGCTTCGTTCCTCGCAATGACTTTACTTCGGGCTCGTAGCAATCACAAACTTCAAATTATTTCTAACACCAATTTGCAAAACATCTACTAAATCCTGAACTTGTAAGTTGAACGGAATTCGAACAATAACCGTTTGGTCTTTTCCTGGATTCATTTTTGACATTAAAGTTGTTTCTAATTCTTCGAAGGAAACGGCTTGCTTATCGATATAGAATTTCTTGTCTTCGGTAACAGACAAACTAATGTATTGTTTATTGGTTTTCTCGTTGGATTTAGCCTTTGGCAATGTCATTTTTATAACATTTGGATTTGCCAAAGTCGATATAATCAAGAAAAACAACAATAAGAAAAACATAATATCACTCAATGAAGACGTAGCGACTTCGGCGTGGAATCTTCTTTTTCGTTTTATTGACATCGTCTATGATTTTTGAATAATATTGGCAAATTCTAGTATTTGCTTTTGGATTTTTAAAGCAAAATTATCAACCTTTCCGTTCAGTAAGTGATAGCCGCTATAAGCAATAATTCCAACCAATAATCCAGCTCCACTACTAATCATTTTTTCGTATAATCCTCCGGATATATTACCAATACTGATATTCTCGGTAACAGAAATACTGTAAAATATCTTAATTACTCCCGAAATAGTTCCAATAAATCCTAATGTTGGTGCAATCCCTGCAATAAGTCCAAGTTGTCCTAGATGCTTTTCCATTTCGCCAATTTCGATATCGGCAGCACGATCCATATTCGATTCAATTTCAGCAATAGGCCGGCCAATTAAAAGAATTCCTTCCTTTATAACATTTCCAGAAGAAGTATTGTTTCTTTCTGCAATAGACAAAGCTCTATCCAGCTTGCCAGAATTAAGATTATCTCTTACATCTCGCATCATAAGAGGATCTATTTTAGACGCTTTATGAATGTATAAATAGCGTTCTATAATCAAATAAAAAGTATAAAATAACAATATTGAAATTGGAATCAAGAAAAAACCTCCTTTTAAAATAAATTCTAAAACTGATATTTCATTATTCGAAGCAATCTTTTCTATAACAACACTTGATGCTACATTTGCAATGGTGTCGGCCTGTAATTGTATTAAACTAAACATATATTGTTATTTTACTCATTAATTCTAAAAATTATTTCAAATTTGCACTAAAGATACTTTTCGATCTACTATTAAACTAAAAAAAACGAAAAATATTTTAAATACCCCATATTTTATTAGAAAATGAACTATCAGGAAACCATAAACTGGATGTTTAATCAACTCCCGATGTACCAACTTCAGGGCGCTTCGGCTTATAAAAAGGATTTAACCAATGTTCATTTACTTGTAAATCATCTTGACAATCCACAGAAAAACCTCAAATGCATTCACGTTGCAGGAACAAATGGAAAAGGTTCTACCTCGCATATGCTGGCATCGATACTTCAGGAAGCCGGGTATAAAGTTGGTTTATACACATCACCACACTTAAAAGATTTCAGGGAACGTATCAAGATAAACGGAATTGAAATATCGGAAGATTTTGTTTGTGAATTCATCAATACAAACAAATCTTTTTTTGAAGCTAATGATATGAGTTTCTTCGAAATGACAGTGGGATTGGCTTTCGAATATTTTGCCAAAGAAAAAGTGGACATTGCTATAATTGAAGTGGGAATGGGAGGAAGATTAGACGCTACAAATATCATTACTCCTCTTGTTTCAGTAATTACAAATATTGGTTTAGATCATACTCAATTTCTTGGAAACACGCTTGAAGCCATCGCTTTCGAAAAAGCAGGAATTATAAAAGCAGGAATTCCAGTTGTAATAGGAGAATATACTCCAGAAACAAAACCGGTCTTTTTGGCGAGAGCCAAAGAAAATGATTCTGAAATCTATTTTGCTTCCGAATTAATTTCTGAGAATTATCCTTCTGATTTAATTGGCGATTATCAAATTCACAACAAAAAAACAGTTGTTCAAACTATATCAATTTTAAACTCTCAAGGAACATTTAATATTTCAGAATCCAATATAAAATCTGGCTTGTTAAATGTTGTAAAAAACACGGGACTCGAAGGAAGGTGGCAACAACTGGGCGAATTTCCGAAAATTATTTGCGATACAGCCCATAATAAAAATGGTTTGGAAATCGTGATGAAACAAATTCAAAAAGAAAAGTTTGATACTTTACATATTGTTTTAGGAGTTGTAAATGACAAAGATTTGGACGAAATTTTACCCCTATTCCCAATAAACGCAATATATTACTTCTGCAAACCTAACATTCCACGTGGTTTAAAAACAACTATTTTACAAGAAAAAGCACTAAAATACCATCTTTCAGGTGACATATACGACTCTGTTGCAGAAGCTTACATCCAATCTAAGAATAATGCCACAGAAAATGATTTCATTTTTATTGGCGGAAGCACTTTTGTAGTAGCGGAATTACCTTTAAATAAAAGGATTTAACTTAAAAGCATAATTTTTCATAAAAAATTATTTTAATTTATTCTAAATAAATAGTTAATAATTTATTAGATTTAACTCTAATTTATTATTAATTAACCCTTTAACATCCAATTTTATGAAAACAAACAAAATTTTATTGTTAGGAATGTTGATTTTTACATTCCTATTGAGTGTGGCTGTCCATGCTCAGGAAGATCCAAAACCAGTATTTATTGCGATTACCACTATGTATCGAAATCTCGATGCTGATGGAAAAGATTGGCGAAAAACAGAACAGGAATATTTCGACAAGGTTGTCAGTAAAAATGATTTAATAATAGGTTCTGAAATTCTAACCCATTATTATACTGCAAATAGTTCTGAAATTTTGTTTGTTTCGGTTTATAAAACATGGGAAGATATTGAGAAATCAAATGACATTTCAGATGAATTAATTAAAAAAGCTTGGCCAGACGAAAAAGCAAGAAAAGCTTTTTTTGACAAAGAAAGTGGCTATTATATAAAAAAGCATTCTGATGAAATTTACACATCGTTGCCTTCAGTAGGAGAAAAAGAATTAAAAACCGATTCCAAAGAACCTATGATCGTCTATATTCGCAGGACACAATTATCAATGAACGGTCAAGGAAAAGGAATGAAGGAATTTAATGAAAAAGTAACATTAAAAAATCCTTATATCAAAGCCTATTATCCATATCGCCATTCTTGGGGATCTGACAGCAGAGATTTTATGGAAGCCTTTTTATTTGATTCTATGTCAGATTTTGATAAATCAAATGATAAAGATGATGAATTAATAAAAGCAGCTTGGCCAAAAGAGGCAGACAGAAAATCATTTTTTGATGAAATGAATAAAGCATTTACTGGTCTTCATGGTGATTACATATACCATAATGAACCTACAATGTCAAAATAAAAACAATAATTTATTCAATAGACTTCGTTGTGACTATTAAACGAAGTCTATTTTATATTTTATTGAAGCCTTAATAAATTAAATTTCAGCGAAATACATATTTTGAATAAAAAATAATGAAATTTTTATAAAAATGTTTTGTATAAGCAAAAAACCAACCTATATTTGCACTCACATTTAGGGCGATTAGCTCAGCTGGTTCAGAGCACCTCGTTTACACCGAGGGGGTCGGGGGTTCGAACCCCTCATCGCCCACAAAAAACTTCATTAGAGATAATGGAGTTTTTTTATGCCTAAAAAGGAGTGGAAAACAGTAAACTAAGGGATCAATTCCAAACTAATGTTTTACTTTCTTCCTTATTTCCTTCATCCAGATTTCATATCCTTTTTTATTCATATGCAAACTATCTTCAATAAATAAAGAAGGATTGGGTTTAGAATTTTCAAGCATTTGATTCCAAATACTGATAAAATAAGTGTGCTTTTGTTTTTTACAAAAATCGGCAATACGGTAATTGGCGTCCAACATTCTTTTCCTCATCTCCCACCTCAAAGGACATGGCTTTAAAGAAATAAAATAGATATCTATCGTGGGGAATTTTTTCCTAATATGTTGATAAAGCAACCTAAATCTTTCCAATACAATTTTTCCCGTCACGGCATCAGATGACGCAATATCGTTTTCACCACAGTAAATAACGATTCTTTCAGGATTGTATTTTTCAATAACATCTTTACTATACCTAATGACATCAGGCAAAGTTGACCCACCAAAAGCACGATTAAGCGGGGCATATTCAGGTAAATCCTGCTCTAATGTTTTCCACTTTGTAAAAGAAGAACTTCCTATAAAGAGCGTTTTATAATGAGTTGGCATTGCAATACTGTCTTGCTTTTTGAAAGTCTGAATATCGTTCCAAAAAGGTGGGTTTTGCGCCGAGACATTTACAATAAAAAGCAACATCTGAATGCAGATAATTGCTTTAAAATATTTTATCTTAAAATTCATTTTCCTTCTTTTAATTATTTCTCCAATTCACATTTCTTATAAAAATCTTTCAACACAAAAAATGCCTTCTTTTTATTGCCATCATTTGAGATCAATCCTTTTCTGTTATAACCATCCTGAATACCTGGAAGCAATCTTCTTGGCGAACGAAAATCAACCAAAATCCAAGGACTCAAACCAGTAATTTTTGGAATATTTTCAATCATTTTCAAATTTTGAATGTATAAATATTCTTGGAATTCTTCTGTCCAACGTTCATTTTTTTCTCCGTGTAAACCTTGTTTGGCATCTCCTCCAAATTCCGAAACCACAACTGGTTTATTGTATTTTGACGTCCATTGTATCTTTTCGGCATCTTCAAGATTTCCTCCATACCAACCCAAATATTCGTTGAACGCAACAATATCAAGCTTTTCGGCAATGGCATCGTCAACATAACTATTCAATTTATCACTTTTGGTTAGCAAAGCAGCGCTTATCAATCGGGTGTTGTCCAAAGTTCTCGCTTTGGCATTCAAATTATTGATGAAAGTATTTCTTGCATCCGAAATTGGTGTTTCGTTTGCCATAGACCAAATAATAGTGGAACATCTGTTTTTGTCTCGGCTAATCATTTCGACCAATTGATTCTCTGCGTTTTTGTAAGTTTCTGGATTAGTAAAATCAACTGTCCAATACACGGGAATTTCCTCCCAAACCATCAAACCGATTTTATCAGCCAATCGCACCATATTTTCGTTATGTGGGTAATGAGCCAATCGCACATAATTACAACCCAATTCTTTCGCCCAAGTCAATAATCGGATGGCATCGGCTTCAGAGTTTGCTCTTCCTCCTTTTGCATTTTCTTCGTGAATGGAAATCCCTCGCAGGAAAACTGGTTTGCCATTCAAAACAATCTTAGTATTTTGTGTCTCTATAGTTCTAAAACCAATATTGTCTTTTAGGATTTGGTTGTTATATTCTAGGGAAACATTGTATAGTTTTGGCGATTCTGGTGACCAATATTGAATTTTTTTATTGTTGATTTCAAAGTTTACTTTTCCATCTGCATCAATTTTACCTTTGTAATTAATTTTCAATTCCGGAATTTTCAGGGTGACAAATTCAGTGTTTTTATCAAAATTATTAATTTTAACAAATCCGGAAATCGTATTTTTTTCTCCTTTTTTGAGTTGAATGGTGTAATCCTGTATGAATGATTTTGGTTCTTCAATTAACATAACATCGCGTGTGATTCCGCCATAATTAAACCAATCCGTGTTAAGTGTTGGCACACCTTCTTTACGACGAATGTTATCCACTTTTACGACCAGAAAATTGTCTTTTGCTTTGATAATCGATGAAACTTCAAAATTAAATGGTGTAAAACCACCTTCGTGAACACCTAGTTTTTTCCCGTTGAGATAAACCTCAGCTTTGTAATTGACGGCTCCAAAATAGACGAAAAGACGTTTGTTTTCTTTCATATCATAGCCAAAAGATTTCTTGAACCACACCGTTCCTTCATAATAAAAAAGGTTTTCTTTTTGTGAATTCCAATCACCGGGAATGGTCATCGTTGGCGATTTATCAAAATCATATTCTACTAATTCCTGCTTGTTTTGAGCGTGATAATTGCTATAATAAGCTGCATTTTGAACTCCTTTTTGTTGGTCATAAGCATCGCGATGAAAACTATAATAACCCGTTTCATAGGAATCCACAATATAATTCCACTCACCATTTAAGGAAGTGGTAACTCTATTTGGAACATTGGTTATCAATTCTTGGGAAAACCCAAAAAGAGGAAGAAATAAGAGAATGTGTTTGAGGAATTTCATAGTTTAATTTTTTTTGATGTTCATTACTCTTAAATCTATCCAATTCAATCATCCCAACCCACCTCAAAATTAGGCGGATTGGAATGACAAATATCAAACTTTAAAATCAAATAGTCTCTATTTAGACACTATTATCATCGCTAATCCTATGATATATAAGAGCAACATAATATTCAGTAACGACTTAGTTCCTTTAGGAGCCTGATCAAATTCTTTCCAGATGTAAATTCCCCAAATGGCTGCCACTAAGGTTGCGACTTGTCCTAATCCATAAGAAATAGCTGGACCGGCTTTGCCAGATGCAATAATGCTCAAGGACATTCCCACACACCAAATGGCACCTCCTAAAATCCCAATAAAATGGTCTTTAGTCGCTCCTTTGAAATAATCAGAAAAGGAAACTGGCGCTCCGATAAACGGGCGTTTCATTTGGATAGTATTAAACACAAAACTGCTGACAACAACTCCAACAGCAAAAATCACCAAGGATGTGTAAGGAGTCAGTTTTCCTATTTCGGGCATACTGAAATCAGCAACCATAGAACCGGCAACATATTTATAGAACAATCCCATCAAACAACCACTTACTATGGATAGAATCAATCCTTTTTTGGAAACTTTTTCTGCCAGATTAGATTGCAATTTTTGATAAGCTCTGGCATTAAGAATAATTGCCAAAGTTATTAAGGCAACACCTCCAAAAATCAAGGTTGGATTTCCTTGTGTAGAATCATAATTTACTAGAACACCAAGAACCAAAGCAATCCCAATTGCAATTGGAAAAGCAACAGACATTCCTGCAATGGCAATCGCTGCCATGCATACACATCGAGTATTGGCCAACTCTTACCCAAAAACTTTGTTCCCCAATGCGAATCATCAAAATTGGGATTAGCCCATTCAGGATTGTCTCCAATATTGAATCTTACTTCTTTTGGCAAAGTAATTTCTTGTGCTTGAGAAATTGTTGCGCTATTTAGTACTAAAAATGCTGATAGAATTTTTATTTGGAAAAACTTCATCTTGATTTTATTTTAATTAGCCATTTTATATTTCACGTCTTTGGTAATGGTTTTCCATTCGTCTGTTCTAAAAGGAACGGCGGGAAAACCTTCTTTGTTGAATAAATTACTTTCCGATGCATCGCCTATCCAGCTGAAATGAACTGCAATCGGACTTGAAACTTCTTCGCTTGAAAGTATTACTTTATTATCTTTGATAAAAGCCTTGGCATAATGAAACACTTGGTCTTTTCCAGCTATTTCAAAACCTTTGATATATCCGTATTTGTCTGGAGTTGAAAGTCCATTTCCAATGTTTTCTAAAGTCACGATGATTTGATTGCCTTTCATTTCCAATGATTTGAATGTTGGGCCAGAACAAACCATTTTCTTGTTATATAAATCATTAAAAGCAATTGCAGCTAACCTTTTACCAACATCTTGCTTGTTAGTTGGATGAATATCGCTTGGAATAGTCACTAAATCGGTGGTAACCACCATTCCTGTGTTTGGCAAGCTCAATGCCATAGTTTGAGCTTCACGAAGTTCAGCCCAGCTGCATCCTTCATTGCTATTTCCTCCAGCAAAAAATGTTGCCAATTGTACAAAATAAAATGGAAAATCACCCTTGTTCCATTTTTGACGCCAGTCATTTATCATCAATGGGAAAGCTTTTCTATATTGGTATGCTCTGCCGGCGTTTGATTCGCCTTGATACCATAATACTCCTTTGAACGCAAAAGGAACCAATGGATTTATCATTGCATTGTAGCAAAGTGATGGCAATGAGTTTTCGTTTGTTGCGGTTTTTATGGATTCCACTTGAAATTTCCATTTTCCACTTAACGGAATAACTTTGGTTCCAACAATTAATTTCAAATCGGCTGCTTCTCCATAAATTCCGCCACCGCCTCCAGTATCTGTTACTCTAACGGCGATTACGTTTGTTCCTTCTTTTAAAATTCCGGCTGGAATTGCATATTTTCTTTTTGAATCATATTTTTCCATAGCTCCCACTTTCACGCCATTGACATAAGTAATGTCCTCGTCGTCAATTTGTTCCAAATCCAAAAGCGCTTCTTTTTTACTGTCATCAGCTGACAGTGTGATGGATTTTCGTAGCCAAACCACTCCGTCAAATTCGCCTAAAATTTGTGGTTCCCATAATTGGGGCATATTGAGTTCCGGCCATTTTGAATCATTAAATACAGTTTCTTTGAAAGCATTTGCTCCTGCACTATTTATTTTTGCTCCTTGTAAAGTTTCTATTTTTTTTTCAAACCCAATTACTTTTAGTTTCGACAGAGAATCTAAATCTACTTTTGGCATTCCAGCAATCATTTCTTTAAATTCATCACTGCTTTCAAAACCTTCACGGCTAATCCAAGTTTCAATATTGGTTCCACCCCAAGATGCATTTATTAAGCCAACCGGTATTTTGAGTTCGTTGTACAAGTTTTTAGCAAAAAAATAGCCTATGGCTGTAAAATCACCAACAGTTGTTGAATCGCAAACTTGCCAGCTATTTTTTGAATTTACGTTACTTTGAGGTATTGAATTTACATCTTTATCAATTTTGATGTGTCGAATCATAGGATTATTGGCAGAAGCCATCTCTTTTTTGGTATCGTTAGACTGCTCAACCGACCATTCCATATTAGATTGTCCTGTACAAAGCCAAACTTCTCCTATTAACACATTCTTGATTTGAATTGTGTTGCTTGCTTTTATAGTTAAATTATAAGGTCCACCAGCGGTTTCGTTATCCAAACGAATCATCCATTTACCATTTTTATCGGCTTTGGTTTTTTTGATTTGGTTGTTGAATTTCACTTCAATTTTTTCATTGGCTGCTGCCCAGCCCCAAACAGGAATAGGAGTATTGCGTTGCAAGACCATATTATCGGCAAAGATTTTAGGCATCTTTACGCTTGCCGATACAATGATGTTAACAAAGCATACTGCAACAATCCATAAGTATTTTTTCATAATGTTTCTCATTATTTAATTTTGGTAAGTTGTAATTATTCACATCTTGCTTATTTTCAATAGTGCTCACGGCTAATAGTTCAACAAAATAATTATTTTAAGCTATGTTTAATTAATCAAGGCTATTTCATATATATTTTGTTTAGTAAAAATAAAACTGTCTTTTATTGCGATACATTTTTTACATACACATTCCCAAATCTATCTGTAACTTTAACGAATATTCTGGCTCCGGGAGTTTGAATTTTTGCTTTAAAAAGGTGGTGAGTGTCGGTAGCACTTATCCAATCATAGTTCTTCTTTGATTCATGTGAATATGTCAATTTTGCTAAAGGATCTTCACCCCAATATTGTTTCATTTCACCAATTAAGGAATCATTTTCATACCATTTTACAGTCCATTCAGGATCATAATTAAACACATTAGCTATGATGGAATCCGGGCTTGACAATTTTGCTCCAATTGGATAAAGCTTAAATTGTTCCTCCTTTTCCATGTCAACTCCTTTGAAATACCACGACAAGCTATCTCCATCGACTTCATACACGGTATACCCTTTTGGTGTTCCATCTGTACCAATTTCACCTTGCCACCAAGCTGAACAAACAGCTGAATGGGTATGTTCAAATACTTTTTCTGAAATTATGGTATTCCATTGTGTATGGCTGTGACCAGCCATAATATGAGTGTTAAAAGGTGCAAGAATTTGATAAAGGGCATCACGGTTCATCAATGAGTTTGATAAAGTGGCAGAATAAGTATCCGCTTTTTCCGATTCCCCATAAACAGTGGGGATATGAAGCGAGACTATCACAGTGCTACCAGGTTTTACGTTTAACAAGTCTTTTTCCAGCCATGACAATTGATTTTCATTAATATAGCCAATATAACGGTATGAATATCCGTAGTAAAAAACATCTTTCAAGACCACATAATGAATGTTGCCTATGTTATAGGAATAGTAAGCGGGGCCGAATTTTGACGAATACGATTTTGTCGACAATTCATCTGAACGTTCGTTATAATCCATATCGTGGTTCCCTATCACTTGATAAAAAGGAAGCTTTGTTTGTGCAATTATTTGTTTGTAAGTGTCGTTCAATTCAGGTTTGTCGAACACATTATCACCAACACTGATCGCATGGACTGGCATTGTGGCAGAAATCCCCAAGCTCGTTTTTTTTAAATCGGCAATAACTAATTTCAGTAACTCACAATCCTGCAAATCTGCCACCTGTGGATCTCCCACCACAATAAAAGAGTGTTTGGTTTGGGATCTAGGTGCCAATATTAATTCAAAATTAATTTGTTGTTTTTTATATTTTTTGTTTACGACTTTATAAAAAACAGGAACTCCTTCAATAATTGGGCTTTCATAACCTGATGGAAGTGAATAATAAACATATTCCCTGTCTGGGTTTGTATACAAGACATACTTGCCGTTTTTATCTGTCCTGACCACCGAAATTCCATCGCTCACCAATACATCTGAAATAGCCAGCTTGTCACAAGTAATTTTTCCGGAAATTTTTAAAGGCAGCGTAACGTTTGATGATGCCACAATGCTAACAAAGCATAATGTGATAATCAATAAATATTTTTTCATAATTTTTATTTATTACAATACAGCTCAAATAATTGGCTGTATTGCAAGTAGTTATACAAATAAACCCAACATTTTTTTAGCCTAAGTCCAAGATCTGACAATGCTAAAAAAATAGGTGTTTCAAAATTTTATTTTTTAATTTGTTAATTAAATTTAAGCCAATCTAATTTCAGGCTATTGGATTTAACCAAAATTTTGATTTTATTTTCTCCCTTTTTTAATTTAAAATTACCAACCGTAACTTCGCTCAAATCTTTATTGCTTACCGAGACTTTTACTTTTTTATTGTTAATCCTAATTTCTAATTCTGTGGGCAAATCATTGGCCGATGCACTCATTGTTAGTTGATGCTTTTTATTATCTAAAGCTTTAAAATCATAAACCAACCATTCTGATTTTTTAATTTCAATAGATTGGTTAGACCAAAATTGATCCTCATCCTCGCTGTCAAGCTTTATTTGTACAGGTTCGTTTGTTCTATAAAACTTAGATTTATTAAGTGTGTCCAAAACAAAATACGATTTAATATAGCCGCTAAATCCATAATTTTCAGCTTCAATTTTTCCAGGAATTCTGGTGTTGATGGCGTTAGATACATCTTCAAAATAATCGCAGTTGGCTATTTTTATATTTTCGAGTAAATCGTTGAATGCTTTTTCTGCAATAACACTGTCTGGTTTTGAGCTATTATTGGTGTATTGAGAAATCAAGTCCCAATTTTCTGGTTTTTTGATAGAATAAGGCGTGTTTTTGGTGTCCATTTTTTTCCAAGGCCAGAAAGAAAAACCGATATTATTTGCTTCAAAATATTGAGTCGTAGCCCAATAAATTGTATTTCCCTTTTCGCCAGTTTCGCCAACCCAAATTGGGGTGTTCAATTCGTTTCGTTTATTTAAATATTGATCAATATTATTCAAGTTATCTGGTTTGCCCCAACAATAATAGTGAAATTGGTAAAAGGTGTTGTTGTCAAAAGGTTTGTCAAAAACAGACCAATCATTTGACCAGTCAAAACCTTCCAGTGTAATCATGTGTTTGGTATCGATTTTTCTAATTTCGGCGGTTAATCTTTGATACAAAGGCACTAATAAATGCTTGTATTTATCAGCAGCACCCGAGTTTTTAGGCAAAGGCTCATTCAACAAATCGTAAGCTGCAACGGTAGGTTCATTTTTACATTTATCTACAATTTTCAACCAAAGGTTTACTAATTGATCTTGATATTTGGTTTCTATAAATAATTCGGGTAAATTATTAGGGCTGTCGTCAATATTTTGCCCTGTTTGTCCGCCGGGAGCTCCGTGCATATCTATAATAACATAAATTTTATGTTTTTTGCACCAGGAAACCAGGGAATCCATTAACTGGAACCCTTCTTCAACATACACAGGATTTTCACCTTCTGTTAAAAACAATCTTGAGTTTAAAGCCGGTCTAACCGAATTAAATCCCAATTCGGCAATACGTTTAATGTCAGCTTCCGTAATGTAGTTTTGCCTGTATGTTTTCCAAAAATGGGCAGATTTTTCTTTTCCAATCAGATCCTCAACCACTTTTTCGATTTTGCGAGGGCGGTCACCCAAGTCTCCAAATTTCCACATATATCCTTCGGGTAAAAGCCAGTTTCCTAGCCCTACTCCTTTTAAAAATACTTTTTCTCCCGATTCATTAACCAAATCTTGACCGGAAGTGTGCAAAAAAGTCAAGTTTGTTTGTGCTTGTGAACAAACGCTGACGGCAATTGCCAAGATTAAAGTGCTGATTGCTTTCATTTATCATATTATTTTACTATACTAATTGATCACTAAACTACATATTTCATATTATTTCTTCTACTAAAAAAGGTAATTTTCTAAAAACAGCCCGTAACATGAAAGTTACAGGCTGCAATAGAATTACTAACACAAATAAACATCCTATTTATATCTAATGTTTACTTAGATTAGATGTAAAGGCTGTAAAGGTTTGCTTACGCTCCCCAAAACAACCCTCACTTTAAAAAGAATTACTAACTTCCTTTTTTACTGTAACAGCCACATCGCTTTGTTTACATCATCAAAACCAGAGAATTGACGGTCAACCGCTTCTTTAAGATTAACGTCGTTGTAAATTGCTTCGGACGAAGGGTACGAATTGCGCAATGGTATGATATTCAAGTTGGTTGCATTCAAATTTGTTGCAGGATTGATAGGAAATACTGGATAGCCATTTCTTCTGTATTCCCAATAACTGTAATCTCCGTCTTGGAAATAATTAAGAATATAGCGTTGTAACCAAATTTGTTTCAATTGGTCATCAGTTGTAGCTTTGAAGGCTGCTTCGCCAGTAAAATAACCACTAATATATGCTGCGGTAATTGGCATGGTGTGTGAGTAGGTAGAAGAAACTGCCATTACACTTGTAAGAGCCGCTTTTACACCTTCTTCATAATAGCCTTGGGCTGTGCCCGTGCTTATCCAACCCTTGATGTGTGCTTCTGCCAATACCAGTTGTTGTTCGGCAAAAGTCAGTAACATTCTCGGTTCGGTGGCAGCATCCTTTTGATAACGCAAGTTAATTATAGAATATTTTTTTGCTAACCATTCCGCACTCAAAGTAGTATAGGAATCCGATACGTTTGCACCTATGTAAGCTGCTGGATCTGATTCTATTTTTCCTGCATTCTTTTGAGCTACCGAAGGTTCGGCATAGTAAAACAAACGTCTGTCGTTCAATAATTTTAATGGATCGGTTAGTACCGAACTCATTATGGTTCTACTGGTAAAAAAATTGGATACGCTATAAATTGGATACGGATTTTTTGTGGAATAAATAAGTCCAAAAAAACCAGTTGAACTATTCAAAATAAAGCCATTCGCAACAATTTGTGAGAAACGGGTTTTCACATCTAAAGACGCTACTCCTTCTTTTTTACTCAACGACATTAATACTTTCAAGGCAAAGGAATTGGTCGCTCTGCGCCATTTGGCGGGGTCTCCATTATAAGGTGTTGGGTCTCCTGCGAAAGCGGCTCCATTGGCAAAAAATTGATCTGCTGCTTTTAAATCCTCCAAAATGTTTTTAAAAACATCTTCTTGAAGATCATATTTTGGTTTGGTTAACCCTGTAGCTCCAAGTCCTGCCTCGGTATAGGGAATATCTCCCATTGCCATTGTTATGCGGAACAAGTTCCAGGCTTTGGCGAATTTACCAACGCCTTCATAAGAATTCTGAACGGGTTCTGCAACGCTTGCTTTTGCAGCTAGATTCATACTGGCAATATTAGGTAACAGGTTCATTCCATAGAAGGAACCAGACTCTGGACTATTGTATTGTGACCCCATTTGACCTTCGTTAGTATAACCTACATATTTAGGGGAGGCACTATTAGAGATAAATGATTTGGCATCACCTCCATATTTAGTAATGCTAATGATAACATTGGTACATAACAAAGCGGGCGTTGCAATTTCAGGCGCATTTGTGTCAGAATTTATGGCGTCGAAATTATTTTCACAGCTCGTCAACAAAAAGAAAGCACAGGTGACCAAGCTCATAATTTTATTTAAATTTTTCATGTTTTTAAATTTTAAGTTTTTAATCAATCTTTCTTTTAGAATGATGCTTTAACATTTACCCCAATAAATCGTTGTGATGGATCACTAAAATTCTCGGTGCCACCATCTGGATCCGAATATTTGAATTGTTTCGCATTCAAGTACAAGTTTTGACCTACCGCAGCAATTGAAAATGATTTGGCATACAAAATATCTAAAATTCCTTTTGGAAAATCATAGGTAATCGACATTTCACGGATTTTGAAAAACGTGGTACTCAATACTTCAAGTGGTCCTGGAGCACCTCCCCAAGCAGTCCCTTTGTGCAATTTGTTTATGTAGGATTCATAAGTAACTTTCACGTCATTAGACGCATACGTTCTTGTGTCCGAAGTGATATTACCGTTTACATCATAAGTTGCTTCGCCAGAAACCACTTTTACTCCAACTGCCGTATAATTGCTTGTGCCGGGATTGTTGGCATCCAAGAATCGTTCCGGAACTACAGAGTCTGGGTGGTTGCCCGAAATCCACATGTACATTTCGGTTCTTGTTTGAGCCAACCCACCTACACGACCATCGACAGAAACATTGAATGAAATGTTTTTGTATTTAAGTGCTGAAGTTAATCCCCACATAAATTTAGGATCATTATATCCAATTCTTGTTTGATAATCTGAATATTGCGGCAAACCTGCACTATTAATTATATTGCCTTGAGGATCTCTCATCAATTCATAGATTATATTGGCATCTGCCCTTTCTCCTACTTTTACCCATGGTTGGTTCGAAGAATACACAGGATCTAATTTAGTATAATATATTGCCGAAGACGCCCAGTTAAATCCTAAATCCCATTGCCAGTCATCGCCTTTTACGGGAGTTCCATTAAGAACTATTTCAACTCCCTTTCGAGTTTGTTGTTCTTTTGTATTTACTGTCGATTCCGAAAAACCCGAAGAAGATGAAATAGTTGCATTGACGATACCATCAAAATAACGTTTTTCATAATAAGTAACATCCAAAGAAATCCTTTTCTTAATAAAACTCATTGCCGTACCCACTTCATAGGTTTCGGTACCTTCAGGCTTCAGATTTTCAGGTCTTATGGATCCTGGCAAATATTGAGAGGATAAATTACCCCAAACATTGTTAGACAAAGTATAAGTAGGATTAATTACGAAAGGATTCGGAATGTCTTTAGTCGTTGCCCAAGAACCACGCACTTTCCAAAAAGAAAGCCAGTTCGTTTTTGGTAGTATTTCAGAAAGAACAAAACTTCCTGCTAAGGAGGGATAGTTGTAAGATCGATTTGATGCAGACAAGGTAGACGCCCAATCATTACGATAGGTGCCTTCCAGAAAGGCTATGCTTTTCCAGGACAAGGACAAACGACCATACAAACTGTTGATTTTTTCTCTCGTAAGATACGGGTTTACCGTAGCTGGCAAGACAGACGATTTGAGGGAATAATACCCCGGAATCAAAAGCCCGCCTTGGGTAAAAGCTTCAATTCCTTCGGTTTGTGTAAAATAAGAAGTTGCACCGGCCAATCCGTCGAGGGCAAAATCTCCAAAAGATTTATTACCTGTAAGTATAAAATCGCTGTTGTAGCTATATCCTCTACTTATTCCTTCATTGAAAGAGCCTAAGTTGCTTTCTCCCCAAATTCCAGTTCCTCCACTAATCACGGTAGCATCACCCACAGAACGCAAGGATCCTTTGGATACTCGAATAATTTGGTGGTCGTTGAAGTTGTCATAACCTATGCGATACATCGCTTTTAGCCAAGGCCTGAATTTATAATCAACGGATAAAGTTCCATTGATAACATCTCGGTCTTGGGAGTGGATTCTCTCATTTCGATCAAAATAAGGGTTGTTATTGGTATTGGTGTAACTATTGTTTTGAACTTCGTTTTTGGTTACCCAATAGTCTTTTGCGTTTCTTACATCGAAATCAGGAGAGGACCATACCAATAAAGTGTACATTGGATCATAAGCGGTATAACCGTTAAAACCTATGTTTGGCGAAGTTTGTTTGTTGTAGGTCATGGAAGAAGACAGGGTGAAATTATCCAGTTTTATGTCGCCCCCAAGCGAGTAAGTTACCTTGTCAAACACTGAATTTGGATATTGTCCCTGGTTTTTTACCCATGTTGCCGAGGCTCTTATGCTTCCCAATTCACCTTGTTGTACCAAACTAAAGTTGTTGTTCATAACATAACCTTGGCTAACAAAATTGGCGAAATTATCTTTTCCCACAGGCAAATAAGGACTTAACTCCCATTTTTTGGTGGCATAATTCCATTGGTTTACCATACGACCGTCCAGAGGCACTCCCCAAGAACCATCTCCTGAAGTAGAGACCGTATTGGTGGTCGGGTCTATCAGACGCCCAAATGTAGATTGCATTTCTGGAATGGCTAAATAACCGGCCGTGTACATAGCCCCACTATTTAATGACACGCTAAATCCTTGTTTAGGAGCCCCTTTTTTTGTTGTAACCATTATGGCCCCACTTTTTCCTCGAATACCGTAAAGTGACGAGGCTGTTGATCCTTTTAAAACACTGATGCTTTCAATATCATCCGCTGGAACTTCACGTAAGGTCATATTTCCGTAAGGAACGCCATCAATAACTAATATTGGGTTTTCACCACGTAGCAGAATTTCAGGTGCGGAGGCAAAATCAGTGCTGTTTTTTACCAACAAACCGGCTACTTTACCTGTTAAGGACGTGGCAACATCTACACCCCTTACGGTTTGCAAGCTTCCGCCAGAAATCCCTTGGGTTGCATAACCCAGTGCTTTTGTTGATTTTTTAATACCCAACGAAGTAACAACTACTTCTTTTAGGTCTTCTGTTTGGGGGTTTAGTTTAACGTCGATTTTTGTTCTTCCTTTTAAAGGTTCCTGCGCAGGATTATATCCTATAAAACTAAACACCAAAGTACCGTTTGATTCGGCCTTTATTTGATAACTCCCGTCCAAATCAGTAGTCATAGCTTTGGATGTTCCTTTAATTAAAATGTTTACTCCCGGAATAGGAAGTCCGTTTTCGTCTAAAACTCTTCCTGTAACAGTAATATCTTGTGCCCAAGCACCTACTGATAAAAGAATGGTCATAAAACAAAAAATAAGCGATTTTGTAAATTTCATCTTTTTTATTATTTTGGTTAATTAAATTGGTGTTTTTATTAAATTGGGTAACGATTATTGTTTTTTTAATTCATAAATTATTAGTTTGATTTGTTATTTTTATTATAATACCGCGTCATTAATAACACTAGTGGCAAACCCCAATTAGAGGATCGTTCAAAAAAATCCAGAAAAGAATCTCCTGAAATAGGACGACTCAATGCTGTCAACAATGCCCAGAAAATAGCCCAATACAAAACAATTCTAATGGGATATATCAATATTATCAAGGCAACGACAATGTCTAAAATCCCTATGAAAGGCATTAGAAACTCGGCTTGTTCTTCCGAGAAACCAAAACAGGTCATCAAAGGAATCCATTTTGGATTCACTCCAATAGCAACAATTCCGTGACCTATAAATGTTCCGAAAACGCCTATTCGTACAACGAGTTCTAAAGGCGATATTTTATATAAAAAGCTACTTTTTTTTTCTTTATCTAGTAATTGCGAATTCATTTTTAATATTTATTTATCACCGCTGGTTTTTCAAAAACTTTCTTTGAAGACAACTTTCTGTTTTCGTCATAAAACTTCCATAATCCTGATTTTTGACCCATAAAATAGTTGCCTTTTTCTTTTTTCTTTCCGTTTTCATAATAAAGCACCCAAAGCCCATCAGCTAAATCATTTTCGAAAACACCGTAAGAATTTAAATTGCCATTTTCATAATACAAGGCATATTCTCCTTGTTTCTCATCATCCATATAATTGACACTTTCTTTCAAAGCTCCATTAGAATAATACGATTTCCAATGCCCTGTTTTTAATCCTCCTTTGTAAAACTGCTCTGATAATATCGTCCCGTTGTCGTCGTAGGAAACCCAAGGGCCAATTTTCATATCTATGTCATAAGTAGCTTTTTCTTTAACAGCTCCCGATGGATAGAAAGTTATGGAAATGCCTTGCATTTTATCATCTACATAATCAACTTCGTTGAACAATTGACCAGTTTCATACCACTTTTTCCAATGTCCTACTTTTGTATATTCCTTGTGGAATTCTTCTCTAAAAGGTTTTCCGTTCGGGAAATATTCAACCGCTTTTCCGTATAAAATGCCATAATCAAAATTTTTCTCTGATTGAAGCGTGCCGTCTTCATAATAACTTTTGAAGATTCCGTTTTCCTTATTGTGGTCATAAGAACCTTGGGTGCATTTGTTGCCGTTTTCGAACCACGAAATATAAGGTCCATTTAAAGTGTCATTCGAATAAGCACTTTCTGATTTCTTTTTCCCATTAGGAAAATAGGCAATCCAAATTCCTTCTTTCATTTTGTTTGCCAAAACGCCTTCTTCACTTACTGTTTTTGTTCCTTCGAAAAACAATTTTGTTTTTTCATAATTGGAAACAGAACTGTCCGAATTTTGGGCGATTATTCCGAAGGTCCAAAAAAATAAAATTATAAATACTGTTTTTACTACTTTCGTCATATTCGTTTCTAAAAAATTATTTAGAATTCACAATCATCGAGAAGGTTTCGCTTTCACCATCAAAACTCAATTTGAGAATATATATTCCTGTCCTCAATTTATTTTTATTTTCCCAGGGAATAGATTGTGCTCCTTGTTCTAAATTTCCTTTGAAAATAGTTTCCACAATTTTTCCATTCATATCTACCAATTGAATTTTGGCATTCGAAGAAGCGCTTGGCATTACAAACGAAATCTTTGCATTAGAAGATACCGGATTTGGATACACTTTTAAACCATATTTACTTATATCGCCATTATCGTTTACTCTCAAAGTATTGTACGCGAACGCAGTTTCATTTGACCAAGAACTCCATTTTAGATTTTCATCTCTATAACGAACTTTATAAAAGTAAGTTTGTCCAGTAGAAAGTCCATAAGTTGAAACGTCTAATTTTGATATGTTTAAACTGGCATTTTTATTGATAGGCGTGTAATTTGGCGCACGAGTATCATCATAAATATTGTAAGTATCTTGCTCTTTGCTAATTAAAGGCGTGATATAATTTCCTGAAGTTGCCGTAACCTGAAATTGACACGTTTGCGCAATATCTACCCCAACCATCGTCGAAGCAACTAGTGTTGTTAAATTTTCTAATCCAACTGCTGTTGGAGTTTGAGGAGCTACCTGATTCAAATTCAAATGAAATTCATCGACTAGTTCATTTATAACTGGTCTATTGCTGTTTCCAAAACTAAATGTCTTTGCAGTAAATGATTTATTGTCAACATCGATATCTACCAAAGTCCAGCAATAGATATCCTTGCTCACTTTTATTTCTGGATAATCCATCTGGTTGGGATACATTCCCCAGCGGTCTAAAGCAGCACCTGCGCCTCCGGATAATTCTAAATACATATCGTGAGTTCCTGATGCTATATCAGTCACGCCTCTTTCATAGTTATGGGAATGTCCATAAATAATTAAGGCATTTTTGGGATATTGTTTCAATTTTGGAAGGATACTATTCTGTACAAAACTCTCGTTTCCATCAGGCCAAATTTCGCTGTGTCCTGGATGATGTAGGAATGAAAACACAAAATCAATATTGGCATCCGCATTCGATTCTTGTAATCTGCTGTCAATCCAACTAACTTGGTCAGCTAATTTATAATTAGCATTACCATTAACCGCTAAAATTTGTGTATTACCATAATTATAATTGTAGAATTTTTCGTTATAGGAATTCCCAACAGGATACCCATTTGTCAACTCTTCATACTTCATATATTTATAGAAAAAAGAAGAATCACCTTCGTGGTTTCCTATGCTAATCATTGTTGGGATGGATGATGTTAAAGGAGCATAAGGATTAAAAAATTCATTCGTATATTGAGAAACCACTGTTCCAGTGGTAACAATATCGCCACAGTTCAAAATTAAATCTACTGAATTATGGAAATCTGCCCCATAAAGCTCTACTAATTTACTCTTGATTTGTTGCACATTCTGAGTGGTTTTAGTAATATCGGTTCTGTTGTCCCCTAAGACCACCATTCGAATATGTTGATTTGGAGTGCTCTTTAATGCTGGAGTTCTAAAAGAATAGATTGACGAAGCTGTTGTTCCATTATAACATTGATAAAAATATTCTGTGTCAGGCAATAAACCCATTAATTTTACGGTATGCCAATAATATGTTCCACTAATTTGTTCCCAAGTACCTGCGTTGGTTTGGTTTAAATTAGTTGCGCTTGTACCAAATTTAACTTCTGGATTTTGTGCCAAGTCGTTTGAATGCCAAGAAACATAAATAGAAGTTGGTGTGGCGGTTTGCAAATAAGGATCAAAATTAGGAACTGTTGGTGTAGTTGACTGTAAAGCACCAACTGCTAAGACTTCTGCTGCACTCAATGGCTTATCAAAAAGTCCTATCGAAGCTACATCCATTAAATTATCCTCTCCATTATCATCAGCTAATAATAACAATACACTTTGTAAAGAAAATCGACCATTCAAAACATCCGGCGCACCAGCGTTCCATAACGTTCCATTAAGATATGTTTTTATGGCATTTCCCTCATCAACTGTAATAATTAATCGATACCATTCGTTTGGAACCACCGATAAAGATGCATAGCCCAAAGTTCCAACTCCTACTTGTCCAGAAGTATTTAAAAACAAATCACCATCTCCTACATTTGTTGATGAAGTTTGAAAAAAACTGTACCAAAGACCATTGGTTTGAATCTTGAAATCAATCATCAAGGAGTATTTATTCACATTGGTTGGCAAACCGTGTGTGCATTTAAAATAGTTCCCTACTGTTTTTCTTATTGCAAAATCAGCAACTGATGGCCCTGCAACTTGAGTAAATGTTCCCTGACTTACAAGATTATTGCCTATTTGTGCTTCAACAAGATTAGCATCATTATCAAAATTCCAATAACCTACTAAAGAAGGCCAATTGGCAGGAACAAAATTAGTCTGTCCGTTGCAAAAAAAGATAATTGACAAAAACAAAAAGGTAAGACGAGTTTTCATTAAATTAGTTTTGAATAGGATAGTAATAAAAATACCACGGGAAAAATCAACTTACATATTGTGTGTAAAAGGAAATCCTGTGGTATTTTTTTTCAATCTAAAAAAATTATTTCATAAGAATAGAATACACTTGATTCGCATTTTCAGAAGATAATTTCACAAGATAAGTTCCTGCATTGTATTTGCTTTTTATGTCCCAAGAAATGGTTTGTTCTCCTTGGTCTAAACTTCCTCTATAAATGTTCTCAACAACTCTTCCTGTCATATCAATCAATTCGATATTGGCATTTTTAGAAGCAGAAGCAAGATTAAATGAAATTTTAGCATTAGAACTTACTGGATTTGGATATACTTTCAAAGTGCTATTAGCAGCAGAAAATTTTGGAGCGGCTAGAGTGGCAGAACCAAGTGTGCTGATTACCTCGGCGTCTAATAAAGGTCTGTCCCAAATAGCAATTTGAGCCACGTCAATTTTACCTTCTTCTCCATCATCACCATCTCTTAAAAATCGAATTGTGCTCTCTAAACTGGCTCTTAGATCAAGACCAGTACCTTGTTGTGACCCCATTCCCCAATCAACACCATCAACAAAAAGTTTCCACTTTGTTGCAGCAGTAGGGTCTGCTACAAAAACAATTCTATGCCAAACGTTTGCTGTTATATAATTAGGAGCGGAATAATTTGTCCAACATTGACTTGCTCCAAGCGACGCATCAGTTTTGATAAAAAATTCACCATCAGTATTTAAAGAAGGGTCATAATCAATTATGGAATGCCATATGTCTACAACAGGTAAACGGATGTCCATCATCCAAGTAAATGTATTGGTTCTTGTTGTACCTCCACCATTTACTGCTATGCCGTGCGTGCATTCTAAATAAGGACCTTTGCCATCTTTATGAATAGCATTATCAGTTCCCGCTGGCCCTGCAACTTGGGTAAAAGTTCCATTTAGAACTAAATCATTTCCGTATCCAACTTCCGCTTTTCCAAGATTAGCATTGTCTTCAAATTTCCAATAACCTACTGGAGAAGTGTCATTTGGGTCAAAATTGTTTTGAGCGTTTGAGAACCAAGCGCTGGACAATAATAGTAAAGTAAAGATTTTTTTCATAATTTTAATAGTTTAATTAATTTGTTAAATGTTTTAGTTTTGTGTTTATTTTAAGAAATATATCAAATCAAAAACGAACTCAAAATCCTATTTCTAGTCAATAAACGACTATACAATAATAAACAATATTTAGCTTGACTGTAAAAATCAAGCTACACTTGAATTACGCTTATTTTTAAAACTCAGACGCCAACAATACTTATTTACCTGTAATCGTCTGCTTGTCAGTATTTTAAAATATAATTTTTTTGTTGATTTATAAAAATTTAAACTGTATTTTTGTATTCATACGTCAAGAATATCCAAGTTAAAAAATCAAACAGCCTATAATTTTATATGAAAATAATTATAAAAACACATTGTATATTTATAGTATTTGGATTGTTCTTTTCATGGCTTTCCTTTGGGCAACCAAAAGACAATTCATCCCGTCTATCGGGCTCTCCATCAACCCTGAAAATAACTCACTTTTCGAGAAACGATTTTAAAGCTGATTCCCAGTTTTTGACCATGTGCGAAAGTGATGACGGAACTTTAATTTTTGGCAATAATGACGGGGCATTAATTTTTGATGGTGAACGCTGGCGAAAAATCAACCTTCCTAATAGCTCATCGGTAAATAGCCTTGTTAAAGCTAATGATGGAAAAATTTATGTTGGAGGATATAATGAATTGGGAACGCTACAAAAAAATAAATATGGCAGCTATTTTTACAAATCACTTATTACTGAATTTCACCTTGAAGGAAAGAATCTAGAAAACTTCTGGCAAGTTCGGGAATTCAAAAAGCATATTATTTATAGGTCTTTTGCGGAACTGGTTGTTAATACCGGAAATAGAGTAACCTTCCTTCCTGCTAACAAATCATTTGTTTTTTCAGAGAAAGTAAATGACAACTATTTCGTTCAGGACAGAAACTTTGGATTATATAAATTTGACGCAAAAACAATGAGTCTTCTGCTTGTTTTTGATGCAAAAGAATTTTTAAATGAAGATATATCTTCTATTCTTCCAACTCAAAAACCCAATATCATTACCATTATTTCTAGATTTGGAAATGTTTATACCGCAGATATTGCCTCTAAAACAATTCAGAAAAAATTAAATATTTTTGAAGGTGCTAAAAAAGACATGGTCAGTTATGGAATACTAGGCAATAATAATGATTATTTGATAGGAACTCGTAGCTCAAAAATTATAACTCTTACTAATTCTGGCGAAATTATTAGAGATAATCAACAATTTTCGGAACTTTCAAATGCAACAATTCATTGTCTTTTTCAAACAAAAAATCAAAATATTTGGGTTTTACAAAGTAATGGTTTGAGTTTATTAGATTATAAATCCCCTTTTGTTATGGCTTTTGACCAAGCTTCTGTTTATGATATTTTAGTAAAAGATAAAGTGGTTTATATAGCCACAAGTAATGGGGTTTACTTTTCTAATTTTTTAAACCTCAAAAAAAATGATTCTTTCAATTTTAAAAAAGTAGAAAATTTGCAAGAGACCGCATGGGCAATTCAAGACTTGGATAATGACATCATAATTTCGCATGATCGGGGACTTTATAAATTTGAAAATGGGGCAGCTTTAAAAATTGGCACACCAAATGGTTTTTGGAAAATAACTAAAATAAAAAATAAAAAAGGATTCTATCTAGGATCTACATATAATGGTTTATTTCTTATAGAAAAAAAAGGAAACAAATGGGTTATTAAAAACATAATCAATGGTTTTGGCGAATCCAGTAGAGACATCCTAGCAGACTATGAACCTAATACTTATTGGGTTTGCCACGGACACAAAGGGGTTTATAAAATCCACATCAATTCAGATTATTCTAGAGTTGACGCAGTAGATTTTTTTACAAATAATAATGGATTAAAATCCCCTTTCAATATAAATATCTTTAATTGGAATAATAAAATAGTTTTTACGACTAATACAGGCATCTACACCTACAATAAGAACATAAATAAATTTGAATTATTTAACCCATTAAACACCATTTTAGATTCATCAAAAAATACACGCAAACTAGTTGAAAACAATGGCAAAACTTGGTTTATTCAAGATGATGAAGCTGGATATTTCATTGGCAATAATCCAAAACTTTACAAAGATTTATTCCTGAACCTCAAGGGAAGTTTCAATCGAGGAATGGAAAGTATTCATCCCGTGGGTAATGACAGGGTTTTATTTGGAACTAATACTGGTTTATTTCTTTATACCCTGCCACAAAATGAAAACATAAATATATTTCCAACAAATATCAGCCAAATTACTTATACGAAAAATCAAAAAATCAATAAGATTGGAATAAGTTCAAAAGAAAACAACATTCAATTACCAAACCAAACTGATATATTACGTTTTGAATTTTCATCTCCAAAAATGTTTTCAAGCACCGAAATTCAATATAGCTATAAACTTGAAAACGTTGACCAAAACTGGTCTCCTTGGCAAAAAAATTCTTATAAAGAATATACGCATTTAAGACCTGGTGCTTATACATTTATTGTTAAAAGCAGAAATTTGGCTGGCCAATTAGGTAAAGAAACGGTATTTGAATTTAATATTTTACCCAAATGGTATCAAACTAATTTAGCTTATTTTCTATATATAATTGCTAGTGGCTTATTTGTTTACTATATCATAAATTATGTGAAAAGAAAAATAGCATTTGAGCGGCTAAAATCAAAAATTGAAATTAAGAAATCGCAACAGCTTTTGGAATTAGAAATTGAAAAATTAAAACTTAAACAAGACAAAGAAGACATTTATAAGGATAAATTAAACCTTGAAGGTGATATCATCAACAAAAGCAAAGAATTAGCAAATTACACCATTTCATTAAGCAAGAAAAAAGAGGTTTTCGATGAATTAAAAAACGACTTGAGTCAGTTGCGTGAACTTCTTAAAAGTCAGGAATCAAGAAAGAAAATTACCGAAATATTTCAAAAGCTAAATCAACATCGAATTGGTGAAGAATATATTGAAATCTTTGATGTTAATTTCGAAAAAGTAAACCACAATTTCTTTGAAAAATTGAAGCAAATTGATTCTACACTGACCAAAAGAGAATTACGTCTATGTGCGTTTGTAAAAATGGACTTAACCAATAAAGAGATTGCTCCCTTATTAAATATTTCCATAAGAGGTGTTGAAAGTGCCCGATATAGAGTAAGAAAAAAACTTAATGTGCAGCACGAGGACAACTTTATCTCCTTTCTTGAAAATTTGGCTGAAAATAATTGAGAATAATACCCCCGTGAACTCCTATGAATAGTAAAAAAGTTTTTTTGAAAAACTACTCACTTTACAAGATGCTATTTTATCAATTCAAAAACATCTCTTAATCTAATGTCGGAAGAGGATGCTCCAATCATCAAATCAAAATCGCCAGGTTCTGATTTATATTCCAATTTATCGTTATAGAAAGACAGTTTTTGGTTGTCTATGATGAATTTGATAGTTTTGGTTTCGCCTGCATTTAATTTAATTTTTTGAAAATCTTTCAGTTCCATTATTGGCCTAACGACTGAACCTACTCTGTCTCGAATATACAATTGCACAATTTCTTCACCTGAAAAATTTCCGGTATTTGTAATATTCACTGAAACTTCAAGATTCTCGGTATTTTTCATCTTCTTTTTTGATAATTTCAAATCCGAATATTCAAAAGCAGTGTAGCTTAATCCAAAACCAAAAGAAAATTTCGGAGTACTTGGCAAATCAATATAGGCTGATCTAAAAGGGGAGTTTTGATTATTTTCAAAAGGCCTTCCGGTATTGAAATTATTGTAATAAATAGGGATTTGACCTTCTTCTCTAGGGAAAGACATGGGCAGTTTTGCACTGGGATTCACATCTCCAAAAAGCACATCGGCAATGGCATTTCCTGCTTCGCTACCCAACCACCAAGTATAAAGTATGGCCGGAACATTATCAGCAGTCCAATTAAAAATCAGCGGTCTCCCTGCATTTATCAACACAACAACTGGTTTTCCTGTAGCCATAATTGCTTTGACCAAGTCTTCCTGAACGCCTGGTAAATGAATATTGCTGCGGCTTCTGGCCTCACCTGCCATATCAAACCTTTCTCCAATACTCAAAATTACCACATCGGATTGATTAGCAATAGCAATAGCATCGGCAAAACCATCTTTATTTTCTCCTTCTATTTCGCATCCTTTAGCATAAAGTAATTGAGTGTTTTTGCCTACTTTGTTTTCCAATCCTTTCCATTGCGAAACAATATAACTTGAATCAACATCTTTTAAATTGATTGCCCACGCACCGTGATTAGCTCTCAAAGGTTTTACCATTGGCCCTATAAAAGCAATGGTTTTGATGTCTTTTGAAAGAGGTAAAACACCCGCCCCTGACCCTCCAAGAAGGGGAATATTTTTTAGCAATACGATACTTTTCCCTGCTATTTCTCTGGCAATTTTAGTATGTTCAGGATTATTTAATTCCCTTTTTTGTCTTTCTAGGTTTGAAAATTTAAAGGGATCATCAAACAATCCCAACTCAAATTTTTTGCGAAGAATTCTTCTAACAGCATCGTCTACCAATGCTATTGAAACTTGTTTTTCTTTTACTAATTGAGCTAAATTTTCTCGATAGGCATTGCTTTCCATATCCATATCAGTCCCGGCAGTAATGGCAGCAAGTGCAGCTCCTTTCTTGTCTTTTGCATAACCATGGGCGACCATCTCTCCAATAGAACCCCAATCAGAAACTACAAAGCCTTTAAATTTCCATTTTCCTTTCAAAATATCAGATAATATATATTTGTTTCCACTAGCGGGGATTCCATTGATATCATTAAAAGAATTCATTAAGGTAGAAACTCCGGCATCAACAGCAGCTTTGAATGGAGGCAAATAGGTTTCCCAAAGCATTCTATTACTCATATCAACCGAGTTATAATCTCGACCACCGACGGCTGCACCGTAAGCTGCAAAATGTTTGGCGCAAGCCATTACAGCATTGGTATCCCCTAACTTCCCCTGAAAACCTTTTACTCTTGCATAAGCAATTTTAGAGCCCAGATAAGTGTCTTCACCAGCACCTTCCATTACTCTTCCCCAGCGAGGATCACGAGCAATGTCAACCATTGGGCCAAATACCCAATGAATTCCTCCAGCGGCAGCTTCTGTAGCCGCAATTCGTGCTGATAACTCCATAGCTTCTAAATCCCAACTGGAAGCCTCGGCAAGCGGAATTGGAAATGTAGTTTTATACCCGTGAATTACATCCTGACCAAACAACAAAGGAATTTTAAGTCTTGATTGCATAGCAATTTCTTGGTATTGTCGGGTGTATGTCGCACCTAAAACATTGAGCATTGAGCCAACTTTTCCGGCTTTGATTGCCTCTTCTTGATCTCTCTTTACTGTAATAGGACCAGTTGCTCTCCAATCGAATGAATATTGATTAAGTTGACCTATTTTTTCTTCAATAGTCATCTTTTTTAATAAGGCATCAATTTTTTGATCAATGATTTTTTGTTGCGAAAAGGCAAAAATGTATGCCAATAAAAGGATTGCAGAAAATATTTTTTTCATTTAATAAGCTTTTTTGATTGTGTTATATCCCATTATTACTTTGGATACACAATTAACAATATTCATGATTAATTTTTTATAAATCTAATGGTTTCTGTTTTATCTAATCCGATAATTTTCATAAAATAAATACCCACAGTAATTCCACTTATATCTATACTTTTTTGTTTACCTACTAAAGAAGTTTTGATTACCGCTCTACCGTTCAAATCATAAATAGTTACTGATACCTTTTCATTAAATACTGAATTTACAGTTATAAAATTTTGAGCAGGATTGGGATATATTTTAAAACTGTCAACTGAATTTTCAAAAAATTTGGTGTTTAAAACTTCTACTCCAGTAATGTCCCAATTGAAATATTCCCATCCACCAGGAGCTGTTCTGGTACAAGTCAACCCCGAAACTGCACCATTTTCTGAAGAAACATATAAATTATTATATCCTTGTATAGAATAAGTACCACACAAATCATTCAGGGTAAATTTTTGATTAGTGCCAATTGTAGTTGAACTACAATATAATTTGTTGCCTATGGAATTTAAATTAACATACTTGCCATTACTTCCTCTAAGAGAAATTAAACCTCCACCTGCATCAACTACTGTGAATTTTTCATTTATTCCCAAAGTAGTACTTGTACAAGTCATCAAGCTACTGACTCCAGAATAAGTAACATAATTACCATTATTTCCTTTCAAATAAATGATATTAGCAGATGTAACAACTGGAACTACCGCTGGAATAGTTGAATTTAAATAACCAAAATTCACTGAATTCACATTAAATTCTCCTGATATATTCACTATTCTGATTCCTTGTGAACCCGATAAAGCAAAAGCACCGGTAGTTGTTATGGTTTGCCACGATTCCCAGCCTCCTGTTGCGGGAACATTAATATTAGCCAATATTTCGGTTCCTGCAGCATTTTGTATTTGCATTTTTCCTGCCGTTGCATTCCCATTTGCAACCCTAAATTCTATTGTATAAGTCCCCGCAGAAGCAACATTTACAGTGTATTTCATCCATTCACCAGTAGTAAACCAACCAATGGTATACCCATTTGACAATAAATCAGAAGTAGTCGAAACGTCGACACCGTTGTTGCGATATGCCCAACCGTTATTCCATCCCACATAATTTCCTGTTGTTCCTTTTACGTCTTCCCAAGCACGGTCCGAATAGGCATAACCATTCATTCCTTGATCGTAATTTGCTGTATAGACTCTTCCTGGAATATTGTTGATTACAAAAGGTTCTGTGTTTCTATTTCCGGGTTGAATAAAAATTGATCGTAGCACTTCGGTACTTGGCGTACAATTTGCTAATTTGACATTTTCTGCTAATTGCATTACGGTATTAAATGCTGTAGTAGGATTAAGACTTGGATTTGTTCCTCCTAAATAATTTAAAAGATTTGTATAACCTACGGGCCATTGACCATTAGCAAAATCATTTATACTAACAAATTTTTTCATTGGCCACCACGAAAATCCAATGTTATTTGCATTAAAGGTTTCGACTATTTTTGTATAGTTATCATTACTGTTTTCTCCATGTTCTCCACACCATATGGGTCTGTTTTGTGCTATACGAATGTCCGTTATCCATTTAATATCTTGAGTTGTAGCTGCTGACCAATATTTATGAAAAGAATACACCATATTAGCATCCCAAGCTGGAGTTAAACCCGTAAAATCATTCGCATACCAATTTCCTTCTATGAATAGGATGTGATTATCGCCATTGGCTCTAATTGCAGTGGTTATTCTATCGTAAATATTTCTTAAATCTGTTCCGTTTGGCAAATCCCAGGCTGGTTCATTTATTAAATCATAGCCCGCCACCCAAGGCTCGAGCTTGTATCTTTCTGATATTTTTCTCCAAAGCTCAACCGTTTTGGTTTTATTTGCTTCACTCTGCCAAAGAGAAGGTTTTGTGCTGTCATAATCACTAATGTTATTGGCACTCTGACCGCCGGGAGCAGCATGTAAATCAATAATTGCATAAATTCCTGCAGCACTACACCACGAAATTAGATCATCTAAAATAGTAAATCCTTGATTATTCCATACATCAGGAGTGCCGGCATTAACAAAATACTCATAATGAAGAGGCACACGCACTGAATTAAATCCCCATGCTTTTATTTGATTTATGTCGGCTTGTGTAACATGATTGGAGAGCCAGGCATCATAAAATGTAGATGTATTCGTGCTTCCTATTAAGGTGGTAAGTTTCTGTTTCCAAGTATGTTGATCTGGTGCCTGATTGACTGAATTCATCATATAGCCCTCCATCACCATCCAATTGCCAAAATTCATAGCATTCAAAACAACCTCTTGATTGTTAGAGCTATTAATGATTTTTTTACCACTTACTGCTAGTAGTTGAGCTCTTGAATTTTGAGGCACAAACAAACACAACATTGCAGAAAAAATAAAAAATTTAACTTTTTGAAATCTATTTTTCATCATTAAAAAATTTGAACTCAATTAAGAATTTAAGATACTATATTTAACCCGTTGGGTGTAATTCAATTTATATTTTTTTAAACGCATAGACCTGTCTGCCGAAAGGCAGAAACATAGTTTTTTATTGTTTTTTTTAAGACGTTTCACTTTTTGATAGTGAATCATAGCTATGTGAACCTATGACCCGAGCGATAGCGAACAGGCGAAGCAATTGGTCTATCAAACTCTTTTTACTATGACTCTATGTGTTAAAATTTTTATATTTCGTTAATAATTGAGTATTTTATTAATTGCACCCAACGGGTTATATTTAATACACTAAAGTTTGGATAGCGTGAGGCAAAATTGAAACTTCTGTTGCACTTGTCCCGATGCATAAATTATAAGTAACTTTTTTGCTGCTTTGATTCATTACAACAGTAACCACTTTCCCGTCTTGGTTTATAAAAGAGGTAGTTATCAAATTACTTCGAGTTGAGACGCTACTAATTCTTTTAGCATTTTTACCAATAAATTTAGAAAAATGTCCAATGAAATAGTAAGAAGGAGTATAAATTAATTCACCGGTTTTTGTGTCTCCATGAATTGGCGCAAAGCAAAAATTACCTACATGGTTTGGACCTCCGTTTTCATCTAAAAGAATGTTCCAATCTGTCCAGCCCACGGTTCCATTATTAAAATCGTTTATCATTGATTTTCCATAACGTTCTCCGTTTTTCCATAGTTGGTATTTTTCTGCTTTAAAGCTTTCTACACAACCTTCGGTAAAAAGCAAGTTTTTGTTAGGATACATTTCGTGAACTTTACCTACGTTTTCATACATTTGCTCACCACCACTCCAACTTTCATACCAGTGAAACCCAATTCCCCAAACATATTTATTTGCTTCTGGATCATCCAGAATTGTGCTTGCTCTTTGAGATAACAAATCTCTGTTGTGATCCCAAACTGTAATTTTTTTGTCACCAAGTCCCGCTTTTTTTAAGGTAGGTCCAAGGTAATTTTTCAAAAAATCACGTTCATTTTCAGCCGTGTAAATACACGATTCCCATTTTTGAATAGCCATAGGTTCGTTTTGAATAGTTAATCCCCAAACTGGAATTCCTTCTTTTTGATAGCTATTAATGAATTTCACATAATAATTTGCCCATGATTGATAGAATTCAGGCAATAATTTTCCGCCTTTCAGCATATTTTTACTGTCTTTCATAAAAGCTGGTGGGCTCCAAGGGCTGACGTAAAATGTCAATTTCCCTCCTGCCGTTTCCATTGCTTTTTTAATCAAAGGAATTTTAAATTTACGGTCATGGTCGATGTTAAAAGTCTTTAATTCCTTATCACCTTCGGCCACATAAGTATACATATCACTGCTAAAATCACAACTGTTAATGTTGGTTCTAATTAGTGTGTACCCAATTCCTTTGTCTTTAGTGAAATAAGCATTCAACAATTCTTGTTGTTTGTCTTTTGACAATTTTGCAAAAACTTCGGCACTGGCATCAGTTAATGCTCCACCAATTCCTAAAAATGTCTGAAAAGTCTTGCTTGGATTTACGAAAATACAAGTCTGGGTTTCCAGAGGTTGATTTATTTCAGAGAATTTCAGATTATCAGTATTTGACAATCTTAAATTAGTGCTATCTGCAGAAGTAAAAACACTTACTACTTTATCTTTTGTAGAAAAAGGTTTCGGGGAAATTTTGTTTTTTTGCTGAGAAATAGCACTCACTGTAACCAGTAAAATGAGTGCGATAATTGTTGACTTCATAATTTATTTATTTTTAAGATTCTTCTAAATATGTACATTTTTCTTTTCCAATTTGTTGGAAACGATTCAATATTATTATTACACTGTCTTGTAGCTAGTCAAACATATTAATGTTTGCCAGATCCATTACTTAAAATATTTTGTTGCCTCATACACTTTTGTGAATATTGCATTTCATTATATAAACATCATTGTATTTAATCCGTGAAACTAAATGTAATTGAATTTCGTCCAACACTTAATTTAGAATCATCGTGAAGAAATTTATTTTCGTTTTTTTACCATATATAAGTTCCTACAGAGCCACTTTCTAATGAAGTAGTAATCCAACTGCCATTGTGTTTTATATTGAATAATTCTGTTGTAGCCCCATCATTTTCGACAATTAAGACTATTTTTCCACTTGGGGTTTTAAAGGCTACATTGTTCAAATTCCCGCTTAAATTACTTGCAATTCTGATTGATTCCATTGGAACAAATTTTGAAGCGTGTGCAATAATATAATAGCCAACATTTCTTGTAAAACTATCCGCTCCGGTTATTGTTAAAGCACCTTTGCATTGGCTACAGCCTCCTGGAGTATGAGGTCCATAAGAAGCATTATTGGCTAAATTCCATTCGAGTGCATTTTTACTCCAATTTCTCATAGAGCCTATTACAACATTTTTTAAATGCCATTTAAGATCTCCAGAAAAACTACCAGCAGAGGAAGTCCATTGTTCTGTAAAATAAACATTTTTACTAGGAAAAGCATTGTGAACAGTTGATAAAGCACTAATGTCTCCACCGTATAAATGAAATGCCGAACCATTTATATAAGGATTTGCTGCGGCATCATTTAAAACAGCAATTGGATAATCCGGTTTGTCACAATTATGATCATAAATTATAATTTTGGTATTGATTCCTGCCGATTGAAATGCAGGTCCTAAATTATTTTTTATGAAATTTGTTTGTTGAATTGATGACATATACAAGCTAGGGTTATTACCTGGGTTTAGTGGCTCATTTTGCGGACAAATTGCATCAATTGTAATGCCCTCCGCCTTCATTTTCTGAATGTATTTCACAAAATATTGAGCATAAACTCCATAATATTGTGGCAGTAAACTCCCACCAATTGTACTGTTATTATCCTTCATCCACACTGGTGCAGACCAAGGCACGGCCATGATTTTTATATTTGGATTTATTGCCAATATCTCTTTCAACATTGGAATCAAATGCGTCATATCAGGAGCCAAGCTAAAGTTAGCTAGGGATAGATCTGTTTGTCCACTTGGCATATCGTCGTAAGAAAATGGAACGTCATTCAAATCAGATGCCGCAATACTCAACCTTAAATAACTTATTCCGATTGAATTTGTGCCTGAACCAAATAACTCCTGTAACAATTCTTGTTTTTTAACAGCGCTTAATTGATTGATTACTTGGGCACTTCCCCCAGTAAGTGTATAACCAAAACCATCAACCGATTGAAATGTTTGAGTATCATTGACTTCAATATTTTGGTATCCATTATTAGTAGTTCCAAATGCTAAAACTGAGGATTGCTTTTGGAGTTTCACTGATTGATCTCCTTTGGTCAACCAAAAGTCAACCTCATTAGTTACTACTTGAGGTGGTATCGGTGTTGGTGGCATTGGGGTTGAACCTCCATTTGAATTAGAACAATTTGCCACAAGGCTGGTTAGCATAGCTAAAAAGAAAAATTTCATTATAGTTTTCATTTTGTGATTTTTATTCTACAGCACTCATTTTTTCAAGCACAGTCAAACTGCTGACCATGCAATTATTCCAGAACTGGTCAAAACCAGGAGTCCAAAACGTTGGAATCTTTCCATTTTCCTCCTGATTATTTACAATACTGTTAGTCAACGCAATAGCTTTTTGGTAATATATTAATTCGCCTGTTTTTTTATACGCTAAATAGAATGTATCTATCATTTGGACAGCACTTGCGTCAATAGGTACATAACACAAGTATTGTTCTAAGACAGAAGGTGCTTGCCACCTTTTAGTTGAATTATTCCAATTATCATACATTTCGGGTTTTTCCCAAACAACAAATTGATCCTCACAAAAGGCAATAAGTTCTTTAGCTAAGCGAGCATACGAGATATCTTTATCTAAATTATTCAACAAATATTGTGCAAACCATGATGCTTCATATTTGGTCAAATTTTTATAGGGTTCAACTGCTTCTACATCTTCAAACTGACCTGTCCAATCGAAAGTTTTCATAGGATTCAACCATATCCATTCAATAGCAGAATCAATTGACTTTTGATATTGAGGCTGTTCATATCGAATAACTAGTTCGGAAAGAAGGTCAATAATCGCTGTGGGAATACACAACACATCAGATGTGGGTTTGCCTGTTTCTTTATTTATCCTAATGTACCAAGTTCCTGAAGGTAATTGATTTTTAATATAGGTATTAGCGATATTGATGGCAGCATTAAGATATTTTTTTTCTTTAGTTTTGTCATATAATGCAAGATACGTTTTCCCTGTCCTGGAAGGCTGAATCATAATAATCTCTTTGCTGAATTTTTCTGCGGTAAAGTTTCCCCCTTCATAAATCTGTGGAAAATATGCTAATGGAGATGTAGCGGATTCAGAATTTTTAATTAGATAGTCAGCTGCTGAGCGAGCGATTACCAATGAGGAATCTTTCTTGGGAAATAGGCCATTATACATCAGCATGGCATCAATAACACTCCCAACTTCTAATGCAGAATAGCAATAGAATTCATGCTCACTATGATTGGGCTTGCCTGTGTTGTGCCAGTTTTGTATATGTTTCTGATTGTACATAAACTGCATTCCTTTTAGAAATGCGTCTTTGTACGAATATTTTGCTTCTGGATAGGGAGGGCAAAAAACCGCTGCTTTATAAAACGACCTGCTGCCCGCCAAAACAATATCCAATCCATTATCGCTAATGGCTTCAACTTTAAGATTAACTTCCCCATTTGGTAGTTTGTCCCAAATTGGTGATAAAGTTTCATAGGGTGTTTCCGCCATAAAAGTATAATATTGCTTATCTGAAAATGAAAAAGCAGAATACCTGTATTCTTTTGGTTTGGATATTATCCAAGAGGTATTTTCATTTTGAAAGGACGGTGCATACTTGAACATTGAAGCTTTTCCATTCCAAAATGGTTGTTTGCCAGGTATTCCTGGGCGAATAGGAATCAACGATTCAATTATGCTCTGCTTACAAAAATCTTGATCTGCCTGCCTGTTTTGCCCAAAAATAGAGAGCGAAATAATTCCAAATATATAAATAAGGATTGTTTTCATTGTGTGATTTTTATTTTGTTCACGATAATCTTTTGAAATTATTAACTGTTTTTTATTCATTATTTATAACTTATCTCAACATAAACCGGCAGATGATCTGATGGATATCTTAAATCCTTAGAATCGCTTAGAACTGCATATTTCTTTACTTTGAATTTACTATTTTTAGATATAAAAATATAATCTATCAATAATGTTACTGGTTCATTGTGTTTAAATCCATTGAAAGTTCCCGATGGGCCAAAAGGCTTTTCTTTAGAAATTTTTCTACAATCATTCATCTCTTTGTTTAGAGCAATAATCCTATCTTCTTTGGGTTGAGAATTTAAGTCTCCCATAAAAAGTACTGTATAGTTTTTAGTGTTCAATGCTGCAATTTTCGAAACAATGAGTAGAATTCCATTTGTTCTGGCCAATTCTCCCATATGATCTAAATGGGTATTGAAAACCCAAAATATTTTTTTCGTTTTCAAATCTTTAAACAATCCATAAGTACAAACTCTATTGAATGCAGCGTCCCAACCTTTTGAAATTTTATCCGGTGTTTCTGAAAGCCAAAAAGTATTACTTTCCAATAATTTAAATCGATCTTTTTTATAATATATATTGGAAGATTCTCCTTTTTCAACCCCTTCTCTTCCTATCCCTATGTAACTATATTGAGACAGAACGGTTGCAATATCAATTACTTGATGAGGTGTTGCTTCCTGAACTCCAAAAATATCCGGTTCATAAAATTGTATCTGCGACGTAAAAAAATCTTTGCGATGTGTCCAATCATTTTCTCCGTCAACAGCAACATCTAAACGAATGTTGTATGTCATTACCTTTAAATTTTGTGCATTTAAACACAATAGATTTAAAGTTGCGATAAAGAATAGAATATATTTCATCTGTTTATAATATTTGTTTTTTATTGGAAGATGGAACGCCTATAACCATTTTCCTATGTGTTAATGTCCATTGACATGGGCGTTTCATTTTATTTATTTTGGTAAACTCTAACATAGTCTATATCGAAATTTGAAGAGGTGAAATTTGGATCTATTGCTCCACCATATGTTCCTCCTATTGCGCAATTAAATAGTAAAAAGAAATTATGATTAAAAGGCACTTTACTTGAATTTGCAAATACAAAAAATTGTTGGTTGTCAACAAATATTTTAATTTGTGCAGGTGTCCACTCCAGAGTATATATATGAAATTCCGTTTCTGCATTTGTAATCATATTGTATCCGCCATCTGGATTACCGCCTGAATGTCTGGGATGATGTAAAGCCGCTGTAACTTTATTAACACGATTTCCTGCATATTCCATAATATCAATTTCACCACAAGCAGGCCAACCAACCTCTTTATTATTATCTCCTAACATCCATAAAGCAGGCCAAACTCCTCCACCAGATGGCTGTTTAGCTCGCATCTCAACTTTTCCATATTTGAATGAAAATTTATTTTTAGTATGAATTCGAGCTGAGGTATAACTACTCTTTTTATAATCTTCTTTAATAACTTTTATGCTTAATATGCCATTTTGCATACTAACATTTTCAGGTCTGCTGGTGTAATATTGGGATTCACTATTTCCCCATCCGTCACCACCAATATTATAATCCCATTTAGTTGAATCAGGTGCTCCTTTGCCATTAAATTCATCACTCCAAATCAATTTCATTCCATTTGAAACTGGAGATAATTTTATTCTTTCCTGTAACAATTCCGGTTCGTTTGTGGTAATAAAATCAAAACCATTGGCAATCAGCCAATCCATATCATTGGCATCATTTACAGTCCAGGCATTCAACGTAATATTATTTTTCTTGGCACTTTCAATCCATTCAGGATGATCCTTAAAAACTGAAAAATGACAATCTAATCCTGAAATTCCATCCGCTTTTACCTGTTCTGGAGATTTATCGCCTTCTAAATATTGTAGGGAAACCGAAGGATTCATTGTTCTTATTTTTTTAAGAATTTCATAATCAAAACTTATAAAAGCAACCCTTTTTTCTGCTTGAATTTTTTGAAACAATTGAACTGTTTTGGTTGCAATAATAATCCCTCTTTCCTTGCTGATTTCAGAAGGTTTAATTTCGCAAATTAATCGTGTAGTAGTATTGTTTTCAATTCCAGCCTTGATATATTCCCTTAAAGTGGGCAGCTTTTCACCATTGGATAATTTAAATATTATTAAATCGCTGTACTTTGTTTTTTCAATTGGCAAAGCATTATACTCAGGATCGTGATTGATTACCAAAGAATCATCGGCAGTCATTCTTACATCAAATTCAGAGCCCGCCAGCTTTAATTCAATTGCGTGTTTGAGCGAGGCAATAGAATTTTCTGGAAATCCCATTTTTTTCCAGGCACCACGATGGGCAACAATACAATTATTATCAGATACAATTTTATTATTTGAAGTTGACTTTTTTGAACCACAAGCCGAAAAAAATAGTGATGCAAAAACTAAACTTGCAACACTTAATATCTTTATATTATTCATTTAAAAAAAATTAAAAAATTGTTTTCATCGTTGCTCCCATTCCTAAAAAAAACATTAATTATAAACTCTAAAACAATCAACTTTGTAAGCCCAAGAAGTAAATTTAGAATTTATTGCACCTCCAAAATTTCCTCCAATTGCACAATTAAAAATAAATTCTGATTAAATTGAAAATTAGCTGAATTTGCGAATGTATAAAACAACTTGCTGACAACATAAAATTTAATACTAACCAATCTCCAGCACAAGTACCATCATATAAGAGGTGGGGTGTTATTATTACACTTTCATTATAGAACTAAATAAAAAATAAATCATACTAATATTTAAAATAATAATCTATCTATTTATAATTTGCATTGTTAAAAATATATAAACTGTTTTGTTGCTATAGATAAAGAACAAAACAGTTTATACATTTGGTTAATAAAAATTAATACCCAGGATTTTGTGAAAGATTCACATTATTGTCAATAATACTTTGTGGAATAGGCCATAGCAAATCATTTTTACTAATAGAAGCCGCATAAGGTAATGGAACTTCAACTCCAACCTTTGTATAGGTTTGTTTCGATAGGATTTCGATTGATTTACCTTCTCTTTTTAAATCAAACCATCTATGTCCTTCAAAAGCTAGTTCCAAAAATCTTTCTTGAAGTATTTTATTAATTGCATCATCTTGAGATGTTGCCGGAGCAACATTTGGTAATGAAACTCTTGTTCTTACTTGATTCACTAATGCGATTGCACCTGTGAAATCGTTTACATGAGCCAAAGCTTCAGCTTTTAGAAGTAAAATATCGGCTAATCTAAAGATATAAAAATTTTGGGTCCCGTCAGTGGATCTCATTTTATTTGGATAAGGAAATTGCGCAAATGATGTCCAATAAGGATCCGCAAAGGTTGTAGCTTGTTTTTTAATTGACGATGCTTTTCTTTTGTTATCTACATTTGCTGTAAAAGCATTATTTAGCGTATGTGAAGGTGTGTTAAATTTTTTCCAATTCTGACCTATAAATACATTGGTTCCCCAACCATTAATGGTATTCCCTACACCATCTCCATTTGCTTCCCAAATAGATTCAGCATTTCCCTCGTGCTTGCTGTCAAATAAAAAATCAAAAGTAGGCAATAAAGTATATCCCCCGGCAATAACAGCATCACAATATGTATTAACTTTATTCCAATCTGGGTTTGGCATCGAAGCATATGCTTTAGCTAATAAGGCATTTGCTGCGTTTTTACTGGCTCTAAATTTGCTCGCTGGTGCTGAAGTTGAAGCTGGAGCTTTTGCCAGTGCGACTTCACAATCAGCAATTATAGATGCATAAACCTCTACGACCGGCTTTCTTTCTGGATATAAAGAAGGGTAAACCGTATCAAAGTTGTTGTTGTTTATAGAGGTTATTGTTGTGTTCACTATGGGAAAATCTCCCCATATTTGAACTCCTTGAAATCGAGACAATGCCCTAAACAATGAGGCCTCTCCAATCATTTCATCCTTTCTCTCCTGTGATAAATCAGACACACCTTCAACATAGTTGATTATAAGATTACATCTTTTTACATATTCATTAATATGCCCCCAATCTCTTCCTACAACATAATCTGTTGGAATTAAACGATACTCATCTATTTGAAAAAAATCATCTCCATCTCCACCCGCATAAGCCACATCCGAACCTGCATCACCAAGAAAAAAATAATCAAACTGCCAATATTCATCGCCAAATATAGCATTAACAGATTTCATAGCTAAGTCTGCATCTGCAGCAGTTTTGAGTAGCTGCGTATTTGGGTCATCTTGAGCTGTAGTATATTCATCTGTAATGGGAACTGTATTTAAAACGTCACTGCAAGACGCAAACAATAAAACACCCAAACTAAACAAAAGTGTTTTTTTATAAATTATTGATTTTTTCATAATTTCTATTTTTTTATTTATTAAAATCCAGCTTTTAAGCCGAAAATAAAAGTTCTTACTTGAGGATAAGTTCCGTAATCTACACCTTGAGCTGTTCCTGTATTGCCTCCATTCGCACTAACTTCTGGGTCAAATCCAGAGTATTTTGTCCAAGTTATTAAATTTTGACCCGTAGCATATAATTTAAAGGATTTTAGTCCTAAAAATAATTTATTGAAGTTATACCCTAGTGTTGTTGCCTTCAATCTCACATAAGATCCATCTTCTATCCATCTTGTAGAATTTGCTGTTGATGAAATGTCCGAAGAGCTTGAAAGAGGTCCTGACTTAGGCATATCAGTAATTTGACCAGATGTTGTCCAACGGTTTAAAACAGCTGCAGACTGGTTTTTTGAGCCATCTTTCATCCCTTCTAAATCTATACGAGAAGCATTGAAAATATCATTTCCTTGGCTTCCAGTAAACAATAAATCTAATGAAAGTCCTTTATAAGAAAGTGTATTGGTAAAACCAAAAGTGAAATTTGGCAAAGCATTTCCAATTATTGTTCTGTCTTGGGTGGTTATTATACCATCTCCATTTATTTCTTTATAATTTAAAAGCCCATTTACTGGATTTACACCCTCTACAACGTAGCCATAAAAATTACCCAACGACACTCCTTCTTCTACTCTGTTTACTCCTTCATAACCGTAATATTCTATAGGGTTTTTCCCCATTTCAAGAACTTTGTTTTCAATAAATGTAATATTAAAATTGGTAGTCCAATTAAAATCTCCTTTAAAATTTATAGTGTTCAATGCCATTTCAAAACCTTTGTTTTCAAGTTTACCAGCATTATAAGTATAGTTTATTCCACTAATAGGAATAACATTAATTAAATTAGATGTTGTTTTTTGGAATGCATCAAAGGTAAATTTCACTCTATTATTTATGACTCCTACATCCAAGCCTATCCCTATATCAGTGGTAGTTTCCCATGTTAAATCACTATTCAAATAATTTTGTAGTGTCCCATGATCATCTCCTAATAAAGCATAAGAACTATATGCACCAATACCCGAAACATTTCCAGTTTTCCCCCAACCTCCTCTTAATTTTAATTCAGAAATTGATTTGCTGTTTTTCAAAAAATCCTCGCTAGAAATTATCCAAGCTGCAGAAACTCCTGGAAAATAACCCCATTTATGATTTTGAGCTAATTGAGAAGCACCACTTGCTCTAAACACACCATTTACAATATATTTCCCTTTATAAATATAGGTGGCTCTACCAAAATAGGAAAGAGAATTTATTTCTCTAGCAATTGTATCTGATGACTGTCGGTCTATTACCGCCATTTTACTTAAATCTAATTTTCTTAAATCTGTTGCAAATCCATTACCTTCAATTCTTAGCTCATCATATCTATATTGTTGCATACTGCTACCAACTAATAAATTAACTTCGTGATTATTAGATTTCACAGCATAATTCAAGGTGTTTTCTAAATTCCAAGTTTTATTATTGTAAGTGGTTTCCCTTCCAATCCCCAAATTGGGAGGGACAGAACGCCCATAATTTGATCTATAGCTATCAACAAAATATTCGCTTACACTTCTTGAAACATCAATAGTTGATGAGGGCTTCCATACTAAATTCTTTAACAATGTAACCTCAAAATTCATATTGCCCAAATACCTAATTCCATTATTGACATCTTGTCTGCTTAATAATGATACAGGATTTTCTAATGATGCAGTAGGATTAGCGGCAAATTGTCCATTTTTCTGTCCATCAACATATTCACCCGTAACTGGATCCGGAGTCCTTCCAATTAATTCATCTGCATAAACGGGTAAGAAAGCTGGCGTAGTTAATGCACTAAGAATTACACCTCCCTGATTAGCGCTGTTATTGTCACTAGTGTTATTACGATTTGTATGAATAAGATTCATATTGACATGTGCTTTTAACCAAGATGCTGCATCAACATCTAAATTTAATCTTCCTGAAATTCGAGTAAAATTAGATGGTTTTACAATTCCTTTGGAATCTAAATAACCTAATGAAGTAAATGCTCTTATTTTGTCAGAACCACCTGAATAGGAAAAGTCATAATTTTGATCTTGTCCCGTTTGAAAAACTTTATCTGTCCAATTGGTGTTTGTTCCAGTATATAAAGGATTGAGTGCATTCGTGTTTGTCGGGTTTATTTCCAAAACCAAAGTTTTAAATTGGTCTAAATTTAATACATCAATATTTTTTACAATTTGAGAAGATCCCAAATAAGAGTTAAAACTAAATACATTTTTATTGGATTTACCTCTTTTAGTTGTAATTAACACAACTCCAGCACTACCATTTACTCCATAAATTGCTGTTGAAGCGGCATCTTTCAATATTTGTATATCAATAATATCATCTGTGCTCACACCATCCGTTGAATAGGTTTGAACTCCATCAATAACATACAGAGGATTATTTCCAGATTGAATTGAGCTTAATCCTCTAATTCTAATTTCTAAACCAATACCTGGTTTTCCAGAAGGCTGAACTACATTAACTCCTGCAGCATTTCCTTGTATTGCCTGTGCTACTGAATATAATGGGCGATCATCAAAAGAATCGGATTTTACACTAGAAATTGCACTTGATAAATTTTTACGTTTTTGGACACCATAACCAACATTAATAACAACTTCTTCTAGTTTATTAGTTGCTTCCTGAAGTTCAACATTTAAATTTTGAGATTTGTCAACATTTATTTCTTTTGTGTCAAAACCTGTACTAGAGTAAACTAAAACATCGTTTTTGTTTGCTTTAATAGAATAGTTCCCATCAAGATCAGTTGTAATTCCTTTTTTGGTGCTTTTTATTACAATATTCACACCTGGAACGGGAAGTTTACTATTCGATTCCGTAACTTTTCCTTTTATTTCTATTGTCTGAGCTGTTGCACAACTTACACTAAAAAGGAGGAGTAAACTTAGATAGTTTTTAAATTTCATTTTAATAGTTTTGGTTAGGTAAAATAATTTTATTCAGATTTTCTTTTTATAAGTTGCAGCGTATTTTTGACTTTAAAAATTATTCTTCAAAACATATTGAACAAACATTCTTAAAGAATAATTAAGTGTCAAAAGCGCACAACCCATTCTTTTTTATTAACTAATTTAACGTATCATTTTATAACTAAAACGATACTCATATTGCACAATTTACATTTATATTTCTTCATTTATATGATCAAAACCTAACAGATTTAATCAATCTGTTTGATATTATGAATAAACCTATTTAAAAAATCCCTCACAACAAAAAAGTCGCGAGGGATTATTTTTTAATTATAAGCTATTAGTTTTTTACAACTTTTAGCGTTTGAACTGAATCCCCTGAAGTAACTTTTGCAAAGTACATCCCTTTAGATAAACTAGATGCGTCAACAGATACCTCTATAGAAGAAGTATTTTTGCTAATAACTGTTTTTCCTAAAAGATCAACAATTGTTACAGATGAAATATCATTGTTTGCAGAAGCAAAATTCCAAGAATTTTGTGTAGGGTTTGGATAAACACTAAAGTTTTTTAGAGCAAAACTATTCACTCCTAAAACAGCCGTAAAGCTATATTCTAAAGTAACTCTGTTGAAAGATATATCATATGTTCCAAGAGGCAAAGTAAATGTTTCACATACATTTTGTGCCGCAGTTCCTGAATAGATTACCAAATCTTTATCCGCTGTAGCCAAACCAAATTGATTCGAAGTCCATTTATGATTGTCTCTGAATTTTAAGCCTACTGAGGAAGGTTTAATTCCAGTTACACCATCAGGATAGGAATCCATAACAAAATTAGTCTTAGTATAAATAAGTCCATCAGCAGTATCAAAATCAATATCAGCTCCCCAGCCGCTACCTACCATACCACCAATCATACTAACAACTGCTGGATCAAAAACATATTCTTGTGTGTCTTTATAGAAATAGATATTATATGCCCCAGCTGTAACTGGCATAAGAGTACCACCTTGTGTCCCAATACCCGATGGGAAATCAATGCTTGACCAATTATTTGCTGTTCCATCTTCAATAAATTTAGCTGGCCCACCTACAGGAATTACTGCACTTTCTTTATAATAAATAGTTCCTGCGGAGTTAAGTGTAGCAGGTATTGTCATATCTGTAACCAACCCTGCCCCAGATAGTTTAATTACCGCATAAGGATTTGTTGTCGCTTCAAAATTGTAGGCACCTGTAGATAATACAAACGTTACGTTATAGAAGCCCGCTGGTGTTACAGGAATATTAGTTCCATCAGTAAGGGAACCTATTCCAGAGGGAAATGTTGTCCCACCATAAGCTGTCCAGGTATTGTCTACTATAAATTTTATACCCCCCGCAGGTAATTCTATGGCCACAAATGTATATGTTCCCGAAGGACCTTCAGTCATATTGGCTGCTCCAGATACAGTGTTATTCCATCCGTTGAAATCCCCAACCAAAGAGATTTTTGTTTGTGCATTCATGCTAATCCCGAAGAATATAGCCATTAGTAATAAATGTAATTTTGTTTTCATAATAAATAAAGTGTTAAAGGTTAATTGTTAAAGTTAAAAAGTTAGTGTAAACATTAGTTATTCCATTGATTTAAAACTGAATTCACTAAGTAATTACCATATTAATAAAAACGATATTAATAAGTTAAATGGCAATTAACTAGTAATTCGATACAATGTTATGATAATTTTTTCTATATCTATAAAAATAAAATGATTTATTATATTACAAAAACACATCATGTTGTCTTTTTTAACTTGTCAAAAACACATCAAAAATAAAATTAAATTGTTCATTTACATATATTTATATAATTACTTAACACGTTTTATATTAAAAAATATAAAAAACAAACACTACATTTAAAAAAAATGAAAAATTATTGACTTTTTTATTATTTACATAAAATTAAAAATTGATATTTATTACATATATTTGAATGCGAGGTATTCAATCATTTATATTTAATAATTTACTGCTATTTAATATTTTTATATGCGATTTACTAAATTCTATACTCTTTTACTATTAGTTCTGCTATCATCAAACCTATATTGTCAGGTAAAAAGCATTGGTCTTCCAGAAATTAGAAATTATAAAAGAACCGATTATAAAGGCGGCACGCAAAACTGGAACATTGATCAAGATAAAAACGGCAATGTGTATTTTGCAAATAACAATGGGCTTTTTCAATTTGATGGTTCCTCCTGGCGAAAATACAGCTTACCTAATCTTTCTCTTATTAGATCATTAAAAACTGGAAATTCCGATAAAGTTTTTGTGGGAGGTTATAATGAATTTGGATATTTCAAATCCAATTCAAAGGGCAAACTTGTTTATTTTTCTATTTCGAAATTTTTACCAAAAAGCAAAATCAATACAATTGATATTGTCTGGAAAATACATATAATTAAGGACGCAGTAATTTTTCAAGCTTTTGAAAGCGCTTTTGTATTTAAAAACAACACCTTAAAAGTCCTTAAAGCTCCCACTAGATTCCAGTTTTCGTTTAACGTAAATAATCGGCTGTATTTTCAAGATGTCTCAAAAGGCTTGATGGAATATCGCAATGAAAAACTTTATCCGCTAGAGGGTACTATTTTAAACAATACAGAGATTTGGGGAATGTTTTCTATGCCTGACAACAAGATGCTAATTACAACTTTGGACAAAGGCCTTTTTATATACGATGGTAAAAAAATGCTTCCATGGAATACCGAAGCAAATGATTTTATCAAAACGAATAGCTGCTTAGGAGGAGTTGCCATAAAGGGAAATTATATCGTTCTCAATTCAGTTTTAAACGGAATTATAATTTGTGACAAATCTGGAAGGATTATTCAACACATTAATCGAAAAAAAGGACTTCAAAATAATACAGTTCTAACTTCGTTTATTGACAATAAAAACAATCTTTGGCTAGGTCTTGACAACGGTATAGCATTTGTTAACGAGAATTCTCCTTTATCTTATTTTGGTTTTAGCTATGACATTAGTACTGTTTACACCTCGGTAATTCACAAAGGGAACCTATATGTAGCAACAAACCAGGGTGTTTTTTATCATTCTTGGAAATCTCCTTTTAAAGAAGATACTTTTACACTTGTTGAAGGAACAACGGGTCAGGCATGGAATATTCAAGTAATTGATGACCAGCTAATATGCGCCCACAATAGAGGTGCTTTATTGATTGATGGAGGCAAATCCATAAAAACTCTTGATGCTAAAGGATATTGGGGTTTTAAAAAAATTCCGAAACATCCCAATTATTTAATTGGCTCTAATTACAATGGATTTTCACTATTCGAAAAAAAACAAAATGGCTGGGAATTTATTAGCCATATCGAAGGATTTTCTAAATCAGTAGGGGAATTTGAAATTGACAATGAAACTGTTTGGGTAAAAAAAGACGAGCTCGTTTACCAAATGACATTAGCTGATAATTTGAAAAAATTCAAATCAATTAAAACACATCCCAATCTTTCTGACACCAATAAAGGTATTGGCAGCATACAACGAATAGGGAATAATGTGTATTTTCAAACAAAGAACCATTTCTATAAATATTCAACAAATAAAAATATATTTTATGAGGACAAAATTATAAGCAGCCTTTTTAAGAACATTCCCAAAATTAAAACATTAAATGAGGATCATTATGGAAATCTATGGTATGTTTTTAATGAATCTTTAGGGGTTTTGATGAAAAATAAAAGTGGTAATTACAGCAATATTGTGGCTCCGTTTTCAAATTTAACTGAAAATCTAGTTAACAATAATTTTTCTGTGAACACCATTGATTCAAAAAACATATTTATTGGCCTTACCGACGGATTAGCTCACTATGATTCACAGCTATTAAATAATTTCGTCACCAAGCCAAAAGTTTTTATTAGAAGTTTTTCATTTATAGGGGACACCATACTATATGGAAATGGAATAAATAGGGTTGAAAAATTTAAGATTCCTTATAAATCAAATTATGTGAAATTTACTTTCTCCTCTCCTACTTATGAAAATGTAGAAAATGTGAAATTTTCCTATCAATTAGAAGGTTTTGAGGATGAGTTGAGTGATTGGGCTACCATTTCAATAAAGGAATACACAAATTTAAAGGAAGGAAATTACACTATGAGAGTTAAGGCAAAAAACAGTTATGGAATTCAATCTGACGAAATGATTGTTCCTTTTGCCATTTCGCCACCTTGGTACAGACATTTCTTAGCTTACATTTTTTATATTCTTTGTATAGCCATCGTTATCTATTATATCAGAAAAAGAATTAAATCGAAAATAAGAAAAAATAAATACTACGAAACCATTGAGCAAAGAAGACTTTATCTAGAAAAAGAGTCCAAAATCAGACAGGAACAATATGAACTGGAAAAAGAAATTGAAAGACTTAAAAACAACCAGCTTAAAATTAAAATTTTAGCAAAAGATAAAGAACTGGTCAACAACTCATTACAAGTAGTGAAAAAAAATAAGATTCTGAATGGGATTATTCACAAACTAAAGGATATTAATGCTGAAACATTTGATGATTCAACAAAATTTCAATTTACCAAACTAAATAAAAGCATAGTAAAAGAAGTAAATGCTGATAATAGTTGGAAAGATTTAGAAAAACACATCAAAAATGTTCATTTTGATTTTCTGAAAAGATTAAAAGAAAAATACCCAACAATCTCTCCTCGTGAATTAGACTTATCAACCTATTTATTGATGAATATGTCCACTAAAGAAATTGCCGAAATCATGAATATTTCTGGTGGCGGAGTAGAATTAGCACGATATAGATTAAGAAAAAAACTAGAACTTAACAAGAAGGAAAACCTCATCGGCTTCTTGATGAGTATTTAATTTCACCAAAAACGCCATCTTATAAATAGGATGGCGTTTATATTATAATTAAAATCCGGAAGATTGCTACAAGAAATTCAAGGTTCTCTCCAAAGCCATTCCTCTGGAACCTTTTATGAGAATAGAGCTGTTTTCGATTTTTTTTAGTTTTAAATAATCTGAAAAAGCGTCGAAAGTTTCATAAAAATGAAAATTTTTTTTATCAATCCGATTGTTGTAAAACTCTTTTCCTATGAAGTAGTAAACAATATCTTTTTCTTTTAAAACCGAATTTACTATTACTTTATGTTCTTGCTGGCTTTCTTTCCCTAACTCAAACATATCTCCCAAAATCATTATCTTATTCGAATTGTCTAATTGCACAAAATTTTCGATAGCAACAGCCATACTACTTGGATTGGCATTATAAGCATCAAGAATAATCTGGTTTGTTCCTTTGGTTATAAGCTGCGATCGGTTATTTTCTGGAATATAACTCTCCAAAGCCTCTTTTATGGAAATATCCTCCACTCCAAAATACTTTCCAATTGTGAGTGCCGCATTGATATTATTAGCATTATACAAGCCAATTAAATGAGTTTGAATCAGAAGATTAGAAAAAAGAATTTCTACAAATGGATTTGCCGCAATGGAGCTAATATTTACATTTGCATTTTCCTTATTAATACCGAATGAATACGATTTTAAAGTTTTTGATTTTTCAACCTGAATCTTATCTTCAAGGTTAATGAAAGCTAATTTATCATTTTTTGATAGATAGTTATACATTTCGCTTTTCCCTATTATAACTCCTTCTACTCCACCAAAACCTTCTAAATGTGCCTTGCCAAAATTAGTTATATAACCATAATCTGGTTTTGCTAGTTCGCATAGGAATTCGATTTCTTTTTTATGATTAGCCCCCATTTCAACAATTCCAATCTCGGTTTCACTATTAAAAGATAATAATGTCAACGGCACACCAATATGATTGTTTAAATTACCAACAGTTGCTTTTGTATTATACTTTTTTGAAAGAACACTATTTATCAACTCTTTTGTTGTAGTTTTTCCGTTGCTTCCGGTAAGGGCAATTATGGGTAATTTTAAATATTGACGATGGAACTTTGCCAATTCTTGCAAAGCAATTAAACTGTTTTCAACCAAAACAGTTCTTTGGTCAATAAAATAATTTTCATTATCAATTATTACATATGAAGCTCCTTTTTCGAGAGCTTCTTTTGCAAATGTATTGGCATCAAAATTCTCTCCTTTAATGGCAACAAACAATGAATTTGGTTCAATTTTACGGGTGTCAATCGAAACCGAATTACATTTTAAAAACAGGTTGTGAATGTATTCGATATCCATACTAAAACGATTTTAAAAAATAAAAGCCCTAATCAAAGGGCTTTTATTACTATTATATAAAAATTTAATTTCTAGCTGATTTTCTTCTATCAGATTTTGCACCTAATCTAGACATTGCACATCTAAACCCAATATAATCCGTTGCCATATCTTGCGGGAAATATCTTCTTTGAGCAGGATCTAACCAATACGCTCTGTCTCGCCAAGAACCTCCTTTATAAACTCTTACATTGTCATTTATTAAAGTAGTTCGTTTATTTGATTTGTCGTATTTTCGAACCATATTCCCTAGACTATCAACAGTAACGTTGTGTTTAGGAGCATTGTACATCAACTTATCATCTTTTCCTTTTTTTGTGTCCGACTCTGAATCTGCAAAATTAAAATATCGAGTTGATTGCTTGTCACCATCTCTATACATTCTATTATCACTTTTATCAAAGTTTTGTCTCAAATACGTTTCATTTTCATCGACTGGAACCTGAGCAATTTGACCAGGAAAAGCAGTTGCAACTTTTTTACCATTACTTAAAGTTGCATATTGAATACTATCTTTAGTAATAATTACAACCTTACCGTCTTTTCCAATTTTATTTTTAGTGTATTGATTCCCTCTAAAATAATTAAAATCATTAGCTTCATTATCGACAATTGGTCTGTAAACATCCATAACCCATTCGGCTACATTTCCAGCCATATCATACAATCCAAAATCATTTGCTGGATATTTTTTAACTTCATTGGTAATATCAGCTCCATCATCAGACCATCCAGCTATTCCACCATAATCGCCATTTCCTTGTTTGAAATTGGCTAATTGGTCTCCTTTGCTTTGTCTTTTTCCTGAACGGGTGTAACTTCCTGACCAAGGATATTTTTTCTGTCCTTTATATATATTGTATTCTCTTTGTCCTACATCGGCAGCAGCAGCATATTCCCATTCAGCTTCAGTTGGAAGTCTGTATTCCGGAAGTACAATTCCAGAAGAACGCGTTGCATAACTTGGTTGAGTTACATTTACTTTATTGTTTTTAGGGTCTTTTTTAGCTGTATTAGTGTTTTTATTTTTCTTTGCATTTCTCCCACCTGCTATTACAATATCGGCATTTCCACCATAAGCTAATGTTGGAGAATTCAAATAGGTTTCTGTATCAAAATTACTTTCGGCAGATACGTCATTTGTTTTTGCATTCTTTTTAATATAACCGCTTTTTTCCAATAACGCTTCATTCACACGTTGCGTTCTCCATTTGCTAAATTCAACGGCCTGAATCCAGTTAACACCCACAACAGGATAACCCTCGTAAGAAGGATGTCTCAAATAATTATTGGTCATATTTTCATTATAACCCAATCTATCTCTCCAAACCAAAGTATCTGGTGATGCTCCTTCGTATATATTTTTGTAGTTTTCTTCACTTGGTGGAAATACTTTTTTCACCCAGTCTAAATATTCTAAATACATTTTATTGGTAACTTCAGTCTCATCCATATAAAAGGATTGAACGTGCTGCTGTGTTGGAGTATTATTCCAATCGTGCATAACATCGTCTTCAACTTTACCCATTGTAAATGTTCCGCCTTCAACAAAAACCAGTCCAGGCCCAGCTTCTTGTTTATTTTTTGAAGATCCTTTTTTACTATCTACGTTCCAACCTGTTGCTTGTGATGCGTTTTTTGAACTAGATTTTTTACTACAACTAGCAAAACCAATAATCAACATCATTGATAAAATCAAACGTAAGGCCATAATTTTGTTTACTTTCATACTTTTTGTAGGTGATAATTTCAGTGGTGCAATATAATAATTAACCATTAAACTGCAACATCATTTTTTTATTTAATAAATTGAATTGTGTTATCTCGATAAAATACTCAATCTAAACGCAAATTTATACTATTTATTATTTAAAATTACACTAAATGATATATTTTTACTCCTCGTAATATTTTGCCATAAATTCCGTTTTAGAAAATAATGAAAAAAATACTTTTGGTTTTTTTATCCCTAATCCCTTTTGTCTCTTTTGCGCAAATTAAAGGGGATATTGCTATTGTATGGCTTGAAAAGAGAGAAATGTCTTTTGGTGATTCCAAAATTAATGTACCACAATTTGTCGGCAACAGTTATAGTTATGACTCTTATAAAAGAACTATTTCCTGTATTTTAAACCTAACGGAATCAAGCTCTTTTGACGGAAATGCCGTTCAAATTACAAACGTGGTTTACGAGTCATTAACAACCTCGCAACTTGGCGATCTAGACCCGGGAAATATCCCAAAAACACCTTCAGCATCTTTAAAAATAAATGAATCAAGAGGCATAAAACAGCTATTTCTCGTCTTATCTCCAATAGTAAAAGATGAATTTGGATTCAAACGTATTAAATCTTTTTCCTATTCTATAAGTGGCAGCAGTGCTTCAAGAATTTCCCAAACCAATAAAACTAGCGTCATAATAAACTCTGTTTTAGCAACGGGTGATTGGTATCAATTTTATGTTGAAAAATCAGGAGTTTATAAAGTTTCCAAAAGTTTTTTACAGCAATTAGGCTTTAATGTCAGTGGAATTGACCCTAAAAAAATAAAAATTTACGGAAACGGCGGCAGAATGTTGCCTTTATCAAACGGCACTAATTATCCTACTGATTTAACGGAGAACACAATCCAGATTGTTGGCGAAAGTGATGGTGTTTTTAATGATGAAGACTATATTTTATTTTACGCCGAAGGGGTTGATACTTGGAGTGATGAAAGTCAAACTAACAATAATTTGTATGATACTAAATCCTATTATTATGTTACGGTTCAGGGAAATGACGGAAAGAGAATCTCAAATATGATTCCACCCACCGGAAGCAGCACTTTAAATTTAAACACGTTTGATGACCATCAATTTCACGAACTTGACTTGGTGAATATTGGACGTCTCGGCCGACAATGGTTTGGAGAATTATTTGACATTAACCAAGATCAGGAATTTTCGTTTAGTTTTCCAAATATTGATACCGCAACACCTGTAAAATTGAATATAACAGTGGCTTCGGCAGCATATACAGCCACATCATTTAAAGTGTCCGCAAACGGACAAGACGTTGGGACAATATCATTTCCGGCGCTTATAGTTAACTCTGGCGTTCAGTTTAATGGAGGTACTTTACCAAGTAACACAACTTTTCCAGCTTCCGAAAGCATAAAAATTAAACTATCCTATAATAATAATGGTGTCCCAGGCTCAAAAGGATACCTTGACAATATTAGGCTTGTTGCCAAAAGAAAACTTCAAGGTTACGGAAAACAATTTCTGTTTCAATATGATTTATCGTATGCCACTACTGGAATTGTAAGTTATGATATTTCGAGTGCAAGCGGAATCTCTCAGATTTGGGATGTAACTGATATATATAATGTAACCAAGGCTGAAAATACAAATCAAGCTTCCTTTTCTTTTAAAGCAAAACTTGGCGAACTCAGAAAATATGTTGCAATTGACGCCTTAGATTATTTTACACCTTTAAAAAGCAGCAAACCAAAAATCGCTAACCAAAATCTAAAAGGAACGCTTTTTAAAAACGCCCAAGGACTATTTCAGGATATTGACTATGTAATTATTACTCCAGCTTTTTTAGCGGCTCAGGCCAATAAATTAGCGGATTTTCACCGTTCCTATTCTAACCTTAATGTTAAAGTTATTCCGCTTGAAACAATCTATCAAGAATTTTCCTCTGGGAAACAGGATATTGCCGCTATCAGAAATTGCATCAGATACATCTATGAAAACGCCACTTCTAGCGATAAAAGAATAAAATATGTAAATCTCTTTGGCGATGCTTCCTACGATTATAAAAACCGAATCCCAAACAATACTAATATCGTTCCTATTTATCATTCATTAAACAGCAATACCTTGGGAGAGTCCTCTTTTGCCTCAGACGATTTCTATGGCTTGATGGATTCTAACGAAGGAAATATCGGGTCATTTTTTGGCGGAATTGACATCGCTGTGGGAAGAATGATTAATGACAATACTGAGCAAGCTGATGAAATGGTAAACAAAGTAATTGAATATCACGATGTGAAATCTTATGGAAGTTGGAGAAATAATTATGTGATGGTTAGCGATGATTCTGATAAAGCATCGGACGTAACCTTGCAAAACAGACAAAATATATTAGCAGATAAAATCACTTCTGAAAAGCCATTTTTAAATGTCAATAAAATATTATTAGACTCTTATGTTCAGGAAGCTTCAGCTGGGGGAGCTCGATATCCTAAAGCAAGAACAGATTTATTCAGCGCTTTCGAAAAAGGGGCTTTGGTGTTTAACTATTTAGGTCACGGTGGTGAAGACGGTTTGACGAGTGAACGAATTTGGGAAAAATCCGATGGGCAAAATTTAAGCAATCAATATAAATATCCTTTATTCATTACTATAACCTGTGATTTTTCGCGATTTGACAATCCATCAAGACCTACTGCTGGCGAATATACGTATTGGAATCCAAAAGGCGGTGCAATCTCTATGATCACAACCACTCGTGAAATAGGACAGTTTAGCGCCGAAAATTTCAATGATCATCTGGCTAAAAATTTATTTTCTTATGGTTCAAACCAATATTATTCTATAGCTGAGTCATTGCGAATTGCAAAAAACAGCAATCCAAATTCATCAACTAATGTTGTGTTTTACATTGGCGACCCAGCCATAATGCTTGCCATAGCAAAACCAAAAATAAGACTCACAAAAGTAAATGACATTCCTGTTTCACAACCCTTTGACGATTTCAAATCATTAGCAAAAGTGAAAATAACTGGAGAAATAACCGATGAATTCAACGCGCCATTAACCAATTATAACGGAGAACTTTCAACTACTATATTCGATAAATTTATCACAAGAACAACTTTGAATAATGATGGATATAGTACGCCGATATCTTTTAACGTTCTTGGAGAAACTATCTTTAGAGGAAATGCTTCGGTTACAAACGGGCAATTTGAATTTAGTTTTATTGTTCCAAGAGATATTCGAGTACCATTGGCCAACGGAAAAATTAGTTTTTATGCTAAAAAAAATCTGCTTTTTGAAAACCAAGCGGGTTATGACACCAGCATAAAAGTAGGCGGAATAAATGAAAATGCAGTCGTGGACAATATTAGTCCAAGAGTGCAGTTATATATGAACGACGAAACTTTTGTTTCGGGTGGAACAACTAACGATTCTCCGTTCTTACTGGCAAACCTTGAAGATGAAAGCGGTATCAATACAGCTAGCGGCATAGGTCATGATATAATTGCAATACTAGATGGAGACGTGAATAATCCTTATATATTAAACGATTATTATCAAACAAATCTGGATGATTACACAAAAGGAACGCTGCGGTTTCCATTCAGGAATTTAGCTGTTGGTTTGCATACTATTACGTTCAAAGCTTGGGATGTTTATAACAATCCAATAACTGCCGAAATACAATTTATTGTCTCAGGAAATGAATCGATAACATTGACACATGTGTTGAATTATCCCAATCCCTTTGTCAATTATACGGAGTTTTGGTTTTCGCACAACAGACCTTACGAACCATTGGAGGTTCAGGTTCAGGTGATGACAATAACAGGGAAAGTGGTTTGGACGAAAAACCAAATTATTACTACCGAAGGATTTCTGTCAAAAGAAATTACTTGGGACGGGAGAGATGATTTTGGAAATAAAATAGGAAAAGGAGTTTATGTTTATAAACTCACGGTCAAATCGAATGTAACAAATTCGAAAACTGAAAAATTTGAAAAACTTGTAATACTTTAATAAAATACTATATTTGTCCAATTAATACTAAACATCAATGAAAAAAATACTTTTACTTTTTGTCTATTTATTTATAATTTCATTCGCAAAAGCGCAAGAAATGAATCCTATTACCACAGCGGTTCCGTTTTTATTAGTTGCCGCTGATGCTAGAGCTGCAGGTATGGCAGACAATGGTGTTGCTACTTCCGCAGATGCTTTTTCCCAACAATGGAATCCAGCAAAATATGCCTTTGCAATAGACAAAGCAGGTTTCTCTATAAGCTACACTCCCTATCTTACTGACTTGGTAAATGATATTTCTTTGGGACAATTGAACTATTATAACAGACTAAACGAACGAAGTGCTTTTGCAGGAAGTTTTCGATTTTTTGGATTAGGAAATATTGAACTTCGTGAAACTGGCGATCCAAGTGAAATTCCAAGAATAGTTTCTCCTAGCGAATTTGCATTTGATGGATCTTATTCCTTAAAACTAAGCGAAAAATTCTCTATGGCAGTTGCCGCCAGATACATGAATTCCAATTTAAAAGTAGCTTCAGATACTGGTGATGCTTCTTCGGCAAGTTCATTTGCCATTGATGTTGCAGGATTTTTTCAATCAGAAGAAATTGCATTCAACGAATTCAACGGAAGATGGAGAGCGGGTTTTAATATTCAAAATTTAGGTCCTAAAATCAGCTATGATAACACTGAATTTAGTAGCAACTTTTTGCCTGCCAATTTAAAAGCAGGAGCTGGTTTTGATTTCATACTTGATGATTATAACAAGGTCGCCGTAAATGTTGAATTTGCCAAATTATTAGTGCCAACACCTCAAGTATATTCTAATAATGGGGTTTATTACGGAGTTGATATGGATGGAAGTGGCGGCAATGTGGATTCAACGGATAAGGACCTTGCTGATGACGAGTACAGATCTATTGGATGGTTTTCAGGAGCTTTCCAGTCGTTCTCAGATGCGCCAGGTGGTTTTAGCGAAGAGTTAAAGGAAGTTACTTATTCAGTGGGTGCTGAATATTTATACCAAGATTCCTTTGCGATGCGAATGGGGTATTTTCATGAAAGCCCAGACAAAGGTGCCAGACAATTTTTCTCGCTTGGTGCTGGATTCAAATATAATGTTGTCAAAGTAGATGTTTCATATTTGTTTTCAACATCCAAAGTTAAAAATCCTTTGGAAAATACCTTACGATTCTCACTTACCTTTAATTTCGGTGACCAATACGATGAATATTAGCAAATTAAAAAAATAACCTAAAATCCAAATTTCAATGAAATTTGGATTTTTTTTCCAATATAAAGAATGAAAGACATCATTATTTCAACCCGATTTTCCGTTTTCGAATCGCTTCAGGAATTACCAAAAGACATTCAAAATCTAATGGTTCAAGCTGTGGAGGTGAGAAAAAATGCTTATGCTCCCTACTCAAGGTTTAGAGTTGGCACGGCTCTTTTATTGGATAATGGAAAAATAGTTTTGGGTTCAAACCAAGAAAACGCAGCATATCCTTCAGGGCTTTGCGCTGAACGCGTTGCCGTTTTTCAGGCTGGATCCATATATCCTGAAGCAAAAATTTTGAAAATGGCTATTACTGCAGCTTCTGATACGAATCAAACCACTGCTCCTATTCCTCCTTGCGGTTCTTGCAGGCAGTCCATCGCCGAGTATGAAATAAAACAAGAAACCCCAATCGAGATTTATTTTATGGGCGAAATAGGGGCTGTTTACAAATCGGATTCCCTAAAAAACCTGCTTCCATTTATGTTTGATAAGCGCTTCTTATAAAAAAAACCAAAAATTACCTTTTAAATTTTAATGCTTACTCGGAATGTCTTATTTTTGCAACTTGCAAATTTGGGGTGAGGAAACTATTTTTGCTTAAGTAGGTATTAAAATACCAAACATAACAACACTTTAGCATAAAAATAATAAAAAACACATGAAAGAAGTAACAAAAGAAGTTTATTTAAAGTGGTACGAAGACATGCTGCTTTGGAGAAAGTTTGAAGACAAACTTGCAGCATTATACATTCAACAAAAAATTAGAGGATTTCTACACTTATATAATGGTCAGGAAGCCGTTTTAGCTGGTGCATTGCACGCTATGGACTTGACTAAAGATAAAATGATTACCGCATACAGAAATCACGTACAACCTATTGGGATGGGAGTTGATCCTAGACGTGTAATGGCTGAACTTATGGGAAAGGTTACAGGAACCTCTAAAGGAATGGGTGGTTCTATGCACATTTTCTCAAAAGAACACGGATTTTATGGCGGTCACGGAATTGTAGGAGGACAAATTCCTGTAGGAGCCGGAATTGCTTTTGGTGACAAATACAATAATACTGGCGGAGTAACATTAACTTATTTTGGTGATGGCGCTTCACGACAAGGTTCATTGCACGAAGCTTTTAATATGGCTATGCTTTGGAATCTTCCAGTTGTTTTTATCGTTGAAAATAATGGTTATGCAATGGGAACTTCTGTAGAAAGAACCGCAAATCATCCCGATATCTGGAAACTTGGTTTAGGATACGAAATGCCTTGCGGACCAGTTGACGGAATGAATCCTGTAAAAGTTGCCGAAGCAATGACTGAAGCTATCGAAAGAGCACGCAGCGGTGGTGGACCAACTTTTCTTGAAATGAAAACGTATCGTTATAGAGGACACTCTATGTCAGACGCACAATTATACCGTTCGAAAGAAGAAGTGGAAGAATATAAAAAAATTGACCCAATTACTCAGGTTTTAGATGTAATTAAAGATCAAAAATATGCAACCGAAGCAGAAATTGAAGCAATCGAACAAAAAGTAAAAGATTTAATCGAAGAATGTGTGAAATTCGCCGAAGAATCTCCATATCCTGAAATTCAACAACTATACGACGTGGTTTACGCCCAAGAAAACTATCCATTTTTACCTCATAAACTATAATCAATTATGGCAACAGTAATTAATATGCCTCGTTTGAGCGATACTATGACGGAAGGAACGGTAGCAGCTTGGTTAAAAAAAGTAGGCGACAAAGTCAGTGAAGGTGATATTCTTGCCGAAATTGAAACTGACAAAGCAACAATGGAATTCGAATCCTTCAATGAAGGAACACTTTTACACATTGGCATTCAAGCCGGAGAAACTGCACCAGTAGATACTTTATTGGCAATTATAGGAAATGAAGGAGAAGATATCTCCGCTTTAATAAGCCCCCCAACCCCCAAAGGGGGAGCAATAGAATCCGTCAATAAAAACGAAACAGAAGTTAAACCAACCCCAACAACTCCCCCTTTGGGGGTTGGGGGGCTTGGAGTTATTGTAGTTACAATGCCTCGTTTGAGCGACACAATGACCGAAGGAACTGTAGCAACCTGGTTGAAAAAAGTAGGCGATAAAGTTGCCGAAGGTGATATTCTTGCTGAAATCGAAACCGATAAAGCAACAATGGAATTCGAATCTTTCAACGAAGGGACTTTATTATACATCGGAATTCAAGAAGGACAAACGGCTCCTGTTGACAGTTTATTGGCAATCATTGGACCAGAAGGAACAGACATTAGCGGCATTGCCGAAAATTATAGTCCCCTAAACCCTAAAGTGGGAAATGTTGCAACAACGGAAGAAGCAAAATCGACACCAACTATAGAAGCTGCGCCAATTGCTCAGGAAGTATCTGCTGACGGACAACGTGTTTTGGCTTCACCATTAGCAAAGAAAATTGCTAGCGAAAAAGGAATTCAACTGTCACAAGTGAAAGGTTCCGGAGAAAACGGACGTATCACTAAAAGTGATGTGGAAAATTTTACGCCATCAATAGCAGCTGCACCAAGTCAAGTTGCTCAACCGACAACCGACAACTCACAACCGACAACTGTTTCAAAACCTTATGTTCCAGCAGGACAAATTGCTACAGAAGAAATCAAAAATTCGCAAATGCGTAAAATCATTGCGAAACGTTTAGCAGAATCCTTGTTTACTGCACCACATTACAACTTGGTGATTGAGGTAACAATGGACGAAGCAATGAAATCAAGAGCAATTATCAACAGCGTTCCGGATACCAAAGTATCTTTTAACGATATGGTGATTAAAGCTTGTGCAATGGCTTTGAAAAAACACCCAAAAATCAATTCACAATGGAAAGAAGATGCAATCACCATCAACTACCACGTGAATATTGGTGTTGCTGTTGCTGTTGAAGACGGATTAGTAGTTCCAGTATTGCCATTTACTGACGGTATGAGTTTGTCTCAAATTGGAACAAGCGTAAGAGACCTTGCTGGAAGAGCCAAAAACAAAAAATTATTACCATCAGAAATGGAAGGAAGTACTTTCACGATTTCTAACCTTGGAATGTTTGGAATTACCGAATTCAACTCTATCATTAACCAACCGAATTCTGCTATCCTATCCGTAGGAGCGATTGTAGAAAAACCAGTGGTGAAAAATGGACAAATTGTGGTAGGAAACACAATGATGTTATCTCTTGCTTGCGATCACAGAACTATCGACGGTGCAACCGGAGCTCAGTTCTTGCAAACTTTGAAACAATATATTGAAAACCCAGTGACGATGCTAGCCTAATAGCTCGCTAGTTTGTATATGAAATCCCGTTTTGAGAAATCAGAACGGGATTTTTTTATTTATTCTTCTCCTCAATCCATCTCGACATATATTTAGTACTAGTCAATGTATGGTGTTGCAACATTGATCCCATAAAATTATCTAATCGATGTTGCTTCAAATTAGTTTGTACTTTTAAAATATGCTCAACAAAATCATTCTCAAAAACCGATTTCAAATAGCGTTTCTTAATAATTAAAAAACCGTTTTCTTGTGCTTTTAGCCAAAGATTTCTGTTTTGATACAATTCTACAGCTTTATCCGCAAAAACTTGAGGTTCATCAGTAATAAAACCATTCCAAGGCAAATCACCACACATTGATTCAGCACCAATAGTTGTTGTTACGCTTGGCGTTCCACATTGCATTGCTTCGGCCAATTTTCCTTTTATTCCTGCACCAAAACGTAAAGGAGCTAAAACAACTCGGGCATTTTTCACGACATCTTGAGCATCATTGGCACGACCCATAATATGAAAACCTTGTTTTGGTTGGTGCAATTGCAATACTTTTTGAGAAGGATAAGCACCATAAATCTGCAAAACAGCTTCTGGCATTTGTTTTCTGATGAGTGGCCAAATCGTTTCTTTCAAATATTGAACCGCATTCCAATTGGGTTCGTGGAGAAAGTTGCCAATAAAAACAAAATTGGCTCGTTCTTCAAATGAAGGTAAATTTTGACTGGTTGAATATTCAATTGACTCCAACAATAAAGGCAAATAATACAATAAACTAGAATCGATTTTGAAAACAGATTGCAATAATTCTATTTCATATTCGGAAATCATCAAGGAAATATCGCAACGCAAAATACTGGCAATTTCTCTTTTGGCAACATCTTCCACCAATAAATCATCTGTTGAAAATGGTCTGTTTTCCTTGAATGCTTTTTGGCGTGCCAACCGCAAACAATGCAAATCTTCAGTATCCAACAATCGTAACGCATCAGGACAATTTTCGGCAACGCGCCAGCCATATTGTTCTTCCATCATAAAACGATCAAACAACACAATAGATGGATTCAATTCTTTGACAAAAACATCAAAACTCGAACAATTTAAGGATATCGCTTTTTTGGCTACAGCCAAAGATTCCAAGTCAATCATATAATCACTATCCGAAGCAGAACTGGCAAAAGTAACTTCGAAACCCTGTTCCTTAAAAATAGAAATTAACTGCACCATCCTTCCTCCTGCCGCCGAAGAATTGGGTTCTGGCCAAACAAATCCAAGGATTAAAACACGCTGATTTGCAATCATGAAACTAATTATTTATGATGCAAAATAAGAAAAATAAACCGCAAATCAATCCATTCTACAACAAATAAAAGCTGTATTTTTACATTCAATCTCCATAAATACAGAAAAATGTTAGGATTAAAATTAGCTACCGACCCAAAATGGGTAAATATCGTTGAATCGAACATCGAAGAAATCTTGACCGATCACGCTTGGTGCGAGCAAAAAGCGGCAACAAACATCATCACAATCATCACTTATAATTCGGAACACGTTGATTTAGTTACTGATTTATTGGAAATTGCCAAAGAAGAAATCGAACATTTCCAAAGGGTTCACAACATAATCAAAGAACGTGGATTGACTTTGGGAAGAGAACGAAAAGACCATTATGTCAACGAACTTTTCAAGTTTTTGAAAAAAGACGGCAGCAGAAATGATGCATTTGTTGATAGATTACTTTTCTCCGCAATGATTGAAGCCAGAAGTTGCGAAAGATTTAAAGTATTATCCCAAAACATTGAAGACCAAGAATTGGCGGCATTTTATAAAGAATTAATGATAAGTGAAGCCGGACATTATACCACATTTCTCCGTTTCGCCAGAAAATATTCAGAGAAAGTGGATGTCGATAAACGTTGGCAAGAATGGATTGATTTTGAAGGCGAATTGATCACCAACTACGGAAAAAAAGAAACCGTACACGGATAATAGCCTTGTTTTTTACTTAAAAACCTGAGTTCTATTATTTTTCAAGTAATAAACTGCTTGTTAAACAGTTATTTAAATTAATAATCCTGCAAGGACTTTTTTTGACCTTGTAGGTATCAAAATTATTTAAAAATCTCACCTACAAGGTTTTGAAAACCTTGCAGGATTGAAAAACCAATAAAGATTAACATTTTATTAATCAATCTCAATTCAAAAAATGAAAAAACAGCTATTATTTCTATTATTGGTATTCAGTATTTGTGCCAATGCCAATGTTCGTTTGCCCAAATTATTTGCCGATGATATGGTTTTGCAAAGAAATAAATTGATTCCGGTTTGGGGATGGGCGGATCCCAATGAGAAAATCGAAATCAAATTCAACAAGCAAACAAAAACCACAAAAGCAGACAAAAACGGAAAATGGACAATTCATTTAGATGCTGAAACTGCTGGCGGACCTTATGAATTATCCATCAAAGGGAAGAACAAAATTGTTGTAAAAAATGTTTTGGTTGGCGAAGTTTGGATTTGCAGCGGACAATCAAACATGGCATTCACGGTTAGCGAAGCCGCAAATGCCGTAAAAGAAATAAACAATGCCGATTATCCTTTTATCCGAGAATTTACCGTTTCCAGAGACGTTAGTTCCTTACCGAAAGACGATGTGAAAGAAGGAAAATGGGAAGTTTGCAATAAATCTACAGTTGGTAATTTTACTGCTGTTGGTTACTTTTTTGCCAAAAAACTCTATGCCGAATTAAAAATTCCAATTGGATTAATCCATACTTCTTGGGGCGGAACGGGTTCTGAAACCTGGACAAGCCGAGAAGCATTTGAAAGCAGTGACGAGTTTAAGGAAATGATTGCCGAGATGCCAAATGTTAATCTTGATTCTATTTCGAAAGTTTTCAATAAATCAATTGCAAAAAGAGTAGAAGAACTTCAAGGTTCCAAAATAAATCCAGCGAAAGCTGAAATGTATAAAGAATTCGATTTCAATGATTCGGCTTGGCCTGAACTCAACGAACCAGAAGCTTGGGAGACTCAAGACTTAGGCGAATTTGATGGCATCGTTTGGTTGCGAAAATTAATTACACTTTCGGCAAACGATGCCGGAAAAGTGGCCACGATTGAATTATCCAAAATTGATGATGAAGACATAACTTATGTAAACGGAATTGAAATTGGACGAAATAACAATTGGGACGCCAAAAGAAAATATTCGATTCCAGCAGGAATTTTAAAAGATGGCAAAAACACCATCTCAATCCGAGTAGTTGACGGCGGTGGCGGTGGCGGAATTTATGACGAATCCGATGATTTTAAAATTACCATTGGAGACAAAATCATTCCTTTAAAAGGAAAATGGAAATACCAAGTTGAGGCCATAAAAAGTGATGTTGGTCCGAATAGTTATCCTTCATTATTATACAATGCAATGATAAATCCTTTAATTCCATTCGCTTTCCAAGGTGTTTTATGGTATCAGGGCGAAACCAATGCCTGGAGAGCGCAACAATACAAAAAAGCTTTTCCGTTATTGATAAACGATTGGAGAAAAAAATGTAATCAAGGTGATTTACCTTTTTACTTTGTACAAATTTCCAGTTTTAACGAAACCAATGGCAACAGCAACAACGGAAGTATGTGGGCTGAACTTCGGGAAGCGCAAGCCCAAACCTTAAAACTTCCAAACACCGGAATGTGCATAACAACTGATATTGGGGATCCAACGGATATTCATCCTAAAAACAAACAAGACGTTGGAAAAAGACTAGCTGCAATTGCATTAAAGAATGTTTACAAACAAAATATTGTTTGCACCGGACCAACTTTTAAATCAATGGAAGTTCAAGGAAACAAGATTGTGGTATCCTTTGAAAATTTAGGTTCCGGATTATCAACTCCTGACAAATATGGGTATCTAAAAGGATTCGAAATTGCAGGAGACGATAAGGTTTTTTATTTTGCAAATGCTCAAATTGTCAAAGACAAAGTAATGATTTACTGTGATAATGTACCGAATCCAGTTGCATTGCATTTTGGATGGGCAGATGATGCCAGCGACAATAATCTTTATAATAAAGAAGGATTTCCTGCCGTTCCTTTCAGAACAGATAATTGGAAAAACGTTACAGAAAACATAAAATATAAAATGGTGAAGTAACCCTCAGAATCAAAATTTGTTTTTTAAAGTGTGAGGAGATATCCTTGCACTTTTTTTTATTTTTATACCAAAGGCAAAAAAGTTTGTATAAATTTGGCAGAACTATGAAATTTTTATTGACCTTTATTGATAAAAATAATAAAAACATTATGCGTAAATTGAAGAATATAATACGCGTATTCCTAATTCTAGTTTTATATTTAGAAATAGATTTGTAACATTGATTAAACAAAATAAACTCTTACAACAAAATGCAAAATCAAGACAACACCAGTTTAGCTATTTCCCACAAAGAACCAGGACAGTTTGAAGAAACAAGATTTGAAAAAATTCACAATACCATTTTCAAATCTTCAGAAATTGCATCCAAAATAGTGGCACAGGAAATAGCGAGCTTAATTAGGGAAAAACAATCCAAAAACGAGAACTGCATTTTAGGACTTGCCACAGGTTCTTCACCTATAAAAGTTTATGAAGAGTTAATCAGGTTACATCAGGAAGAAGGATTGAGTTTTTACAACGTAATCACATTTAATCTTGATGAATATTATCCAATGGAAAAAGATAATGTAGAAAGTTACCACTATTTTATGCACGAAAATTTATTCAAGCATATTGATATAAAACCTGAAAATATACATATTCCGGACGGAATGATTGCCCAAGAAAATCTAGACCAATATTGTTTGTCTTATGAAGCAGCTATTCTAAAAGCGGGAGGATTAGATTTTCAATTACTTGGCATTGGCCGAACAGGACATATTGGATTTAACGAACCGGGTTCACATTCTAATTCAGGAACAAGAAGTATTACATTAAACCATATTACAAGAGTTGATGCCTCTGCATCCTTTTTAGGAATAAATAATGTACCCCGCAGGGCAATAACAATGGGAATTGGAACCATAAAAAAAGCAAAAAGAATTGTGCTTTTAGCTTGGGGAGAAAACAAAGCATCCATCATTAAAGAAACTATTGAAGGTGATGTTTCGTCACAAGTTCCGGCAACTTATTTACAAATTCATAACAATACCACTTTTGTAATGGATACAGAAGCTGCGTCAGAACTTACCCGCATAAAAACACCTTGGTTAGTTTCCACTTGCATTTGGACAGAAGAGTTAAAAAGCAGTGCCATTGTGTGGCTATGTGAAAAAGCAAGAAAACCTGTTTTGAAGCTAAATGACAAAGATTACAATGACAATGGAATGTCAGGATTACTTGCAGAAGAAGGTCTTGCATACGATTTAAACATAAAAATGTTTAATAAATTGCAACATACTATCACCGGATGGCCAGGAGGAAAACCAAATGCTGATGATGAAAACAGACCAGAAAGAGCTATGCCAAAGAAGAAAAGAGTAATCATTTTTAGTCCTCATCCTGATGATGATGTAATTTCTATGGGTGGAACATTTGATAGATTAGTTGAGCAAGGTCACGAGGTACACGTAACTTATCAAACCTCAGGAAATATAGCAGTTTCAGACGAAGAAGCTTTGCGTTATGCCGAAGTCGCCCTTGATATTGCTGACGAAAATAATAAAACCATAAAAAATGTAATTCTCGCTTTGCAAACTCGAAAAATCAGCAAAAATGATGAATTAACTATTCGCAAAATAAAAGGACAGATTAGGAGAAAAGAATCATTGGGAGCAACTCGTTTTTTAGGACTTCCGGACAATCAGGTTCACTTTTTAGATATGCCTTTTTATGAAACGGGAACCGTCAAAAAAAATAATCTTAGTGATGAAGATATTGAAATTGTAAGCAACCTAATTATGAAGATTAAACCCCATCAAATTTATGCTGCAGGCGATTTAGCAGATCCGCACGGAACACACAAAGTTTGTTTGGATGCTATTTTTGCAGCTATAGAAAAATTAAAATCAAACCCATTTTTAAAAGATTGTTGGGTTTGGCTATACCGCGGTGCTTGGCACGAATGGGAACCACAAGAAATTGAAATGGCAGTGCCAATGAGTGAAGATCAGGTTTTAAAGAAACGAAAAGCAATTTTTTACCATCAATCCCAAAAAGATTCTGTGATGTTTCAAGGAGAAGATTCGAGAGAGTTTTGGGTAAGAGTTGAAGAACGCACAAAAAACACCGCTGATAAATACAATGCCTTAGGTCTTGCAGAATACACAGCGATGGAAGCGTTTAAACGTTATTATTTTTGAAAAGTTTTGGTTAGCTTTTTAGTTTGATTCTCCTTGCAGGTTTAAAATAAACTTGCAAGGATTTTTTAAAAAAATACAATTGAAAGGATAAAAAAAAATAATTTATAAAAAAATGAAAAAAATATCAAATACAATAATTCTATTGCTAATAATTGCCTTTTCGTTCCAATCTTTTGCAGGAACAAAAGCCACTAATTCAAGCCGAATACAATTAGATAAAAATTGGAAAGTTCAACAAAACAAGAAAGTTTCAAGCGATGGAACTTCCATTTCTTCGTTAGGAAATAATTCTGAAAGTTGGTATGCTGCAAGCGTCCCTTCAACCGTCATGGGAGTTTTGACTGCCAATGGGTTGTACACAGACATATTTGTTGGCGATAATTATACAAAAATTGACAAAACCCAATTTGATGATTCCTGGTGGTACAAAACCGTATTTGATTTACCAAACATTAATACTGAAAACAACATTTCTCTTCATTTTGACGGAATAAATTATTATGCTAATATCTGGCTAAACGGAAAATTAATAGCCTCACGCGACAAAGTTTTTGGAACTTTCAGGCAATTTGCATTTGACATTACTGCTTTAGCCAAAAAGAAAGGAAACGTTCTTGCTGTTGAAATATTTCGGGCACAACCAGGCGATTTTAATACCGGTTTTGTGGATTGGAACCCAAGACCTTTGGATGAAAATATGGGGATTTGGCGTCCAGTTTATGTTGAAATTGATGGCAAAGTGGGGTTAAAAAACTCGGCTGTTCAATCAAAAGTAAATACAGCAACACTCAAAGAAGCTTGGCTGACCGTTAAAACTGAACTCGAAAATCACACTTCAGAAATAATTTCTGGAACATTAGTGGGGAGAATTGGAAAGAACGAATTTCGTTATCCTGTAAAATTAAACCCGAATGAAACAAAGGATTTATCTTTAACTTCAAAGGAAATTGCCTCTTTATATGTTAAAAATCCAAAACTTTGGTGGTGTAATAATCTCGGCGAACCCAATTTACAAAAGCTTTCCCTTCGTTTTGAAACCAATAAAAACATATCAGATTCCGATGAAATCGTTTTTGGAATTCGGGAAATAGAAACTTATTTCACTCCTGAAGGTCACAAAGGCTTTATACTTAATGGCAAGAAAACATTAATCAAAGGAGCAGGTTGGACAGACGATATTTTCCTTAGAGACAATAAACAGAGTTTAGAAACCCAATTGCAATATGTAAAACACATGAATCTAAATACTTTGCGATTCGAGAGTATTTGGGGAACTTCACAAGATACATATGATTTGTGCGATAAATATGGGATTTTGGCAATGGTTGGCTGGAGTTGCCAATGGGAATGGGAAGAATATTTAGGAAAACCCTGCGATGCTTTTGGCGGAATTCAAACAGAAGCTGATGTCAATCTTGCACTCGAATCTTTAACTGACCAAATCCATTGGTTAAGAAATCATCCGAGTATTTTTGTTTGGTTTTTAGGAAGTGATAAATTACCAAAACCCGAATTGGAAATCAAATATAAAAACTTGATTGAAAAATTAGACAATCGCCCTTATCTATTGACTGCAGGAACAAGAACCAGCGAAATAAGCGGACCGGTTGGCGTAAAAATGAATGGTCCTTATGAATATGTTTCTCCGAATTATTGGTTTGAAGATACTAAAAATGGAGGTGCTTTTGGTTTTAACACCGAAACTTCTCCTGGAGCAGCAATTCCTTCTTTGGAAAGCATTAAAAAAATGATTCCAGAAGACAAACTTTGGCCAATAAATTCGGACTGGAATTATCATTGTACCCATTCGGCGGTAGCGTTTAAAAACTTGGATGTAAATACTTCGATGATTGATAATCGCTACGGAAAAGCCAAAGATTTAAACGATTATTTATTGAAATCCGATGTTCTTGGATATGAAGCGATGAGTGGAATGTTTGAAGGGTTCAGGGCTCGAATTCCACAATCAACTGGTATTATTCAATGGATGCTGAACTCAGCTTGGCCATCTTTTTACTGGCAATTGTATGATTATTATTTGCTGCCAACTTCTAGTTATTATGCCACTCGAAAAGCAAACAACATCAACCAATTGATTTATGATTATGCTAAAAATGAAATTGTTGCTGTAAATGAATCATTGGCTTCAGAAACAAATCTTAAAGCGCAGATTCAGGTTTTTGATTATAATTCCAAATTATTAAAGACCGAAACTGTTCCTTTTGACATCAATTCAATTACGTCTAAATCGATTCTTCAATTGGGAAATTATTCTGAAAATGTATTTTTAGACTTGAAATTATTTGATAAAAATGGAATTCAAATTGCATCCAATTTTTATTGGTTGTCCAATAAAAAGGATGTTTTTGACTGGGACAAAACTTTTTGGGGTAATACACCTCTTAAAGAATATGCCGATTTCAACAAATTAAATGAATTGCCGAAATCTGAAATTGACACAAAATATAGCTCAAAAACCGTTGGAAATAATTCGGAATTAAGTGTCACTTTAGAAAATTCAAATTCAAAATTGGGCTTTTTCATCAATTTAAAAGTTATGGACGATGCTGGAAAAACGATTTTTCCGGTTTTTTGGGATGATAATTTTATCAGCGTTTTACCCAATGGAAGAAGAACAATCAAATGTATTATTCCAAAGAATTTGATTTCAAATACTAAAATACATCTGATAATTTCGGGTTGGAATGTAAACGAAAAAACATACGTAATTGAGTAAAAAGGAAAGTTTTTTAGAAGCAAATTTATTAAGTAACTTTGGCGATGCTAAACTTGATAAATCAATGTATAAAATAATTTTACTTATAGATTTAACCGAAGATTACGGCAAAAGTCTCTTAAAAGGAATTACAAAATATTCAAAGGAACATGGCCCATGGTTGTTTTGCAGAATGCCGATGCATTATAGAGAAAATCTCTCTATGGATAACATTATCAAATTTGCAAAAGAATGGAAAGCTGATGGGATTATTGCACAATTTTATAATCACGCCGATATAAAAAAATTGGTTGACACCAAAATTCCAGTGATTGTCGAAGATTTTAAAGAACGTTTTGAAGAATTCCCAAACATTACCGGAGGTTATTTTGAAACGGGGCAAATGGGCGCAAAATATTTCATTAACAAAGGATATAAAAATTTTGCTTTTTATGGATTTGACAACATTGTCTGGTCTAGAGAAAGAGCCGAAGGATTTGAAGATTCAGTGAAAAAACAAGGGGAAAAAGTACATTTTTTTAGTCCAAAAAAAATTGCACACCGTGAATTATGGTTTTACAAACCTACTGCACTAAGTAAATGGCTCACATCGTTGCCAAAACCCGTTGCTATTATGTCATGTGATGATGAAAGAGCACAAAACATCACCGAAGCTTGCAAACACTCTAAAATAAAAATTCCTGAAGAAGTAGCGGTTTTAGGAGTTGACAATGATGAAATTACGTGCAATTTATCAGACCCTCCTTTATCCAGCATTGGGTTAGATACGGAACAAGGTGGTTATGAAGCTGCAAAATTAATGCAACTGATGATAGAAAACAAAGATCAGGAAATTTATGACATTACTGTAAAACCCACCACAATTATCACAAGACAATCTACTGATATTTGTGCTACAACAGACAAACAAATTTCCAAGGCTTTAAATTTTATTCACCAAAATATAGAAAATAATATAAATGTGGAAGATGTCCTCAAAAAGGTATCCATCTCCAGAAGAGCTCTTGAAAAGAGATTTCTTGATGTCACAGGTTCCGCAATTTATAAATATATTTGCCAATTAAGAATTCAGAAGTTTTCAGACAGACTCCTTGAATCCGAGAAATCAATTTATGAAATTTCCATTGAACTTGGATATAATGACAATAAAAATCTTTCTAGATTATTTAAACAAATAAACGGATGTACACCTTTACAGTACAGAAAAGCCAAAGCTAAATAAGTAAAATATTTATTTTGGCAAAACAGAATTTTCCACATCTTGAAAACAAAGTGATGCTGCTCCTAAAATGGCTATTCCCTCTTGATTTGATGTCTCAATTTTTAAATCTTCAATTTGTTTTTGATAGGCAAATGATTTCAGGGACAACTCCATAGATTCCTTGAAAAGAGAAAAAGACTTGCTTATGGAACCTCCAAGAATAATCGCTTCTGGAGCATACATATACAAAATAGACTTGATGCATTCTCCTAAATGTAATCCAAATTCAGAATAAGCCTGTAAAGCCTTTTCGTCTCCTTCAGCTGCGTTCAAACTTAATTCCTCTGCGGTTTGATGATAATTTTTAGAAAAGAAAAAACTACTGGAATATTCTTCCATAATTCCGTCTTTATAAGCCAACATCCCTACTTCTCCTGCACCACAAAGAACGCCATTATACAAGTTGTTATTAATAATTATTCCCATACCTATTCCGGTTCCAATAGAAAGTCCAATGAAATTTTCATAGTCTTTTCCTTTGCCAAATATTTTTTCTCCTAATGCAAAACAATTGGCATCATTATTCAGATAAACAGGAAGATTATAGCGTTGTTCCACTATTTCTTTCAAAGCCACTTCTTTCCAGGAAGGGATGTTTTGCACATCATAAACAACTCCTGTTATGGGGTCTACAACTGCCGGAACTCCAATCCCAATAGCGGTAACATCTGAATTAATAATACTGTCTATTGCTTCAAAAAGCGAGAAAAGAGTTTCCTCCTCTGTAGCTTTACTATCGACACAATTAAAAGTTTGTTTTACTATGACACCATTCTCCACCCGACCAATTTTTAGGTAAGTTCCTCCAATATCAATTCCTAATACTATATCGTTCATAATTATAAATTCAATTTTTTTAAACTAATTGTTTTATTGTTTACCAATGGAGAAGCCCAAAATCCAATTGATAAAACAAATCCCATTGGAATCAACAGAAAAAACATTCCAGTTTTAAGGTTTGTTAATTCCCCTATCCAACCAATAATAAAGGGTATAATGGCAGCACCGGTAATTCCTGTGCATAAAATTCCGGATAAGGAACCGTGGTGAGTACTTACAGAATTTAATGCCAAAGAAAAGATGATTGACCACATCACTGATATGAAAAAACCAACTAAAGGGAAACAAATCAGAGCAACTTCGGCACTTCCGTTTAATGCAAACAACAAAGAAGTAATAGCCGCTATTGTTGCCACAATTAAAATTTTCCGGCTATCCATTAATTTCAACAAAACCAAGCCCAATAGACAACCAACAGTAAGCATTGCCCAAAAATAGGCTACAGTATTTGCCCCAATAGTTTTTTCATCAAAGCCATGATATTGCTTTAAAAATTGCGAAATCCAATTCCCTATTCCTTGTTCAATACCCGTATAACAAAAAATGGAAATAAAGAAAAGAAACGTCCATTTGTTCTTTAAAAGATCCAGATAAGAACTAGAATCACCCGCTTTTTCATCATCATTTTTATTAAAATCAGGATACTTAGTTGATAGCACAACAAGAAATAAAGCAAAACAAATCACCAAAAAAACAACATACAAGGATGCCCAAGGCATATTGTTTGGAACTGAACTTCTCAATATATCAGTAAAAAAGTTTTCTTCAGAATTTGTTATTACTATTTTTTGATACAAATAAGGGCTTGCAAAAGAAGCCAGACCGAATACTACTTGCGCCAATACGGAGTTAAATGCAAAATGCTCTTCGCCACCTGCCACTCGAAGCATCGGATTGATAACCACTTGCAAAACAGCCATACAACAGCCCAAACAGAAAAGCGTCACACTAAAAACAACATAGCCCGGAAAAATTACAAAACCTAATGAAGCAATCATCATTACCAAAAAAGAAACAGCCAATAATTTCTTGTCATTGTATCTTTCAGAGAGAAATCCAGCAGGAATTGACATCACTCCATAAGCAATAAAAAAGGAGAAAGGCAACAAACCTGTTAGTGTTAAACTCAAGTCAAAACTTGTCTTTACATCAACAATTATAGAATTTAAAATGTTGGTAATAAATGAAATCACAAAGAAAATTAACATTATCAAAGCGATAATTGTATAATAAATTTTAGGTTTAGAAATATCTTTTTTTATACTCATTTATTATTATTTGTTGATTCAGTCATAAACGGTTTCTTTATACAATAGTACCATAACTTCTATAGTTTGAATGCTGATTCTGCGTATTTTTATATTCAAAAAACGCAAGAATCAGTTAATATAAAACAAACAACCTTAGATGCAGTTTTATCACTTTGCCTTGTTTTCAATGATAGTCAGCTTCCCTTTTCTTCCATTATTGGAAAATGCACAAAGCGTGATTTTGCCTTTTATAGCAATTGGAAATTTATAAATATCACTGTTAATTGTTGGCTCAGAACCGTCTGTCGTATAGCGAATCGTGAATCCAGGTTGTTGAATATTAGCATTCACTTTCCCGTCTTCGACAATTGCTCCAACTGGAGGAATGCGATAAACATAACCTCCTGAATAGGAATCCAAACGTGGAAGTTCCTTTTTGCCGAGGACATTTACAAACACTGACCAATCTTTGTTATACAATATTTCGCTTTTACTTTTATCCAATTCAGTTGCCCAAGATGGATTTTGTGCCCAAGCACGTTCAGCCAATGCCAATAGTTTTGGATATAATAAGTATTCCAATATTCCTGTATTTCGAACATTTTCGCTAAAAAGCTGCGCTTGAATTCCAAGAATATTCGATTTTCCGTAATCGGTCAACCGCTCTTTTCCATTAAACAAACTAGAATCGATTGGGTTTCCATCTGTGTCTTCCTTGGTGTTTTTGTAATAATCGAAAGGGATAAAATAGAATGGTTTGTCGATATTGTTATATCCAGCCCAAGAATATCCAGGCTCATCGGCGGCTTTTTCGTAAGCCAAATCAAAGTACAAATTACTCACGCAGGAAAGCACAACTTTATACCCTGCATTGGCTAATTTATAGGGCAAATCTTCCGAACCCCAACCAATTCCATTATTCCAAACATAAGCTCGAAATCCTTTATTGGCAAAATCGGGATTGGGAACATAAATTTTTTGACCGTCAAAAACTGTTTTTCGCATCGCAATTTCTTCCCAACCTGAAACTGCAAGATTCCGTTTTGAAGTTATTGTTTCTAACTTGTCATAATAGTAGTACCAAAGATCATCCGTAGAATTAACTTTTTCATCTTCGGCAATTAGTTTGTTGCACAAAGGCGAAAGTTCCCAAGTTCCTGAAGGCACTTCGTCACCGCCAAGATGGATTGTTGAAATGGGCGCATTGGAATCTTTATACATTGACAAAATTTCGTCAATTACTTTTTCCATAAAAGTATAGGTCGAAGGCAAAGCCACACACATCACGTTATCTTTCCACAATTGTGCCGAAGTATGAACAGATTTGTCATTTAAATCTCGAAGCAAATAACGATTGGCTTCCTCTTGATTACCGAGTTTCATAAATTTATTATACCTGGAATCCATCGCTTTAATTGCAGCCCGACTGTGTCCCGGCGATTCAATTTCTGGGATTACCTGAATGTGCCTTTCGGTAGCATATTTTAATATTTCGATAAAATCCTGCCTCGAATAATAACCACTTCCAGGATAAACTCCCGTATCTGGACCGCCTCCGTAAGATGACGACAAAAAGTTTTTGCTATCCAATGTAAATCCTCGCTTTCCGCCAATATCAGTCAGTTCTGGCAAAGACGGGATTTCAATTCGCCAGCCTTCGTCGTCACTAAAATGAAAATGAAAACGGTTCATTTTATACAAAGACATTGCGTCGAGCATTTTGAAAATAGTTTCTTTAGTCTGGAAATTTCGAGCCACATCAAACATAAAACCTCTGTATTCAAAGCGTGGTTCGTCTTTTACATAACAATTGGAAACCAGAATTGAAGTTGATTTTTTCTTCCAAGATTCTGCAGGCAATAGCGATTTCAATGATTGGATTCCATAGAAAATTCCACTGCCTGATGAAGCCGAAATTTCAATTTTATCCGCTTGAATATCAAGAATATATTCTTCGTTTTTTAAATCTGCTTTCTTTAGGATGATTTGTTTTCCACTATTTATGTTTGAATTAACTGCAATATTCCTTTCGAGAACTTTATCCAATTCATTCGAAAGATATTTGGCTTCACCTGAAAATTCTGAATCTGATTGAATGTTGACGTTTTCATCCAAAACAAAATTTCCATCAATGGCCTTAAAATATTTTGGAGAAGGAAAGATTTTTGGCAAACTTTCAACTGGAATGTCTTCTATAATTTTATTATTATTGTAAGTAGTTTCTGCAGTGACAAAATTGACAGAAGAATCTGAAATTGGTTTTAAAATATAATTTTTTATGGAATATCCTTTTTCGGGATTTGTGTCCCAAACAATATATAATCCTGCGGGAGCATAGGTAAGATTCAGAATCCTTCCGTTGGAAAGAAAAGAAAAATCGACACTCTGATTCGACTTTAATCCTTTGAAGTTTTTGGTTGGTTTTATTTGGCTAATGTCACCATTTATGTGTGTAATAATAAAATCTGGCGAACTTGAAATCGGAGAAACTTCACGACTGTAGCTGATATATATTGTCCATCCCGAGGCTGGAAAAAAGGTTTTGCCAGTATTTGTAAATTTCAAAGATGTCAGTACTTTTTCTTCTTTATTATAATTATTAGCGATTAATTCCCAATTGACTTGCAATTTATTTTCGTCGAATAATGGTTTGCTCTGCGAATAGACTGAAATTGTATAGACAAAAAGTGTTACTGAAATAATTAGGAAACGTTTCATAAAGTTGATTTTTAATATTTACAAAGGCGAATAGCACCCTCCCAATTCGTTATTGGCGCTGTTAATATAGGGATTGTAAAGGTTTAACGACCATTTTTTGCCCGTGATTTCATCCGCTAAATACAAATCATACTCTCCTCGTCCACCCTTTTTGGTGCTAGAAAGTAACACAGTGTGGTTGTTAACTGGATAGGCATCCGAAAAATCGGAGTCTGATTCGTTGAAAGGTAATTTTATTGCTGTTGTCCCATTAAAATAACCCAAATAAACTTGGTCACTAGTGGTGGAACGGGTAAATAAAAAGGTATTGGCATCAATAACTATTGGGTAATATTCATTAATATTTACCATTTTGGCTAATGACTGGGTTGTACCCTCTAAAATATTATATTTTAGAATATCCGCAGTTGAATTATTGGATTCATTTCCTGAATACAAAATACTTTTCCCATCAGTGGTGTAATAGGGCATCGAAGCTTCGGAGTTGGGCACTGTGAACGTTTTTATAATAGTTCCGTAAGTGTCCATTTCTTTTAAAACTCCGTTTGTCTTGTAAATAATTTTTGTGCCATCAAATGAAAATTTTGGATCTTCATCTCTTCCTAATGAATTTTGGGTAAGGTTCGTTGGTTGAATATTCGTCCCCAAAGTATAAATAAAAATATCCCAGCTATTATTGGTTTGAGAAATTCCCATAAATACAATTTTAGTTCCATCAGGCGAAAAATGAGCGTTCATTGAATTTGTAATAGTCCAATTTTGACTCAAAACCGTTCTTTCACTAGTACTGAAATTATAAAGATAGATTTTAGAATCATTACAATTATAACAGGAATAACTATGATAAACCATCTTTCCGGTTAGCACAGGTTGAGGCGTATTGTCAACAGGGATTTCAGGAATAGGATTATTTTGACTGGAACTAGAACAAGAGAACAGAAGTGCCAGAATAAAAAAATGCAAAAAATAAGCAAGCTTATGGTTCATAATTACAATTTTAATGTTGTGAAAAATAAAGAATACTTCGAAGAAAATCTCCGAAGTATTCAAAATTTAAAAAAAACTAATCAAACATTATTACTAATTACTAATATCCAGGATTTTGGGTTAAATTAGGATTTGTATCTCTTTCTAATTGAGGAATAGGACACAACCATTTTTCATTGGTACAATTATAGCTAATACTAATTGCAGTACTTTGAGTTCCTCCTCCGCAAGTGTATTTAACTTCGTTCAAAGAATTCATTACAGTTGTACAAACACCTGCACGAACTAAATCATACCAACGTTCGCCTTCAAAAGCCAACTCTAATCTTCTTTCGTTCAAGATTTTTGTTTTCATATCCGCTTTAGAAGTAGCAGTAAGAACAGGCAAACCAACTCTGTCACGAATTAGTTTTATTGTTACTAATGATCCCGCTAAATCTCCCAATTCGTTTTGCGCTTCAGCCTTCATTAAAATGATGTCATCCAGACGCAATAAATAAGGGTGATCTCCACTATTCCATCCATCGGCGTGTTTTTCTTTGTACGGAAAAGGGACAGCTATCGTTTTGTCTCCGCAAGGATTCCAATTTTCGTCAGCCCAGTCCAGATTATCCCAAAAAACAACACTGGCATTTTTTCGAACTACGTCACTTTCTGCATCGTAAGCAGCAATTAAATTTTTAGTAGGCGTGGCGTATTTTTGCCATCCATCTTCTGGCCCTAAAAACAATTGAACACCCCAGTTAGAAACATCCCAGTTACCACCCAAGAAAGAGATTTCTAGGATAGACTCTTTATTAAAATAATGATCTCCATCAAAAAGGTCTGCATAATTTGCAACCAAGCCATAACCAGCTGGGCTAGAAATTACAGCATTAGCATATTGTAAAACTTTGGTATAATCTCTGTCGCTTCGTTGTGCCCAGATTTTTGCCATTAAAGCATTGGCAGCTCCTTTTGTAGCTCTAACTTTGTTTTCGCTTGCAACATCACTAGAATAAAAATCTGGTAAACTTGCAATAGCTATTAATAAATCAGCATTAATTTGTTCATAAACTTCAATTTCAGTTGAGCGAGGTAAATTAATTGTACCTGGATCTGTGGAATTAGAATTAAGTTCAATAGGCACGCCACCATAATTTTTAACCAATTGAAAATAGTGAAATGCACGTAAAAATCTGGCTTGTCCTATGATATATGGTCTTAAATTATCTTTATCCAAAGCGGGATCATTAACGCTTTTTATTTTTTCCAAAATAATGTTGGCACGAGCAATTCCTCTATATAACTGTGTCCAGTTAGCCATCATCCTATTGTTGCTTGTTGTGATATTTAATTCGTCATAAGCTACAATTGGAGCATCTCCATTCTCATTATAAGAATTATCGGAACGAACATCTCCTAAAAGAACATTGTCCCATTGATAAAATTCATCATAAAAAGTTCTGTAAGCACCATTTAGCGCATTGTTAAGATCTTTGGCAGAGTTATACGCATTTCCTGTTGTAAGTTCAGATGTAGGTGCTACATCCAAGAAGTCTGAACTGCACGAAGAAAGCGCAACAACTATCAAAGAACAACCTACTAACCTTAATTTATTATATATATTTTTCATACTGTTTTATTTTATGTGATTAAAAAGAAAGGTTTAAACCAAAAATAATATCTCTAGTTTGTGGATAGGTTCCGTAATCTATACCAGGCGCAATGTTTTTTAAAGAGTCGTCACCGCTTCTCCCATAAACACTAACTTCTGGATCTAATCCTGAATAATTTGTCCAAGTAATTAGATTTTCGGCAGTTAAATAGAACCGAACTTTGCTCATACTTAGTTTACTCACAATAGCATCAGGAAGTGTATAGCCTAAAGTTAATGATTTTAATCTAACATAAGAACCATCTTCAACATATCTTGAAGATACTTTAACATTTTGTTCTCCTGCAAAATCTGCTCTTGGCATATCAGTGATTTGACCTGGCGTAGTCCAACGATCTAATACCGTGGTCAATTGATTCTGTGCGTTATACATTCCTTCTGTTTCAATACGGCTGGCGTTAAAAATATCATTTCCTTGAACACCTTGGAAGAAAATATTAAATGACCAGTTTTTATATTTAAAATCGTTAGCCAATCCCCAAGAAAATTCAGGGTTTGCATCACCAATTATCGTTTTGTCGCCGTCACTTAAATCTCCGCTAGCGTCTAAATCTTTATATTGAATAAATCCTGTTGCTGGATCAACTCCTTCAGAAATATAACCATAAAAAGTCCCCAAGGGTTGTCCTTCTTGTGCAATGGCAACTAATCCTCTACCGTCGTTATTAAGCTGGCCTAATTGTATACTTCCTCCAGGAAGACTTGTAATTTTGCTTTTATTAAATGAAATATTAAAATCAGAATTCCATTTTAAATCGTCAACCATATTTTTTGAACTTACTGTAAATTCAAAACCACTATTTTCCATTGCTCCAACATTTAATAATGCCTCGGTAAAACCTGTACTGGCAGGAATTATTTTATTAAGCAACATTTCATCCGTTTTCTTGATGTAATAATCACTTATGATGGTTAAACGATTATTTAATAGTGAAACATCAATACCAATATTAGTTTGTTGAGTAGTTTCCCATTTAAGATTAGTACTTTCAAGTGTTGTAGGATTTGAACCTGGCACAACCGAACCCCCTACTACATAAGGAGCTCCCGGACTTACTAAACCATAATGTGAATAAGGCCCAACTTGACCATTTCCTACCTCGCCCCAACCTGCTCTAATTTTCAAATCATTTACCACATCTACACCGCTAAAAAAGTCTTCTTTTGAAATTCTCCAACCTCCAGAAAATGATGGGAAATAACCCCATCTGTTTTCTACACCAAAACCTGAATAAGCATCGGCACGGAAATTAGCAGTTAACAAATATTTGTCTTCATAGTTGTAATTTACTCTTCCGATTACGGCTTCATTTCTTCCTTTAGATTCACTATAACCCGCTGTTCTTTCTGCTCCTGCGTTTACAGTTTGTACTGCTGCTGAACCAAAATTTTGAGCACTAATAGAAGCCGAAGAACTTTCAGCTTCTGAAGCTATAAAACCAACCAAAGCATTGAAATTGTGCTTGTCGAATGATTTTGCAAAAGAAAGGGTGTTTTCAAAATTCCACAAAGTATTTTGATCGTTGCTCAAAGATGCCATACCACCAAATCCTCTACCTTCTCTACTTCTGTATGGATCAACCCAAGAGTTATAGGTGCTGTTCAATTGTTCAAATCCAAACATTGATTTGAATTTTAGGTATTTCAAAAAGGAGATTTCTCCATAAACATTACCATTAAATTTATAATTTTCGTAAGAGTGCTCATTTTTTAAAAGCAAGGCAACCGGATTTTCAAGATCTGAAATAAATGGATTTATCGAAAAAGTTCCATCAGCTTCGTAAACATCAGTCACTGGCGCACCTGTAATCGACGATAAAATAGCTCCATATTTCCAAGATTCATTAACATCAACATCTTTCCATTTGCTGTACCCAATACTGGAACCCACTTTTATGGATTTACTTACTTTATGATCAAGATTCAACTTAAAGGTATATCTTTCTACTTTATTCGTCATCACAACACCTTCTTGATTAAGATACGTTCCTGAAAGATAATAATTCGTTTTTTCGTCGCCACCAGATACTCCCAGAGCATAATTTGTAGACACAGCCGTTCTTAACACTCTGTCTTGCCAGTTGTTGTTATAAGGATATTTGCTCCAGTCTGTAGTCTGACCCATATCCGTCATTAAGGCTTTATATTGAGTTGCATCCAGAACATCTAATTTTTTAGACACTGTCGAAGATGAAGTGTAAGCATCTAATGTTACTTTTGTTTTTTGGTTTCCACCTCTTTTTGTAGTAATAAGGATTACTCCATTAGACCCATTAGCACCATATATAGCTGCCGAAGAAGCATCTTTAAGTACGGTCATTGTTTCAATATCCGATGGACTGATTTCGTTTATTGAACTAGTAGGAATACCATCAAGAATGTACAAAGGTTCTGCACCGGCCGTGATTGTTGATGTTCCCCTTACTCTAATCGTATAACCCGCTTGTGGCTGACCTGAAGGTTTCGTGATTTGAACTCCGGCAACTTTTCCTTCAAGCGCATTTCCTATTCCGGTATTCGCTCTTCCTTCAAATTCTTTTGAACCTATAACTGCAATCGCACCAGTTATATCCTTTTTTTTGGAAGATCCAAAACCCACGACAACAACTTCTTTCAAATCAACATTGTCAGCAACGAGAGATACATTGATTGACGTTTGACCGTTTACTGTTACTTTTTGAGTGGTGTACCCAAGATAACTAATAGTTAAAACAGCATCTTTTGGCAAATTGTTCAAAGTGAACTTACCATCTAAATCAGTAGTTGTGCCAATTTTTGAATTTTGTACAGCTACATTAACGCCTGGTAAAGGCCCTGCAGAATCAGATACCTTTCCGGTAACTGATTGCGCTTGCATTATTCCGCACATTAACAGAAATGCAGAAATGAACAAGGTTTTTTTGAAAAATTTCTTCATAATTAATTTTGTTTAATAAAAATTTTTTGAGGTTTTGGTAGTTTAATAATATCATTTTTTATTTTGAATATAAATATTCATTTCAAAACTAACTAATAGATGTTTTATAAAAATAGATATTTACGTATTATAATCCTCATTTTGCGTAAATAGCAAAACCTAAATGAAATTATAATCCAAAAAAAGGAGAAATAAAACAGAATAATTTTTTAAAACAGCTGCCCAGATAATAAACCATTATCAAACTGTGTCAAGAAAATATGAGGTTAAATGATTAATTCAAAAAAAGTTTGAAAATAAAAAAGACAAATTAATCCCTTTTTAGGCTAACTAACATTTTCCTTTTTAGGCTAACAAATATTTATGACTAATTAAACTATTTTGATAACAGAAGCACAAATGCATCAGAATCATTTAATGCCAAAATAAAAGCTTTTAGATCTCAATTAAGAGGGGTCAGAATTTCGATGCTCCACAGGTTTTGGGATTAATCCGTAGAATTGCTCCTAATATTCTAAAAAGAAAATTTAAAGCTGAAGCTCCAAATCAAAAATGGGCAACAGATATAACAGAATTTAATGTTTCTGGAAATAAATTGTATTTATCGCCCATTATTGACTTATTTAATCAAGAAATAATCAGC